>JAZUAM010000016.1:0-10215 GCA_045637985.1 Alphaproteobacteria bacterium
CTACGAAATCTGCTCCGCCTGCTTCTGCCAATACTTTGGTTATTGCTGCGGTTAATGTTGTTTTACCGTGGTCTACGTGACCAATGGTACCAATGTTGCAGTGAGGCTTATTGCGCTCAAACTTCTCTTTTGCCATTTTAAGTTCCTTAAATGTTTATGTTGTTACGACAATGTTTTTTTGGGAAATGGCAAGAAGTTGGAGCGGGTGAGGGGAATCGAACCCCCGTCATAAGCTTGGAAGGCTTCTGCTCTACCATTGAGCTACACCCGCTTAGTTCAAACCATTATCCAAGGTTATCATCTTATAGTGGTGGAGGGGGATGGATTCGAACCATCGTAGACTAAGTCGACGGATTTACAGTCCGTTGCATTTGACCGCTCTGCCACCCCTCCTTATAAACTATAAGAATAAGGAAGAATCCTTATTGAAGGTTAGTGTGCGAACACTACCAATGCAAATAATAGTATTTTGAGATATTTGTCAATAGATTTTTTTAAAGGAGGGATTTATTTTTGCAATAAAAGCATTTCTTCTGTTTCAACAACAGCTTCAGGACTGTCAACCAAAAACTCTTGACAGTCACTTAGCATATACCCCAAGCGACCAAATGTTTCGGCTTTATCAAAAAGATCTCGTATTGAAAATTTTCCCCAAGGTGAATTTTGAAAAATTCGGGGGTGTAGAATCGCAATACCGACATAAACGTAGTCAAAACCTTCATTACAAACATTAAGTTTGTTGCGAGTTATTTGGTTGCCGTCAATTTTATAATTGCCTTGCTTGGGGCGGCCACCATAAGTATTGTTTATGGGGGTTAATAACAAAAGAATATCGTGTTTTTGTTCGTCCCAATTGTCCATCATTTGTCTAAGAATAGGTTTGAAGGTATTATCTATTAGAATATTATCAGAGTTGATTACTATAAAGGGTTTTTTATTAAAATGGTTTAGGGCTTTTTTTATTCCTCCGCCTGTTTCAAGAGCTGTTTTTTCCTCTGATATTGTAATATTAAAATTGTTTAGGGTTTTAAGGTGTTTTTTTAGGTTTCCTTTTTGCCAACATACATTAGTAACAACATCTTGAATTTTTGCGTTTTTAAGCAAATCGAAGCTGTAATCTATTAAGTGGCGATTTGCTACTTTTACCATGGGTTTTGATCTTTTTTGTGTTAAGTGACGCATTCTGCTACCTCTGCCGGCTGCAAGGATAAAAGCTTTGGATATTTGTTTGTCTTCGGGTGTTTTCCAGTTGCTCTGCGGAAAGTTTTCGTTCATCCATTGAGAAAGATCTTTAAATAACGGGTTTTGCAGGCTTCGTTGAAGAAGCTCTAAGCCATGAGGGACATATTTTTTGTATATAGGTTTTTTGTTTACGGTTATCAGTGTTGTAAAGCGGCCAAGAACTCGCATATGACGAAGTAAAGCCATAAAAGCATAACTTTTATCAAACAAAATTTTGTCTGAAAAACTACTTTGGCTGAAATAATATTCTTTTAATTCATCGGATATTGTTTGAGGAATATTCCCTCTCTCATCTTCAAGAAGGCTAGCCAAATCGTATAGTCCATTGCCTCGCATGGCTGATTGAAAATCTATAACGGCCGCATCGTCATATTTTTCAGGAAACATAACGTTGTTTACATGATAATCCCACAACACTAAAGTTTCAGGCTGTTTTTTTATTGAGGACATTAGATTTTTTACAATGTCAAAAAATTGTTTGCGTTTTTCAAAAGACAGCTGCTGTTTTAAGCACGCGGGGATATACCAGTCTGTGAATAAAGCAAAATTATCCATTATGACTTTTTCATCCATTGGTTTTACAAAAGACGGAAGCTCTTTCACTTTGTGGAGCTTTATAAGAATGTCTACAGCTTTTTGAAGTAGAAATTTATCATTATTTCCGGTTGATTTTTGGATGAAATCAGTATTGCCAAAGTCTTCTATAAGCATTAATCCCTTAGAAAGGTTTTTAAAGAAAACTTTTGGGGCTATGATGTTGTTTTTTCGTAAGAAAGAAGATAAAAGAGCAAATTCTTTGGAATTGTTTTCGTGTTTTTGATCATCAAGCAGTATTTTGGAAATTTCGTTCGGTAAATAAATGCGATAATATTCTCGGGAAGACCCGTCCAAAGATAGTTTTTCCATATTGAATTTTTTTAGATTACATTTTTTTTTGAGAAAATATTCTATCTCTTTTAATCTTTTTTTGTCTTGCATAAGATGAAACTCCTCTTGCATAAATATGGAATAAGAAGATATTATCTTTGTAGGTTTAAAATAAAATTAATAGGAAAGCGTAGGATATGGGAATAAAATATGTTGTTTTTGATTGGGATGGAACTTTAGCAGATACATATCCGGTTATTTCTGCGGCATATGACTATACTTTTAAGAGTTTAAATATGGATGCCATACCATATGATGAGGTCAAAAGATTAACATCTACACTTCAAAATAAGGATACAATGGGTTTTATTTTCGGTGAAAAAAAAGAAGAAGCAAAAAAAGCCTATTATAGTTATATAGAAAAACATCATGCAACAGAACTTAAAGTTATGCCTAATGCGGAGAAGCTATTAAAAGCGTGTTTGGATAGGGGAGTTAAGATTTATTTGGTAACCAATAAAAAAAGACAGTATTTTATTGAGGAATCGGATAAATTAGGTTTTACGAATTTTTTTACAAACATCGTTGCTGCTGGGGATTTTGACGAAGATAAGCCTCATCCGATTGCGACGAGAGCTGTTTTTGCAGAAGAACATCCTTCTCCTGATGAAATTTTGGTAGTGGGTGATGGTGTTGCGGATTATCAAACTGCTCGTTCTTATGATGAGGGAGATGTAAGGGCAAAATGTGTTATATATGATCCGCAAAAAAAATATCAGGGGGATCAACCTGATTATATGATAAATGATTTATTGGAAGTTGTTGATATTTTGGATGGTTGTCATGGGTAAGATGCAATTTGATAATGGTAAAAAATTGATTTTGTATGGAAAACATGTTGTTTTGGCGGCATTAAATAATCCGAAAAGATTAGTTAGCAAACTTTTGTGTACAAAAGACAGTGTTGACGAATTGGGCAAACAAAAAAGAATAGCTCCGCAAGTGGTTGAGCGTAAGGAAATTGACAAATTAGTGGGAGGAGACGCTGTTCATCAGGGGGTGGCATTGGTTTGTTCCAGATTGCCGGATTATTCTTTGGAAGAAATTATTGACATGGCCGCGGAAAAGGAAAATTGCCATGTGTTGATTTTGGATCAAGTTACCGATCCTCAAAATGTCGGAGCTATTATTCGTTCAGCGGTGGCGTTTAATACATTGGCACTTATCATACAAGATAAAAATTCTCCAATTGAAAGCGGAGCTATGGCAAAAGCCGCAGCGGGAATGTTGGAATATTTGCCCGTAGTTAGAGTAACAAACTTATCTCGAGCTATTGATAAGTTGAAAAAATCCGGCTTTTGGACTGTAGGTATGGATGGCTATGCGAAAATTACCATAGATAAGTTGCAAAAAATGGATAAGGTGGCTGTAATTATGGGATCAGAAGGTAAAGGTATGAGAAGATTGGTTGAAGAAAGTTGCGATATATCGGTAAAATTGCCGATGTCCCCTTTGACAGAAAGTTTGAATGTGGCAACAGCTGCTTCAATTGCTTTATATGAGATAAACAAACAGAGGTAAAGGTTTTTCAATGCCGGCATCAATTGAAATTGATAATTTAACAAAAACATTCGAGAGCCTAACGGCTGTCGACAATGTAACTTTGACGGCATATCCGTCTCAAATTATCGCCCTGCTTGGTCCTAACGGAGCAGGGAAATCAACATTGATGAATATGATAGCCGGTTTTTTGGCTCCGACATCAGGTGTTATTAAAATATTGGGAATAGATAATAGTGTTGATGATATATCTGCAAAAAGGCAAATAGGTTTTTTGCCGGAGGGAGCTCCTTTATATACAGATATGAAGGTAAAGGATTTTTTGTTATATATGGCGGAATTAAAAGGGTTTGATAAAGCTGAAGCTGAAAGAGTAATGTGTTTAGCTAATGTAGGAGATGTTGCTAATCAAAAAATCGAAACTTTGTCAAAAGGGTATAAGAGGCGTGTTGGTTTTGCTGTAAGTATTTTGGGAGATCCTCCGGTTTTGTTGTTGGATGAGCCTACAGATGGTCTTGATCCGAATCAAAAAGAGCATATGATGGGGATAATTTCAGATATGAGTAAGGATAAGACAATTATAATTTCGACACATCTGTTAGATGAAGCGAAGTTTTTGGCAAACAGGGTAATTATAATGAATTGCGGTCAAATAAAAGCTGATGGTGATGTGGACGCTATTTTGAAGCAAAGTAGAACAACATCTTTGGAAAATGCTTTTATAAAATTAACGAGGTAATACTGATGTCTAGGATATTTGTTGTCGCTAAAAATGAGTTTTGTCGTTATTTTAAATCTCCTTTGGCGTTTGTTTATTTGATTTGTTTTTTGTTGCTTAATGGATCTTTTGCGCTGTACTTTGGTGGTATTTTTACGCAGGGAAACGCAACATTAAGACCGATGTTTGATTTTTTGCCGTGGATATTGTTGATTTTTGTTTCCGGTATTGCCATGCGTTTGTGGGCGGAGGAGTTTAAAAGCGGAACCGTGTTACAAATTATGACTTTGCCGGTATCTGTCAAAGTTTTTGTTTGGGGTAAATTTTTTGCTGCTTGGTGCTTTTGTGGATTAGGGCTTTTGCTTACCTTTCCTTTTGTTGTCACATTAAATGTTTTGGGAAATCCTGATAACGGGGTGATATTTAACAGTTATATCGGGGCTTTTTTATTGATAGGGGCAATGCTTGCCGTTTCTCAAACAATATCTGCATTGTCAAAGAATCAGGTTGTGTCATTAGTGGTAGCTGTTTTTGTGAATTTGTTGTTTTTATTAAGCGGCATTGAATATGTATTAGGTTTTTTTAGAGGGTTTTTGCCTGATTTGGGTGTTGATTTAATTTCTTCTTTCAGTTTTGTTACTCATATGTCTTTATTTAGTTCCGGTTTGACTGAATTTAGAAGTGTTGTTTTTTTTGTAACACTGATTTTTTTGTTTAATTTTTTTACAACCGTAATTGTTGGTTATAGAACCAATGGCAAGGTTTTTTGGCTTAACAACAAATCTTTATCAGGTTGTTTTATAGTATTGTTTTTGATTTTAGTGGGTTTTTTCGGAATAAATTTATTTGCAGATAGTATGTTGCGACAATTTAGGATGGATTGGACCTCCGAAAAACTGTTTACATTGTCAGAGTCAACAGAAAACATTTTAACAAGTTTGCCGTCGCCGGTTACCGCAAAGGTTTATTATTCACCAATTTTGGGAGAAAGAGATCCCAGAATGCGAGAAGCTTTCGGTAATTTGAAGTTGTTGCTTGAAATTTATAAGCAAAAAAGTGAAGGGATGTTTAATTATAAAATATATAATCCCGAGCCACTAAGTGATATTGAAGATAGAGCAATTGCCGAGGGTGTAAAAGCGCTTCCGGTATCAGATATGAATATCGCTGCATATATGGGGATTGTTTTTATTAATGAAAATGGTCAAAGTAGGACGATACCATTTTTACCATTGCAAAGAAGCGGTCTGTTGGAGCAAGATTTAACAGAAAATATTTATTTGTTGGAACATAAAAAAAAGGAATTAGGGCTTTTAACATCCTTGCCTATTTTAGGCGGTGGAATCGGAGGGGTTATACACCAACCATGGCTTATAGCAGACGAAATAGCAAAGTTTTATGACATAAAACAAGTTGTTGAGCCGAAGGATATTGATAAAATAGAAATATTGATGATGGCGCATCCTCAAAAATTAACCAAAGAGATGGAAAAAGCTGTTTATGATTTTTCTATGAACGGAGGTAAGGTTTTAGCTTTTTTTGATGTTGTTCCTGAGGCTTTGCATTTGGTCGGCCCTCAACTTGAGTTGTCGTCTCCGTCAGATTATGGAGAGTTGCCGTCAAAGTGGGGAATTAAATTTTTAGCAGACAGAGTTGTTGCTGATTTGGATAATTCAACTCAAGTTGAATTTGAGGATAATAATTATGTTGGTACGGCTCAGGATCTTATTCAATTTTATCTTAGAGGAGAAAGTTTTTATGATGATTTGCCGGAAGTAAAAAACTTGAAAAGGATGTTGGTGACTTCAGCGTCCGGTTTTATGCCTTTGAAAGATGCAAACATTTATTTTGTTCCTTTATTAATTCCAAGTGCAGAATCGCAGTTTTTGTCATCGGCGGTTGTTACCGGAAATGTTCACCCTGCAGAAATATTGCGAAGATTTAAGGCTGATAAAAGTCAGAAATTTTTAGCAGCTCATATAATAAGCCAGCAAACAGATAAACCGTTTGATGTTATTGTTGTTGGCGATAGTGATTTGTTGTATGATTCTTTTTGGACGTCATCAATTAATGTTAATAATCAAAATTATAATATTCCGTTGTTGGATAATGGTAATTTTGTTTTGAACTCTTTGGATGTTTTGGTTGGTAATACAAGTTTGTTGGAATTAAGAGGCAAGTCTCCGATTGTAAGATCTTTTGAAAAATTGGATAAAGAACAAAAAGAAATTTTAAGACTTTTTAGAATAAAAGAAAAAGATGTTTTTGATCAAATAGAGTTTATAAAAAAAGGTTTACAGGAAATATGGAATAAGAAAAGTTTTGAAGAAAGAGAGCTTTTTACTCCGGATGAGTTGTCGATAATTAATAAAATAAAAGAAAATCTGAGACAAAAACGGCAAGAATTGTATGATATCAGAAAAGACTTAAATGACAATTTAAGAAAAACAGAGTTCTGGGTTAAGTTTTTTGATATTTATGCAATTCCTTTGGTTTTTTTGTTGATTATGTTTTTTTATAAATGTCGTTTTAAATTTTGTATTCCGCAAAAGCCAAAGTTTAATAAGAGTGTTTTGATTATTTTGAGTTGTGTTGGTTTTTGTGTGGTTTTAGGAATCGTTGGTGTTGCTAACAGACCGTCGATAGACGAATCGTTAACGGACGGACAGTTATTGTTTCCGGAATTGTCGAATCAAATTAATAATGTTACAGAAATTGAGTTTGTCGGACATAATAAAAGTTTAAAGCTTATAAAAAAGGATGATGTTTGGAAAATTGCCGGTCAGGAAGCATTTTTAGTAAATCAGAATCGATTAAGAAGTTTTTTAAGTTCTCTTGTTCGGGCTGAGATTTATGAGAAAAAAGCCGATAAGATAAAAAATTTGCCAAAATTTGGTTTGTTGCCCATATCTGATAAAAACAGTAAAGCCGTAAAAGTTTTGTTGATGAGAGATAAAGAAAACAGAGTCGTTGATTTTGAGATAGGTAATTATAATATTGAGTTAGGGCGCGGACATGTCGGAGCATATGTAAGAAGGCCTGATAAGTTTGAAATATGGTTGGCTTTGTTGGATGTTGTAGATTTGGATTTGGATTTTCATAATTGGAGTTATGCAAATTTATGGAATTTGCAGTTTGGGCGATTTGTTGCTATGGAACATCAAAAAAACACGGATATTTTGGCTAAGTTTGTAGGTGTTTTGTTGAATACAAAATTGTCAGAAACAAGCGTTATTCCTTCAGAAAAAGATATGTTTTCAATTAGGTTAAAAGGTGAAGATTTTGATAGTGTAACATTGAGTTTTTATCAAGAACAAAAACAGTGTTTTGTAAAGTATGTTTTTGAAGGAAAAATAACGAATCCTGTTTTACAAAAATTTGCCGATTTGATGCAGAATAAGTTTTATGAAATAAGTTGTAGCGACATGGAGAAGATACAGAATGTTATTGGCACAAACAAATAATGAAAAATTAAAGAAGATTGCTGCGACTGCATCAATATCGTTGGCTTTGTTTTTGTGCTTTGCTAAGGCTTTGGCATTTTTTTATACGGAATCGCTAGCTGTTTTATCATCTATGGTCGATAGTTTGTCGGACGTTTTGGCATCAATGGTAACATTTTGGGCGGTTAAAGTATCTGTAAGACCGGCTACAAACAATTATAGATATGGCTATGGCAAGGTAGAGGCGCTGAGTGCGTTGTTTCAGGCGGGGTTTGTGGCAGCTTCGGGGCTTTTTATTTTATATGATTCTATAGACAGATTGCGTCATCCGGTTGTTTTGGTGAAGCTTGATTTCGGTTTAATTATAATGTTGTTAAGTTTGATTGCCACACTTGGTTTGGTCGCTTTTCAAAGGATGGTTGCAAAAAAAACAAAATCTCAGGCTATTTTAGCAGATTCTTTGCATTATAGTGTTGATATTTTGACTAATATTTCGATTATTGTTTCGTTGTTTGTAATTCATTTTTGGGGAATTGTATGGATTGATACGGTAATTGCAGGGTTTATTTCCTTTTATTTATTGTATAATGCATATGATTTGGGGCGAGATGCTGTTCGTATGTTGTTGGATAAAGAATTGAGTGATGATATAAGAAAATCGATTTTTGATATAGTGTCTAAGCACCAAATAAAGCCGTCAATTCATGATTTAAGAACAAGAGATTTGGGTAATGCATATTTATTTGAGTTTCATATTGAGTTGGATGGCGATCTTGATTTGTATACGGCTCATAAATATACGGAAGAGGTTGAAAACCTTATAAAAAACGTTTATCCGGATGCCCAAATTGTAATACATCAAGATCCGGTGGGAATCAGAGAAGAAAGATTGGATAATTTGTTAAAATTATAGCCAAAGAAACTCAGATAGTGAAGCTTCTTTGGTTATTGGTTGTTTTAACATTGTGTTTGATTTGCGGTACACGTGTTTAGAGGGTGTTTGTCAAATTTTTTTAGATAAAGGCTTATTCAACGTCCCAAGGGAATACAAGCCATTCATCGGGCATAGCTTTAGCGTATATATCAACCTCGGATTGTCCTTTGCTTTTGGCATAAACGGTTACAAATTTTCCGTTGGGAAATTGTCGATGCATAACATGAAATGTTTGGCCACTGTCTGATAAATCATCGACAATGAGGGTTTTTTCATTGACTTCGCCGACAAATTCAGGATTATCGACGTGGTCAAGTTTAAGGTGTGCGGCGCCGATATAGGTAGCAATATTTATGACTGAAGTGTGGCGGATACCCAGTTCGTAAGCAATGATGCCGGCAGGAATTAGACCTCCTCGGCTTATTGCGACAATTTTATCATAATTACCTGATGATTTTATTTTTTTGCAAAGTTCTTTAACATCTTGGTGAAATTCACTCCAGCTAATATGGATTTTATCAGTCATGTTTTTTGCCTTTTTTGAAAAATGTAGATTATTTGTCCTATTGTAAGTGGCAATTTCTAAAATTTGTTTAATAAAGAAATAATTTTTTATAAAGGCGAAAGACTTGTTTTTCAATGGTTTTGTTAAAAAGTAGTAATTGTTATCATTTTTTTTCTTTACATTATGGAAAAGATTGTTATTATAAAATCAGTAAAACATAATATGAAAGGAAAACGAAATGAATAAGCTTAATAAATATTTGTCAAATTTAGCAGTGTGGAATGTTAAATTGCATAATTTGCATTGGAATGTTATCGGGCATTCTTTTGTACAGATACACGAATTTAGCGAAAAACTGTATGATGAGGTTTTTGAACAATTTGATGCTGTTGCAGAGGTCTTAAAAATGCAGGGAAAAATGCCTTTGGTTAAGATGAGTGATTATATGCAAAATGCTTCGATTAAAGAATTGGATGCAAAAGACTTTTTGCCGGATGAAGTTTTGCGTATAATAGAAGCAGATATGAAAGAAATGAGAGATTTGGCCGTAGAAATAAGAAATGATGCCGATGAGGAAGATAATTTTCAGGTTGTAAGTATGTTTGAGGAATATATCGCTTCATATGCAAAGAATTTGTGGTTTTTATCAGCGATGTTAAAAAAATAGAATCTTGTCTTTTGTCTGTTTGGCCCCGCTGTTTATGCGGGGCTTTTTACTTACCAATTATAATTGATACCTATATTAAAGTCAGTTGCGTTGTAATCAGATCCATAGGTGTAACCCAGTGAGCCAAATCCGCTCCATCCGTTACCAAAGTTAAAGCTTCCGCCAATCTCTCCTCGGATTAAGGTCTCGTTTTCAAGTCCTTCAACCGTATCAAGCGAGGTTATGTTGACATTACCTTTACCAAAGTTTTGGATAATACTCGGTTTAACATAAATCTTA
>JAZUAM010000017.1:0-27620 GCA_045637985.1 Alphaproteobacteria bacterium
TGAAGCGGGATTGGTATTTGAACCGCAAAAACGATTAACAATCGAACCGAGTATCAGATTAGGCTATAACTTTATTAAATATGATGATATGTCTGATGCTTATGGCAAAACCGCTGAGTTTGACAATGTTCAAAATATCGAAGCTGAGGCCGGTGTTAAGGTTGAAAAGACCTTCTTCCACAACAACCGCCGTGTAATCACCAAGATTTATGTTAAACCGTGTATTATCCAAAACTTTGGTAAAGGTGATGTCAATATAACCTCGCTTGATACGGTTGAAGGACTTGAAAACGAAACCTTAATCCGAGGCGAGATTGGCGGAAGCTTTAACTTTGGTAACGGATGGAGCGGATTTGGCGCTGTCGGATATACCTATGGTTCTGATTACAACGCTACAAACTTTAATATCGGGGTTAATTATAATTGGTAACAAGAAAGAGAAGAACAAAAAACTCCTTGTTCGATGAACAAGGAGTTTTTTAACACTCAGATAGCCTTAACTATTCAGCATCTTTCTTTTCAGCTTTCTTTTCTTCTTTTTGAACTTCAGCCTGTGCTGCTTTTTCTGCAGCCTCAATAGCAGCTTTTTCAGCAGCTACACGAGCTAAGTCCTTAGCACCTTTGGCATTAACATCTCTGTCAACCAATTCAACGATTGCCATTTCAGCGCAATCGCCATAACGGTAACCGGCACGCAAAACACGTGTATAACCGCCATTACGATCTTTGTAACGTTCTGCCAAAGTAGAAAACAACTTAGCAACAACTTCGTTGTCACGTAAGAAAGCCAATGCCTGACGACGATTGTTCAACTGACCTTTTTTACCCAAAGTGATCATGTTATCAACAAAAGTTCTGAGTTCTTTTGCTCTGGGCAAAGTAACCTTAATCTGTTCATGTGTCAAAACAGCGGCTGTTAAATTTGAAAACAAAGCCTTACGTGCATTTGTATCCATATTAAGTTTTCTATGTTTCATTCCATGTCTCATAGCATTTCCTTCCTTTTCAAAAACTGGCCTGACGGGCAGACCGGATAATTACCAAATCGGGTACTACCTTCATAAATACCCACACTCTTGCAGAGTCTTGCTAAATTAGTAACTCCGTAAAGTTGAACGGACTATAAACAATATTTTTCTTTAAATCAAGCACTTTTTATCAAAAAAAAGCCGCAACGACAAAGATTGCGGCTTACTAAAATTAAAAAACAAACTATAACTATACCATCATTGTGTTCAACAAGTCACAACAATAAGCTCTCATATCAGGATCTTCCATCAACGTAAGCTTTAAGTTAGATTTTTCTAACTCTTTGTTTGTTCCGCAATCAAAACGCATCGCATCACACAACACGCCGGTCAGTTTCATACCTCTTTCGGCCGCCAAACCCATTGCATCAGCCAAATTAATCTCACCGTTTGTTCCCTTTTGAACTTCAGGCAAAATATCCATAATTTCATTAGGCAAAATATATGGTCCCATACTGGCATAATTCGAAGGTACATTTTCTATTGATGGTTTTTCGATTTTTCCTTTTGCTCTAACCAAACGCCCTTCACGAACAGCTCCCATCAAAACGCCATAACGAATAACCTCTTCCTTAGGGAATTCCATAATATTCTCAACCATTCCACCTTCTTTTTCATAAACATCCAACAGTTGAGCCAAAACACCCTTACCATGCAAATTAATATACACATCATCCGGCCACATAACAACAAAATCTCTATCACCGACAATTTCTTTTGCCATCAAAATAGCATGTCCGTTACCTAAAGGCTGAGCCTGTTCTGCGAAAGAAAATTTCATCCCTTCGGGAATTATCTTCAACAATTCATCTAGGATTTCTAATTTGTTTTTCTCTCTCAAATGGTTTTCAAGCCATGGATACGGAGCAAAATGTTTTTCAAACAAATGCTTACAAGACTGATCGCTATAAATAAAAACAATCTCTTTAATACCGATTTCGGCACATGCATCAACAGCATATTGAATAATAGGCTTGCTGTGCAATGTTAAAAATCCTTTGTGCAACGCTTTAGTCGCCGGCAAATTTCTGGTAGACAAACCGGCTACCGGTAAAATACATACTTCAGGTCTTCTCATTTTAATAACTCCACAAAACAATTTTGTTTATAAGCCAGATATAACACAAAAAAAGTTCCATACAAGCTAATTTATTCGAATATTCCGACCTTTTTTTATAACATTTCCACTTAAAGTGTTATCCTTTTCTTTTACCTCAATTTTTTCTTTGGAAAAATCAAGAACTCTAACCCCTTCTTTATTCACTTCCTCTTCAGCAGATTTAATTTCTTCAATATCTCTTGTTACAGTAACCGTTTTACCGGTTTTCTTTATACTTATACTTCCGGTATTTTCTTCCAATCTACGCTGATTCTCTTCATCTTCAACTTGTTTCGCATATATTTTTTCTATTTCATCTATCTTAGGTTCCGCATATACTTTCATTGCATCGACAACCTGCTTTAATTCACTTTTTGCGCCACTCATTTTATCTAAAACATCTGCCAATTTCTTATTATATTCTATATATTCTTCAATACTGGCATCTTCTTTTTTCAAATTCTGAGCGTTAATTGCTTCTGTATTCAAACTTTCCAACATTGCAATCTTTTCATCAACCGCTTGCTTTTTGCTCATAAAATCCGCATCTTCCGCCAATTTATAATCAGTTATCACATTAGCAAGACGCTCTTTATACTTGTCAACATCCGAATTATAAGAAAAAATATCCTGTTTGGTTTGATTAAACATCTCTACTATTTTATTATATTCTGCAGTATTTTTCTTTTTTAAATCTGCCAATTGTATATCTGCAAATTTTTCAGTATAACGTTCAATATCGCCAACAGCTTTTTTATTAGCATCAACCATATTTTTCAAAACCGCATCATCAATTTTTATTGTTTCTGTTATATCCATAGCCTCAACCAAATCTGATAATACTTTATCAATATCTTGTTGCAACAAATTATACTGCCCGATACTATCTTGACTATATGCCGCAACTTCCGCATCTTTTACTTGTTGCTGCAATTTCTCCCTAGTACTCAAAACTAAACCATCGGCAATTTTTTTCTGTTCGTTTGCCAAGTCATCCCAATACTTTTTCTCAGCTTCAATTTCTGCCATCTTAGCTGCGACTTTTTGATCTTCTTGTGCTTTGTACATCTTAAACAACGAACTCACATTAACATCAACTGTAGGATCCTCCATTGAATTTCTCAAAGAAAATGAAAACTCCGGCAAATATTTTGGTTCATTAAATTTAGTATTGAAAACAACATTCATATTCCATTCGGCAATATTTCCTTCGCCATACACTTTGATTTTTGCATTACTGCTACTCATCTCAACATCTGCTAAACTATAATTACCTTTGTCCAAAATAGCTCTTCCTGATATTTTATCAAAAGACGTTTTACCGATTCCGATATCCGACTTAACTTTTTCAACCAATCCATCCGCAGTCTGTCTTTTTATTAAATCATCGTAAATTGCCTGTAGATTAATCCCGTTTACATCTGTCGAAACAACCTTAAGCTCCGTTTTTCCTTTAAGATTTTCAGCAAAAGAATGTTCACTGTCTGCTTTCGAATTAAAATCAAATCTTGTCGAAAATTTACCTCCTCGCATATTATATACTCTTCCGCCGATATCAAAGTCAGCAACACTTGCATCCGTCAAACTACCGTTAACAACAATACTCGGATCTTTACCCATATCAAGAAGCAAACCTCCGTTTAAAGGAGCTTTTTTATAATTAGCTGAAAATTCATTAACGCTAACCTTATCCCCTACAGCTTCCAATTTAAACTTACTCCCGTTAAATATAACTCCCTTATATGACAACTCTCCAACCTCAACCGTTGCTTTAACATCAATCGCTTTATACGGAGAATAATCTATCTTATCTTTGCTCCAATAAGGTTTATGTAAAAATGCATCAACTCCCGCATCAACTTGTTCACCAATGGTTGCACTTTTTTTAGATTTGACCAAAAATTTATCAATTTCAAACTTGTTAACTTTTAAATCACCTATAAAACTCGGGCGTTCGACATTTTCATAATCCATCGCTCCGGAAAAAGATGTATATCCGATATTTCCGACGACATCATCAAATTCCATACTTGTCGCATTTCCTCTAATTTTGGTTTTAAGATTAAACAATCCCAAATTACCGGCTTCGGGTTGATATCCAGCTTTTATATTATGCAATAACTTTACAAAATCCGGATGCTTTACCTCTACCTCACCATCAAAATTATAAATATTATTTATTTTTTCAACTTTACCCTTATACAAACCATTAAGTGTCCCCACCGTAACCGAAGTATTTATCCCAAAATTATCTTTATTTCCGTTTATTGCTCCGCTCATTGCCAAATTATTAAACTTTTTATAATCCAAATTTGGAACCTTTAATTCCAACTTGTTAATTAAAGAAGCCAAATCCGTACTTTTTATCTCATATTGCAAACCATCTGTTTGCAATACACTTCCGAAACCTGCCAATTTTCCTTTCAATTCCAAAGCTGTATTAGCGACTTGCTCTATTTTAAGATAATCTATATCCATATTTCCATTAAGCAAACTCGCCTTTATATCAACTTTTTCAAAAGGCATTCCTTCATAAATAAGCAAATCAGCTTTTGCATTCAAAACCATATCCAAATCATTCAAAAAACCCAACTTAGCAAAACGATACTCCATCCTCTCGCCCCAAGTTTTATTTTTTTCTGTTTCTGATAAAGAGCTTATATAGTTATCAAAATTTATCGTATCGGCATTAGCAACCAACATTACGTCCGTTCTATTGCCTAAAATAACACCAAGCTCACCTGTTAATGTGCTCTTATCCATTGTAACCTTATATGGAGAAATTTTAATCTTTTCAAAATTACCGGATACATTTCCCGTCATAAGCATTTTTTTATAAACTGATGTCGTATTTACTTCAGGTTTTATATTTAACCAATTCAACGTTTTTATAAAATCATTCGCATTAATTTCCACCTGTCCCTGATAATAAACTTGCCCCTCATACCCATACACATTACCTGCAATTTTTAATGACGTATCTCCGGGCAAAACGGCCTTCAAATTATCAAAAGAAATAATGTCATCTGCAACAGATAAATCCAGTTGCAGATTTTTAATTCCTTGTCCTTCATATGAAGCTCTTAGCGCACTTATATTAGCATTTAGATCTATATTATAATCAGGTTGATATGCTTCTGTGCTATATTTTTTCACAAAATTTTGAACAATTTCAACAAACGGTTTCAGTTCCAAATCCGCAAAATCAAATTCTGCTTCAACTTCTCGCACATCATCATCCTGTAATGACACTTGTAAACTTCCGGCACCTTGAGTATCTCCATATTTAACAACAACATTACTTAAACTTAAACTTTGAGAATTAAGATTTACATCAAATCCTAATGCAACCGGATGATTATATTCATTCGGTAATTTCAGTACAGTCACATTATCATTTACAAAATCACTCATCTTTTGCGATTCGACAATAACAGCACCATTAAGGACTTTATTATCCAAATTAAACGTTCCATCAAAACGAACATAACTGTTGGATTGCGGATGCGATACAACGGCATTCAGTGTCGTCGGATAACTGTCAGAAATCTTTCCCACTGTAATAGCAAAACCCTCCGGCGTATTTCCTTTCAGATAATTACCTTCAATTCTGAAAGGGCCAAAAATGCTTTGAGCAGAAACTTCACCATTTAAATTAGTAAGTTTAAGTTCTACATCTTGCTCCTTTGCTTGAAAATTAACATGAGCATTTTTCAAAGACACACTATTCAACACCATTTTAGTATCTTCCATAACCAGTCTTTGATCAGCACTTAAATCACTCTGCCAATTAAGCCCATTATCCCAATCAATATTTATAACTACCCCATCAAGAATCATTTTCTTTACATCAAATTCTCCTTTTAACAGAGGTATTAACGACAATTCGGCTACAACATTTTTTATATCCAACAGCGGTGTTTCACCTTTCTTATCATCATTATAAACTTTTGCATTAACGGCTTTAAGATATGGTGATGGAAAAATTTCAAAGCTTACCTTTCCGTCAAAACTGATATGTTTGCCGGTTATATTATAAAATTGTTCGGCTATCTTATCTTTGTGCTGATTCCAATCAATACTGGACACATAAAAAAATGCACCGATAACAGCCAATAAAATTAAAACAATCAAGCCCAAAACAACTTTTTTCACGTTTACCAGTCCTTTAAAAAAACATTCTTACCTGTTGCAATAATAGCGAATAACCTTGCTTTTCAAATATTCTGCATTTATTATAAATCATAATATTAAAAAAACATTTAAATTATAAGGTTATAGACAATGAATAATCAAGAACAGCTGTTAAAATTGGCTAAAGATGTCACATCCAATGCTTATGCACCGTATTCAAAACTTAAAGTTGGTGCAGCAATCTTAACGCCAACCGGAAATTTTTATAGCGGATGTAATGTCGAAAATATATCTTTTCCTAACGGAACCTGCGCTGAAACAAGCGCCATATCTGCGATGATTTCTGCCGGAGACACACAAATAAGCGAAATACTTATCTATACAGACACCCCAACACCTATCACACCTTGCGGAGCATGTCGCCAAAGAATCCTCGAATTTGCTACCCCTACTACAGCTATATATACGGCAACATCTTCTGGCATTAAACAATCTTTTTTATTATCGGATCTTTTACCCCACTCTTTTAAGGATTTTTAACACATGACAGAATTATACCTCTCATTTACCCAACAAATCAAAACCATATTAAATGATTTTCATCCGGAAATTGCCATCATTCTTGGTTCCGGATTAGGAAAAATTGCTGAAAAAATTGAAAACCCCATAACAATCAAATACTCCGAAATATTAGGTTTCCCACAAAGCACTGTTTCCGGTCATAAAGGTCAATTTATTTGCGGTAAATTAAACAACAAAAATATCATATGTATGCAAGGACGCATTCATCTTTATGAAGGGCATTCTGCTCAATCCATACTTCAAATAATAAAAACATTTAAAATGTTAGGAGTTCAAAAACTAATAGTAACAAATGCTGCAGGTTCTCTAACTAAAAACATTCCTGCCGGTTCAATAATGATGATAACAGATCATATCAACTTAAGCGGTTCTAATCCGTTAATCGGCCCCAATGATGATAATTTCGGCCCGCGTTTTCCGGATATCAGCAATGCATACTCCAAAAACTTGCAAGAAATTTCTCGAAAAACCGCCAAAGAACTTAACATTGAATTAGCCGAAGGTGTCTATCTGATGGTTAGTGGTCCAAATTTTGAAACTGCTGCAGAAGTTCGCGCTTTCGGAATTCTCGGTGGCAATGCCGTTGGTATGTCAACCGTACCTGAAGTTATTTCAGCAACATATTGCAACCTCGAAATTTTGGGCTTTTCAGTAATAACTAATTTAGGAACAGGACTACAAAAAGAACCTCAATCACACGATGAAACATTATCGATGGCAAACAGTGCTGCTGATAAATTATCATCTCTAATTAATACTATTATTGCAAGGATATAAAATTATGGACGACGTTTCTTCTGCAAAAATATTAATATCATCTCTGGATTTAACTTCTTTAAATCCTACAGATACAGAGGATACCATTAAAACGCTTTGCCAAAAAGCCGTCACACCCTATGGGAACGTTGCGGCAATTTGCGTATATCCTCAATTTATTCATTATGCAAAAAATATTTTGCCTAAAACAATCAAAATTGCAACGGTCATCAATTTTCCTTCCGGTATTACTGATATTCAGTTGCTCGAAAAAGAAATAAATTTCGCTATTCAGTTCGGAGCAGATGAATTAGATGTAGTATTGCCATATCGCACATTTCTTAATGGTAATACAGAATTTTGTCATAAATATTTGACAAAAGCTCGTGAAGCGTGTCAACCAAAAACGTTAAAAATAATAATTGAAAGCGGTGAACTTAAAACTGTTGAAAAAATAAAACAAGCAACTCTTTTATGTATCGAAACCGGAGCCGATTTTGTAAAAACATCTACGGGTAAAACAGATATTTCTGCCACTCCGGAAGCTGCCAATATTATACTCGAAACCATATCTCAAAGTGGCAAAAATGTCGGTTTCAAAGCATCGGGAGGAATAAAAACTCTTTATGATGCAAAGAAATATCTGTCTCTTTCCCAATCAATTATGGGGCCAAATTGGATTAATTCAAAGCATTTTCGATTAGGAGCCAGCTCCGTATTAAACAATTTGATATCAACAATAACTCAAGGATATTAATATGCTACCACAAGAAATAATTCGCAAAAAACGCAATAAACAGCCTCTTACAAATGAAGAAATCAATGAATTTATAGCCGGCGTAACCAATGGTACAATTGTTGATGCACAAATAGCGGCTCTAACCATGGCAATATTTCTAAACGGGATGACAAAAGAAGAAACCAGCGCACTAACCTCAGCTATGCGCGATTCGGGAGATGTATTGAATTGGAAAGATATCAATGGCCCTATAGTAGATAAACACTCCTCCGGCGGAGTTGGAGATAAAGTAAGCCTGATGTTAGCACCAATGATTGCCGCCTGTGGAGGTTACGTTCCTATGATTTCCGGAAGAGGACTGGGACATACCGGTGGCACTTTAGATAAGTTTGATTCGATTCCGGGTTATCAAACAGCCCCCTCTAATGATACATTTCGTAAAACTGTAAAAAACGTCGGATGTGCAATAATCGGACAAACCGGAAATTTAGCCCCTGCAGATAAAAAAATATATGCTATACGTGATGTTTGTGCTACGGTTGAATCTATCAACTTAATAACAGCATCAATATTATCAAAAAAACTTGCTGCCGGCCTGGACTGTTTAGTAATGGATTTAAAATGTGGCAATGGTGCTTTTATGGATTCACTTGAACACGCTGAAGAGTTAGCTTCTTCAATCGTACGAGTTGCTAATACCGCCGGCACCAAAACAAAAGCGGTCATAACCGATATGAATCAAGTTCTCGGTAAAAATGTCGGAAATGCGCTTGAAATGGCTGAAGCAGTCGAATATCTGAAAGGTAACAATATTGATTCTCGATTACATGAAGTAACCATGGAACTATGCAGTGAATTATTAATATCCGCAAAAATTTCAAACAACTTAAAAGAAGCAAAATCAAAACTTCAACAAGCTTTAGTATCCGGAGCCGCTTTAGAAAAATTTGCTCAAATGATTTCAACATTAGGGGGACCGCATGATTTTTGTGAAAATCCTTGGAAATATCTGCCTAAAGCTAAAATAATAAGACCTATATTTGCTCACAAATCAGGCTTCATATCAGCAATGAACACTCGAGACATAGGTCTTAGCATTATAGAATTAAAAGGTGGTAGAACGTCTCCTGAACAAAAGCTTGATTATGCAACGGGATATACTGATTTTTGTCAAATTGGAGATGCCGTAGACAATAAAACACCACTGGCAACTATCCATGCTCAAAACGAAGAAGATTACAATCGCGCAGCACAAAGCTTGATTAATTCGATAATTATTAGCGACAAAAAACCTGCTCCTTCACGTTGTATCATAAAAAAAATATCCTAAATAATTGCCCGCTGATTACTTAATCAACGGGCAATTTTTAATTTTACGGCAACAACGGAGACCACGCCGGATCGGAACCATCTGCCGGTGTAATTATCTGGCGTTCATTATATCCTGTTAAATCAATAGAATACAATTTTACCGGAGGTGTAGAACGTCCTCGTCCCTTATCTTGGCGAAAATACATCAAAACACGACCATTAGGAGACCATGTCGGTGCCTCAACCAAATATCCCGATGCCAACAACCTCTCACCATTACCATCAGGATACATAACACCGATATAAAATTGGCCATTAGCCATCTTTGTAAAAGCAATATAATCACCTCTTGGAGACCATACCGGTGTTGCATAACGTCCTTTTCCAAAACTTATTCTTTTAACATCCGATCCGTCAGAGTTCATAACATATAATTGTTGATCTCCACCTCTGTCAGAATTGAAAACAATTTGACTACCATCCGGAGAATAGCTTGGACTTGTATCAATTGCGCGACCATACGTAATTTGTCTGCTTTTCTTCGTTTTTAAATCCATTTCATATATATTAGTTTTTCCACCGGAAGCATATGATAACAAAACTTTAGAACTATCCGGAGAAAATCTTGGAGCAAATGTCATTCCCGGAAAATTTCCCAACAACATTTGTTCTCCACTTTCAATATCCAGTAAATAAACTCTGGGAGTATTTCCTGCATATGACATATATGTTATTTTTTGTAAATTCGGAGAAAACCGAGGTGTCAAAGCCATAGCTGCACCATTTGTCAAAAACTTATGATTTTCTCCATCCTGATCCATAATTGCTAATCGCTTAACTCTTTTTGTAGCCGGTCCCGATTCTGAAACATATACGATTCTGGTATCAAAATATCCTTTTTCGCCCGTTAGCCTCTCATATATGGCATCCGCTATAACATGGGCAATTCTTCGCCAATTATCTTTTGTTGTAGTAAAAGATTGTCCTTCGACCTGATTTTCTGCAAAAACATCCCACAAACGAAAAGAAACCTTAATATTATTAGCATCAACTTCTTCTATTGCGCTTTGAACCAATGCTTGCGCTTTAATGGCTTTCCAATCCAAAAATTCCGGTTCTTGCGACATCGAAGAAAATTGCTGAATATAACTATCCTCATCAACAACACTAAAAAGTCCTGACCGTTCCAAATCCGCTTTAATCACGTTCAAAATTTTATTCCCCTGTTGGCCGATAAAAAAACCATCATGAACCATTTCCGGAATTGCTATAGGCATAGGATCTCTCATCGCTCCGCTAACATCAATTGCCAAATCAGCTCGTGCCGAAAAAACTGTAAACAAACCACAAAACAAAACACCAAAAAATTTAATTTTCATTTTCGATTCCTTATCATACAAAACTTTTGCCATGAATAATAATACCTTTTTATTAAAAATAAATTAGCATACAAAAAAAGAGAGAAATCCTCCAAGACTTCTCCCTTTTTTCTACCCATGACAAAGATTATTTACTAATTTTATTTTGCCAAAAGCAGACAAACTCTTTATCATCAAGCGAACAGACGTGTCTTATTTCCGGCCCCATCATACCATCAAGAGCTTTTTCAATCTTCAACACATCTCCTTCATTAATAAGCTTTTTGGATCTTTCCAAAATCTTCTCTCTGGTTTTTTCATGCTGATAATGAATCACTGTTTTAAATACAGCTAATGCCAAAACCCCTGCTAATACAAAAATAACGTCCATAAATCTATATAAATTAGAGTGTAAAATATAAAAAATCAGACACCTCATAAAGCACTATTTTTTTATAATGTCAAATATTAATCGCATTATCTTGACTTTTTTACAATTATCATAGTATTTTTATGTTATGGATATTAAAGAATTTAAATCAATACTCCCTCGCAATCACGCTATCCTCGCTTTCGATTATGGCGAGAAAAGGCTTGGTGTTGCCGTATCCGATTTATTGCTGATGACAGCTAATCCCGTCAAAATAATTAATCGCCAAAACATTGCTAAAGATATTCAAGAAATAAAAAAGATAATAGAAGAAAAAGAAGTCGGCGCCATTGTATATGGTCTTCCGTTACAAATGGATGGCTCTGAAGGTGATACAGCCGCTTCAGTAAGAAAATTTGCCGAAATAATTGCAAAACAGCTTCCTCTTCCTTATACTTTTTGGGACGAGAGGCTTTCTTCAAAGGCTGTTGAAAATTTTTTAATCAAAGAAATAGACATGTCTCGAGCTAAGCGCAAACAAACCTTAGATGCCAACGCAGCTGCCTATATCTTACAAGGTTTTTTGGATTCTTTACAATACCTATAAGCTACGGCTTTTAATATTGATAAGAAATTTTTATCTTGCAAAATATACTTCGTATTTGCAAATGGATATCTTTCCATCTCCATTATATCTGCTTCTTGTTTAACTTTTTCCGGATAAAATCTTCGACAAAACGCATAAATTGCCGCATCAATATTACTTACATCATAACCTATTTCTTCAAGAAGCTTAGCAATATTATCCTCATCCATTTTACCGGCATCATTTACATCATACCACAAACCGATACCTTCATCTGACAATTCTTTCCAAAAGAAGCATTTTCCCGGATCAACTTTACGCATCGGAGCAATATCCGAATGTCCGACAATATTTTCCGGTCGGATTTTATATTTTTTTACCAACTTCTTTAATAAACTTATTCCGGCTTTACGTTGTTTCTCAGAAAAGGGTTCCTGTCCCAAACTGGGTGAGCAAAACTCCACTCCTATCGAACGATTATTTATATTTTCACTTCCTCTCCATTTTGAGCTTCCCGCGTGCCATGCTCCATATTTTCTTGCCACCAATTGCCAAATTTCACCATCCTCACCGACAACATAATGACTGCTTACTTTATATTTTTTAAAAATCTCTACTACTTTTTCCGGCTTAAATCCTACCGAATGCACAACAAGCATATCTATTTTAATTTCTCTATTTGCCCAAAATAATGATTGCGCCCTTTTCATTTCTTACTCTTCGCTTTAATAATTTCCTGATATGCTAAATTAATTTCCGACATTTTTTCATTTGCAAGCTTAATTTCTTCTTTTGAAGCCTCTGCCAACTTATCCGGATGATATATCATTATCAATTTTTTCCACTGTGTCTTAATCTCCGTTAAATTTGCATCATGCGATACTCCCAAAATGTCATAATAGCGAGATAATTTTTTATCTACAGGCTTTGGAACAAATTGTTTTTTCAGTTTATTAAAAATTTTATTGTCCAAATCAATTATTTTTGCAATTCTTTGCAACACTTCCAAAGCTTGTTTACTTATATTTTCATCCGCAACTGCAATCTTAAATAAATTTTCAATAGAAACCTCTTTTAAACTCTCATTATTTCTCGTTAATTGTTCTAACATATCTGCATATTTTTCGACACTGAATCTGTGTTTATGCTTGTTATCAAAAATTTCAAACACCCATGATTTTTGTTCCGATTTAACAGCAAATACCTGACAAAAAACTTTTCGTTCTTTTTCCGTTACCTTACCATCAGCTTCAACAACCAATGCCGCCAACGCACTCATAACCTCCAAATATCGTCTATGTTCCCCAACTTGAGCATCTCTCCAAAGCTTAAGAGGATTAATTTTTTGCCAATATCCTCTTAAAACATTAAACGGCATTAACTTAGCTCCTTCTAACCGACGATAATCTGCAACAAATCCTAAAATAAGTCCGACAAAAATCAATATAGAGCTTTTTAATACAAAACCTATTATTATACCCAGTATTTTGCCCCAGTTATTATCAAAAAAATGATCTATCTTCTTTTTAACTTTGCGAATATCCTTATTGCTCGGCATATCAAAAACAATTTGTCCAACCACAAACAATGTCACAACCCCCCAAAAACCGAACAAAATAGCTCCTAGGATACTTCCCCAAATTTTTCCCCATATATTTCCATCCAATCGGTTATAATATCTATAATATCTATACGGCAATTTTATCCTTATTATATCATCTAAATAGCTTAATTGCTTTTCAATATTGCGAATTATATATGTCTTATCAATCAACATATGACCTAAAAACAATCCGACAAAAAAACCATCTGCTCCAAATAAACGAAGTCCGATAAAAGATAAAGTTAATTTTCCTAAAGGTGACATACGTAAAATTCCTTTCCTTCCTATTTACAAAACTATAACCGAAAGTTCCGTTGCAAAATCTTTTGGTTTATCAATAATTCCCTGATGTGTAAAACGTCTATAACTATAATATTCATCTTTCAACTCATATGTATCTTTATTTGATACATTAATATTTTCAATCCCCGCCTTTTTTATATCATCGACACAAAAAGATTGCAAATCAAAGAAATAAGACTCTTTTCTCATCCCTTTCTTAAAATATTTTGCATTCACGCTATTTTTTTCTACAAACTGATTATAAAAATTTATATCAACCTCGTACGATTTTTGTCCGATACAAGGCCCCACCGCTGTCGCAATATTTTCTAATTTAGCTCCTTTTTCAAGCATCATCTTTACGACATTAGCAATAATTCCCTTAAAAGCACCTCTCCAACCGGCATGCGCAACTCCTATTACTCCGGATATTCTGTCTTCAAATAAAACCGGAGCGCAATCAGCTGTTCTTATACAAAGCCCAATATTTTCAATATTGGTAACAGCTCCATCTGCTTCAATCTTATCATGACTGGCATGTTCAACAAAAACAACTTTATCGCTAACTCCTTGATTAAGCAATAAAAGGTCATCACGACTCAATCCTACGACACCAGCTGCAATATCTAAATTTTTTTTCACACGTTCAATATCATCTTGACTTTTGGTATTAACATTAAGCCCACTATATTTACCTAAGGAAACTCCCCCCATACAACCAAAAAAACAATGCTTAGATTTTAACAAATTTTGAGCCTGCCACACTTCATTATTCCTTATTTAAAAGAATTTCCTTCATCAATTTTCAATCCTAAAATATCCGCAATCGTCTGCCCTACATCAGCAAACGTCTTTCTTTCTCCTATATTTTCCGAAACAACCTTTTTTCCAAACATCAAAACAGGTATCTGTTCTCTGGTATGATCTGTTCCTTTTGCCGTAGGATCATTTCCATGATCGGCCACAACAAATGCAACATCATCTTCTTTCATATATTGTTCTATTTCCGGCAATCTGGCATCAAAATATTCCAAAGCACTCGCATATCCCGCCAAATCACGCCGATGCCCGTAAAGCATATCAAAATCAACAAAATTAGTAAAAATTAAACTATCTTCTTTAGCACTTTTTGCAGCACTTAATGTTTTATCCCATAATTCTTCTAAACCGGAAGCCAATATTTTTTCCGTAATTCCGCATCCGGCATAAATATCGCTAATCTTACCTATTGCAATAACTTCTTTTCCGCTGCTTTTTACTACATCTAATAATGTCGGTTTAAATGGTTTTACCGAATAATCATGACGATTTTTAGTCCTGACAAAATCATTTCTGTTTTCGCCGACAAACGGACGAGCAATAACTCTTGCGATTCCATAAGGCTTAACTTCTTCAAATGCTATTTGACAAACATCATAAAGACGTTGCAAACCAAAATACTCTTCATGTGCTGCTATTTGGAAGCAACTATCCACAGAAGTATAACAAATCGGTTTACCTGATTTTATATGTTCTTCACCCAATTCTTTAATAATTTCCGTTCCCGAAGCTGCTTTATTTCCCAAAATTCCATCAATTTCAGCTTTTTGGCAAATTTTTTCAACCAAATCATCCGGAAAAGATGGAAAATCAGGCTTAAAATACCCCCAAGGCTTAACCACAGATACCCCTGCAATTTCCCAATGCCCTGACGATGTATCTTTAGCTAAACTTTTCTCAATACAATGCCCATATTTTGAAGGCAATGTTATCTTTGCTCCGTCTATGGATAAAAATCTCTTTTTTCCCGATACTTCATTAGAAACATCTAAAAGACCAAGTTTAATCAAATTAGGAATTTTCAAATCAGGATAAGCATCTGCAATATGTCCGAAAGTATCTGCACCATCATCTCCATAATCACTCGCATCCGGAGCTCCTCCAACTCCGAATGAATCCATCATCAAAACAAAAACTCTGGACATCTCTAACCTCCAAACATATATGCATCAACAATTTTTGATATTATTGAATATATACCGTATGTAACATATTGGTTCTCCCTTTAACATTCAAAGGAAAACCGGCTGTGATAATAATGTGATCACCTGATTTTACCAATCCGGCCTTTTTAGCATATTTAACAGCACAATCTTCAACACTCGAAAACTTTTTAAAGCTTTCTTTGTTAACAAAAGGCTTTACACCCCAAACTATTGTCATTTGACGAGCCACTTTTATATCCGGCGACAATGCCAAAATCGGTAAAGAAGGCCTTTCTCTTGCTGTTAAAAACGTTGTAAATCCTGATGACGAATAACTGACAATAGCTCTCACATTCTTTAATACTCCCGCTAATTCTGAAGCCGCAAAAGTTATTGAATCTGCTTCATCAGCCATACAAGGATATCTTCTTGAACTATTCATTAATTCAAAAAACAATGGATCATTTTCAACTTGAGAAACAATACGATGCATCATTGCAACCGCTTCAAACGGATATTTTCCCGCAGCCGTTTCAGCAGATAACATTACTGTATCTGCTCCATCATATACGGCAGTAGCTACATCTGACACCTCTGCTCTGGTCGGAGTTGGATTTACGATCATAGATTCCAACATCTGCGTTGCTACAATAACAGGTTTTGCAAACAGTCTGCAAACTTTAACGATTCGCTTTTGCATAACCGGAACTGTGGGCAGAGGGCATTCAACTCCCAAATCACCTCTGGCAACCATAATTGCATCAGCTTCTTTAACTATTTCTTCCAAATCATCAATAGCACTTGGTTTTTCCAATTTAGCAATTATTCTGGCTTTTCCTTTTACAATTTTCTTAACCTCTCTGATATCATTCGCTTTTTGCACAAAAGACAAACCAATCCAATCAACATCATTTTTAAGAGCAAATTTTAAATCTTCCTCATCTTTAGGAGTTATCGCTGAAATTTTAAGCGTTGTATTTGGCAAATTAACACCTTTATGGCTGGATATATAGCCTCCTACTTCAACAATAGTTTCTGCTGATTTCTTATCACATTTAACGACTCTTAATACAATATACCCATCATTAACCAACAATTTATCGCCCACCTTTAAAGCAGCAAAAATTTCTTTATGAGGTAAACACACTCTTGTTTTATCTCCCAAAGCAGGATTTAAATCCAACACAAACTTTTGTCCGTCTTCAAGCCAAACCTTCTCTTCCCTAAAATCCCCAACTCGTAACTTTGGCCCTTGCAAATCCGCTAAAATAGAAATCAATCGTCCTTTTTCCTTCTCTAAAGCTCGAATACTTCTAATGCGTTTTTTATGTTCGGCATGACTCCCATGACTAAAATTAATTCTAAAGGCATCAACTCCCGCATCAATAAGTCTTGACAATTGTTCTTTTGTTGATGATGCAGGTCCTATTGTTGCTAAAATTTTCGTATGAGTATCTATTGGCATAAATCAAAATCCTTTCTAAAACTTTTGCTTATCAGCATAAACAAAATAAGTTAATAAGGTGTTATTTTTATACTTGTAAATAACAATTAAATTTGTTAATTTCTAGCAAACAAAATTTTTATCAAGAGGAGATAATCATGACAGAACAAACAACCGAAACCGGTGGAATTGCTGCAGATCGTTTACGTTCGCTAATTGAAAGAATAGAACGTTTAGAAGAAGAAAAAAAAGCAATTTCGTCTGATATTCGCGATATTTTCGCTGAAGCAAAATCTGCAGGATTCGATGTTAAAATTATGCGTGCCGTTATCAAACTTCGCAAAATGAATGCGGCAGATCGTGATGAGCAGGAATTTTTATTAGATACTTACAAAAAAGCCTTAGATATCTAATCTAAAAAACCCTCAATTATGAGGGTTTTTTATTACAATTTTAAAACAATCCCCAAAATTGATGCTATAAAAAGATAAAAAATCGGACTTTTTTTCCATATACGCATCATAGCCAACATCATTACCAAAACCAAAATATCCACGCTTCCCACTATTGCTATTTTCCCTATTTGCAGGCCTGCATACAATATCATTGCCAATACGGCCGGTCTTATTCCTGATAAAATATTTTTTACCCTTACATTACAACTATATTTTTTCATCAATTTTGCTATGACAATCATAATAATTACCGATGGCAAGACCAAACCTATCGTAGCTATTATTGCACCGAAAACACCCCCGACATTAAAACCGGCATAACTTGCCATATTAACACCTATCGGTCCGGGAGTCGATTCCGAAACAGCAATCATATCCGCCAACTCCATCTTACTAAACCACCCGTATTCATCTGCCAAATCAAACAAAAACGGTACCGTAACCAATCCACCGCCTATTGCAAACAGACCTATTTTAAAAAACTCTACAAACAACAATAAATATATCATTTTTTATCTCTTCTTTTTAATTCCCCTATTGCCAATGCGACCATTCCGGCCAAAATCACAATCATAACAGCTGATAAATTAATCCCCACCAACAATATTAATGCTCCGAAAAAAATAATCATCCCAAAATAATCTTTAATATTTTTACGAGCCAAATCATAAATTATATCCGCAATTAATGCCACAACACAAATTCTAATTCCCGCAAAAGCATATGCTACATACCTGTTATCAATAAAATTTTTCAAAACTGTTGCTAAAGAAACAATAATTATCAACGACGGCATTATCATTCCAATTGTTGTCGCTATCGCACCTTTTATTCCTTTTTGCTGAAACCCTATAAAAGTTGCCACATTCACCGCTATTATTCCCGGTGTACATTGACCGATGGAATATAAATCTAACAATTCTTCTTCCGTCAAATATCTCCGTTTACGCACAATCTCATCCTTTAACAAAGGCAACATTGCATATCCGCCCCCAAACGTAAACAACCCAATCTTAAAAAACAATCGAAACAATTTCCATAACTGTAACATCAAAAAATTTTTACCTCATATTGTTATATTTATCTGCCTGATTATATTTTTATTTAGTTTTATATTAGTTAACAAAAAGGCTTTTTATAAAAATGATTATCGGCACAATCAGAGAAACCCTACCTTTTGAAAACAGAGTTGCCATTTCACCTGAGAGTACTCGAAAACTCATCGCTCTTGGCTTCAAAGTAATAATCGAAAAAAATGCCGGAATACTATCAGGTTTTCCTGATGAACAATATATAGCTTCCGGAGCTTTAATAAAAAATAACTTCCGAGATATTTTAAAAATGACCGATATATTATTGCAAGTTAATACACCTAAATCCGAGCAATTAAAAAATCTCAAAGCTCAATCAACGATTATCGGCAATCTAAAAAATTTAAAAGACAAAAAAACTATTTCATTTTTACAATCAATAAAAACAACATGCTTTGCACTGGAAAAGCTCCCCAGAACATCAAACAGTCAACCTTTCGACATACTCTCATCTCAAGATAATTTATCTGGCTATCAAGCAATAATGGTAGCCTCTAACCTTAGCAAAAAAATTTTCCCGTTAATGATTACGTCAGCAGGAACCATCCCTCCTTTAAAAGTATTAATAATCGGTGTCGGCGTTGCCGGACTACAAGCAATTGCCACAGCTAAAAGATTGGGTGCCAAAGTTTTCGCATTTGATGTTCGAGAAGATGTTGCTAATCAGGTCAAATCTCTTAATGCAACTTTCGTTGATAACATTAAAAACATAATTCACGACGTTGACATTATAATAACTTCCGCTTTTCAAGCAAATAAAAAGCCCCCAAAAACAATCAATAATAATTTACTTAACTCCCTGAAAAAAGGGGCTGTCATAATTGATTTAGCTGCTGAGTACGGTGGAAATACAAATTACACAAAAGACTTTAAATTAATTAAGTATTCTAACTATTTGATATACGGCAACAGCAACCTTTCATCCTTAATACCCTACAGTGCAAGTACTCTTTACGCCAACAACCTAGCAAATTTCGTAGAATATATATATTCTGCAGAACAAAAAAATATCATTCTTGATTTTAACGATATTATCATATCTGAGACATGTATTATGAAAGGATGAAAAATGGATATTTGGTTACTTATTACAATTTTTATGCTAGCCTGTTTCGTCGGATATTTTATAATTTGGAGTGTAACGCCGGCTCTTCATTCACCTCTAATGAGCGTTTCCAATGCAATATCCGGAATAATCATCATCGGCGCACTGATTTCATTACAACATACAGATACTGCAACCGAAAAAATCCTACTGTACATATCCTGTTTTCTGGCAGCTATTAACATTTTTGGCGGCTTTACAATAACTCAACGAATGCTTGAAATGTTCAAATCAAAGGACAAAAAACAATGATAGTCATAACCAACATTTTATATATATTAGCTTGTTTTTTAATGATTTTATCAATAAGGTTTTTATCATCACCCAAAACAGCGCGTTGGGGCAATATTTCAGGCATTATAGGAATGAGTTTTGCTATAATCGGAGCCTTTATTTTTCTTAAACTTGCTGACATCATAATGTTAGCAATTATAGTTTCAACCGGTGGCATTATCGGTATCTATTCGGGACTAAAAGTAAAATTAACAGCTCTCCCGCAAATGATTGCAATTTTCAATGGGTTAGGCGGATTGGCTGCTGTTTGTATTTCAATATCAGAAACAATATACTCACAAACTTCTTATTTTAACAATATATTGGGATTAATTGTTGGTGGAATTGCTTTTTCCGGATCCATAATTGCATTTTTAAAATTACAAGGATTAATATCTTCCGTACCGATACATTTTCATTTTCAACAATTTTTAAATTTCACATTAGTACTGTTCTCCATTGTTTTATGTATTCTATTTTTAACATCACACCTTAATTATTATTTCTATGCTTTATCACTATTAATCTTAATCATAGGAATATTACTTGTTATTCCCATCGGGGGAGCCGATATGCCGGTAATAATTTCAATATTAAATGCTTGCTCCGGTTGGGCTTGTGTCAGCATAGGCTTATCTTTAAATAATTATTTACTTATCATAATAGGTTCTATTATCGGTACCGGAGGTTCAATTCTTGCACATATAATGATGAAATCAATGAATCGCTCCCTAATTAATATATTAGCCGGATTTTTTTCAAACAATTCATATTTACAAACATCAACCGGAAAAATAGTTCATAGAGGCACCCCTCAAGATGCTGCATTCATTATGGAAAATTCAAACAAAATTATTATCATTCCGGGTTATGGAATGGCTGTAGCACAGGCTCAACATTCTCTAAAAACCATGAGCGATATCCTAAAAAATAAATATGGAGTTGATGTTAAGTTTGCCATACATCCCGTTGCCGGTCGAATGCCCGGACATATGAATGTTTTACTGGCTGAAGCAAACATTGATTATAATGATATATTTGAACTCAATGATATAAATAACGAATTTTCTTCAACTGATGTAGTTTATATCATTGGCGCCAACGATATAACAAACCCTTCCGCCAAAACAGATTCAAGCTCTCCTCTTTACGGAATGCCCATTTTAGAAGCCGAAAAAGCCAAAACAATCTTTTTTGTAAAACGCTCTCTTGCCGTTGGCTATTCCGGCGTCGATAATCCTTTATTTTATAGTCCAAAAACCATAATGCTGTTTGGCGATGCTCAAAAAGTTACCGACGAAATAAATAAATCTCTGGAAAACAATTAATATTTCACTATGGCAAAAGCTATTTTTTTACTCAGCTCAGCCAACAAATTACTCATTACTTCGACATATCCGTCATATGTATTATTTATTTTTTGCCTCAACAACACCTTATCCCGATATAATATTTTCCCGTTTACACTGCTTATATACCACCAAGCCTCTAAAACAGCTTTATCACCGGCAAATCTATCAAATTTTACTATCTGAACATCTATGAGCAAATCAAACTTTTCCGCCAAAGAAGATCTTGTTTTTACAACCGAACTCGGCAAATATTCTGACATATCAGCAGCAATCACTCTTTGTATCATTGAAGCTAATGGTTCTCCCCAACGATTAAACTCATCAATCTTCATTTGATTGTTTCCGACATCAAATGAAACAATTTGAGGTTTATCAAGATATGCCGGCAACACCACATCGTTAACACCGACACTAATTTTTTTCTCACTGACAATTTCTGTCTGTTGCAAAACCGAATGCAAATCATAGAACTTACTTTGAGGACTATAACCTCCCAAGCATGCTCCAACAAACAACAAACTAAAAATGATAAATATTTTTTTCATACTTTACTTTTTCCCTTTAATTAAAGCCTCCGGATGCCGTTCTAAATAATCTGTCAGATTTTGCATAGACTTTGCGGCTTTTCCGACATTTATCGTCGCTCTATTAAAATTATCCAAAACCTCAGTCGAAAGCCCTTTATTTCTTTCAACTATTTTTTCAACATCTTTTACTATTTTATTTATTTCCGGCATTGTCATATTCAAGCTTTCAAAAAATTCCGTAAAGTTTTTAACCCCTTTAGCCAACGGGAGTTTCTGTAGCCCTCTGGATAATTCTCCCATTGGCGACAAAGCCGTTGGAATTTCGATTATTCCTTCTACACCATGATACTTAACAGGTGTATCAGGCAACATTTCCAATTCAACCATCAACTGACCGGTAACAAAGCTTTGTGAAATAAGCCTGGCTCTTAAACCTCTTTCAACCAATGCATCCAATACCTCTTTTCCTGATGAATATTCATGCGTGCTATTTAACGATTTTGTATGCATTTTTGCATAAACAGGAATACTAAACGTCAAATTATCGGGATCTACTTTTATCGCAATCTTACTAACCTCACCTATTTTAACACCCTTCAACACTACCGGCGAACCAATCCCCAATCCATTAATTGATTCCTCAAAAAACATTACGACTTCTCTTCCGTCATTGGCAAAAAGTTTATTTTGCAATAAAGCTGCCAAAATCACCAACAGCGTTAAACATCCGACAATCATGAAAATACCTATTTTTTTTCTGTTAGGTTCTTTTGCCATTACTTTCTACCTCCGGTTAAAAATTTAAATACATTTTCATTAGGCGGATTTTTTAACAATTCCTTCGGTTTCCCTCTTGCCGAAATCCCTTTTATATCCATATCCAAATAAATAGAATTATTACCTATTGCAAAAATAGAACTCAACTCATGTGTAATTATAACAATCGTCGTACCTAAACTTTGATTAATTTCCAAAATCAAATCATCTAACAGTTTTGAACTGACCGGATCAAGACCGGCTGAAGGCTCATCAAAATACAATATTTCCGGATCCAAAGCCAACGCTCTGGCTAAACCGGCTCTTTTTTTCATACCACCGCTGATTTCAGCTGGATAAAAGTCTTCATATCCTTTTAACCCAACCAACGCCAATTTTAATTTAACCAAATCCGCAATCATATTTGGAGAATAATCTGTATACTGCTGTAATGGTAATGCAATATTTTCAGCCAAAGTCATTGAACTAAACAATGCTCCGCTTTGATACAAAATACCGCAATTTCGCATAATTAATTTACGTTGTTCATCTGTTACGGCATAAATATCATCTCCATCTACAAACAATTTGCCTTTTGTAGGTTCTTTCAATCCGATCATAACCCGCATCAAACTGCTTTTTCCACATCCGGATCCTCCCATAACAATAAACACATCGCCTTTATTTACTTCAAAATCAACACCTCGCATCAAAACATTGTTACCATATGCTACTGTTAAATTTTCTCCTCTGATTTTAACATTTTCTCTTGTCATATACCTAAAACCTCACAGATAAATGTTAAAAATCCGGTTACAACAATCATAATAACCACTGCCGAAACAACCGCTTTTGTTGTTGCCAAACCGACACTATCGGCATTCCTTCCGCAATTTATACCATAATAACAACCGCAACACGAAATTATTATACCATATACAATTCCATGAAATATCCCTACCAAAAAATTAGCCAAAGCAAATGCATTAACAGAATATTGCCAATATTGCAAAGGCGATATATCCAACATCAAAACAGCAACAGATGCACCGCCCAACATTCCCATTATATCAGCTAACAATGTTAAAAAAGGCATTGTTATCACTAAACTCAACATTCTAGGTAAAATCAAAAAATCCACTACATCAAATCCAAAGGTTCTCAAGGCATCTACCTCTTCATTAACCTGCATTGTTCCAATAGTTGCAGCATATGATGCTCCGGTACGTCCTGCCATTATAATTCCGGCCATTATAGCTCCCATAATTCTGGTCATTGCAATAGTAACCAACGATGCAACATAAATTTGAGCGCCAAACATTTTTAATTGAATTGCTCCCACAAACGCCAAAATAAGCCCGACCATAAAACTTACCAAACTTACAATTCCGACCGCTTTATAACTGCAATCTTCCATTGCAAATTCAAAATCGACTTTTCGCATAACGGCTTTATTCAGAACAAATCGAGTTAATGAAGCCCCAACATCATCCAAAAAATACCAAGCTTTTTTAATAGATTCAAAAAAACGTATCCCTTTTTCACCCACGCATTCCAAAAAACCATAACAAACACTTTTTTTATATACAGGCTTTCTATCCACCGCCAACGCCAAATTAATAAGGCGTTCCAGATTATGCGGACAATTTAACCATTTTATTTTCGTTTTTCTTTTTTCCGCTTTCACAGATACTCGATACAAAGCTGAAACTAAACTTGAATCCCATTTTTTCAGTTTTTCGGCATCAACAACGATTAAATCGGTTTTATCAATACTTGATAACAAAGCCTCAATCAAACGAATATTGTTAAATCTGACAATATCGCCTTCCAAAAACACATTAACAGTATGTTCTTTATTATAAAACTCTATACCCATAGCTTCTCATCAAAATCATATATGCACTATATTATATAAACAGCTTTTAATAAAAACAATCCCACCCGCTAACAACTAGGTATGTAAAAAAAGGAGCTTATCAAGCTCCTTTTTTATTTACTCATTAAAATATTGTCGTAAATAATCTTTCAAATCCGCAACATTAACTCTGATTTGTTCCATTGAATCCCTATCCCTTATAGTAACCGTTTCCGGTTTTTGCTCTATTGTTTCAAAGTCAACCGTTAAGCAAAGAGGCGTTCCGATTTCATCATGACGACGATATGCCTTTCCGATATTACCCGTATTTTCAAGAGCTACACGACCAATTCCGAGTTTTAAAAGGTTCTTTTTAATTTCATAGCATTTAGCCATAATTTGCTCATTATTCTTCTTCAAAGGAATAACTGCTACTTTAATCGGAGCCAAATGTTTTTTCAATTTCAACACAATACGGCTATTTCCATTTCCCAAATCTTCTTCAGTATAAGCCTCGGTCATAACAGCCAACACACCTCTGTCAACTCCCATAGACGGCTCAATAACAAACGGAACAACCCATTTATTATTATCGTCCATAATACATAATTTTTGAGTAGACTCATTATTAGTATGACACTTTGAAGTCAGATTCATTTCTTCTTGAGCTTTTGTATGATTACCGAGATCATAATCTGTACGATTTGCTATTCCCTCCAACTCTTCCATTCCATGAGGAAATTGATATTCAATATCATAACAAGCCTTAGCATAATGAGCCAAATCATCTTTTGGTGTTGTATAGATATTGATATTCTCACGTTTTAACCCTTGTTCTTCCCACCACTTTATTCTAGCTTCTTTCCATTCTTCGTGCCATTTTTCATCTTCACCCGGAGCAACAAAATATTCTAATTCTGCCTGTTCAAATTCTCTTACTCTAAAAATAAAATTACGCGGAGTAATTTCATTTCTAAAAGATTTACCAATCTGAGCGATACCAAATGGCAATTTTCTTGAAGTTGAATCCACAACATTTTTAAACTGGGTAAAAATAGCCTGCGCTGTTTCCGGACGCAAATAACCATAAGAAGAGCCGTCATCGACCGGTCCGATAGCTGTTTTGAACATAAGATTAAAAGGTCTGGGTTCCGTTAGTTCTGTTGAACCACAATTAGGGCATTTATTATCCTTTAAATGATCTGCCCTAAAACGTCCCTTACATTTCTTACAATCTACCATCGGATCAGAAAACGTATCTTCATGTCCTGAATAATGCAACACTTTTTGATTTGTCAGAATAGCTGCATCAAGCCCCTCTACATCATCACGTTCATAAACCATAGAACGCCACCAAGCTGCTTTCAAATTATTTTTCAACTCCACACCTAGCGGACCATAGTCATACACTCCTTGCAAACCGCCATAAATATCTGCATTCTGAAAAATAAAACCTCTACGTTTGCATAACGAAACCAATTGATCCATAGATGTTGCAGCCATTTCAAACCTCTTTATTCATAAATTAAAAATTAACTTCTATCGTTTTATAATGATAATTATTAAAATGCAAGCGGAGATATATAAAAAATGGCAAAACTGACAAAAGTTGCATTCATATATGATTTTGATGAAACCCTAAGCACCACCTATATGCAAGATTACATTCTTATTCCTGCATTAGGAGACAAACCCGAAACCTTTTGGAAAAAAGCAAATGCTTGGTCCAAAAAACATTGTGCCGATCAAATTACCGGAACAATGTATTATATCCAACATACCGCAAAAGAAAAAGGAATTAAGCTAACTCGAGATTTCCTTTGTAATGCCGCCAAAAGCATAACCTACTTTGAAGGTGTTGAAGGATGGTTTGACCGCATAAACGAATATGGAAAAACTTTAGATCTTCAAATTGAACACTACATCATATCCTCAGGAATGGAAGAAATGATTGACGGTTCCAGTATTCGTAAACACTTTAAAGACGTATTTGGTTGCTCCTACGTTTACGATGAAAATGGGATACCCATTTGGCCCGCCAGAGTTGTAAATTATTCCACCAAGACACAATATATTGCTAAAATAAATAAAGGATTAAGCAAAACCGAAGATCGCGCGGTCAACGAATATATGCCGGACGAACAACGAGTAATCCCATACAAAAGAATGATTTACTTCGGCGACGGAATGACCGATATCCCCTCAATGAAAATTACCAAAGAAAAAGGCGGCAATGCAATTGCCGTATATCGCCCCAAAAGTAACCACCGCAAAAATGCTATAAAACTACTTTCTGACAATCGTGTAAATTTTGCACTTCCGGCTGATTATCGCAAAGATAGCGAATTAGACCACGTTGTAAAAACGATTCTTGATAAAATGGCAAAAGAACGTGATCTCGATTTGCTAAAGGTCAAAGAAGACAGAAAGAAAAAATTAGCACAAACTTCTGTAACCATAGGAAAACGTATTGCAAAGTTGGCAAAAAAAATAACCAAAAAAAAGAAAAAAGCATAATTTTAAACAAATTTGCAAAAAAAGCTTGCAAAGAATATTTTTTTATTCTACATATAGGTCTGTCTTACGGACATAATATATCCGTTGGAGTGTCGCCAAGTAGTAAGGCTTTCGTTTTTGGTATCGTCATTTGCTTGGTTTGACTAACAAGAATTGCGAAGTAATTCGCAGTTGGACGCCGAGAGTTACGAGGCGGTCTTGAGCGATTAGCGAAAGATGCGCAGTGCGAAGCGGGCGCACAATCCGGCCACCGGGTGGCTGAGATGAGAACATAAAATATTATTGGGGTGTCGCCAAGTGGTAAGGCAACGGTTTTTGGTATCGTCATTCGTTGGTTCGAATCCAGCCACCCCAGCCAGAGTTCAAAAGTCGTCAAAAATGGCGACTTTTTTGTTATTTTACAAGCACTTAAACTAGTTCGAAGATGAAT
>JAZUAM010000018.1:0-65471 GCA_045637985.1 Alphaproteobacteria bacterium
CAAACGGAGACAATTCACCGGCAATTTTATACATATTCGGAATCATCAACAACAAACCTTGTGAAGCTGTAAAGGTTGTTGTTAAAGCACCTGCTTGCAAAGAACCGTGACAAGCACCTGCGGCACCTGCTTCTGATTGCATTTCCTGAACTTCAGGAACGACACCCCAGATATTCTTTTGTTTAGCAGCAGACCATGCGTCAGCCCATTCACCCATCGGAGAAGACGGAGTAATCGGGTAAATAACGCAGACTTCATTCATACGATGGGCAACAGAAGCTGCAGCTTCGTTACCATCCATCATTTTCATCTTTACTTCAGACATATTTCATCCTTAAAGTTAACGTTAACAAAATAAAAAAAGGCCCTTAAATTAGACGATTTTATGCCTAATCTGCCGGCCGTTACAAAACAGAATTAAATTCTGTAGTTCTTATAGCATTTGGGATATTAAAAATCCACTAAAAAATTAGGTTTTTGAGAGATTTTTTTAAGTAAAAAATAAAGGCGTGAAATATTTAAGTATAATACTTTATGTATTGGTAAATTAAGAACATTGAAATTAAAGGTACCATATTTTTCAATGTTTTGCAAATTTTTAATTTAATGCAAAAACAAGGTGTTAGCAAAATAGAGAATATTGAAATTAAAGGTACAATTAAATTGTATATTAAGTGATAATTCTCTATTAGTATTAATAAATAAATCAAAGAAATCTGTATAGGAAGTTGTGTTTTTGAAATCTATATTTTGAGTGAAAGTTCTTTTAATCCAAGACGCCCACTGCTAAATAGCAGAGAACTACGTGTTCGGGGGATCAAAATTAAGCTTAAAAGTGATGGACAAATGCAACAGAATTGCGGAGGATAGTGGTTTATAATCAAAATTTTAGTTATATGACAACAGCTACATGGATTATTTTAGGTGTATCTTTTGTTGCAGTAGTTTTTTTAATGTTACTGCTGAGATGGATTCTTTCGCTTCGTCGAGTGGTATCAACCAATGAAGCACATGTCGTGCGTAAGGGTACTTCTACCATGGTGTATGGTGGTGATGCTGGTGGATCTTACTATCAGTGGCCGGAGTGGGTGCCTGTGATCGGCGTGTCTGTGACGAAGTTATCATTGGAGAACTTCGTATTGCCGGTAGATGATTACGAGGCTTACGATAAGGAAAAGCTTCCTTTCGTTGTCGATATTCGTGCATTCTTCCATATTAAGGATTGTATGTTGGCGGCAACTCGTGCTTCGTCAATGGATTTGCTTAGAAAACAGCTTGCTGATGTAGTAAAAGGTGCAGTGCGTACTATTCTTGCGCAGGATGAACTCGAGAAGATCATGGTTGAGCGCTCGAAGTATGGTGATGAGTTTACTAAGGAGGTAGACCAGCAACTCGCAAGTTGGGGTGTTGAGACCATTAAGACTATTGAGCTGATGGATATTCGCGATTCACAAGGTGAAGAGGTAATCTCTAACATCATGGCGAAAAAGAAGTCGGCAATCGAGAAAGATTCTCGTGTCACTGTGGCGAAGAACCAGCAAGAAGCTAAAGAGGCTGAGATTGCAGCACAGCAGGAGATTGACCTTAAGCAGAAAGCTGCAGATGAGGTTGTAGGTCTTCGTGCTGCTGAAGTTGACAAGAAGGTCGGTATCGCAAAGCAGCAGTCCGAGCAGGCGGTTAAGGAAGAGGCGAAAGTTACCATGGAAAAGGACATGGAGGTTCGCAAGGTTGAAACCGTACGTAAAGCTGAGATTGCTCGTGATGCTAAGGTCGTAGAGGCTGAGGCTGATCGCAAGAAAACCGAAATTGATGCCGAGGCAGCTAAGAAAAAGGCTGAACTCGAGGCTGAGGCTGAGTTGGTACGTGCTACCAAGAATGCAGAGGGTATCGAGGCTGAAGGTAAGGCAAAAGCAGGTGCTGAACAAGCTATGCAGCTTGCTTCGGTTACTGCACAGACTTCTTTGGCTAAGGAGATCGGTGAGAACGATGGTTATCAGCAGTATCTCATTGAGATCCGTAAGGTTGAGGCAACCGAAAAGGTTGGTCTTGAGCAGGCAAAGAACATTAATGGCAGCAATATCAAGATTATTGCTAATGCCGGAAATGTTGCTGAAGGTATCAACTCGGCGCTTGATGTGCTTACTCCGAAAGGTGGAAGCAATATTGCAGGTGCTCTTGAGGCTTTTGCTGCAACGGATGCCGGTAAGGCGTTGTTAGAGAAGCTTGGCGTTAAGTTAGGCTAATCTGATTAACTAAACTTTATTAAGCGCGCCCCTTGAAAAAGGGACGTGCTTTTTTTGTGCAAAAAGATATTTGCGCTTGCGACAGATAGAGGTAAGTTTTATAGTCGTTTTGTATTAATTGTTTTTGAGGAGAAGGGATAATGAAAAAACTTATTGCTCTTTTAGCTGTTGCATTGATTGCTTCTAATGCAAGTGCTTTTGATTTGGCATCAATGGCAAACAAAGTTCAATCTGCCGCTGATAAAGCAAGTGCAAAAATTGAAGAAGCTCAGGCTAAAAAAGATGCTAAAAATGAAGAAGCTCAAAATAAAATTGAGGAAAAAATTGCTGAATTGAAAGAAAAAATTGCTAAATGGCAATCTTCCGATAGTGCTGATTCAGAAGGTACAATGAAGGCAATCGCTAATGCAAAAGCAAGTATCGAAAAATTAACCGAACAATTGAAAACTTTGAAGGCTGCAACAGGATATTAATTTTTTGATGAACGTAAAAAAAAGCATTTCGTAGTGACGAGATGCTTTTTTTTTATAATTGGTGCTTCGCAAAGATTAGATTCCTTGACACACGGACGCATAGCTTCGAGCGAGGAATTGCTTCTACGGTTATATTTGTCCGTGACAATGCTTGTATTTTTTGCCGCTACCGCAAGGACATAAGTCATTACGAGCAACTTTACCCCATGTATTAGGATTTTTAGGATCAATTTCTTGTCTGCCATATGCAAAAGGTGTTTGTTTTTGTGTTTCGTTTGTCGGTGTGTCGGTTTGGCCGGATAACAAATTTACAGGACTTTCATGGACAGCTTGCATTTTAGCTTGTTTAGAGTTGCGTTCTTCAATGTCTTCGGCGGAATTTTGTTGAATAACCGTTCTCATCAAAATGAAAGCAACTTTTTCACCAAGCTGATTTAACATTTCAGAAAAAAGATTAAACGCCTCTTTTTTGTATTCATTAAGAGGATCTTTTTGTCCGTAAGCACGTAAAACAATAGTGTGGCGCATATAATCTAATGTTGCAATATGATCTTTCCATAAAGCATCAAGCTCTTGCAATAAAACAGATTTTTCAACCAGACGAACAATTTCAGCCGGTATATTGGCATTTTTGGCTTGTTGATTGGCATCCAGAATTTCGATTACTTTATCGATTAGTTTTTCCGAATCCATTTCCGGTTCATCAATCCATTGTTCTATGGGTAATAACACTCCGCTTAAACGTCCGAGATCTTGTTTTAGGACTTCAATATCCCAATCCTTGGGAGCAGAGCCATAATTTATGTTTTTATAGATAATGTTGCGAATTTGGTCATGGCACATATCGGTAACCGTTTCGGTTACTTCTTCAGCTTCCATCAATTCTTTGCGTTGCTCATATATAACCTTGCGCTGTTCGTTCATTACGTTATCATATTTAAGCAAGTTTTTGCGGATATCAAAGTTTCGTTCTTCTACTTTTTGTTGTGCTTTTTCTAAGGCTTTGCTAATCCACGGATGAATAAGAGCTTCACCTTCGGGCAAGCCCAATCTTTGGAGCATTATGCTCATACGTTCTGAACCGAAAATGCGCATTAAATCATCTTCTAAAGATAGGAAAAATTTTGATGTTCCGGGATCACCCTGACGACCGGAACGACCACGTAATTGGTTGTCAATTCGTCGACTTTCGTGGCGTTCGGTGCCAAGAATGTATAATCCGCCGGCAGCCTTAACTTTTTCTTTGTCAGCCTCAACTTCTTGTTTGATTTTTTCGCGTAGTACGGCAATTTGTTCTTCGGTTTCATCACCTTTTAGAGCTTCTTTTAAACGCATATCGACGTTACCGCCAAGTTGAATATCCGTACCGCGTCCCGCCATATTGGTGGCAATTGTGATTGCACCGGAAACACCCGCTTGTGCAACAATATAGGCTTCTCTTTCGTGATGACGAGCATTCAAAACTTCAAACTTAAGATTTGTTTGTTTTGCCAACATGTCAGCTACCAATTCTGATTTTTCGATTGAAGCGGTACCCACCAAAACAGGTTGCCCCTTGGCGTGGCATTCTTCAATTGTTTTGACGATTGCTGCAAATTTTTCTTTTTCGGTACGATATATTTCATCATGTAAATCATTGCGTTGAACAGGTCTGTTAGTAGGAATTTCAACGCAAGATAAATTGTAGATATCATTAAATTCGGCTTCTTCAGTCATGGCTGTTCCGGTCATGCCCGAAAGTTTCGGGTATATACGGAAATAGTTTTGGAATGTGATTGAAGCGAGAGTTTGATTTTCAGATTGAATTTTGACACCTTCTTTTGCTTCAATAGCCTGATGCAGACCATCTGAATAGCGACGGCCTTCCATCATACGACCGGTAAATTCGTCAATAATCATAACTTTGCCGTCTTTTACAATGTAGTCAACATCTTTGGTGTGCATTTTGTGAGCGCGAAGCGCTTGGTTTACATGATGTACCAAAGTTACATTTGCCAAATCGTATAAACCGCCTTCGGCAATTAAACCGACTTTTTTTAATAAATCTTCAACGTGTACCATACCTTTTTCGGTTAGGGTAACTTGGCGTGCTTTTTCATCTTTTTCGTAATCTTCTTCATAAAGATTAGGGATAATGCGATTGACTAATATGTATTTTTCAGAACTGTCTTCTGCAGCACCGGATATAATAAGAGGTGTTCTGGCTTCGTCGATTAAAATAGAGTCAACTTCGTCTACGATAGCATAGTTAAATTCCCGTTGAACCATATCTGAACGGCGAAATTTCATGTTGTCACGCAGATAATCAAATCCAAGTTCGTTATTGGTTCCGTATAAAATATCAGAATTGTAAGCTATTCTGCGTTGTTCGTCGTCTTTTTCATGAACGATATAGTCAACGGTAAGGCCTAAGAAACGGTATACCTGTCCCATCCATTCGGCATCACGCTTGGCAAGATAATCGTTAACGGTTACGATGTGGACACCTTTACCGGTAAGAGCATTTAGGTAGGCTGCAAGGGTTGCAACAAGAGTTTTACCTTCACCGGTTTTCATTTCGGCAATTTGACCATGGTGTAGGACGATACCGCCAATAAGTTGTACATCATAGTGACGCTGTCCGAGAGTACGTTTTGCAGCTTCTCTGACTACGGCAAAAGCTTCGGGTAACAGATCATCAAGAGTTTCGCCTTGGGATAAACGATTTTTAAATTCTTGTGTCTTTGCCTTTAGTTGTTCATCGGTTAATAATGATATTTCGGGTTCTAAAGAATTTATTTTTTCGACGGTTTTGTATTGTCTTTTTATATATCTGTCGTTGGCGGAACCAAAAATTTTGCGGGCAAGACTACCAATCATTTTTCAATTATCCTTGAGTTATAAAGTTTATATTCAATAGTTTAATGTCTAACATTTAGTGTTTTAAATGCACAGAGTCAAGAGTTGACTAAGTTATAAACCTCATAAAAAAATAAGTTGGAAATTTTAATCAATTTATTATATAACCTTTGAATGATAGTTTTTGTTTTTTAGGAGAAGTGAAATGAATAAAAAGTATTTAGCTTTAGCCGTTGTGGGGTTGGCTGTTCTGCAAAGTGGCGATGTTTTGGCTGCAGGAAAAGGCGGTGTTGCGGCTGTTGTTAATGGAAAAAATATCAATGTCGCCGATATTAAGGTTGCGTATGAAGCAAATCCGAATGTTAAACAAAAGACATCATTTGATGAATTTTATTCTAAAACTTTGGATATTTTTGTTGATGGTGAAATAGTTTATCAGGCAGCGGCAAAGGAAAATATTGAAGAAACTCCGGAATATAAGCAACAGCTTAAAGGTTTGAAAGAAGAACTGGCTCGAAAAATATATTTGGAAAAGAAAGTAAAAGCTAAAGTCGATGATGCTGCCGTTAAAAAGCTTTATGAAGATTATAAAAATACTTTCAAAGGTGAGAAAGAAGTTAAAGCTAAACATATTTTAGTAAAAAATGAAGCTACCGCTAAAGAAGTTATTGCTAAATATCAAAAAGAAGGCGGTTTTGATAAGTTGGCAAAAGAATATTCAAAAGAACCTGCTGATTTGGGATATTTTACTAAAGAAATGATGGTTCCTGAGTTTGCTAATGCAGCATTTAGTTTGAAAAAAGGTCAATATACCAAGACTCCTGTTAAAACTCAATTCGGTTATCATGTAATTTTGGTTGAGGACATAAGAGATGCTAAACCGCAACCATTGGATAAAATTGAAAACCAATTAAAAGCAATGTTGGCTCAGAAAACTATGGGCGATATAATTAAAGATTTGCAGAAGAATGCATCAGTTGTAAAATATGATGCGGAAGGTAATGAAATTAAAAATTAATTTTGTGTCGATTTTTTTAACTCCCTGACAAAAATCAGGGAGTTTTTCTTTTGCTTGACTTATAAGATGATAATTGATAGTGATTAGGCAAATGTTTTTAGAGGTAATTTAAAATGACTAAAGTAAATCCGCGCAAGACTTTTGCAATAATTTCGCATCCCGATGCCGGTAAAACGACATTGACTGAAAAATTGTTGCTTTTCGGAGGAGCAATTCAACAGGCCGGTGCTGTTAAAGCCAGAGGAGAAAACAGAAGAGCGCATTCTGACTGGATGAAGGTAGAGCAAGAAAGAGGAATCTCTGTTGCTTCTTCGGTTATGACTTTTGAATATAACGATGTTACGTTTAACTTATTGGATACTCCGGGACACGAAGATTTTTCGGAAGATACGTATCGTGTTTTGACAGCTGTTGATTCGGCAGTTATGGTGCTTGATTCGGCAAAAGGTATTGAAACCCAAACAAAAAAATTGTTTGAGGTTTGTCGTCTTCGTGATGTGCCTATTTTAACGTTTATCAATAAAATGGATAGAGAAGGGCAAGATCCGTTTGCTCTTTTGGATGAAATTGAACGAACTTTGGCTTTAGATGTTACTCCAGCCAGTTGGCCGGTCGGTTCGGGTAAAGATTTTAAGGGATGTTATGATATCTTAAACAATAAAATGATTTTGATGAATAAATCAGGAGATAAATCTGTTGTTAATAGTGTTATTGAAACTTGTAGCGGATTAGATGACCCTAAGTTGGATGAGTTGTTGCCGGCGCATCAGGTTGAAAAATTGCGCGAAGATGTAATGATGATTCAGGAATTATGTCCGAAATTTGATTTGGATGCATATTTGGCGGGAACTTTAACGCCGGTATTTTTTGGAAGTGCAATTAATAATTTTGGTGTTAAAGAAGTTTTGGACGGATTGTATTCGTTTGCGCCGACACCTCGTTCGCATCCTGCAGTTGAAAGGATGGTGGAACCGAATGAAAATAAAGTCAGTGGTTTTGTGTTTAAGATACAGGCAAATATGGATCCTAAGCATCGAGACAGAATAGCTTTTATGCGAATTTGTTCCGGACACTTTAAAAGAGGTATGACTTTGAATCAGGTGCGTACCGGTAAAGGAATCAAAGTTCCTACACCTGTTATGTTTTTGGCTCAAGAACGTGAGTTGGCCGAAGATGCTTATGCCGGTGATATTATAGGTATTCCGAATCATGGACAATTACGAATCGGTGATACCTTAACTGAAGGTGAGAAGATTAATTTTACGGGAATTCCGTCTTTTGCTCCTGAATTATTGAAATCTGCCCGTGCGCTGGATCCCCTGAAATCAAAACATTTGGGGGATGCATTAAAACAAATTGCCGAAGAAGGGGGAGCAAGTATTTTTAAACCTGTTGTCGGAGCTGAATGGATTGTCGGTGTTGTTGGAGTGTTGCAATTTGAGGTAATGGCTGATCGCATTAAAAACGAGTTTGGGTTACCGGTGATGTTTGAACCAACACAGTATTATACTGCAAGATGGGTTGTTGCGGAAGATAATAAGGAATTGAGCAAATTTATTGATGCGAATCGTCTAAATATTGCGGAAGATAATGATGGAGCTTTAGTATTCTTGGCACGAAATGCTTGGCATCTGAATAAAGCACAGGAAGATTTTCCGAAAGTTAAATTTGTCAAGGTGAAAGAGTAAAACAACAAAAAACGCCAATCAGGCGTTTTTTTGATGGAGCGGGTAACGGGGATCGAACCCGTGTCCTAAGCTTGGGAAGCTCACGTTCTACCATTGAACTATACCCGCAAAGTATTTATATTTCTTCTAATCCTAATAAAAATTTTTGGCAATATAAAAATGTTACTTATTTTTAATAAATTTAGTGTTATTTAGTATTAATAAAATAATCGGATAGAGGTAAAAAAATGTCAATTCAGGCAAAAAGAGTATTAAAAAAAGCAATATCTTGGGCAGGTTTATTCTTTTTTGCGGTTGCCGCATATATGTTGTATAATCAACTTTCGAAGTACAGCTTAAGTGATATTAAAGATGCAGTATTTTCGATTCCGGCAACAAATTTGTGGTTGGCTTGCGGAGCTTCGTTGCTGGGATATATAGCATTATCGTCGTATGATTATTTGGCGTTGCGGTATATCGGTCGTAAATTAGCTGCTTGGAAATGGATATTTGCCGGTGTTATCGGGTTTTCGGTAAGTAATAATGCCGGACATGCAATTGTTTCGGGAGGGACTATTCGTTATCGTCTTTATACTCGTTGGCGTTTTAGAGGAACAGAGATTGTAAGAATGGTTACGTTTTCCGGTTTTACATATTTGATAGCTTGTTTCTTTTTGATTATTGTGGGCTATCTGATTACGCCTAATCATGCTTTTGGTGCAGGTTCGGTTTCGAAATTTACAACTCAGATTGTAACGATTTGTTCTGTTGTTGGTTTGTTAGGGTATTTTGCTCTTAGTATTTGGTATAAAAAACCTTTAAAAATTAAAGATGTGGAATTAGATATGCCGAGCTTTAAAATGGCGGTGGCTCAAATGGTAATTGGTGCCGTTGATATTGTTATGGCTTCGTTGGTTTTGTATTTTTCATTAGTTCCATTTGTTAATATTCCTTTTGAAACTTTTATGGGAGTGTTTATTATCGCTCAAGTTTTAGGGGTGTTTAGCCAAGTTCCAGGTGGTTTGGGTGTATTTGAGGGATTGTTTATGTATATTATTCCGGGAGAACACAATCAAGCAATGTTGTTTGGTGCGCTTTTGGCATATCGAGTTATTTATTATTTATTGCCATTGGTAATATCTGCAATAGTTTTGTTTTCTTATGAAGGATATTTAAAATATATCAAAAAACAACAATTAGATAAGATAAAGTTGTTTAGAATGCAGGAAGTTGCCAGACAAGAAAAGGAAAAAGCAGCCGTGTAGGTTGCTTTTTTTGTAAAGACAAAAAATATTGATTTTGTCTAAAATTTATGTTATTAAGGCGCATAAGTTTAAATTATGAAGATATGGATAAGAAATTTTGGGAAGTAAAATCTATGGTAGATTTTACTGAAGATGAGTGGGATGCCATTTGTCTTAAATGTGGAAAATGTTGTGTTCTTAAAATGGTTGATTCGGGTATGATGGGTTTTGCTAACCGAGTTTGTGACGGTATGGATATGAGAACGGCAAAATGTACTCGTTATGTAAAAAGGCTTTGTTCTGATTGCGCTAAAGTTGATTTGAATTTGTTAAGTGATCAGCCGGAGCTTTTGCCTGAGACATGCGCGTATAGAATGCTTTATGACGGAAAAGGATTGCCAGATTATCATCCGCTTATTACCGGTGATGAAAACTCTGTGAGGAAGGCTAAACAATCAGTTTTGGATTGGCCGGGAGTTCATTCTTGCAGACAGCTTCAAGAAGGTATATTTGATCTTCATAGAAAAGCTATTGATAAGAATTGGACGGAGGCAAAGGTTGAGAAAGAGGAGAGAAAAGTCCGACGCCGATATAAGGTAGATATAATCGTACGTTATCCGATCCCTCAAAAAGAAACCTCCATAGAAGAACTTTTAATTGAAGAGACGCCCGAGACAGATTAACAATCTGCTCGGGCGTTGCCTTTTGAAAAAAATAAATTAAAAAGGACTGGTTACAGCCGGAGAAGCTACAATATCGGGAGCTGAAGACGGCGTTTGTGACTGTGGCTGTGTTTGATCTTGTGTAGTTGAAGCAGATGAGGTATTTACTTGAGAAGTATTCGTTGTTGTTTGGGGTGACGAATTTATGGTTGCTTCAGTTGTTTTAATAGTCACTTGTTGCTTTGGGGCCTGATTGATACCCAAATATTTTTCAACAGCTTTTTTCTCTGTATTTTTTTCATTTTCGGTAATTAAATTAAGATCATATAAAACTTCCAGTCTGCGCAAATCGTTAGCGGCATCAAGAATATTTTTTGAAGGAGCTTTATTTTTGATGCGTTGGCGAGGAGCCGGAGACATCAAAGCTTCTATAATGATATCTCTTTCCGCAGAAAATTCTCGAGGAGTTATTGCTCTGTTTTCAACTCCTTCTTTTAAAATTTCCAAACGTTCAATAATTAAGTCCGGAGAAGGAACCGGTTGATCAATTCCGATACCCGGAGCTTTACGAGTTAAAGGTAACAAGCCCCCTATGTTTGCGGAACGTCGTGATAAAAATTCATCTTTGGTAATAAAATCTTTTTCAGCCAATTCTTTTAAAATTAAGAATCGAGAAACAATGTTTTGTTCTTGAGGACTGAATATATCATCCACTCCTATAGGTTGTGAACGAACAGCCTTAATATTTTTTTTGTTCAATGCGGTTGCGATGGTTGTTTTGCTTTGAAGTTCTCCGGCATCTTCGGAAATGGCAAAATGTTTGGTGCCATCACGATTTTCTATGGTAAGATTGCTTTGGGCAATTGTGATAGCGCGCAGATTATTTTTAGCTATTTCCGATATTTTTTGCGGTTGTCCGTCAGACGAACCCAAAATAGACAGTTCTTGTCCGTTAATGATTATCAAATCTTCGTAATATTGGCGAGCTTTATTGTAGCGTCCTAATTTTTCAGCAGCCAATGCTCCGACCAATAAAGCCTGTTGGTTGCGAGGGTTAGCTTTAAGAGCTTCGGTTGTATATTCAAGCGTTTTATCAAATTGTCCTGCTGAGTATGTGATGGTTGCTTTATCGGCATAGTTTTGTCCGTCTTTTTCAAACATTTGAACAAACCAATTAGACTCTTCGGCCGAATCTTTTTTATCAACTATTGCACAAGCAGTAAGCAAGCTGAAAGCTGTTGCAGACAATAAGGTTTTGGTTAAGTTACGTGAAAACATCAAGATATATACCCCACAAAATTAATCGAATATCTGGAGGTATATTATAAAATATTGAATGATATTACAATAATTTTGTTTGCATTGTTAATTTATGCTTGATTTAAAAAAATATTAAGTTAGTATTCAGGCAATTAAAAAGGCTTTTTGTAACCCAAAGCGGGTGTGGCGGAACTGGTAGACGCGCCAGACTTAGGATCTGGTTCCGTGAGGAGTGGGGGTTCAAGTCCCTTCACCCGCACCACTTTTTAGCCGAAGGTGGTTTTTTTGTAAAGAAAGAGAAATTTAATGAAAGTTACCGAATTAAAATCAGAAGGCTTAAATAAGTCTTATAAAGTTATCGTTGACAAAAAAGATTTTGCCAAGGATGTTGATGCTAAATTAAACAGTATTGCAAAGAATGCTAAAATACAAGGGTTTAGAGCAGGAAAAGCTCCGTTGGCAATGATTAAGAAAAAATATGGTAATGAAGTTATGGCAGAGGCATTGGATGAAGCTGTGCGCAACGGAAGTAATAAGGTTTTGGATGACAAAAAATTGCGTCCGGCGACACAACCTTCAATAAAAATCGTTTCTTTCGGCGAAGATAAAGATCTTGAATTTGATATGGATGTTGAAGTTCTTCCTGAAATTAAATTAGGAGATTTTTCAAAAATAAGTTTGGATAAACAAGTTGCTGAAGTTCCGGCTGAAGAAGTTGAAAAAGCTGTTTCGTATCTTGCAAATTCCAGAAAGGAAACAGTTGCTGTTGAAGGAAAAGTTGCCGAAAAAGGTGACACTGTTATGATTGACTTTGTCGGATCTGTTGATGGTGTGGAGTTTAATGGCGGAAAAGGGGATAATTATCCTTTGGAACTTGGTTCAGGTTCTTTTATACCGGGGTTTGAGGATCAATTAATCGGTTCTAAGGCTGGTGATAAGGTTGATGTAAAGGTTAAGTTCCCTGAAAATTATCATGCAAAAGATTTAGCAGGAAAAGATTCTGTTTTTGCTGTTACCGTTAAAGAAGTTCGTGAAGCCAAAGCTGTTGAGATTAATGATGAGTTGGCAAAGTCTTTGGGTGCAGAAAGTTTAGATAAGTTGAAAGAAAATTTATCTTCTCGTATCAAAGCAGATTATGATAATGCTTCACGCATGAAATTAAAACGTCAGTTGTTGGATGCTTTGGATAAGGAATACGATTTTGAAGTTCCTTCTTCGTTGGTTGATGCTGAATATAAAGCTATTGTTAATCAGTATGAACAAGCTAAGAAATATAATCAGCTTGATGAAGAAGAAAAAAGTAAAAAAGAAGAAGATTTGTTAAAAGAGTATAAGGATATTGCTGTTCGCAGAGTTAAGCTTGGTTTGTTGTTATCGGAAGTCGGGCAAGATGCCAAAGTCAGCATTAAACCGGAAGATATCAATGCTGCGATTATGAATGAAGCAAAGAAATATCCGGGACAAGAACAAATGGTTTTGGATTATTATTTGAAAAACAAACAAGCTGTAGAAGCTTTGAAAGCTCCTATCTTTGAAGAAAAAATTATTGATTATATCGTTTCAAAGGTTAAGTTAAACGAAAAAACAGTTTCTGTTGAAGAGCTTTATAAGTTTGACGAAGAGAAGAAGAGTACGAAAAAAGCTTCTAAAAAGTCAGCTTAATAGTTTTTACGGGATAAAAAATCTCTCAAGTTTTAAGCTTGAGAGATTTTTTTTTGAAAAAACAGTTTTTCTTAATAATTTGTTGATTATATTATGATATGCGAAAATAAGGTAAGTGGCTTTTTATTTTATTATAAGGATAAAGAAAATGATGAGTGAAATCAGAGACAGTTTAGTACCGATGGTTATTGAACAAACATCACGAGGTGAGCGTTCATTTGATATTTTTTCAAGGCTTCTTAAAGAAAGAATTATCTTTTTAACAGGAGAGGTTAATGATGAGGTTTCGGCTTTGGTTTGCGCTCAGCTTTTATTTTTGGAAGCAGAAGATCCCAAAAAAGATATTTTCTTTTATATAAATTCACCCGGTGGGGTTGTTACATCAGGAATGGCCATGTATGATACAATGCAATATATTTCATGTGATGTTAATACATTATGCATAGGGCAAGCTTGTTCTATGGGGTCTTTGTTGTTGGCCGGTGGAGCAAAAGGAAAAAGATTTGCTTTGCCAAATGCCAGAATAATGATTCATCAACCATCCGGCGGATTCAGGGGGCAGGCTACTGATATTGAGATTCATGCTAAAGAAATTTTGGATATGAAAAAACGATTGAATCAGATATATGCATCTCACACAGGAAAAAAACTCAATGTTATTGAAGCAGCAATGGAGCGTGATAATTTTATGACGCCTCAAGAAGCTAAAAAGTTCGGACTTATTGACCATATTGTAACAAGTCGTGAAGAATTAGGCAAATAAGGATTAAATATAATGGCAGAAGAAAAATTACATTGTTCATTTTGTGGCAAAAGCCAAGATGAGGTAAAAAAGCTTGTGGCAGGTAGAGGTGTTTATATTTGCGATGAGTGTATCGAAGTTTGTATAAGTATTGTTTCCGAAGAAATTAAGGAGATGGAAAAAGCAGAGGGTAAGGTTGTTTTTGACAGTTTGCCGTCTCCATCGAAAATTAAAGAATTTTTGGATCAATATGTAATTGGTCAAGATTTGGCTAAAAAGGTGCTGGCTGTAGCAGTATATAATCACTATAAACGTCTTAATTCAAAGAAAAATAACAGTGATGTAGATATTGCAAAATCAAATGTTATTTTGATAGGATCGACAGGATGCGGAAAAACATTGTTGGCACAGACATTGGCAAAAATTTTGGATGTACCGTTTGCTATTGCGGATGCAACAACCTTGACTGAAGCAGGATATGTTGGAGAAGATGTTGAAAATATCATATTAAAATTGGTTCAAAATGCTAATTATGATATTGAAAAGGCGCAACGAGGAATTGTGTATATTGATGAAATAGATAAGATTACCAGAAAATCAGATAGTGCATCAATTACGCGAGATGTTTCCGGCGAAGGTGTACAACAGGCGTTGCTGAAAATTATTGAAGGTACGGTTGCGAATGTTCCTCCCCAAGGAGGAAGAAAACATCCTCAACAAGAGTTTTTGCATGTAGATACTACAAATATTTTATTTATTTGCGGTGGTGCGTTTGCCGGATTGGAAAAAATTGTAGGACGCAGAGGGAAGGAAACATCAATAGGTTTTGGAGCAAAAGTCGCAACTAAGGAAGAACGTAATATCGGTGAGATTATTAAAGATGTTCAACCGGAAGATTTGCTTAAATATGGTATGATACCGGAATTTGTAGGTCGTTTACCTATTATTGCAACATTAGAAGATTTAAGTGAAGAAGCCTTGGTTAGAGTGTTGACAGAACCCAAAAATGCTCTTGTTAAACAGTATAAATCTATGTTTGATATGGAAGATGTAAAACTTACATTTACAGATGGAGCATTGAAAGCCGTAGCGAAAAAAGCCATTGAGCGAAAAACAGGCGCTCGAGGTCTTAGAGCTATTATGGAAGAAGCATTGTTGGAGCTTATGTATGAAATTCCGGATAAAAAGGATATTGCGGAAATAGTTATTGATGATAAGGTCATTAATGATAAAAAGGCTCCTAAATTTGTAAAAGTCAGAGAAAATAAAAAAGCAGTGTGAAATTGAGAAGAAAAATAAGCCCTTTTTGATTAAAGGGCTTATTTTTTTAGATATTTTGTTGCAAAAATTTTTTGCTTTTTATTTCTTTATTTTTTTTATTAATTCTTCAATTTTTTCTTTGTTGTATGTGAGGGATGGTTCGTTATGTAAGCCTTGATTAATTTTGGTTTTGGTAATATCAATATCAAGTTCACCGCTATCATCCTTTAATTTTAATGCGTGTTGCCATTGAAATTTTGCTTCGTTTTTGCGGTGTGCAAACCAATAGGCATCACCGAGGTGAGAGCTGATGACCGCAGATGACGGATATAGTTCGGCTGCTCGTTCCAAATAAGGAAGAGCCATAGTATAATAGCCAAGATTGTATAATGCAAAGCCGAGACTGTCATTGATACTAGGGTCAAACGGAGCTTGATTATATGCATCGACAATCATGGAAAAAGCTTCGTCAATGTTTTTGTTTTGTCGAATCCAAGAATAGCCGATATAATTTAATACAAGATAATGTTTTTTTATGTCATATGCTTTCATTAGCGTTTTTTCGGCGTTTTCCCAATCACCAAGACGTTCCTGGGCAACACCTTTAGCATAATATAATACCCACAAACTGACAGGATTATCTGTTTTGGCAATAGCTTTATCATAAAATTTAATTGCTTCTTTGTAACGACTGTTCAGACGTAAAACATCGCCAAGTTCCATGTATGTTTGTAAGTCGTCAAATTTTCGACTGAGTTTTTTTAATAATTCTTCAGCTGCTTCATAGTTTTCTTGTTTAACCAGGTTGCGAGCTTTCTTAAGCTGTGCCGGATAATAAGCAATATCTTTAACATTAATGCTGTCGTATATTTGGTTAGCATCTTTAATCATTTCACGTGCTTCAAGAATATCAGCCATAAGTATTTTAGCTGTTGAATAATTAGGACTTACATATATGGCTAACGCATTGTACATGTGGGCTACATCAATAGCATCATCATAACGAAAGGTTGAAGCTATTGTAAATAATGCCTCTCCGGCACCGATTGATGCGGATGAGATAATCGGAGAGATATTGTTGTCAGCCGCTAATACATTGTTATGCAAAGATCTTAACAGAGTGTCTAAATTTTGGTTGTTGATTGTAGCATTCATCATTGCAACGGCTTTGTCTTTTTGATTAGTACGCAGATAAAAATTGGTTATTATATCGAGTAATCGTACTGAAATTTCAGAATTTTTGTCTGATAATATAGCTGTGTATGCTTCTTCGGCTTCGCGATTTTTGCCAAAGAAGTCAAGTAACATTGCATAATGAATTCTATAAATTGATTTGAAATTGGTTTCTTTATTCAGCTTGTTAAGTTCTGAGAATGATTTAGTCGGATTATTAAGGCCGGCATAGTTCCATGCATTTATCATCGGACCGATAAGAGAGTGATATATCGGATCTTTGATTTTGTTAATGCGTTCTATTGATTGCTCATAGTTGCCTTTTTTCATAAGGTTTATGGCGCAGACCATATGTGCAAAGTTGTTGTTGCTTTTGGCCTTTATGGCAAGATCAGCATAATATGCCGCTTCGTCAATACGCCCTTGAGATGTTAGCAACAAATAAAGCTTATCAAGCAATTCGGGATTGTTTTTGTTGTATGAGTATGCCAGTTCGTAGTAGTCGGCAGCATTACTAAAGTCTTTGCGAATATGAGCAACGCGACCGGCTAAATAAGAACCGTATGCATTAGTGGATATTTGTGCGCCAAGTGTTTCTTCAGATGTTGTTTGAAAAGTAGGATGTTTACTTATAGTCGGCGAGCAAGATACAAAAATTGCCGTCGAAACCAATAACACAGATATGAATGACATTTTGTTCATTTTAATTTCCTAAAACAACTATCTTTACATTAAACATATTTTACATATGATACAATAGGTTTATGAATATATGATTAAATTTGTGCAAATAAATGTTTGTTCTTGCGTGCCGATAATATTTATTTTAAGTTTGTAATATGGATATTAATGATTTGAACATAAAAGCATTGCTTGAATTTTATGCATTGACCGGAGTTGATGAGACTTGCGGTAGTGAGCCTTTTGGCATAACAATAACGGATAATGCGAAAAAAAAGGATGTAGTCGGAGAGAAAATTGAACAGTCACGTCCGGCTACATCTCATTTGGCTATTGTTGCGGGTGAGGCTGTTAAAAATGCAGCCGGCTTGTGTGAAAATGTTTCAACGATTGATGAATTACGAAAAATTGTTGAAGGTTTTGACGGGTGTGCATTGAAAAATACTGCCGCGCATACGGTTATAGGTGATGGTAATCCGGCAGCAAAGTTGATGTTTATAGGTGAAGCTCCCGGAGCCGAAGAGGATAGAATAGGAAGAGCTTTTGTCGGAAGAAGCGGACAGCTTTTGGATAAGATGCTGGGAGCGATAGGTATAGACAGAGAAAGTTGTTATATATGCAATATTTTGCCTTGGCGTCCACCGGGAAATCGAGCGCCGGCAGATTCTGAAATTGCAGTTTGTTTGCCGTTTTTAAAAAAACAGATCGAAATAGTTGATCCTGATGTCATTTTTGTATTAGGAGCAGTTGCGGTTAATGCGTTGTTAGGAAATTCGGACAGTATTTCTCGTCTTAGAGGAAAATGGATGGAGTATGAAACAGAGCGGGGTAAAAAAATAAAAGTTTTGGCAGGGTATCATCCGGCGTATTTGCTCAGAACACCGGCTCAAAAAGCCAGAGCGTGGAGTGATTTTTTACGGCTAAAAAAAGAATTGGAAAAAAATAATTAACAAAGTTAGTAAATATTTTAATATTTAATGGTATTTTATTAAAAATATTTATATTATGATTTTAGTGGTTGGTGTTTATGTTTTTAGAGGTAATTAAGATGAATAACAGTGCAAAGATTTTGATTCGGGTTTTAGGGTTTTCTACAGCATTGGTTGTTGCCGGTTTGTGTGAGGCGGCGCCTAAAAGTGGTGAAGTTGATAACGGCGAGGTTTTGTTTAAGATTCATGATGTTGTTCCTGAAAAAGATAATGAAGGTAAAGTACTGTATTGTAATGTAGGGGCTACTTTTTATAACAGAACAAAAATTGATATAGCTAATGCGGCTATTAATTTGTCGTGGGAAGACGAAGTTATCGGCGATGCCATTGATCAGGAAGAACGTGCTGAAAAGGAGCGTAAGCGATTGAATTCTAAAGTTTCTGCGCCACGTTACGGTACGGCCGGATTTACCGAAAAGACTATTAAAACATCAATAAAGTTGCCTCCGTTGAAAATGAATCAACAAGTTTCGATGAAGACCAAGGTTGATACAGATCGTTGTTTCTTGCTATTAAATGAGATGGATATTAATGTTACCAACTGTGGTACAGCATCAATGAATGATAAGGTTTCTCGTCAGGGATGTGATAATTTGTTTCGTTATGTTGGTCCGAAAGATGCTGAATATTATATGGAATTTAAAGAGATTTCGCCTGAACAACAGATAGCCATTGATGATGCGGAATTGGCAAAAGTTAAAGGTGAAATTAATACAACATATGAGGCTACAGCAGCAAAAATTAAGGATATTACCAATGAGGTTAATGCCGAGTTAGCAAAGAAAGAGGAAGCAGCTGAAGAAGAGTAATCATTTGTTAGGGGTAAAATGGTGATGAAAAGGCTCTTGTTATTGATTACGGCGATGTTTGTGTTTGATGTTAATGCTCAGATGTTGTCTTTGGGCGATGGTGCAGAAGGCAGTAAAGAGGGTTTTGTCGAAAGTGTTGCAAATAGTGATGACAATCCGGTTAATCAGATATCACAGGCATTAAGCAAAAATATGGCTGATGGTGGAGCAGCTTCTGAAGTTGCAGAGCAACAAACGGAAGATATATTTATTCCTGAAGGGGAGCTTTATCGTCTTAATACGCCGACTTTTGACGGTTCTCCGAGAGGAGGAAAGGCTTTTGTTGAAGTTGATGACAAGGGGCGAATGAAGAAAGTCGATAATATATTTTTGTTTTATGATAATTTTAAAGTTACAAATTATTTGGCTAGCGGTGCAACTTGTGATGTAAGGTTTAATATTTTATCGAATCTGGATAGGAAAATTACGGCGCTTGATATAAAATTGGTGTGGCCGGGAATGACTACTGCTTTGTCATTTGCAGATGTTAAGCCTAATACTCAAACGTATTATAATTATTCATTGATAGGTGATGGTTGTTATAATATGGATAAAGCTCCAAACATTATTGTAAACAGATGCAGAGTTAAAGGAATGACAGCTGCAGAATGTGCAAATAAATTGGTTTGGTTGTCAAAGTAAAAATATGCATATTAGGAAAATTATTGCAGTTTTAGTTTTTGTTTACAGCATTGTTATCGGTTTTGATGTCAAAGCCGGCAATGTTATTGTTACGCCTTATGTTTATGACAGGATAATGGAAAATCTTGATGTGGATGATAAGGATATAAAAAAATATAAACATATTTTTAAGGCGTTGAAAAATGAAGATTTTGAAAAGGCAGATAATTTAATAAAAAAACTAAATAATACAATTTTGTTGGGACATGTTTTGGCCGAAAAATATTTGCATCCCGTTTATAAGTCAACACGTGAAGAATTGGAAGATTGGTTGATATTATATAGAGATCATCCTCAGGCGGAAAGAATTTACAGATTGGCAATAAAAAAGGGAAGTGAAGAGGCTAAACAGTCGGTTTATGCGGAAACAGATGAAGAAATCGAAATTCAAAAATTGTCTTTAAGGTATCTTGACAGATTAACACAGAGTGATAGACGTTTTTTAGTGAAGCAAGCCAGAAATTTTAAACGAAATATTCGCAGAGGAAAGACTTTGGCTGCGAGATTGATATTGGAAAATAAAAAGTTTCAGCGTTTAGCACCGAAAGTTTATTGGGATAATTTGGCGGCAACATTAGCTTTGAAATATTTGGTTGATAATTACGATACAAAAGCTCTTGAGTGGGCGAGAATTGCATCAAAACGTCATAATTCGGGAACTGCAACTTGGGTTGCCGGTTTGGCAACGTGGCGCAAAAAAAATTATAAAGCTTCGGCCAGTTATTTTGCGAGACTTGGGAACTCAAAGAATTCGGATGAATGGTTGAAATCAGCAGGAGCTTATTGGGCTGCCAGAGCGTATGAAAAATTGGGTAATCATCTTAAGGCAAAAGAGATGCTTAAGTTGGCAATGGTTCATAAGTATACATTTTATGGAATATTGGCGACATATCAATTGGGAGAGAGTTTTGATTTTGCTTTTGATAAGGATAGCTATATCAATGACTTTACAACATTTGACTATGTTAATGAAATGTTGGCATCTAAGGCGATAAGCAGGGCGTTGATATTGTTGAAAATAAAACAAAATGAGTTGGCTGAAAAAGAACTTTATGCTGTATATGACGGATTAACCGATAGCCAAAAAGAAGCAGTTATTTTGTTAGCAAATCAATATGGTATGCATTCTATGGTGATTAATATCGCAAAACAAAAAAATATTGATAATTTGAACGGAAAATATGAAAAAGAGGTTTATCCGTTGCCGAATTGGACTGAAGATAAGGATTGGAAGGTTGATAAGGCTCTTGTTTTGGCTTTGATAAGACAAGAATCGGCTTTTAAGGATAAAGCTACAAGTAAGGCCGGAGCCAGAGGTTTGATGCAACTGATGCCTAATACAGCATATCATGTCAGTGGAGATAGAAGTATAAAAAAAGACAAAAACAAATTGTTAAATTTGGATTATAATTTGGAATTGGGACAGAAGTATGTCTCATATTTGTTGAATAAGCCGTTTATTGAAGGAAATTTGTTCTATATGCTGACAGCATATAACGGAGGTCCCGGAAATTTGGTTAAATGGAAAAAGAATGCACGTTTTGGGAATGATCCTTTATTGTTTATTGAGGTTATACCATCGGCAGAAACCAGAATTTACATTGAAAGAGTGATGGCTAATTATTGGATTTATAATATCCGATTTGGCAAAGATAATAATACGTTAGGACAGCTTATTAACGGTAATTGGCCGGTTGTCGATATGAAAGAATTTTTATTCTAATCGTTTGAAAAATCAAAATTTTAAAGTGAAATGAGATAAATATTTGCAAGAAGAGGGATTTTGTGATATAATTGCCTTAGGTATGGTATTTATTGGTATAATTTTTTTTAAATTATAGGTTGGGGGTGGACATTTTCATTAATGTTTTTCTTTTGTAATGAATATCATATAAAAAAAGAAAAAAAACAAAAAAATATATGGGGATGTTTACAATTCCTGTAATCATTATGGCGATAGCCGTGATGATTACTCTGGTTTTCAGCAAAGACGCCAGATTGTCAAAGTTCTTTGCATTGGCAATAATTGCTGCTTTTGCAGTGGTTGTTGCCACAAGCGACAGTTGGAAAGTTTCAGCTGTTGCTATGGTTATCTTCTTCCTCATCGCAAGATGCAGTGATGAAGATAACAAACCCTTCCAAAAGAGGGGTGAATTGGCACCTCATTGCTACATATCATTGTTGGCAATGATCGGTATGCTGTTGGACATAGTGGTTTGCCATGCGTTTAATGCAGAATGTCCAATAATCATCACCGTTATTACAGTGCCGATGGCACTGTATTACCTTGATGATAACCTAAGTAAATAAAAAAATAACTTCGGTTTTTCTTGAAACTTTTATTTAGTTTCGAAAAACCGAAGTTGTTGTTTTAAAGGCTTTGATGATTATATAAAAAATCAGATAAAAGATTTTAGGAGATATATCAATGGAGCTATATTTGTTTTTTGCATTTTTGTTGTTTTATATAATTACGGCTTTTTTGCTTAGCGAAAGATTAAAAGAAAAAATTTGGATGATAGCTTTTATTATATCTTTTGCGGCGACATCAATTGCAATTGCTTTTGTTAAAGTTAGTCAACAAGATGTGATGATGAATGCCGAACAACTTAATTGGTATTATTTTTTGTATTTATTTGGTATGATTTCGGTGGTGTTGGGAGTATTTAATTTATGGATTTATCGAAAACCATTATGGAATATACTTTTTAGAACAGATGAAGATTAAAGAAAAAGGCTCTTTCAGCTGAAAGAGCCTTTGGGTAATCAGATATCGGCAATGATAGTCATTGATACAATTTCATCGGGGTTGTTTACCTCGCCATTGGCACCGGTTCCTTTTTTTATCATATCAACAAATTCCATGCCGGAGGTTACTTCACCCCAAACAGTATATTGTCCATCAAGCCAAGGGCAATCAGCAAAACAAATAAAAAATTGGCTGTCAGCTGAATCAGGGAACATAGAACGAGCCATTGATACAGTGCCACGTTTGTGGGGAGTGCGATTAAATTCAGCTTTTAGTTTTTTGCCGGATCCTCCCATTCCGGTGCCATAAGGGCAGCCTGTTTGTGCCATAAAACCATCAATTACGCGGTGAAATTTGAGACCGTTGTAAAATCCTGCGCGAACTAATTCTTTGATGCGAGCCACATGATTTGGTGCGACATCAGGAAACATTTCGATTATAACATCGCCGTTTTTTAATTTTAATACAATAGAATTTTCGGCATCTTTTACTTTATATGAGTGTTTAATTTTTTTAGCACGTGTTTTACTTACTTCAATTTGTTTGGTTTCATCTTTGGGTAAACCTTTGGTTTTTTTGTCACTCAATTTTTTGGTATCAGCGTTTTTTATCTGTTTGGTTTCAGCCATAATTTTGTTCTCCTCAGATTGGTTTCATATACTATATAGGTATTAATTTGCTAAAATGCAAAATTTAAGACAAAATAAAATCTATTCTTTGTTCCGGAGTTAAGCCGGATGGACATTTTTTATCAACTTTTTTTATTGCTTTTTTCAAACCGGAACCATTGGCAATTTGAATGGCAAGTCCGGGACGAGCATTTAGTTCCAACATCAAAGGTCCTTTTTGGGCATCAAGTACAATATCTGCTCCAAAATAGCCAAGACCGGTCATTTCATATGCCTTGGCTGCGATAAGCAAATGTTCGCGCCAAAGAGGAACTTCTATTTTGCGTAAATCTGCTTTGGTATCAGGATGATGGGTCAGAGGCATATTGTGTTGGACTGCTTTTTTTGTTTTGCCGGTTTTTATGTCTAATCCGACCCCGACAGCGCCCTGGTGAAGATTAGCACGTCCGCCGGATTCTGCAGTTGAAAGACGAGTCATCGCCATAATAGGATATCCTTTGTAGACTATGACACGGACATCAGGGACACCCTGATAGCTATATTCTTTGAAAGCATCTGAGAAATGAACCACTTCTTCGATTAAGGCTGAATCATATTTTCCGCCGAGTGAATATAATCCGCTCAAAATATTGGATATGTGTTGATATAGTTCATTGTATGTGATGCAACGTCCGGATGGAAGAGTAAAACTGTTTTCGCTATAGCTTTTTATTACCAAAACACCTTTACCGCCGGAACCATGAGACGGTTTGACAACAAATTCAGTATGGTTTTTGACCATTTCTAAAATATTTTTTACTTCATATTGGTGTTCAATTACTCCGATTAAATTTGGAGTTTTGACACCGCTTTTAATTGCAAGATTTTTGGTTTGAACTTTATCATCAACCAAGGGATACAAATATCGGGGATTTAATTGGGCTATTATATGAAAATTGCGTGCATTCATACCCAAGACACCTTTGTCACGTAATTTTTTTGGTGAAGTAAATCTTTTGAAAAATTTGAACATCACTATTATCCAATCTTTTTGACTAAAGGTGCAAAACGTTTGAGTTCTGTTAAACGATATCCGGTATATGTTCCAAGAAGCATTACTATGAATAAAATTACCAGATTCAGTTCATTGAAGGCAAACATTATATGGCGAATGTAATCGTTGGCTATAACAAAGTAAACGGCAATACCGGCCAGTAAAGAATTGAACAATTCTCGTCCGGCATTCATCGGACCATCTTCTTCCCAAGTGATTGAGGCGCGTTCAATAATCCAAGCAGTAATAATTATTGGGAAAAATACCGATGATTGAGCTATTTTGATATCAAAGTTGTAACCGACAATCGTTAACGCATGGATTATAAGGATTACAAAAATAACCACAGCAGAAATTCTGGGAACAAGCAGTAAGTTAAATTTTGACATAAGGAAACGAATCCCTAAACCCAGTAATATTATGATTGAAAAACATGCCAATCCGGTTATAAAACCGGTTTTTACCAAAGACATAGAAATTAACATAGGGGTAAATGTTCCCATTGTTTGTATTCCGACGATATTACGAATCAAAACTACAATCAGAATTCCCAAAGGAAATACAGATAGCCATTTGAGAGTATTTTGTTGAGCAAGAGGAAGACTATAAATCGTATAGTCAAAAAAGTTTGTTTTTTTTGCCAGTTCGGCTCTTTTTTCGGCCAAATTCATGGTTGAAGTGATAGATTTTTGTAAAGAGAAACGAACGCTTGAATCGGTTCCTCCGACAACATCAAGTAATGATTTTCCACCGCGTTGAAATAATAAAAAATTATCAGGTAAGCCTCGTTTTGCAGTCTGCGTGTCATAAAGACGCCATGCATTATCAATGTAGGCTTCCAACATTAAATCAGGATTTATTTTTTGACCTTCTTCAAGTTTTAAACCGCGTGCTATACGAGTTGAGATACCACTGAGCGCCAAAAGATCTTGCATAATTTCAAGTTTTATTTTTGGGGTATGCTGAATTGGAAGATAAGATTTTAATGCCGGACTAAGCGGTTCTTGATTAAAAAGATTAATCAGTTTTTCTACATTGTCATCACCGTTCATTTGTTTTGTTTCGGATATGATTTGTTTGGCGAGAGCTAATTTTTGTTCATCTAAAACAGGAGCGGAAGGAGCTAAAGGAGCTTTGTCTTTTAGTTTGTCTTTGCCAAGCATATTGTCAAAAACCATTATTTTGTAATAGAGGTCTTGCTCTCCAGAGATGTTTTGGGCGGTAAAGACAATGCGGTCGGCATATTTTTTGCTGCTATAGCCGGCGGCTGTAACATTTTCTTCTAATATTTTGAAGCCTTTGTTTTTGGAGGGTATTCCTAAACTGACTTTAATCGGTGAGCTGTCAGCAAGAAAGTTGACGTGAGCTTCAATAGCCCAGACATTACTATTTTGTTTGGGAGATATACTAAATCCCCAATATTTTATTTTGTAATATGTGGCGTATCCTGAGATAATCAGAGATAAAAAGAGAAAAATGCTTAATACTAAGCGAACAGACAATGAATTTCTCATTTAGCAGTAACCTCAATGCATAGTGTTTTCGAGAGTCGGGTCGATTATGAAACGACCATTTATTATGTTTCTTCCTATTAAAACTTGATATTCAAATTTGCTGCGATCATTTAGGGTAAATTCGGCATCTATCAGCTCATTACCCATTTTTATGTCCATATGTACCACATAACGGATTTCTTTTTCACCGGTACGAACTATTGCTGTTTTGCGTTTTACCGGTTTTTCAAAATGGTGTATTTCGTTGTTTTTGCGATTTTTTATATCAAAAGAAATCCATTTTTCACCATCACGTTCAAACGGACGCATATTTAAGGCATCGATTGATGATGTTTCTGCACCGGTGTCCATACGTGCATGAAAAGGCATTTTGAAAGGAATAATGTGCAGAGTTTCAATACCGCCGGCGATGGGAGTTTGGTTAATTTGTGGTGGAGTAGAGGGATTTGATGTTTGTGAAGAAGGGAGTTTTTCGATAGGGGTTTGACATGCATTCAGTATAAATAAAGCTATAAAAGCGGCAAATTTTTTCATTGTTTAACATCTTCCGTCAAAATTTATTTTTGCCTTAATTTATCTTAATTTTGATGGTTTTGTAAAGTTAAACTTTAAAAAAATTGCCACTTTTATACAGGAATTTTAAAAAGTTAGTATGTTTTTAGAAAAATAAGGTTGCTCGTAGAGAGAATGCAAATGCTGTATCTGATTTCGGATTTAGAGCCGGATCAAAATAAACTTGTACATCCGGAGTTATAGTCATCCATTTTGATACACCAAATGTTACATATCCTTCCAATACTTTTTCGTAATTGCTTTCTATCGGAGAGCCGACAGCTTCTTCATTTACATGGTTAAGAGCGGCAGCAAAACCAATTTGATCAAGAGGGTTACGATCAAAAGGATTGTTCATAACGGCACCTAAAAGATATGATTTATCAATTTCGGCTTGTTCTCCGGAAACTCCGTTAACACGTCCGAAAACAGCCCATTTGTCGCCAATATTTTGAGAAACGTTAACAGACCAACCATTGGTTGTTTGCGGTTGAGCTTTGACCCATGGTTGATTGTAATATAAGAATGAGTATTGTCCAAGACCTAATCCGTTGATTATGGGATTGTATGAAACATAGCCAAAAGTGGTAAAGTGTTTTTCATCAAGGTGAGATGTTGATATTCTGTTGCCATCAACATTGGTAGCATCTTGAAAACCGGCGGCAAGGCTCCATTCTTTGGTCGGGTTTATTTGTAAATAGGAACCAAGTCCGGCAGTAGGATATGTTGAAGATGCGTTTTGTGAAAATGTCCAGTTTATAAAGTTTTCTTGTTGATTGGAATCATAGGTAGTGCCGTCAAAATTGTATATCGGATATTGTCCTAAACCGATTGTCATCCAATCATATTTTCCGGGAAGTTGATACGTAATGTATAATTCCGGAAATTCATTGGTTAATTCATCATAGTCATTTATGGATGTAACAACGCCGATATTGTCATCAATTTTTGCAGAATTTGCACCGGTATAACGTACAATATTATAAGCCATATTTAATGTGGCGTTACCGTAATTATTATTGAACAGATTCCAGGTGATTGCCGGATATAATATAGTTTGTAAAGCAGTTGATTTACCACCGGGCGCTCCATATTGTCCCGTAAATGATGCTGTTAAAGAATATCCCAATCCATATTTTTTTTGTAAATAATCCTTAAAATCAGAATATTTTTTTCCCAGATCGCTAAATGTTAAGTGGCGATAGAAATCAGATTCCTGGATTCGTCCTTCGGCACTTTTTTCGTGTGGTAAAGCGTTAGCAGTATTGTTTGCTTGGGCAGATAAAGCGAATGAAGACGCCAGTATACTGCAGAGTGTGAGGGAGAGATATTTTTTCATGTTATTTATCCTTTGAAATTAAATAATGATTTAGTGATATATAATTAATATGGATAATTTAAAGAGGGGGTAGATGAGAAAAATTTTTGTTTACTTTTGTCTAAAAATAGGATAGAAGAAAAGGAAAATCACCTTATATTTTATAACTTATTAAACTTGTGCTTATGAAAAGAATTGATTCTGAATCGTCAGTGGCTTTGGCGATTAAGGCTTTTTTCTCAAAAGATCCTGTATGGGCCGGATTTGAGTTTGCCGAGAGGGCTATTTTAGCAAAAACTTCTTCTGTAAAAGAAGGGCCGATATGGATAGTAGAGGCAACCGATAACAAAAACAGAATAGTTTTTGTTTGGGAAACGGTAACCAAGTATGCTTACCCATGCACGGTTTATTTTCCTTATGACAGGGTTAAGGTTGCTATTGAAATCGTGTCGGAAACGGCGCGAGGGCAGGTTATTCAACGTAATGATGAAATGACGATTGTCTGGGAGTAACCTGAATTTCTCTAAAATAAAAAGCGGTAACTGATAGTTGCCGCTTTTTATCGTTGTTGAACTTTAGACAGAAATTGTTTGATTGTGTTGGCTGAAGTTTTTAATGTATAGGAATTTTTTAATGCGATATATTCTTGAAATTTTTCATTTTCAGCCAAATCTTTACGTAGCCATTTAGGATATTTGTTAAAATATGTTATGGAAATATCATCAAGCATAATTATAGGTTGATAAGGATCTTTTTCGGAATTGTCAAAAACTATACTGGTATCACTTTCTATTAAAAGATCCGGTAAATTTTTGAGGATTCTGGGATAACGACGTTCGATATCTTCGGCAGGAATATCGTGTCCTCCTTCCCTAACACGTTGTTGAACACGTAAATATGATAATTGCGGGTTAGAGAGGCCCACAAATATTACGGCAGTGTTATAATTGTATTCTTTGGTAAGTCGTAATAAATTTAACGGTGTTCGCCCTGCGGCTGTTGATTCGTAGATAAAATCTTCACCTTCATATAAATGCATCCGCAGATTGGTTGCTGCGATTTTTCCGGCATCAAACATATAATTGTTGGGATCTTCTTCCGGACCTGATAACTCCTTGGCAATGATATCCGGATTAATAAATGTAAGCTTTTGAAAAAAAGGATCGTCAGCAAAAAAAGTATTGTAAAAAGTAGATTTTCCTGCGCCATTGGGGCCAAGAAGCATAATCATGGTAGGTTGTTTTGATTGAGGAGGCATGGTTAGTTTACCTTTTTGATAATTTGTTCTTGGTTTTGGTTGTTGAGGATAATTTCATATTTTTGTCCACTGATATCTTCTCTAATTAAAGCTCCGTTGCGTTCATAGTATATAGGGTATTGTAACGAAATTTTCTTTCGTTTTTTACTAAAGCGTTTTAATTTGTATTTTAAGTACGTCAGCATATTTGTTGTTATATATTGTTAATATGGACTTAAATTTATATAATTTTGTCTAAAATAAATCAAGTGTTTTTTTCATAATAACAAAGTGTCGTTGTAAACAGGCACAACGACACTTTGACTTTAAAGATTTAATATCGGTTTATTAGTATTTTAATTTATTCAAATAAGAAACACTGATTATTTTTTTCCTGGTTTAACATAAGCTATTGCAGAGTGTTCTTCGCAATATGTTTGACCTAAACGAACTTTTTTGCCACAAAAATGAAAATTATCATCTTTAGGGTCTCCAATCGGCCAACGACAAGTGTGATTGTCCAGCTCGGTTAATGACAAATTTCCTTTTTTGGCAGGTTCATTTGAAGGGATATTCAGAGTTTTGGCTAATTTTATATCTTCTTCTTCACTCGGAGTTATAACAGGAGTTGGTTTGTTGGTTTGTTTTACTTCCGGTTTTGGTTCTTTTTTGCTCTCAGTAATTATTTCCGGTTTTGGAGCGCTTGGAGTGATTATCGGAACTATATCTTCTTTTTTAGGAGATTTTGTCGTCTTTGCAACAGGAGCTTTCTTAGGCTTGGAAACCTTTTTTTCAGTTTGTTCTTGAGGTTTGTCACTTTTCTTTTTGATTGGAGAAGGGCGTCCCGAAAGACCAAGTCTATGAACTTTACCGACAATGGAATTTTTGGATATTCCCAAACGGCGTCCGATTTCGCCGGTGGTAACTCCTTCATCCCAGAGCTTTTTAAGTTCTTCTACCATTTCATCTGTCCAAGCCATTATAAATCTCCTGAAAGTTTAAAAGTATTATATAGTGTCGATAATATGGTAATATTTTTATAGAGTCCAGTTTATTTTTTCAAAATTTTGTCGTCGTTTATATTTTTTTAGACTTTTTTTGTGATATAATGGTATCAAGATATAATAAAAAAGAGTTTTTTGCTATGCGATTGTTTTTAGTATTTGTGCTGCTGTTTGGAATGTTTTCGTATGAAACGAAAGCTGCAATAGCTGATTTTGCCGATTTTTTTGAAATTGATTTAGAAAAAGATAAGTTGCCAAAAACTGATGAGTTAGACGGTGCTATAAAAAAATATGATGAATATAATCGGAAATATGATAGTTTTTATGATTTGTTGGGAGATTTTGACAGTGAATTTCATGCCACAATAGCCGGATATGGTATGCAAGAAAAAAGAATGAAAGGGGTTGATGAAGATTTATATATTGAATTTTTGCGAAATACTCCCAAAAAATATTATCAATATATAGGACCGCAATTATTTGAAGTGCCAAATATGTCCGAAAAGGTTTTAAATTATCCGGGAATAAAAGAAACAAAAAATAAGTTTCCGACAAGAATTGCCGAACAGGTTAAAGATATTGAGGATTTGGAGTTTATGTCTCCATCATTTTATTTCTTTTTAATGCCGGAAGCTTGGCCCGGATATGAAGAACAGATAGAATATCCTAAAATGACCAGATATCACCCGAAAATTGTGTATGATGAAAAATTTTATGCGGCAATTAAAAGATTGGTAAAACCGGAAAAATATATGTCAGGGTATAAAGATGACGGTAAAAAAAGTAAAAGTGATTTACGAACATTAAGACCGACTAAGGATTCTTTGTTAACATCTGCAGACATAAAAGCTTTTATTGCAACGATTGATAATGTTGATAAATGGGCAAGACAATCTGAAAATGAATATTTATTGTCCAGAGTAACGATATTATGGACAACTCTTGAAAAAGAACAAGGAATTGGAAAATACGTACCGGCAGGATTAAAAGATTTGGTTCATCCCTGCGCAAGGTTTGTTCAAAAAATCCGAATTGCAGGAAAAGAAAAAGAGTTAATTCCTTTAATCGCAAACGAAGGTTTTACGGTAAATGAATGGGCGTATACTTGTGATAAGACCATAAAAGCGTATAGAGTGGCTAATGTAAGAAAAGATATTGTACGAGCCTTAAGAGAGTTTCAGTTAGGAATATATGATGAAGAGATTAAGGGAATGAGTCCGTTTACACAAAATGTGCGTTTTGCAACAATGCAATCGATTATACAGGCACATAAAGCTCCATTAAGTGATGTGATTGAATATAAAAAGAATCGGGATGAATTTGAAACAAAATTAAAAAAGCATGGGTTTAGTTTGTTTTTGCATCCGATAAACAGATATTGATTTAGAATGTTGTTTTTCAATGGAAAAAACATTTTTTTCTTGCATTTTAATATGTAGCTGGTTTATATACAATGGCGAATCGGAAATATAAATTTTTGTAATAATAAGGATAAATAAAATGGCTCGTGTTACAGTTGAAGATTGTGTTGATAAAATACCAAATCGTTATGAACTTTTGATGGTTGCTGCTCAAAGAGCAAAAGATATTTCATCAGGTTCTCCTTTGACGGTTGATAGAGATAATGATAAAAATTCTGTTGTTGCTTTGCGTGAAATTGCTGAAGAGACAGTAAGTATTGAAGAATTGCAACGTTCTTTGGTTATGGGATTGCAGAAATATGTTGAGGTTGAAGAACCTGAGGAAGAAGAGCTTGAAATTATGGCTGCTGAAAGAGAATTGGCTGACTTGGATGAACAATTCTCCGGTCTTTTGCCTCAAGGAGAGTTGGAAGAAGCTATGCAAATTCACGGAGCAGATGATGATGCTATGGATTTGGATGGTGATGATGAAATGATAGATGAAGGTATGGATGACTTTGATGATTCATTCGGAGCAGATGGTTTTGACGGCGCGGATGATTTTGATGAATAAAATTTTATAATATTTTTTTGGACGGGTTGTTGAAGAAACAGCCCGTTTTTTTTGTTGTTGAAATATTACTTGACATAATAGCCGAAAAATGGTAAAAGATTGCCATTAACCTAAAATTATTGGGTATGAATTGTAAAACTTATAAGCTATCAGAGCTCGGAATGGTTAATGGATTACCATTGGAAGTTGTGAACAAGGTTCTCGAACTTGCAGAAAATCCAGTTCTTGGTCGTTATGACTTTGAGAACAAAGTGTATATTAACGTGGAGTCATATGAGCCGGTGTCTTTTGAGGAAAAAGAGTTTGAAGCTCATAAAGACTATGTAGATGTACAGATTTTGCTTAAAGGCAAAGAAAACATCTACGTGGCTGATGTGGCGGATCAGGGGTTCAAAGTTACGAAACCTTATGTTCCTGACATTATGTTTATGGACGGAGAGGTTCCATCGGAAGCGATTTCCCTCAACGAAGGAGAATTCTGCTTATTGGAGCCAAAGGATGCGCATAAGCCATGTATCCGACAGGATGGCGCGGAAGGTGTTGTCGTCATTAAGGCGGTTATAAAGCTGCCGGTGGAGTTATATTATAATTGATAACTCCACATATTGGGAAAAGCCGTAAGACAGATTGAACTCTGTGTTACGGTTTTTTCTTGCGTAAAATCTGTAATAAATTTAGACTTATTTAAACAATGTAATCTATAAGTTATAATAGCTGAAATTTTTTATAGTGTGAATGAACAATGTTAAGACAATATGAACTGGTTGATTTAGTAAAATCGTATGATAGTGATGCTGATGAAGAAGCGTTGAACAAAGCATATGTTTATGCGATGAAAAAACATGGCGCTCAATTAAGAACATCCGGAGACCCTTATTATTCTCACCCTATTGAAGTAGCAGGTATTTTAACAAAATTTAAGTTGGATGCAACGTCGATTATTGCCGGATTGCTTCATGATACGGTTGAAGATACGGATGCAACAGTTAATGAAATCAGGGAATTGTTTGGACCTCAGGTGGCACAGATTGTTGACGGATTGACAAAGTTGGCAATGATTGAGCTGAAATCAAAAGATACTAAGCAAGCAGAAAATTTCAGAAAACTTTTGTTGGCAATGTCTGAAGATATAAGAGTGTTGCTGATTAAGTTGGCAGATAGGCTTCATAATATGCGAACACTTCATTTTTGTGCAGAAGAAAAGCGTATGCGTGTTGCCAGAGAAACTTTGGATATTTATGCTCCGTTAGCAGAAAGAATCGGTATGCAGGAAATTAAAAGTGAACTGGAAGAGATTGCTTTTAGAGAATTGCATAAAGAAGCGCATGATTCTATTGCCACACGTTTGAATTTTTTGCGTGAACAGGGTAGTAATTTGGTTCCTGCGATTATCAAACAACTTGAAAAAGATATGAATGAAGGTGGTGTTAAAGCGAGTATTTCGGGACGAGAAAAGTCACCATATTCAATTTGGCGTAAAATGCAGAAAAAAAATGCTTCATTTGAACAGTTGTCCGATATTATGGCGTTTAGAATTATTGTTGATGATGTCAGTGCATGTTATCAAGCTTTGGGTATTGTTCATAGTAAATATCATATGGTGCCGCGACGTTTTAAGGATTATATTTCGACACCTAAACCGAATGGGTATAAATCTTTGCATACCGGTGTTATCGGTCCTGAAAATACTCGAATTGAAATACAAATAAGAACCCAAGAAATGCATGAAGTTAATGAAAAGGGTGTGGCGGCGCATTGGGCTTATAAACAGGGCGAAAAAGTTGTCGGTAAAAACTTCAGATGGATACAGGAGTTGTTGGAGATTTTGGAAGAAGCTTCAAATCCGGAAGAGTTTTTAGAAAATACCAAATTGGAAATGTATAATGATCAGGTTTTCTGCTTTACACCTAAAGGAGATCTTATCGGATTACCGGTTAATTCGACACCGGTTGATTTTGCGTATGCAGTTCATTCAAAAGTCGGAAATACCTGTGTGGGGGCAAAAATTAATGGAGAAATTCGTCCTTTAAGAACAATTTTGCAAAATGGTGATCAGGTTGAAATATTGACCTCTAAAGCACAACATCCTTCGCCGGAGTGGGATAGATTTGTTGTTACGGGTAAAGCAAAAGCGGCAATCAGACGATATGTTCGAGCCAATAAAAGAGAACAATTTGTGTCGTTGGGTGAGCAAATGTTGGAAAGAACATTTAAAGGCGAGAACTTGGAATTCAGCGAAAAAGGATTAATTGGTGTTTTACCTAATTTTGAAGCTGAGTCTGTTGAGGATATTTATGCAAAAGTAGGCGAGGGATTGGTTACCGCTTGGGATGTGATGAAAGCTGTATATCCAAGCTATAAACAATCGAAATTGGGCAAAGTTGTAAAGTCTTTTAAGGTTAGAGGGTTTGGAAAATCCGGAAAAAAGAATTCTAAACAAGAACCTTTGCAAATAAAAGGCTTGATTCCGGGAATGGCTGTTCATTTTGCCGGTTGTTGTCATCCGTTGCCGGGAGACAGAATTGTGGGTATTGTTACAACGGGTAAAGGGGTTGCCGTACATTCAATAGATTGTAAGGCTTTGGAAAAATATGCATCGGAACCGGAAAGATGGCTTGATATATCTTGGGGTGACGGAGCTAATGAAGGTTCGCATATAGGTCGAGTTAAAGTGATTTTGGCTAATGAACCGGGAACATTAGGTGATTTATCCAATATGATAGCCAGAAATGAAGGAAATATTGCCAATTTGAATATAACTAACAGGACTTTGAGTTACTTCGAATTGATTGTCGATATTGAGGTTAGAGATTTGAAACATTTGACGGATATTATTGCATCGCTGAAAGCGTCAAAAGTTGTTTCTTACGTGGCAAGAGCAAATCAATAAAGAGGTCAAAAGATGTTTAGGCGTCGTGATAAGGTAGGTTTGAGAGATAAAATTCAAAATATGATTTGGCCCAAATTAGGATGGAAACGTTATGGGCAGTATATAATTATGCGCTTAAACAGATTGAAAGGTACACCGCGAGAGATTGCTGCCGGTGTTGCGTGTGGGGTTGCCATATCTTTTACTCCGTTTGTGGGGTTTCATTTTGTATTGGCTGCGATTACGGCATGGATTGTCAGGGGTAATATTTTGGCAAGTGCCATAGGAACAGCGGCCGGTAATCCATGGACTTTTCCTTTTATCTGGGTTTCCGTATTGTATACGGGACGTAAAATTTTGGGTTTGGAATATGCCGATGCGGTTAATGTTAATTTTGAAACAGTTTTTACAAAAACGTTTAAGGCGCTGATAAATTTTGATTTTGGAAATGTTGTTAATGATGTTTGGCCTGTTTTATGGCCGATGATTGTCGGGTGTATTCCTTTTTATATAGTATTTTGGCTATTAAGTTTTTATATTTTTGATACAGCTTTGAATAAAGTTGCCAAACGTCGGAAAGGTAAAGATAAATGATTGTAGGTTTAGGAACGGATATTGTCAGTGTTGACAGAATAGCTGTGGTTTTAGAAAGAAATCAGTTACAGTTTATAGATAGGATATGTACAAAATATGAAAAAAAGTATTTGCAACAATGTAAGGATATAAAGACTAAACTTGCTAAAATTTGGGCTGTGAAAGAAGCTGCCGTAAAGGCTTTGGGAACAGGTTTTGTACAGGGAATAAGTTTTACGGATATAGAACTGCAACATGATAGTTTAGGAAAGCCGGAGATTGTATTTTATGGAAAAGCTAAGGAGATTTTAGAAGCAAAAATTGAAGGCCAAACGGCAAATATTTTGGTGAGTTTAAGTGATGATAAGCCCTTTGCTCAAGCGGTTGTTATTATTGAAAAAAGTTGTTGTTAATTTATAAAAACATTGTATATTAGCGGTAGTTTAAAAAAAGATATATGAAGGCCAAAGGATAATGGATAAAGAAGAAAGCTTTGCAGATACAATAAAAACAATAGTTTATGCTATATTGATTGCGGTGGTTATACGTAGTTTGTGGTTTGAGCCATTTAAGATACCGTCGGGATCTATGTATCCAACGCTTTATGTCGGAGATTATTTGTTTGTTTCAAAATATACTTACGGATATTCTAAACATTCTTTTCCTTTTAGTTTGCCTTTGTTTGATGGGCGTATTTGGTTTGATGAGCCTCAGCGTGGTGATGTTGTGGTTTTTAAGAATCCTCAAGATAATTCGACTGATTATATAAAAAGGGTTATCGGTTTGCCCGGTGATGAAATAAAGTTAGAAAAGGGGCGTTTGTTTATTAACGGAAAACAGTTAGAACGCAAAAACGAGGAAGAGTTTGTAATCAGAAATCGCTATGGCAGTGCCGAACGTTATCGTAAATATGTTGAAGTTTTGCCCGAAGGGAAGGAACATTTTGTTTTGGAAGTTTCGGATTCAGAAATTAATGATGATTTTGAAAATGTAAAAGTTCCTGAGGGTAGTTATTTTATGATGGGAGATAATCGCGATCGTTCGGATGACAGTCGTGTTAATGTCGGTTTTGTTCCGGCAGAGAATTTGGTTGGCAGAGCGCGTTTTTTGTTCTTTTCGCATAATGATGAAGATGCTTGGTATAAGCCTTGGACTTGGCCTAAGAAAATACGTTGGTCTCGTTTGTTTAACAAGATTGACTAAGGTTTTTGTTTTATGGATGAATTGCAAAATATATTAAAATATAAATTTAATAATAGTGAGTTGTTGTATAAGGCGGTTACGCACGGAAGTGTTAATCCTAATGTTTTATCTAATTATGAAAGGTTAGAATTTTTAGGCGACAGAGTATTGGGTGTGGCGGTTGCTTCGTTATTGTATCGTCTTTTCCCTAATGAATCGGAAGGAAATTTGTCGCAAAGATTTGTCGGATTGGTGTGTAAAGAAACTGTTGCTGATGTTGCCTTAAAATTGAAATTAGATGAATTTATGGATGTTGCGATAGATGATTTGCGCAAAAATGAAAATGTTTTGTGTGATGTGTGTGAGGCTGTTATCGGTGCAATATACATTGATGCAGGGGTTGATGCCGCAATAGATTTTGTTGATAAACATTGGCGTGAATTAATAGATAAAAATGTTGCTCCACCTAAAGATGCTAAAACAAAATTGCAAGAATTTTCTCATCAATTTGGTTTTGGAACACCGCAATACAAAATAATTGGTCGCGAAGGAAGCGAGCATGAACCTGTTTTTGAAGTAGAAGTTAGCTTGGGTAATGATAAGAAAGCAGTAGGACGTGGTAAAAATAAAAAAACAGCGGAATTTGCTGCAGCTAAAGCATTGTTGGAGAAAATAGGTTGATTGATGATATTAAAGATACAAGATGTGGTTTTGTTGCATTGATAGGCGCTCCAAATGCCGGAAAATCTACAATTACCAATCATTTTGTAGGATCAAAAGTTTCGATTGTTTCGCCAAAAGTTCAGACTACACGTACCTTAGTTAGAGGAATCGGTATTTTTGATAATACACAGATAATTTTTGTTGATACTCCGGGAATTTTTAAGCCTAAGCGCAGACTTGACAGAGCAATGGTTACATCGGCTTGGGACGGTGCAAAGGATGCCGACATTACGGTTTTGGTGGTTGATGCCAAACGAGGTTTTGATGATGAAACCAGAAGTATTATAGCCAGACTGAAAAAAAAGAATAAGCGAGCAGTTTTGGTGTTAAATAAGGTCGATTTGGTTCATAAAGACAGTTTGTTAGGTTTGAGTTTGGCGCTTAACAATGAATATAGTTTTGAAGAGACTTTTTTTGTTTCAGCTACTACCGGTAAAAATATTGAAGATTTTTATAGATATTTGGCAGATAATTTGCCGAAAAGCCCTTGGTATTATCCTGAGGAGCAAATTTCAGATATGCCGTTGAAGTTGTTGGCAGCTGAGATTGTGCGCGAGAAATTGTTTTTGTTTTTGCATCAGGAATTGCCATATTCATTAACGGTTGAGCCGGAGCTTTGGGAACGTCGTGAGGATGGTTCGGTCAGGGCGGAAATTACGATTTATGTTGAACGAGATAACCAGAAAATTATTGTTTTGGGAAAAGGCGGTTCAATGATAAAAAGGATAGGTCAGTCGGCAAGACGAGAAATTGAAGAACTTTTTGAATGTCGGGTTCATTTGTTTTTATTTGTAAAAGTCAGAGAAAACTGGCAAGAGGATGCTGGGCGTTACAGTGTTTGGGGACTTGATTTTAAGGCTTAGGAGTTTTGAAAAATGAAAATAGTTTTTATGGGAACACCGGAATTTGCTTTGCCGGTTTTGCAAAGACTTAATGAAGAACACGATGTTGTATGCGTATATACCAGAGCGCCTAAGGAAGCCGGACGTGGAAAAGAATTGCAAAAATCTCCGGTGCATTTATGGGCAGAAAAAAACGGGATTGAGGTCAGAACGCCGAAAACTTTGCGTAATGCGGAAGAACAGGCTAAATTTGCAGAATTAAAAGCCGATATATCAATAGTTGCTGCTTATGGATTGATTTTGCCGAAAGAAATTATAGAAGCTTTTCCGAAAGGATGTTTGAATGTTCATGGTTCATTGTTGCCCAGGTGGCGTGGTGCGGCTCCGATGCAACGGGCTATTGAAGCCGGTGATGAAAAAACAGGCATTACTATTATGCAAGTGGTTGAAGCTTTAGATGCCGGAGCAATGTATAAAAAAGGTGAGATTGTTATTGATGAGGATATGACGGTTGGTGTTTTGCATGATAAAATGGCGGAAATGGGTGCTGATTTGATGTCAGAAGTGTTGGCTGATTTGGATAATATTAAACCGGAAGTTCAAGATGAAAGTTTGGTAACATATGCTGCCAAGATTGAAAAAGAAGAAAGTAAGCTTGATTTTGGTAATGATGCCGTTGTTTTGGAACGCAAAATTAGGGCGTTTAATCCGTATCCTGCAACTTATTTTGAACACAATGGTGAACGGTTTAAATTGTTGAAATGCAGAGTTATTGATAATGACAAAGGTCTTGCTATAGGCGAGCTTTGGCAAGATGACAAACATTTGGTTGTCGGATGTGCAAAACAAGCATTAGAAGTTTTACAGATTCAACGTCAGGGTAAAAAAGCAATGACAACAGAGGAACTGTTGCGAGGGTATAGGTTTTAAGTAATTTTTTATTGTTTTTATTTTTTGTGATTATTACTGCTTTGAGACCAAAGTTCAATGTATTTTCTGTTTATTTTCAGTTGTAGATATAAAAATTATGTAGCAAGATGATACATAATTAAAAATAAACTGAATGAATATACATAATAAAGAAAAGATGTTTTCCGAATAAATGAGCAAATGTTAAAAATAACGTGTGGTATTATGTGTGTATAGGGGGTACTTATATGTAAAATATTATGAGATTATTACGCTAAATAAAGCTATTTCTATGTTTTTTCCTTACAATTAATGAGGCTACCTGAAATTGCTGTGAGAGATTTCATTAGTTCTGGATTTTTAGCTTTGGGTAAATCAGTCATATTAACGGTAACGTTTTTACCATCTTTATATGAAAAGTGAATATTAAACTCATTATCAGCTCCTTCGTAGTTTTCTGAAGAATTCTTAGTTACACATGTTGATTCTATATCAGGATGTTGTTGTAAGTATTCATAAATTTTTACAATTTGTTGATTGTTAATAACACAATTAGATTGTGTTATTAACACATTATTAGAATCATCCGAAAAGCATTCAATAGATACTGAACCTCTACCGTCATTGTAGCGTCCAGGTCTTTCCTTTTTTATTTGATATTTGTAGTCAAAATTAGAAAAATTATCATGTTTTACTTGAGGAGAGTTTGTTTTAATTGGTTCTTCTGGTGCGCTTTTGGAAATATTTTTATTAGTCGTAATATCAGAGGTTGCATTGTTTTTTTGTTTTATTTTTTTAGTTTTGCGGATATCGTCACGTTTGCGTTGATTTATTACATCTTGGATGACAGACTGGTAACGTTGAGCTATGTTGTTGATACCGGCAAATTTACGGCGATCCATATGTTGCAGACGCGAAAATTCTCTATTGATTGTTTCTGATGCTCCTTCGGCAAACTCGTCAAAGCTTTTGGGAAGTTTGCCGATTAGTTTTAAGAAATACATTTTGTTTAATTCATTATTTGCCGAAAAAGCATTTTCAGCATCAAAAGGTCTGTATGATTCAACCATGTAATTGTCGGTTATAAAGTCAACACATTGTTTGTATGTTCCGTTTTTTTTATCATCGGGTTCAACTTCCATGGCAATATAATCATCTTCAATTCGGTATATTTTATCTAATACTACCATATTATACTCATGAACAGCGTGTTGATTAATTAGTTTTCGACGTTTGTTGTAATATTTTATAAGCTGTTCGTTAAGCTTGCGCTCTTCTGAAGGAGTGGAAGATGTCATCTTTCCTTCAATTTCACGTATTTTTTCGTATGGTTCGTGTGTTTTTAAATCACCCCGAAAGAGAGTGTCGATTTTTAATTGTATTTCAACAGCAAAATAACGATTGTCGGGAATTTCGTTAGAGTCCCTATCGGGCAATCTTTGATACATAATCATTTTTATATCATAATATTGATTTTCGTTTTCAGATAAAGGTTTATCAAAACGATCACGAGTTTCATTATCGATAATATAATAAAATTTATTTTGATTTTTTTTGCCAAATTCTGTAAAAACCCTCTTGAGACGTTTTACATCGGATAAATATTTGGCTGTAAAAGTAAGGCGATAGATGTCGCGGAGTTTGGTATATGCAGGAGAAATGTTTTGAAGGCGTTCGGCAAAAGCTTCTCGATCTTCATCTTCCCATGATTGATCCAATGCGGTTAACATTTCCTCATTATATTCACGATGTAGTTCGGTTTCAAGTTTTTCAATTGTTCGGTCAGCAGATTTCATTTTGGGGAATATGCAGTATAATGCATTATTTTTTTTATCTGTAAATTTCAGTCGCGTCGGAGCCAAAGGGGTTAATGCTTTCAGTGAGTAGTTGATTGTTTTTCCGTTTTCATCGCGGTCAACTTCTCCGGTAATAGGATTAAATCCGGTTGTATATAAAGGTTTGCCAAAGGTTTCATATATTGAACGATAAATCAAACGGCTCCAACCCATACCATCTTTAAATGCTTCAATCAGATAATCATAGTCATATCGGGTAATACGAGCTTCGGCAAGAGCTGTATCAAACGTTGCTATGGCTAATTTGTCACGACGATTTTGAATTTCTTTAATTTCTTCACGTGGAATATTAGCTAAATCTTTTGCTGTTAACTCATTAGGGGATTGTGTAGAGACCATTTTATTGCCTTAATCTGTTTTGTCTAACTTTAGTACAATAGCATAGAATCGATATATACGCAACATATTTTTGTATAAAAAAGCCCCCGAAGCTTGTTAAGAGCTAACGGGGGAATAACTTTTCTTTCCTGACTTTTATTTATCCATAACCTCTATGAGGCATAGGAAGAAATCTAAGCGATCTTGTTTACGTTTAATGTCATCAGGATCGCATAATTTCTGAGAAAGAGAAAGACGTATTTCCTCTTTCTTTTTTTGGTATTCAACCCAAGGGCGAAGATCTTTCAGAATGTGCTTGCTGAAAGAAGGATTTATTTGAAATTCTCCTTTTCCATTGTCTTGCAACATTAATCTGATAGCATCCAACGGGACAAAGTCCTCGTCTCTCCACAGGGTATACCAGAACACAGAATCTACCCAAGCTTGTTTTGGGAAAATCTTGTGTTTAACTACGTAGTCGGAGCAAATTTTGTTTGCTCCGTGATCCGGATATCGAAGTCCTACTATAAGCAGTGTGTTTATCTTATTTTGCAAATGATATCCATACTGTGTTATGTAGTTTTCCAATTTTTCCAAATCTTCTTTACTTAGCTTTACAGACAATCGATCTCTGTGAGAGATGTATTTCTTGATTTGGCCTCTCAGCTTATCAATGAAAGTCTGTATTTCACCCTCTACAACTGTTTTACAAATACTCTGACGAGTATAGTTAACGAATGTAGGTTTTACTTTTCGCATCTCCTTGTTTATGAGATTGTTTGTTGTCTCATTAAACAGAGTAGAAGAAATCTCTTTATTTTTCTTCCATTCTACAAGAAGCGCAATCTTCTCTTCCAAAGATGATGCATCTCTTAAAGCATCATTTTGAGGACGTGAAAATCTTTCTTTTGCCATAGTTTTTACTTTTTTAGATTTTCACTACTTTACAGCGTGGAACGAGTACTCCTTCCATTTATTCTCCGGCATGAGCTTGTGAATTACGCCATCGGCATAAAGCGCGATGAACTTATTACCACTAGCATCTACGCACCAGCACGTCCAAAATAGACGAGGAGATTCTCCGGAGTTGGCTTTCTTGACCTCCTTCAAGACCGCTGTCTTGTTCTTGGTTGTTACGCCTTTAGGCAATTTGCCTTTTAGTTCATTTAGAACTTGGTGGGTATCCACCTTTAAAAATGTTTCTTTTTCCATATTAGAAAAATTTTTAAGTGAATCGCGTTCATGTCACTTGCATATTCGGGTGTGAGATGATTGCGACATTAAGTTAATTATAGACAGATGTATAGAATATGCTTGTCTACAATATAGACAAAAAATGCGATTCGTTCAAGTGTTATTTAAAACTTTTTTTAAATATTATTCGTTATTATATATAAAAGGTGTTAAAACAAGGGTGATTAATATGAATAAAATGCTAAAGTTTTCAACGGTTTTGCTATGTGGAGCGGTGGTTGTATTGTTGGGGGTTTCCGGTTGCAAAAAAGAATCGGCAACTTATATTGCCAAGCAGGTTGAAAAAGGAAATATTGTACAAAAAATTACGGCATCGGGTACGATAAACCCGATTTCGACGGTTAATATAGGTACTCAGATATCTGGGATTGTGGCGGAAATTTATGTTGATTATAATTCAAATGTCAGAAAAGGAGAGCTTCTGGCGGTAATTGATCCGCAAACTTTTGAGGCTTCGGTCGACCAAAAACAAGCAGCATTGGATATTGCTAAAGCAGAGTTGGAAGTTACAAAAAATGATATTGTTTATTATAAAAAACATTTAGATAGAATAAAAAAGCTTAATACTTCCAGATATTCTACCGATAAGGAATTAGAATCGGCTCAGCGTGATTATGATAATGCGGTTGCGCAAAAGATTTTGAAAGAAGCTCAAGTTAAACAAGCAGAGGCATTGTTAAAGCAGGCTCGAATTGATTTGGATTATACAAAAATTGTTTCGTCGGTAGACGGAGTGGTTATTTCGCGTGAAGTTGAGGTTGGGCAAACAGTTGCAGCTAGTTTTGAAACACCGGTTTTATTTAATGTGGCAGAAGATTTAACCAAAATGCAGATAGAAGCTTCGGTAGTTGAGGCTGATATTGCGAAAGTTAAAGAAGGGCAAAAGGTGGAATTTGCCGTGGACAGTTTTCCTGATGAAATTTTTGAAGGAATTGTTACACAGGTTAGAAATAATCCTATAACAACATCTAATGTGGTTACATATGAAGTTATCATCGGTATCGATAATAAAGATTTGAAGATAAAACCGGGAATGACAGCAAATGTTGAGATTATTACTGCGGAAAAGAAAAATGCAGTTTTAGTGCCAAATAAAGCATTGCGTTTTTATACAACAGATGAAAAAGGTGATGTTGTTCGTTATAAAGATAAAGGGATTTGGATTTTAAAAGACGGAAGACCTGAACGTGTAAATGTTGTTACAGGTGTTTCGGATGATGAGGTTACGGAGATTGTGTCTGACAAAATAAAAGTCGGAGATCTGGTTATTTTGGAAAGCAAAGGTGTTGAAGGGCAAAAAGCCAATATGCGTATGAGGATGCCAAGATAATGAGTTTGATTGAACTTGTTGATATTACGAAAAGTTATCCTTTAGGAGATGGAAATTTGCAAATTTTAAAGGGAATAAATTTGCAGATTGAGATGGGCGAGTTTGTGGCAATTATGGGGCCTTCGGGATCGGGAAAATCAACGTTAATGAATATATTAGGTTGTCTTGATAAACCAAGCAGCGGTACATATAAGCTTGACGGAAAAAGAGTTGACGGGTTGTCATCTGATGAGTTAGCAGAAATCAGAAACCAAAAAATAGGTTTTGTGTTTCAAGGATTTAATTTGCTTTCACGCACAACAGCTCTGGAAAATGTAGAATTGCCAATGGTTTATGCCAATATAAATGCGGTAGAACGAAAAAAACGGGCTGAAATAGCATTGGAAAAAGTCGGGTTAAAAGAAAGAATGTATCATCAACCTAATCAGCTTTCGGGTGGACAACAACAGCGCGTGGCAATTGCTAGGGCAATTGTTAATGAAGCGCCGATTATTTTTGCTGATGAACCAACAGGAAATCTTGATACTAAAATGAGTGTCGAAATTATGAATTTGTTTAGCAGGCTTAACGAAGAATCGGGACGTACAATAATTTTGGTAACGCATGAGGAAGATATTGCCAAATATGCTAAAAGGATTATCAAAATTGTTGATGGAGAAATTCATTCGGATGTAAGGAATGTGTGATGATTGATTTGAAAACCATATTTTCGATTGCTATTAGGGCTATCAGAGCGAACAAAATGCGCTCTATTTTGACATCTTTGGGGGTTATTATCGGTGTTGCGGCGGTAATAGTGATGTTGTCGGTTGGAAACGGGGCGCAGATTTCGATTCAAAATGAAATGAAAACTATGGGATCAAATTTGATTATTGTACGTTCGGGGGTTGCAAAATCATCAGGTGCGCGTGGAGGACACGGTTCACAAGCAACAATGAAAAAAAGTGATGGAGATGCAATTCAGGATAAAGTATCGGCCATTCGATTGGCTGCTCCTGTTTTAGAAGAAACGGCTCAGATAGTTTATGGTAATGCTAACTGGTCAACTGGTATTACCGGAACAGATAATCGTTTTTTTGAAATCAAAGAATGGAATTTGGCTTATGGGCGAAAGTTTTCGGAAACAGATGCTAAAAATGCGTCTAAAGTAGCGATTTTGGGGCAAACTGTAGTAAATGAGTTGTTTGGGGATGTTGACCCGTTGGGTAAAACTATCAGGGTTAAAGGAATTCCGTTTCAGGTGGTAGGTGTTTTGGACAAACGCGGACAGTCAGGTAACGGACAGGATCAAGATGACGTGATTTATATTCCTATATCTACGGCACAAAAAAAGGTTATGGGAATTACGTTTCCGGATCAGGTAAAGATGATTATGTTGCAAGCTGTTGATTCCGAAAGCACATATACCAGTCAGGATGAAATACGTGAGCTTTTGCGCCAAAGGCATAATTTGGGTGCGAATAAAGAAGATGATTTTGTGATTATGAATTTGACACAAATGATGGAGATGATGGAGAGTTCGACACAAGTTATGACGATTTTGTTGGGAGCTATTGCATCAATTTCTCTTCTTGTGGGCGGAATTGGGATTATGAATATTATGTTGGTTTCGGTTACCGAACGCACACGTGAAATAGGTATAAGGATGGCTATAGGAGCAAAGGCTTGGGATATTCGTTGGCAATTTTTAATGGAAGCATTAGTTCTTTCTTTAATAGGCGGTATTGTCGGAGTTGTTTGTGGTTTGATAGGATCGTCTCTGGTGGGAATTTTTACTTCTTTGCCTGCGAAAGTTTCATTAATCTATGTTTTGCTTCCTTTTTCTTTCGCCGGATTTGTAGGGTTGTTTTTTGGTTTTTATCCGGCCTATAAAGCATCTCTATTGAACCCGATTAATGCGTTGCGTTATGAATAACCATAAAAAGTTTGTATAATAGTTTTCTAAAGTCGTTTCGGATGATAGTGAAAATTATATTTATTTTCTTAGCCAACGTGTGGCTTCAATAGCGGCTATGGCTCCAGAACCGGCCGCGATTATAGCTTGGCGAAATTCAGGATCTTTAACATCGCCGGCAGCAAATACTCCTTCTACATTTGTCGCACAGCTGTCAGGGTGGGTTTTTATATATCCGTATTGGTCCAATTCAAGATGATTTTTAAATATTTCCGTATTGGGGCGATGACCGATGGCAATAAAAATACCGTCTGTTTTAAGTATTTCGGTTTTATCGCTTTTAACATTTTTTATTCTTAATCCTTCAACATTTGGAGGGTTTTCGCTTCCGATGATTTCTTCAACGGTATAATCGTATTTAATGGTTATTTTGCTGTTTTGTCGTAGTTTTTCTTGTAAGGATAAATCTGCTCGTAAATTATCTCTACGATGTATTATGGTAACAGAGCGGGCAAAATTGGTGAGATACAGAGCTTCTTCAGCAGCTGTGTTACCTCCGCCGATTACGACTACGTCTTTGTTACGATAAAAATAACCATCACAAGTTGCACATGATGATACTCCAAAGCCTCGGTATTTGGTTTCGCTTGCAATATCAAGCCATTTGGCTGATGCTCCTGTTGCAATGATTATACATGATGCATAAAAGACGTTGTGGTTTTCGGAGGAACATTCAAAAGGACGTTTTTGAAAATCGACTTCTACAATTTTATCGTTGATAATTGTTACATCCAGTTCAGCAGTTTGTTTTTTCATTATGTCCATTAGGTCACGACCACTGGTAGATTTGATGAAGCCGGGATAATTTTCGACCGCTTCACTTAGGGTCAGTTGTCCGCCGATTTCCGAACCGGATACCAAAATGGGATTGAGTCCCGCTCGAGCGGTATATATGGCAGAAGTATAGCCGGCAGGACCTGATCCGATGATTAAAACTTTAGAATTATATTCGGCCATTTCGCTATTATTCCTTTATACAATCGCAATCACCTTTGGTGTCGCAAAAACAAATACTGTCATCATGGTAGTATTGATGCATATGTGTGTCGAATCGGATGCAACCGCAATTTTCATCATCGGTACATTCGCAATCACTTTCATTTACATTGTTTGGATATGTACAACCACAGTTGTTATCTTCATCACAATCACATTCATTTTCGTTGCGTATAAAATCTCGAGTCATATTTTTCTCCATATAAATAAAAAAACTGCCAAGATTTCTCAGGCAGTTTTTTATGTAATCACGAATGTTCGTAATTTAAATATATTTAACCTCAAGAATTTCGAATGATTTGATTCCTGAAGGAGCTTTGAATTCAGCAACATCACCGGCTTCTTTACCTATAAGGGCTTTGGCAAGCGGAGAAGATAATGATATTTTGTTTTGTTCAATATCCGCTTCATAGTCACCGACAATTTGATAAGAATTTTCTTCATCAGAATCTTCATCAGCAACCAAAACGGTCGCACCAAAACGGATGACATCACTTTTTACTGCAGCAACGTCAATTACTTGTGCGCGACTTAAAACAGCTTCTAAATCTTGAATACGTCCCTCAATAAAGCTTTGTTTTTCTTTAGCAGCAGAGTATTCGGCATTTTCAGACAAATCTCCTTGAGCTCTGGCTTCAGAGATGGCTGCAATAATGTTAGGGCGTTCTACTCCTTTTAGATTTTTTAGTTCTGCTTCAAGCGCATTAAAACCAACCTTTGTTAAAGGAAATTTTTCCATAGTTATCACCTGTATTGTAAAATGTTAGAAAAAAAGAACTGCGAGGGAGTTATAAAGCTCCTTCACAGAACAAATCAAGTTATTTAATGTTCGTTAATATAGCATCAATATAAAATAAATCAAGACTTTTCTTTTGGGGAAAATTTTATCTTATATATTATATTTTAGATATTTTTGTGATAACCTCTTGGAGGTATTATGTATTTTTAGGAGATAAAACTTATGAAAAAAATTTATCTTTTGTCAGCTGTTGCAGCTGGTGTATTGGCATTAAGTGCTAATGCCAGTGCACATGATTCAACCGGTTGCGGGTTGGGTTCTATGGCTTGGCGCGGTCAATCAGGTATTGTTCCGCAAGTGTTGGCTGTTACAACAAACGGAATGTTTGGTACTCAAACATTCGGTATTTCAACAGGTACTTCCGGTTGTGATCCTAATGGTCGAGTTACAGGCGGAACAGGTAGAATGTTGTTGGCATTTTTAGAAAATAATATGGAACAATTTGCATTGGATGCATCAAGCGGTCAAGGTGAAACATTGACTACGGTTGCCGGAATTTTGAATGTTGATGAAGGCTCTTTGGCTATAAAACTGCAAAATAATTTTGGTGTTTTGTTTGCATCAAATGATATTGATGCGGTTGATTTGACATTGGCTGTTATGTCTATTGCTAAGGCATAATGAAAAGATAAAAATTCAATGTTGTTTGTGTTAAGCCCGAAATCCGCTTGATGTGTTGAGAAGATTTCGGGCTTTATTTGGAAGAGCTTTGGTTGTGAGGTATTGGGTTTTTCTGTTATTTTGTTTAGTTTTTTTTGAATGTAGAGCGGAAGATTTTGCAACATCAGCCGAATGGCTTGCTTTGGGACATTATCAGAATAATAAAAGTTCGATAGATTCTCCAAACTTTTTTTTAGCTTCTGATGGTAAAATTAATCCTATTTCAGAATTATCGGCAACGATAAATCTTTTTGATAAAACAAATGACGAAAAGAAGTGTATGTTTCCAGCTCGGTATATTGTTTTGAAAAAAAAGAAATTAATAAAATCAGCCTTTCCTAAATGTGAAGAATATGAACAATTTAAATCCGATTTACAACCAGACGGTGTGACGTTGTTGTTTACCGATGCTTATATGAATAATCCGTCATCAATGTTTGGGCATACTCTTTTTAGAATTGATACCAAACGTAAGGGGACACAACTTTTGGCGCATGGAGCTAATTATGGCGCCTTTACGGGGGATGAACCGGGAGCGTTGTATGCTGTTTTGGGATTGACGGGAGGATATTTCGGAGGTTTTACGGTTAAGCCGTATTATGATATTATAAATACCTATAACAATATTGAGAACCGTGATATTTGGGAAATTAATCTTGACTTTACACAAGAAGAACTGGATTTTTTTGTAGCTCATTTATGGGAAATCGGACAAACACAGTCTCGTTATTATTTTTTTACAAAAAATTGTTCCTATATGTTGATGGAAATGTTGGATGCGGTGCGTCCATCTTTAAAATTGGCACAAAAATTTCCTGTTCAGGCAATTCCATTGGATACATTTAAAGCTGTTTATCGTACAAATGGTTTGGTAAAAAATGTTAATTACAGACCATCACGACAAAATAAGATATTACATCGTTACAAAATGATGGATAACAATCAGAAAAATGCATTTTTGAAAGCATTAAAAGATAAAAACTATGAGTTATCCGATGCATTGAAAGATGAGGAAAAAGCGGATATTTGGGAAACGGCTTATCAATATGTTCAATATCAATATGTTGCTGAAAAAATGGATTTGAAAGATTACAGAAAACAAAGTTTTGATATTTTGCGGTCGCGAAATAAAATAAAAACAGATGGGAATATTGAAGAAAAAAAGGATGCTCCAATGCCGGTTAAGGCTCATGATGCTATGCGAGCTGTTGTAGCAACTGGTATAAGAAATGGAGAAGTTTTTCAGGAAATAGCATATCGACCGGCGTATCAGTCATTGACTGATAGTCACTATGGTTTGTCTAAAGGAGCAGAAATAAATTTTCTTGAAACTTCTTTCAGGCATTATGATAATCAAGATAAATATGTTTTACAAAATTTAGATTTGATTACAATCAGGTCAATATCGCCGATTAATGCAATGTTTAATCCTGTTTCTTTTCAGATAAAAGCAAATATCGAACGTTGGCAGAATCCCATAAATGAAGACGATGGATATGTGGGAAATTTGGTAGTCGGTACCGGAGGTGCGTATGCATTTACAGACTGGTTGTGGGGTTTTGTGATGTTTGATACAAAAATATCATACGGCGGATTTTTGCCCCATAACTCAGCAATCGGTTTGGAAGCTGATGCCGGTTTGTTGGTTGATTTTGATAAATGGAAAGTTTTGGCGGAAATTAAGCCACAATGGATGAGCCAAAAAATAGGTCAAGTTACGGATTATAATATTGAGATGAATTATATGCTTGATGATAATTTGGCTATCGGGAGTAAGTTTTTATATGGAGACAGATATGGAAATGATGTCGAAGAATTTTCAGTAGGTTTACGACTTTATTTTTAAAAATGAAATTCCTATATTGAGGTTGATTTTTTGTAGGAACATGTATATGCTTGCGATAATTAGAGAATAAAGGAGAAATAATATGTTAAGAGATGATTTGCAAAATGCGTTGAAAACAGCAATGTTAGCTAAAGATAGCGTTACAACAAGTGCAGTAAGAATGATTATTGCCGGTATGAAAGAAAAAGATGTTGATGCCAGAGGTAAGGGCAAAGAAAAAGCAAGTGACGAAGAATTGATGTCAATGATGCAGACAATGATTAAACAACGTAATGATTCTATTAAAATGTATGTTGACGGAAATCGTCCGGAATTGGCTGAAAAGGAAAAAGCTGAAATAGCAATTATTGAACGCTTTTTACCTAAACAAATGAATGAAGCTGAGATTGAAACCGTAGTTAAAACTTTGATAGCAGAGACAGGAGCTGCTTCAATGAAAGATATGGGGAAGGTTATGGGGGCCTTAAAGACTAAATATGCCGGTCAGTTGGATATGGGAAAAGCAAACGGAATTATTAAAAGTTTGTTGAGCTAGGATTTTATGGCAAGTACGGATTTACAAAAGTTTTGTGATGAGTTGAGAGCAAAGATTTCGATTGTTGATGTGGTCGGATCTAAGGTTAAGCTTGTTCGAAAGGGAAGGGAATATCAGGCTTGTTGTCCGTTTCATAATGAAAAAACGCCGTCTTTTACGGTAAACGAAGCCAAAGGATTTTATCATTGTTTCGGTTGTGGAGCTCATGGCGATATAATCAAGTTTGAGATGGAAGCAAACGGGCTGACTTTTATAGAAGCTGTTGAAAAATTAGCTCACAAAGTCGGCATGCAATTGCCAAAGCTTAATCCGGAAAGTAAAGAACAAGCCGAAAAAAAAGCTTCGGCTTATGATATTATGGAAATGGCTGCAAGATTCTTTGAAAAAAATTTGCGGTTACCAATCGGGCGTGAGGCGTTGGATTATTTGTATGCCAGAGGGTTTGATGATGGTATTATAACAAAATTTCGACTTGGATTTGCTCCGAATAATAACGGGTTAAAAGCACAATTAGTATCAAAAGGTGTGACAGAGGCTGAAATGGCAGAATTGGGGCTTTTGACAATACCGGAAGACAAAAATCGTTCGTCACATGATTTTTTCAGGAACAGAGTAATGATACCGATTATGGATAAAAGAAGTCGTGTTATTGCTTTTGGCGGGCGAGTGATGGATAAAAGCCAACCTAAATATCTTAATTCTCCGGAAACACCCGTTTTTAACAAAAGAAAAATCCTTTATAACCTCAATTATGCTAGAGAAAAAGGTTATGATGCACAAAAGTTGATTATTTGTGAAGGATATATGGATGTTATTGCCATGGATAAATATGGCATAGGTTATGCTGTTGCTCCGTTAGGAACGGCTTTGACAGAAGATCAAATTCAAGAGGCTTGGAAAGTTGTTAATGAGCCGATTTGTTGCTTTGATGGTGATGGAGCTGGAGTAAGAGCTGCTGTTCGTTCAGTTGACAGAGTTTTGCCGATATTAAAACCTGGATATTCTTTGCAATTTGCCTTTTTACCGGATAAACAAGATCCTGATGAATTTTTGAAGGAAAAAGGTACTGATGAGTTTTTGAAGATTGTAACGGATACGGTTCCATTGAAAGATTTGTTGTGGAAAAAAACGTTGGAAGGCAAAAATCTTGAAACTCCGGAGCAAAAGGCCAGAATAGAAAAAGAAGTTAAAGAAGAAGTGGCAAAGATTACGGATGAAATTGTACGAAATTATTATGTACAAGAAATGAAAGGAAAAATTTATAGCGAATTAGTTGTTAAATCAAGGTTTGTAAAAGAAAAAAGTAGACAAGCTTCAGGCGGGGTGAAAAATAAATCAGAAATACGAAATGTTAAGACGGATTTAGATAATTTAGTTGCTCGTTTTATAATCTCTGCTTTTGTGTGTTATCCTCAATTAATTGAAGAATATGAAGAAAGGCTTTTAAATTTTGTTGTTAAAGACAATGAACTTCAGAAATTGTATGAAGCTATTTTGAGTTGTATAAGGGATAATCCCGATATAAAAAATGAAGAAGAGTTGATTAAATGTTTAGCTTCTGAAGAGCTTACAAAAATAATAAAACAAAAAATTGATATAAAAGTTTTGAAAAAGCAGTGTTTTGATATTATCAAGATGCGGAAAGATTTAGATGCCAGAATTATCGAAGTTCAATTAAAGCATTTGGATACAGAGATAAAAGAATGTAAAAGTGCTTTAGAAAGCGATAGTTTCAGTGAAGAGGATTATAGGCGATATGAAGCTTTGAAGAAAGAAAAAGATGCTCTTATCCAAGAAAATGAGGAGTTTTTGTAGTTAGAGTGTCAGCTGGCTGTTTTTTTGGCACGAATCGAAATTTTAAGGCTTGACAAAATATGTAAAAACCATTAAAAATTGTTGTCAGTTTAAGCTTAAAATAAAAATCGATTTTTAGGAAAATTTATGTCAGACATTGAGAATTCGGATTTGTATGATGGTGCATCTTCTGATGCGCCGTTAATTGATTCTTTGGGAAGTGCCGTTAAACGTTTGATTGATAAGGGACGTGCCCGTGGGTTTATTACCGTTGAAGAACTTAATAGAGCTTTGCCTTCGGAGCGAGAGACATCGGAACATATTGAAGATATTATGACATCAATTTCGGATATGGGAATTAGTATTATATCTGAAGCGGATGCTGATGGTCTTGATGGTGATGCTACAGACGATGAAGTGTATGTCGATGATGACGAAGAGGGCGGTAATTTTGATGAAAAAGAGTTAGGTCGCAGTGATGATCCCGTCAGAATGTATCTTAAAGAGATGGGGTCTGTTGAGCTTTTGTCTCGTGAGGGTGAAATTGCGATTGCAAAAAGGATTGAAGCCGGCAAAACAGTTATGATTGACGGTTTGTGTGAAAGTCCGATGACTATTAAGGCTATTGCAGGATGGCGCGATGAGTTGCAAAATGAAACTATGCAACTGCGTGATATCGTCGATCTTGAAATGATGTATGGTGATGATGTTGATGCAATGGCTTTTGAGGATGATGATAGTGGAAGCAATGAAGATTTAGATAAAGTTGCACAAGAGCTTGATGAAAAAGAAAATCTTGATGATATTGATGATGATATTGATGATGATATTGAGTTGGACGGAGCTGTCGATGAAGATGACGATGATTCCTCTGATGATATGAACGATGGTGATGAGAATGATTCTGAAACCGGTGATGATGAGATGGAAAGCGGAAGCGGACGGACTTCGGCATCTATTACTGCTATGGAAGAAGCGTTGAAAGAACCTGTTTTAGAAATTTTGAATAAAATATCAGGATATTATGATGATTTAAGTAAAATACAAAATCAACGTGTTGCAGCTATTATTGCCGGAAAAAGTGTTTCTTCTTCTGTAGAAAAGAAATATTTGGAGGTAAAAAGAGAATTAGTTGAATTGATGAGTTCGATTCATCTGAATTCTTTAAGAGTTGAGCAATTAGTTGAACAATTGAACGGATTGAATAAGCGCTTGATGGGTTTTGAAGGTAAGTTGTTGCGTTATGCAATGAGCTGTAAAATTAAGCGTGAAGATTTCTTAAAAGTATATCAAAAGGCTGAATTGGATCCTAATTGGTTGGATGAGATAGCAAAGATTAAGGATAAACATTGGCAAGAGTTTGTAGGTAAATATGGCTTAGAAATTACGGAATTGCGTGATAGTGTTGCTCAAATGGCTCAAGAATGCGGTTTGCCGATTAGTGAATATCGTCGTATGGTTGATACTATAAAAAAAGGTGAGCGAGAAGCAGAGAGAGCAAAGAAAGAAATGATTGAAGCCAACTTACGATTAGTTATTTCAATTGCTAAAAAGTATACGAATCGCGGTTTGCAGTTTTTGGATTTAATTCAAGAAGGTAATATCGGTTTGATGAAAGCCGTTGATAAATTTGAATATCGTCGCGGTTATAAGTTTTCGACTTATGCCACATGGTGGATACGTCAAGCAATCACACGTTCAATTGCAGATCAAGCCAGAACAATTCGTATTCCTGTTCATATGATTGAAACAATTAATAAGTTGGTACGTACTTCTCGCCAGATGTTGGCAGAAATGGGACGTGAACCGGTACCAGAAGAGTTGGCCAAAAGGTTATCAATGCCATTGGAAAAGGTTCGTAAAGTTATGAAAATTGCTAAAGAGCCTGTTTCTTTGGAGGCACCGGTAGGCGATGAAGAAGATTCATCTTTGGGTGATTTTATTGCTGATGAAAGTGCATTACAGCCTTTAGATTCGGCAATTCACTCGAATTTGAAAGAGACATGTACTCGTATTTTGTCTTCTTTGACACCGAGAGAGGAGAGAGTTTTGAGAATGCGTTTTGGTATCGGTATGAATACCGACCACACTTTAGAAGAAGTAGGGCAGCAATTTAATGTTACTCGTGAACGTATTCGTCAAATTGAAGCAAAGGCTTTGCGTAAGCTTAAACACCCAAGCAGATCGCGTAAGCTTAGAAGCTTTTTGGATCAATAAAAATGAGAAACCGAAACTTAAAAAGTTTCGGTTTTTTAATCACTTATACGAAGAGCTTGTTTCCAAGCTAATAATATATGAGGAGCATGAGCAAAAGGTCGTTTTGAATTTTGATCTGTCCGTTGTTTTTTTCGTCGGATCATGTGTTGATATTCTTCTTTTTTTTGAATTAATAATCGTTCTTTAGTGCTAATGGGAGTACTTTTATCGGTTGTGTTTATATCATAATATATGGCCAGATTTGTCATATTTATATCAATGGTTTTATTTTGATTTTGTTGTTTCATTTCGATAAATGTTTTAATTATTTTTGCATCCAGATGTGTTCTTAGATGTTCTTGATATTGAGCTAATCGTTTATTATATACTTTTTCGTATTTGAGATGGATATTGCCATGTCCCAAATCAGTGAGAATTATACCGCTAATTATGGGGTATACCTTCGGATTTATTATTCTTCTCATGGATAAAATGCAGTCATAAGTGACATTATTTTCCGGTCTTGAGACACCTGCCGGATATATATCAATGAATATTTTGCCGGGGTATAATTGTTGGTTTTCTGAACAAACAACGCGATATTGATCTTTCATTATGATTTCCTATAGATTTAATTTGTATAAATATATCATAATGTAAAAGTTGTTTAAAGAAATTTTTGTGGGTAGATATTTAAAAATTGCTTGACTAAGACCAATATTTGACCTATTTATGTTGCAGTCAACTGGCGGGCCCTTAGCTCAGTTGGTTAGAGCAGGCCGCTCATAACGGTCTGGTCGTTGGTTCGAGTCCATCAGGGCCCACCATTTATAAAAAGAGGATATTTCTATCCTCTTTTTTTTGTGCTTTGATGAGGCCTCAAAAGCCCAGTGTTTGTGGGGTTTAAAGAGATTTGGCGTTTCAATTATGATGTGAGCATACGAACCACCGCTAAGCGATTTTTTATTAAAATCACGAAAAATAGATACTTTTGGATTGACCTCGTCCAAAACAAAAAACGCCTATTTTAGGCGCTTTTCGCGATACCCAACCTCGCACCCCATATCCATCACCAGACTACAGTTGTGAACTAAAGACAACTTGGGGTAATGACATCTTGTATCAAAAATCTGATAGTTTGAATTTTACGTTGTTTTATTTGGTATACTTCTTTAAATTATTTTAAGCAATTAATCTCATTTTGAAGGTTTTCTAAAAATTGACCCGCATGAGCGCCATCCATTTGAGTATGATGAAATTGAAAAGATATAGGAAGATAGTATCTAAATAGTTTTTTACGATATTTTCCCCAAATGATAAACGGATTATTGAAAATCCCGCTATTCATTCCGACAGCTCCATCAATCTCTGTGTTAATAATGGCAGATGTGCCTATAACCATACTATTTTCCGATAAATCTCTATCTTGGCAAGTTTCAGCAACTTCTTTTGTAGATTTCAAATATTCTTGATTAAATGCATCCAGATTATCTGCATATAATATATCGCAAGAACTAACTTCATTTTCTTTATTTTTAACAATAGTGTTAATAGCAATAGTATCATATTGCATAAGCTGATTGCCAACAGGAAGTATATAAAATTCCTTTACACTAACAGCTGCTTTACCGATGCAATAATCTAATAACATATTAAATTTTAGATTTTTCTTCTTTGAAATTTTAACAAGATTGGAAACATCCAATGTCTTGAAGAATGTTACCATCGGATTTGGGGCTTTCATCCAAAGTTCAAAAGCTTTTGCTCGGCTTGTTTCTTTATAATTAACTTCTCTTGCCATTGTTTTTGCTTCTTCCATATTAAGTTAATGCTCGATTTATAATCTTAACAGCATTAATTTTATATTATTTTGCGGTAGTTTATCCGAAACTTTTATAAATTACAAGATTTTGGCTCTATTTTTTCTTAAATAACTGGACACTAAAGTTTTTTCAAGCATTCATTGTCTTGTAACAAAGGAGTTCATTATGGAAGCAGTTAAAGTTTATATGGTGCGAAAACCTTCGGATTTTGAAGAAGTAAAAACCTTATGCAAAAAATATGTGCAAGAGGCTGAAGAGGTCTTGATTGAAGAAACTGTCAATCTACCTTTAGTTTGGTATGAAGCACTTTGCCAACGCCCGATGGATAATTACATTTTCTTATCCGGCAAAGGCGGTTATGATGATTTAGGCCACCGCAAAGTAGTTGCTATAAAATGCCAAGGCAAGCCAACGCTTTATGTTGATCCTTCCGGTTCAAGTTATTGCAGATATATGGGAGTGGAAAATGAAAAATTATAATGACATTCCACCTAATCATAAAGTCAGTATGCCTATGGTTTATAACCACGCAATTAGAGTACTTGATAGACTGGATAGACGACTGAGCAGACTTAACACCCCAGCGCAACCACTAAAATATAAATACGAAATAAACCGTTTAGCTCATAAATTAGAACAAATGGTCGCTAAATACAAAGCCATTGAAAAGGAGTTGGAATATGTCCGAACCAAAATATCCTGAGATAACTGTGCACCTGGTGGGCGAGAACGGGAATGCATTTTATATTTTAGGCAAGTGTCTTTCGGCAATGAGGCGTGCTAACATCTCCAAAGAAGAACAAGACGAATTTTATCGCCAAGCCACCGCCAGCGACTATAATCACTTACTCATCACCTGTCTGGAATGGTTTGATGTAGAATAGGTTGTATTCTGAGTGTTTAAAAATTAGTTGCTTAAAAATTAATGAAAAATAACTTGCAATTTATATAAAAATAGTGTTGATTTACAAAGAGGTATATTATTTAAAATTTAAGAGGAAATATATGGTGCAACAAAAGAAAATTAAGTTTCTAGATTTGTTTGCTGGATGCGGTGGATTATCAGAAGGTTTTATACAAGCAGGATATCATCCTGTAGCTCATGTGGAAATGGATAAGTCAGCATGCTTTTCTCTTAAAACAAGAATGTCTTATCATTGGTTAAAAGAATATTGTAAACTTAACATATATAATGATTATTTGAATAATAAAATTTCTAGAGAAGAATTTTATGCTTGTGTTCCTGAAAAAATTATTAATTCAGTTATCAATGCTGAGATTTCTGAAATTACAGAGGATAGTATTTTTCAAAAGATTGATAATTTATTAGAGGATGAAGATTTAGACTTAATTATAGGTGGACCGCCTTGTCAAGCTTATTCTTTAATTGGTAGAGCTTCAAAAAGTGATAAGATGATAGGGGATAAACGCAATTATCTGTTTATTTATTATGCTGATTTTATTGCCCGCTATAAACCTAAGTACTTTGTTTTTGAAAATGTATCAGGATTGTTATCTGCAAAAGATAAAGATGGGGTTAAATATTTTGATATGATGAAAGCAAAGTTTGAAGATTTAGGATATACTGTTAGTACACAGTTATTAAATTCTTTCAATTATGGGGTTCCTCAAGCTAGAAAAAGATTAATTTTGATAGGATCAAGGAAGGATTGTGTTATTGATTTCCCTGAACCTGATAAATTAGATGTTTCAATAAAGATAAACGATATATTTGCTGATTTACCAAGACTTCATAGTGGTGAAAATTGTGAGCCATTCATATCTAAAGTTGATATATATCCATTTTTGCATAAAATAAATATAAAAGATAATGATACACCTATTACATATCATAAAGCACGAAAAAATAATAAAAAAGATTTAGAAATTTATAGAATTGCTGTTGAAAAATGGAATTCAAAAAAAGAACGAATAGATTATAATTGTTTGCCAGAAACGCTTAAAACACATAAAAATAGAACATCTTTTATTGATAGATTTAAGGTTGTAGCTGGAAATTTACCATATTCTCATACCGTAGTTGCTCATTTATCGAAGGATGGACATTATTATATTCATCCAGATATTCAACAAAACCGCTCAATAACACCAAGAGAAGCTGCTAGATTACAAACATTTCCTGACAATTATTTTTTTGAGACAGTTAGTGGAAATTTAAGTCTTGCAACTGCTTTTAGACAGATAGGTAATGCTGTACCGGTATTTTTAGCTTACCAAATAGCATTAAAAATGAAAGGTTATTTTTCATGACGCAAGAAATATCAACAATAAGACCATCAGGAAGACATTTGTTAACCATTGGTTCTGATTTAATAAAAGATGATTACACTGCTATAATAGAACTTATTAAAAATGCATATGATGCTGATGCTGAGAATGTTATTGTTTCTATAGAGGCAATAAAAAACAATATTTTATTTTCAATTAGAGACGACGGTCATGGAATGGACTACGATACGGTAATTAATAAGTGGTTAGTACCATCAACAGATGATAAATTAATAAGAAAAAAATCTCCCAAAGGACGAATTATGCAAGGTCGTAAAGGTATTGGAAGATATGCTGCTATAATTCTTGGTCATGATTTATTACTTAACACAAAAATAGCTTCTGGAGAAAATACTACGATTGCTTTAGATTGGAATTTATTTAAAGAAGCACAATATTTAAGCGATGTAGAAATTTTAGTAGAACAAAAGAAAATTAATAACAAAACTCATTATACAGAAATATTAATAACAGGGGATGAAGATACCTTAAAAGGTTGGTCTGAAACAGATTCTACAGGTGTTTCAAAAAGAGTAAAACGTTTAGAGTTTGAGTTGAAAAAACTTATATCTCCGCTGTACCGTGATAGTGAAAATGATGTTTTTAATATTACGATAAAACACAAAGGTTTATCAGGCGATTTATTTCGATCATTCGGCGAAATTAAAATAGAACCCTTACCTATATTGAGTTTGTATGACTATAGGATTAAAGGCACGGTTAATTCACAAAAAATCGATTTAATATATGAAAACAATAAATTATCAAATATTCCAGAACAAGTAACTATTGATAGTTTTTCCAATTTTGACAATACAAAGATGGATATAGGTACAGTTACCTTTGATTTAAAAGTTTATGATAGAGATAACAGAGATTTATTAAATTTATTAGGTAGAGGAAATAAATATTATAATCTTAATTATGCTGGCATCAATGAAATTAAAAATATTTTAAATGATCTATCTGGTGTTGGCGTTTACAGAAATGGATTTAGAATTAGACCTCTTGGTGATCCAGGGTATGATTGGCTGAAATTAGATCAAAAAAGAGTTCAAAATCCCGCAATGAAAATAGGCTTAAATCAGATTATTGGTTTAATTGAGATTGAAAGTGAAGAACTATCACATTTGGAAGAAAAAAGTGCTCGAGACGGTTTGAAAGAAAATGATGCGTATATTTATTTATTAAAAATGTTTGATGCTGTTATTTCAGAATTAGAGCAAAGAAGATATAAATATAGACGTGCTTCTGATCCTAAAAATAGGGATACGACATCTCAATTAGTCGCTAAAATATTTGATTATACAGAAGTAAAAACTGGAATTCGTAATGCCTTAGTTGGTGTTGATGAAAATACTACAAATAATGTATTAAAAATTATTGAACAAGAGGAGACAAATAAAAATAAAACAGCAGAAGAACTTGTTGAGAAAATTGCAATTTATCAAGGACAAGCGACATTAGGAAAAATTGTTAATGTTATTTTACATGAAGGACGCAGACCCTTAAATTATTTTGCAAATCAAATTGATAATTTTAGCTATTATGCAAACAAATTATCTAGTGAATTTAGTGAAGTGATATTGCAGAAAATTATTTCAATGTTAAAATCTTTCAACGAGAATTCTTGTTTCCTTACATCATTATTTAAACGTATAGAACCTCTATCATCAGGACGAAGAGGAAAGAGAAAAAAGGAAACATTACTCTCTATTATAGAAGGAGTAGTTCAGTTATTTGAGGATTCTCTAAAAAAATATAAAATTGAATTAAATATAAATTGTGATGAAAATATAGAATTATTGTGTTGGAAACAGGATATGTATACAACATTAGTTAATATCATTGATAATTCCATATATTGGTTACAAAAGACGGAAAATGATTTTAAAACTCTTGATATAAACGTATCCTGTGAAAATGGTATTGTTATTGACGTTATTGATAATGGATTTGGCATAAATCCAGAAGATATTAAAAGTGGTATTATTTTTGAGCCTGAATATTCCACTAAAGAATATGGAACAGGTCTGGGATTAGCTTTAGCTGGAGAAGCTTGTTCTAGGAATGATTTAGAATTGTTCGCAATTTACAAAGAAGATGGTGCTCATCTTCAAATTAGGACTAAAAGTAATGACTGATATAAAGATATTATTTGTTGAAGATAAAGAATCAGATATAGAAAGTATGAATGATACTTTAGTTCGTTTTAATGCTGAAAATAGTACTAATATTATAATTGATATAGTACATAATAAGCAAGAATTTTACGAAAAAAAGCTGTATTATTACGATGCTGTTATATGCGATTTAAAAATTCCGGAAGTTCCTGATAGTTCAAGCACTATTGGAACATTGGGAAATGATATTCTCAGAGATATTCAATCTGAAAGCTTTAATATTCCTGTGTATATTATTACAGGAACTACAGATAATGTGGAGTGTGATGAAGTTTGTTATTTAGGCATACGTACTAAAGGTGATTCTAATGTATATTATGAAACTTTGTCTGACATTTTATCTTTATATAAAACGGGGATTATCCCAATTATTGGTGTGCGAGGGATTTTACAACAACACATAAAAGATGTATATACCAAATATTTAAGTCCTCAAATAAAAGAAGGTACTTGGGAAAGACATAATTCAAATGGCAAAAATACTCAAAACATATTAATACGCTATGTTTCAAGTATTTTACAAGCCAACTTATCAAATTTTTGCAAAGCTGTTTCTGAGGAAATGTATATAATTCCGTCGCCACATGATAACATAAAAACAGGAACCATTTTACAAAAGGATGAAGAGTTTTATGTAGTTTTAAATCCTGAGTGTGATCTAGTTATTAGAGATGATGGCACTCCCAAAACAGACTTCGTCTTGATTTGTAAATTAAACTATGATTACGCCACCTTTAAGCGTGAAAATAAAGATAAGTTAAAGAAATATAATTTGCCTCATGCTTATTTTCTTCCTCAAAATTCTGTATTTTCCAAAGGATACTTAAATTTTAGAAATGTTCAATCAATTCCTTACAATGATATTAGCACTAATTATACGATAAAAGGACAGATTACTGATTGTTTCACTAAGGAAATTGTTCAAAAATTTTCTTCCTATTATTCTAGACAGGGACAACCTGATTTATATGAAGATGCTACTGATTTAAGTTGATTGATGTAGTTTGATATCAATTGTAACTAAACATTTTTTATTTTACAAGAAATAATGCCCTAAAACTTGATATTTAAAAAAATAATCTGTAATATCTTAATTATGATTACTGCAGATGAAATAAAAGCTAAATATTGGGCTTTAGAAGTAATATCTTCTCACAACCAGAATGATATGAGCAATATCTCTGGAACATTGGGTGCATCTAAAATAGATTTAAATCCTCATCAGATTGAAGCAGCTTTATTTGCTCTAAAATCTCCATTGTCTCAAGGTGTTATTCTTGCAGATGAAGTTGGTCTTGGTAAGACGATTGAGGCAGGTATTGTAATTGCCGAATATTACTCTAGAGGACAAACATCAATATTGGTTGTTGCACCTGCTAGTTTATGCCAACAATGGCAAACAGAAATGCAAGAAAAGTTTGATTTGCCTGCTCAAGTAATTGATGCTAAAGTATATAATGAAGCATTAAAAGAAGGCAAAGAAGACCCTTTAGAGTTCAAAGGTATTACAATATGTTCATATAATTGTGCTGTTCAATTAAAAACTGTAATGAAAAGCACAAAATGGGACTTAGTAGTAATAGATGAAGCCCACAAATTAAGAAACTTCTATAAAGGTAAAACAAAAATAGCCGATGGTATCAATTTTGCTTTTGCGAACAAGAAAAAGTTATTATTGACCGCAACTCCTATTCAAAACTCTTTAATGGATATATTTTCCTTAGTATCTATTATAGACCCTAGTATTTTAGGAAATGAATATTCTTTTATGGAAAACTATCTTTATACAGAACGACGTCATCAAGACTTAAAAGAAAGATTAAAATGTGTATTACACAGAACTTTACGAAAAGATGTGCTTGAATACATCAAATATACCAATCGTGAAGCAATGACCGTTGCCTTTAACCCTACTAAAGCAGAAGAAGACTTATATCATGCTGTATCAGATTATATTCAGGCAGGAGCACAAGTTGCTGTAACTACTCGTTTTAGAACACTAATTGTTTTAATGATAAGGAAATTGATGAGTTCTTCAACTTCAGCAGTAAAAGGAACTTTAGAGGGTTTGTTGGATAGAGTTATACATATTGAACAAACCGGCAAAGGAATGGAAGAGCTTGAACATTTTATTCAAGATGAGGTATGGCCTACAGATTATGACACTTTCATCAATGATAAATCTCGTCATCCATACAAAGCACCTCCGCCTGATGCAACAGTCATATCTTATGAAAAGAAATATTTACAACATTTAATAGATATGGCCTCTCAAATCAAGGTTGATGGTAAAACAGAACATTTAATTGAAGCGATAGAACAAGGCTTTACAAAGATAAAAGAAAAAGGTGGTCAAAGAAAAGCTATCATTTTCACAGAAAGCAACAGAACACTTAATTATTTGTATGATTATCTATCATCTCATGGTTTTAATGGCAAAATAGTAACATTTAATGGGCAGAACAACTCACCTTTGTGTAATCAAATATATAGTGATTATGTTGAAAAGCATTCATCAGAATTAACCGGTTCTCGCCCAAATGATATGAAAAAGGCTCTCGTTAATGCTTTTAGAGAAGATGCAGAAATAATGCTTGCAACAGAAGCTGCTGCAGAAGGTCTAAACCTACAGTTTTGCTCACTTTTGGTTAACTATGATTTGCCTTGGAACCCTCAGCGAATTGAACAAAGAATAGGACGTGTTCATCGTTATGGGCAAAAATGTGATGTAGTAATTATAAACTTTATTAATAAGAAAAATGTAGCAGATGTAAGGCTTTATGACATATTACAACATAAATTTAAGTTGTTTGATGGTGTTTTTGGTGCAAGTGATGAAATTTTAGGAACACTTTCAGACGGAGTAGATTTTGAAAAAGCAGTTGCTTCAATTTTTGATTTGTGCCGTACAACAGAAGAAATCAACCGAGCATTTGATGAATTGCAACAAAGCCTTGGCATTCAAAAAGATGCAAAAATGGAAGAAACTAAACAACTTGTATTAGAAAACCTAAATCCGACAACACAAGAAAAACTCCAAGTAATGAAAAAACGAGTAGAAGACTATTTGGATAGACGTAAAGAGATTTTCTGGGAAATGGCGGTGGTAATGCTCAAAAAACATCATCCTTATATGCATATCAACGAGGCAACAAAAGTTTTTGGGCAATTTGAAGAACAAGTGTTTAATCTTCCAACAACAATAAACTTTGGTAAGAGTTTTTGCTATAAGTTAGATTTTACACAACGTAAAATCAATATGGACTTATTAAGACCATATGAGAGAAAGCAACTTCGCCGAGCTTCACAACCATTTAATCCTAATACTGATTGGGGAAAAAGAACAATAGAAGAAGCATTATTAGAACCAAACGGAAGTTATCATTTGTATCTAAAACCGACGGATAAATTAAAATCAGGGCAAAAAGGTCGCTTAAAGCTTTCTTGGTTTAAGATGAAACAACCGGAACAAATAAACCATCTCATAACAACCATAATATCTGAACAAGGTGGCTTATTAAACTTTAAAGCAGAAGATATATTTGATAATATTATAGATGTAGAAGAAATGAATTTAATGGGCTATCAAGAGTTTTTGAGCCAATTACACGAGAAAGATGTGGCACAATATGAAAAATCAGAAAAACATCGAATAGATATAATCTTAAGGATGGAAGTTGATAAACTTAATCGTTGGCTTGTTGATGAAAAACAAGCAATTCACCTAAAAGGCGATAAGATGAAAAACAAAATCACAAGTCTTAAACGCCAATTTAAGATGGAAAAGAACTTTAAAGAAAAACTAGCCATTGGTGAAGAAATAAAGAAATTAGAAAGCGAGATGAATAACAACGAATTTAACACTTTTGACATTGAAACAGAATTAGAGAAAAAGTGCAATCGTCTAATAGGTGGAAAGAAACGAAGCCTAAAAATGGACTATTCGGTAGAAAATGTCTTTGATGTTACTTGGAGTGTTGGGTAGAGTTATTTTCCTTTATATCGGCGTACAATATAAGAAAAAATAAATTTAATAGTTTGTATTATAGGATTTCTCCTATTTTTTACTATTTGTTCACATCGCTTTATTGATTTCCTTCCTTTCTTCGACAAAGAATAATAGTCTGAGCAAATATGATTTTTCAATTCAGGCCAAAAATCTGCATCGTCTATTCCCCATTCTTCTTTATGACAACATAACCATTCTTCTTCAGGTGCTTCAGGACATTCCCCCATTCCAAATTCTTCTTTTAAGGGAAATTCATTCCATATAGTTGGAGTTTTTAAGCAATTTTGAATAAATCCCTTTTTAAAAACATCATTCGCATTCATAAAAGATAGTTGTTTTTCAATTTGTTCTTTCTTCTCCTTTGTTTTTCTATTATATTCTTCAATATACGTATCTTTTGCTCTTTGTTCTTTTCCCAAAAAGGATAAATCTCCTTTTTTTAATAATTGAATTTCTTCATCTGTTAGGTTTTTTTCATCTGTATAGTAATAACCATTAAGAATATCTGTTCGTTCATAGTATTTTTTACAATGCAAACAAAAAGCACAATTTGTACAGTTTCTTTTTTGGCGTACAATTTTCTTTACGTAGTTATTACAAATTAAAATGATCAAAAAAACTAATATAGAGATAGTAAGAATAATTAAGGTATAACTTACTATTTTGTATTCAAAATTTATGTATTTGTTTTCCAAAAAAACAATTTTATTAAAAATCCAAATAAAAATATTATTGATTACTCCCATACTATTCCTCGTTTTCCTCATTAAACTCGAATTCTTCGTCGTTTGGTTGGTAGTCTTTGAGGTTTAGGGGGTAGCCTTCGCGGCCCCATTCGCATTTCTTTAAGATTGCAGATGGTATCTTTTTAACTGTTATGTTTGGATATGCAGATGAATTACCAATAAATGCACTACAACAGATTAAAAGGTTATTATCACCAATTTCGGAAGCAATTTTTTCAAGAGATGTTTCTTGCATACCCATTGTAGTTGTATATATAAAACTCTTTTCTGATGAATAGCCTTGTTTCCAATACTTTTCTGTATCCGGTTTGTAGTGATATCCTAAAACCTTACA
>JAZUAM010000019.1:0-55454 GCA_045637985.1 Alphaproteobacteria bacterium
ATCTCGATTCGTTAATAAAAAGTTATCGATTCCCGTGAGTCAAACCGCCGATTCTCGGCTAATCAAGACTCAGATTCGCTTTGAGTCATTTCAAAAAAATTTTTATTCCACTCGTGAATCGCAAAAATAAAACCCCGTTCATAACAAACAGGGTTTTATAATGTATAAAAACAAAATTTATATTATTTTCCAAGCTGAGCAGCAACTTCAGAAGCAAAATCTTCTTCTTTCTTTTGCAAACCTTCGCCCAATTTGAAGCGAACATAGTTAACCAATTTAATATCAGCACCCAATTCTTTGGCAGTATCAGCAATAACTTGTTTAACTTTTTTGTCCGGATCCATAATATAAGCTTGTTCTTCCAAAACAACTTCGTCAAAATATTTGCGAACACGACCTTCAACCATTTTTTCAATGATGTTTTCCGGTTTGCCCGAAGCTTTTGCTTGTTCTGCAAAAATTGCTTTTTCATGTTCAACAGCTTCAGCATCAACAGAAGCAACGTTCAAGAACAAAGGAGCAGAAGCAGCAATATGCATAGCAATATGCTTGCCCAATTCTTCTAATTTTGCCTTATCCGCAGTTGATTCCAATGCAACCAACACACCGATTTTTCCGAGATTATTTCCGCAAGCATTATGCAAATAAGAAGCAACAACACCATTATTTACTTCAAGCATTGCAGCACGACGCAAATTCATATTTTCGCCGATTTTTGCAATCAAATCAGTCAAACGTTCTTCAAAAGTTTTGTTGCATTTAGGACAATGAAAAGTTTTCATATCACAAACTTCACCGGCAGCAGCCAAAGCAACTTTTGCTGCATCTGCAACATAGTCTTGGAACAAATCATTTTTGGCAACAAAGTCTGTTTCAGAGTTAACTTCGGCAATAGCACCTTTGTTTCCTTCAACATAAACCGAAACCAAACCTTCAGCAGCAATACGGCTTGCTTTTTTGGCGGCAGAAGCCAAACCTTTTTTGCGCAACCAATCTACAGCTTCATCCATATTACCGTTTGCTTCAACCAAAGCTTTTTTGCAGTCCAACATACCTGCACTGGTCAACTCTCTAAGTTCTTTAACTTTTGCGGCAGTAATCTCTGTCATTTTATAAACCCTCTAAAAATTTTTAATGATTGGCGGTACTAAATTTAGCACCGCCGTTTTGATATCATAGTTCAAAGAAAATTATTCTTCAGCTTTTTCGGCTGCTTTTTTAGATGTTCTTTTTTTAGCAGCTTTTGGAGCATCAGCATTTTCTTCAACAACTTCTTCTACTTTAACGCCTTTTGCGGCAATTTGAGCTTGCATACCATCCAAAACAGAAGCAGAAATCATTTCTGCATAGAACTGAATGGCACGAATAGCATCATCATTACCCGGAACTGGCAAATCAACAGTTTCAGGATCAGCATTTGTATCACAAATACCGATAACCGGAATACCAAGTTTTTTGGCCTCTTTAATAGCCAAAGATTCTTTGCAGGTATCAACAACAAATACCAAATCAGGTTGACCACCCATATTCATGATACCGCCGAGTTCGAGCTGAAGTTTTTCTTGCTCTTTTTTCATACCCTGCAATTCTTTCTTTGTATAACCGGCCAAATCACCTTTTTCAAACATCTCGTTCAATTTTACCAAACGAGTAATTGATTTGTGAACGGTTTTCCAGTTAGTCAACATACCACCTAACCAACGTTGGTTAACATAGTATTGACCGCAACGTTCAGCATTTTCTTTAATGATTTCTTGTGCTTGACGCTTTGTAGCAACAAACAAAACTTTTCCGCCCTGAGCAGCAATTTCTTTTGTTGTAGCCATTGCTGTATAAAGCATAGGATAAGTTTTTTGCAAATCAATGATGTGAACATTGTCTTTTTTTCCGTAAATATACGGAGCCATTTTAGGATTCCAACGACGAGCGTGGTGTCCAAAGTGTACGCCTGCTTCAATCATTTGGCGTAAAGTAAATGTAGGAAGAGTCATATTTTTATATCCTTTTTTCCGGTTAAACCTCCGCAGACCCTATGAGAGCTTGATATTCAAGCACCGGAACGAGGGTTTAACTCCCCGATCAAGCCTGCGTGTGAAATTACAAAACCGCCACAATTAGCGATTTCGACTGTCTTTTTATACATAAATTATTAAAAATGCAAGAGTTTTTTTGCAAAAAAGGCCTGTTGAATTATCAAAAAATATGCTTGTTTAATTTTGGGTTTTGATTTATGTTTGCCCTAGGAATATAAAGCTTTTGAGGATTTTTTATCGGTTATGTCTGATTTGTTTGATGCTACAGAGCCTGCAATAAAAGAGTATAGCGCTCAATCAATTGAGGTTTTAGAAGGGTTAGAGCCTGTCCGTCATCGCCCCGGTATGTATATCGGAGGCACAGATGAAACGGCGCTTCATCATTTGGTTGCTGAAATTTTGGATAACTCTATGGATGAAGCAGTTGCCGGTTATGCCAACCACATAGACGTGGTAATGAACTCCGATTATTCCGTGTCCATTATTGATAACGGACGCGGTATTCCGGTTGATCCTCACCCGAAATATCCCAATAAATCTGCATTAGAGGTTATTTTGACAATGCTTCACTCCGGCGGAAAGTTCGGTGGCGGAGCTTATAAGGTGTCCGGAGGGTTGCATGGTGTCGGGCTTTCGGTTGTTAATGCTTTATCAGAAAAGCTGGTGGTTGAAATTGCTCGAGACAAAAAACTCTATCGTCAAGAATATGCCAAGGGAATACCTCAAACCGCTTTGGAATTGATAGGAAATGCTCCAAACAGAAGAGGTACATCAATTACGTTTAAGCCTGATCCGGAAATTTTTGGTGTTAACTCAAATTTACAACCAAATCGTATCTTCCGGATGGCTCGCTCAAAGGCATTTTTATTCAAAGGAATTAAAATAAATTGGAAATGCGCACCGGAAATTTTGGGCGAAGGCGAGGCTACACCGATAGAAACAGAGCTTTGTTTTCCAAACGGAATTTTAGACTTTTTAAATTATCAAGTTGGTGCAAAAGCTACCATCAATCGTCGTCCGTTCGCCGGAGAGGCTGATTTGGATAATGACGAAGGAAAGGTCGAGTGGGCAATTACTTGGCCGGAAGATGAAAATGGTTTTTGTCATTCGTATTGTAATACGGTTATTACTCCGTTTGGGGGAACGCATGAGGCCGGATTTAAATCAGCCCTCTTAAAAGGTCTTAAAGAATATGGAGAAATGACTAATAATAAAAAAGCCGCTTCGGTTACCGCCGAAGACTTTTTGAGCGATGCGTCCATTATGTTATCTTTGTTTATTCGCGATCCTCAATTTCAAGGGCAAACAAAAGATAAATTAACATCTTCTAAAGCTACGCGATTGGTTGAGTCTGCCGTTAAAGATTCTTTTGACCACTGGCTTTCTTCCGATTTGGAAAATGCTGCTGCTTTGCTTGAATACGTTATCGATAGAGCAGAAGCCAGAAAAAAGAAAAAAGAAGAAAAAGAAAAGGTCAGAAAAACCCCGACAAAACGATTGCGTTTGCCCGGCAAATTGGCTGATTGTTCTCAAGCATCATCAGAAAACACTGAATTGTTTATCGTTGAGGGTGACTCTGCCGGTGGTTCGGCAAAACAAGGTCGCGACAGAATTACTCAAGCTATTTTGCCATTGAGAGGCAAAATCCTAAACGTAGCCAGTGCTTCTTTAGAAAAAATAACACAAAACCAAGAAATTAAGGATATGATTGAAGCGCTTGGTTGCGGAACAAAAGATAACTACAAAGAAGAAAATTTACGTTATGAAAAAATAATTATCATGACGGATGCCGATGTTGATGGAGCGCATATTGCATCGCTTTTGATGACATTTTTCTACCAACATATGCCTCAGTTGATTTCTAACGGACATCTGTTTATTGCAACACCACCTCTTTACAAAATAGCTGTCGGTGGCAAAAACTATTATGCTTTGGACGATGATGATAAAGATAAAATATTAGCAAAAGTAGTTAAAGGAAATCAAAAACCTGATATCAGCCGATTTAAAGGTTTGGGCGAAATGAGCGCTTTGCAACTTAAAGAAACAACTATGGATAAAAAAAATAGAATGTTGCTTAGGGTGATGATTCCGTCTACAGCAACAGAAGAGGGTAAAGAAGAAGCTTTTGAAACTCGACGTCAAGTTGAGCGATTGATGGGTAAAAATCCGGAACTTCGCTTTAAGTTTATTATTGAACGTGCAAAATTTGTTGACGATTTGGATATTTAAGGACAATTTTTATGAAAATATCGGCAATATTTTTGTCTTTACTTGTTGTTATTATTTGGGGTGTTAATCCTGCTATAAGTAAGCTTGGTTTGCAGGAAATACCGCCATATACTTTTTTAACAATTCGCTACACTATTATAGCGTTAATGTTCTTGCCGTTTGCTCGTCCTACAAAACACGAACTATGGCAGTTGTTTGTTGTGGCTTTAACATCTAATGTTATTACAAATATCCTTTGTTATATAGCTTATTCCGAATTAACTCCGTCCGCAAGCTCGTTGCTTTTGCAAACTGAGGGTCCTATATCTGTTTTAATGGCATGCATTTGGGCAAAAGAACGTATCAATTTTAAACAAGTCTTGGCTATTTTATTGTCTTTTATCGGAGTAATGATAATACTTGGCGTTCCGCATATGAGTATATACGGTGTAATACTTATTTTGTTATCCCGCTTTTTCTGGGGGGCATGTCAAATTGTTTTCAAAGGAACAAAACATATGCCTGTTCCTACATTTTTAGCGTATTCATATTTGTTTGCGATTCCTTTTACTGCTATCGGTTCGGTTTGGGTTGAAGATTTCAAATATAGTCAATTAGCAAACATAGATTGGTCTGTTGCCGGTTGGGTTATGGCTTTTGAGGTTGTTGCTTTGTCCATAGCTATGGTTCTATGGCAAAAACTAATAGCTGTAAATGGTGTAAATAAAATAGCCCCATTCAGTACATTGCGTATTGTTTTTGGTATTGCAGCCGGCGTATTTTTGTTTAACGATCCGCTCAATTGGCAGATATTGTTGGGTTCAACATTGGTTACGATAGGTGTTATTCTCACAATGCGAGAATTTACCATAATATTAAAAGCCAGAACAAAATCTGTTATTGTATACCGCAATGCACACCGTATTTTTATGGAAAGAAGATTTAAGCGGATATCTTTAAGAAAGAGACATAAATGATAAGACAATATCGTCAGGAAGAAATCGAAAAAATATTAAATATTTGGTTAAAAGGAAGCATTCAGTCACATGATTTTATAGGTGATGACTATTGGCACAATATGGTTCCTATCGTAAAAAAATATTATTTTCCAAATACCGAAACCTACGTGTTTGAAGACAAACACCAAATAAAAGGGTTTTTAAGCTTAATCGATGACAAATATATAGGCGCTTTATTTGTTGATCCTGTTTATCAAAAACAAAAAATTGGATCAAAACTGGTAAATTACGTAAAAAAAATATATCCTGAATTAAGTCTTAAGGTTTTTATTAAAAACTCAAACGCTGTACGTTTTTATCAAAAAAACGGGTTCAAAATCGTAGCAGAACAGACAGATGATTCGACCGGAGAAAAAGAATTATTGATGTCGTGGTCTCTGGAATGTAAAAGCGGACACGCAAAAAAACACCCGGAAGATTCATAAAAGGACAAAGAATCTTCCTTTACATCGTTTTAAAAAAATGCTATAATCCTCTTATATTTGTCATTGATTAGGAGGTGCTAATGGTAGAGTACGAAGAAAGAAATCTAACTACAAAAGATAGCCATAGAGATGAAATTATAGACGCCCTAGTAAAGTATGACGCGTCTACATTTATTGATATTCAAAAACAAGTAGCATCATTCATTATTAACGATATAAGAAGCCATTCTGAGGGATTTGAAACGCAAGCAAATTCTATTGTTCAAAAAAGATATCGAGAAGAACATCCCGATGATCCCGATGGTAGAAAAATGTCACCAGAAGAAAGACAAAGCCTCTCAAAAAGAGTAGATGAATTAGCTGATACATTGAGAAAAAAATACGCAAATGATAAATGTCAAATGGGAAACGGCAGTTTGAATTATTGTATTGGTTTGCAAAGATATGCTTGTAATAAGGCTAATGAAAAAATAGGGTACAGTATTATGCCTGATATCAGTATGTCATGTGATAATGCTCGCACTTTTTTTGAACAATGCGGTAAGGGTAAATACTATTCACAAATTTCAGAATGTTTTAATCTCGAAGATAAACAACCTAAATTAGATAACAATGGAAATCATATGCTTAGAGACGGAGATTTGATGCTCATTATTGACCCCAGTGATAACGATGCTTTTCACTGTTTGCTAGTAAATGTGGATGAAAATAATAAGGCTACGTATACAGCCGGAAATGGCGAGGCTATTAATGGTAATTTAGGTTATTGGGCCAAAGAAGGTTATGCGTGCTATGTTATTCCGACATCACAAATTGTAACTGATAATGCAAAAAATCATTACCAGTCAATGAGCAATGAGGAATTGTTTGATGCATATTCTACAAAAATAGCACGTAAAATATCCGAAAAGAAGCATATATCCGATAAAGAAACGACACCTAAAACAGAACACTCTGATTTGCCGAACACCAACATTTCTCTTGCTCAACGAATTGAAAATTTTAGAGGTTTGTCATTATCTAGTGCGAATATTAGTGAGAGCCATCCTCGCTTAAACAAAACTCAGAATCAAGAAGATGTTATACGTAGAATACAGATGCTACAAACACGGAAAAGCTTTTTGAGATATGCTTGATATAAATATTATCACCAAAATGCGAAAACAAAAAAGTAAAAGTTTTTACCTTGACATTGAATGCTTTTTTTATTAATTTATCAAACGTCAAAGGGGTTATAGCTCAGTTGGGAGAGCGCTTGAATGGCATTCAAGAGGTCAGGAGTTCGATCCTCCTTAGCTCCACCAGTTTCTAAAAAGGCTCGTTGATAAAGCGAGCCTTTCAAATTATTGGAACAAGGAGATTAAGATGACTGCCGAACAAACCCCCAGAGCAATAAGACACAACATCGCTTTAATTGGTTGCCGTAATGTCGGCAAGTCATCATTAATAAACGCACTTATCGGACAAGATGTTTCAATCGTGTCAGAATACGCCGGCACCACCACCGATGCTGTTTATAAACCATATGAACTATTACCTCTCGGCCCTGTAACATTTATTGATACAGCCGGATTGGATGATGATACAGAAATTGGTCAGCTTCGCATAAAATCAACAAAAAAAGCATTGTATCGCACAGACGTTGCGATATTGGTTGTTGCTGAAAAAGGAATAACAGATTTTGATAAAAATATAATGTATGAACTTAAAGAAACAAATATTCCTTTTATTGTTGTTTTTAACAAAACAGACATTAATAAACCAAACCAAAAAGATGAAGAATATCTTTCAAAAATAAAAGTTTCATATGCCAAAGTTTCTTCAGCAGAAAAACAAGGAATAGAAAATTTAAAAGATTTAATTATTAAAACAATTCCTGAAGAAAATAAAAAACAAACGCCATTGCTTGATGGACTTGTAAGAGCAAACGACAAAATAATTTTGGTTACACCTATAGATTCATCGGCTCCCAAAGGGCGTTTAATTCTTCCTCAGGTACAAGTATTGCGAGAAATTTTGGATTTGAGAGCTATATCTGTGGTGACACAGGTTGAAGAATTATCCGAAGCTATATCTTCTTTGCAGAATGCTCCTAAAATAATTATTACTGATTCGCAAGCTATACATCAGGTAAATAAAATTGTACCTCAAAACATTCCTTTAACAACTTTTTCCATACTGTTTGCGAGATTTAAGGGTGATTTGCAAACAATGGTTGAAGGAGCTAAACAGATAGATATGTTAAAAGATAACAGTAAAGTATTAATTGCGGAAGCCTGTTCTCATCATGCGCAAGATGACGATATTGCACGAGTAAAAATACCTCAACTGTTGCGTAAATATACCAACAAAAATATCAATTTTAGTTTTTGTACCGGCAGTGATTTTCCTGAAAATTTAGAAGAATACGATTTGGTTGTTCATTGTGGTGCTTGTATGTTGAGCAAAATTGAAATGAACAGACGACTAAAAGAATGCCTTCGTCGCAATATTCCCATTACCAACTATGGTGTAGCCATTTCTAAAGCTCAGAGGATATTAGACAGAGTTATAGAACCTTTTGGATTATAAAACAATGCGTCGCAATATAGTTCTTTTTAAATTTCAAAAATTTTTTAATGGGATATGGCTGTTTTCTGCTTTAGCCGTAATTTATTTTGAACAAATAACAGGATCTTATGCAACCGCAATGCTTGCTTTTTCATTTGTGAATCTTTTTCAAAGTTTGGCAGAAGTTCCTTGTGGAATGGTATCAGATAGAATTAGCCGTAAATCATCATTGGTTATAGGCAGTATTTGTGTTTTTACAAATATGGTTTTATGGGCATTAGCCGGACAAACAAACACCATTTTTTTATTGTTTTTGGGGTCTGCTCTTCGAGGGATTGGTCTTGCATTTAAATCAGGAACAGATAGTGCAATGATATATGAGACATTGCAACAAATAAAAGAACGTAAGCTGTTTTTGATAATTCTTTCGAAAATCAGCTCATTTTATCAACTGGGAGCGTTAATAGCAGCTTTTGTAGCTACTGTTATTTCATATTATTTTTCATTGCAAATACTTGTTTGGGTTTCTATATTTCCATATTTTCTAACAATTATAGTAAACCTTTTGTTAGTAAATCCCAAAAGCTATTTTGAAAAAGAGATGTCGCCCATTCACCAATTGAAAAAAAGTATAAAATGCTTTGTAAAAAACTCCAAATTAAGAAAATACGCATTACTGCAAATTGCCAATAATAGTTTATCTGTTTCGGTTTTTCGTTTTGAGGCATCTTATTTTGAAAGTTTAATACCGATATACTTTGTTAATATTACAAGAGCATTACAACATGCAACAGGATGGATAAGTTTTCATATCGTAACATTATTTAGCAAAACAAACCTACTAAAACTTTTGTGCTTATCATCTTTTGGCAATGCGGCTATAAGGCTCATAGCTTTAACAATGAATAATCAAATAACACCTTTTTTTAATAGCTTACAAAACTTGTTTTACGGAACATCCGCATCTTCATCAACATCGCTTCTCCAACAAGAGTATAACAAAGGTCTCCGAGCAACGTTAGATTCAATTGTAAATTTGTTTGGAGGAATAATTACAGCGGTTTTAGGTTTTATTTTAGGATACGTTGCCGATATTCTTTCTCCCAGAATGGTGCTGTTTTTAGCTGTTTTTTTTTCAATGCTGATTGCTTTGGCTTATGGTCGCTTATTTAAACCATCAAAAAAACATTAAACTGTTGTTTTTATCAAAACAATAATTATTTAAAACACTGCAATTAACAGTGTTAAGGAGAATGTTTATGAAAAAATTTTTATTAGCGACAGCCTTTTTGGGGGTTGCTCTTCCGGCTATGGCAAAAGATAACAATAAAGGGTTTATTTTTGTTCCGGAAAATATAGTAATTGAAAGTGTTGCCGATGTTAAAAACAAATCAGATGAGACTCTTGTTGTTATGCAAGGGCAGATAGCCAAAGCTCTTGGTGATGAAAAATATATGTTTACGGATAAAACCGGTGAAATAATTATAGAAATTGATGATGAAGATTTTAACGGTGTTACCGTAACCGCCGGAGAAATGGTCGAAATCAGCGGTGAGGTTGATAAAGAGATGATGAAACCGGCTAAAGTAGAAGTAAAAAGCATAAAAAAGATAAAAAAATAATAAACCGAAAGGGTTCGCTTCCCGCGAACCCTTTCCTATATTACATCCTTTAAATTATTTAAATTCATCAATAATTCATCTTTAGATAAACTAAACTCGGAATCAATCCACATTTTTTCCAATTCTTTTAAAATTATACCGACCTGTTGAGAATTATTTATGCCTTTATCTAATATATCCTTTCCTTTTAATGGAAAAGTAATTTCAGGAATATTTTCGATATCGTAATATATATTCCAAAGCTCATCAGAAAAAAATCTTACCTCTGTCGCGGAGGTTAAAATTTTTGCCTTCGCAAAATCCTTATCATACTCATAAATCTGTTTAAGCAAAAAACTGCGGTTTATAAATTTGTTAATATCATTTTTTTCTTTTGCCAATCTTATGAAAAGTTGTTTTTCTCTGCGGCTGAATTTAAGTCTTATCGCTAAGTTTTCCGCAAGAGCCTCATTTGGTTGATACAAAATAAACATTTTAATCAAGGCTTCATCATTAAAATTATGCCCTTCAGATTCTTTTATAAAAAATTCTAAATCATCAATATGTTGAGCATCCGGTAGTATATATTCTAAAATATTGTTTTTTTGCATTAAACGAAAAGTTCTGGGAGCATTTTTGGTACAAATAATTTTAAACAATTCATCTCTAATCCTCTCCATTGGAAGTTTCTTTAATCCGGAACGATTCTCAATGCAAGCTTCAATAGCCTTAGTATTTGGCTCCTCTAGCCCAAACAAAGAATAAAATCTGAAATATCGTAAAATACGAACATAATCTTCTTTTATTCGTTGCTGCGCAGAACCAATAAAACGAACATAACCTTTTTCAAGATCTTCAATGCCGTTATAATAATCAAAAACGTTGCCTTTTTCATCTGCATAAACGGCATTAATTGTCAAATCACGGCGAGAAGCATCAGCTTCCCAGTTATCGGTAAATTCAATTTGAGATATTCCGTCTTTTTCCACCTGTTTTGACAGGGAGCTTACTTCAAGTTGAATATCTCCTATAATTACACCGATTGTTCCTTGCTTTATTCCCAAAGGAATTGTATCAATACCCGCTTCAGAGCAAGCCTCTACCAATTCTTCCGGCGACAAATCAGTTACCAGATTCAAATCAGATCCTTTTATTCCCTTCAAAGCATCTCGTACAGCGCCACCGACAAATCTTAACACTCCGCCATTTTCTGTTACAATCTTAAATAATTCAAGAACTTCTGGGGATTTTATTAAAGTTGATACATCAAGATAATTATCTCTTATCATTTGTCGATTTCCTCAAAATTTTTTTTGAAATTAACATTTTTTATATATTTTGCAAATATAATCGTATCAGATTTAACCGAATTGTGAGTATGTACGCATGAAAAAACATTTATTTATTAGCTTGTTAGCTTTTATTTTTTGCATAAACAGTTCTTTGGCGGCAGAGCAAAAATTGTTGGGTGAATATGGTGATTGGGTTGCCTATTATTATCGAGATAGTGCAGGCCCCGTTTGTTATATGGCATCTGCTCCCAAAAAAGATGAGGGAAAATATTCTAAAAGAGGCGATATCTATGTTGTTGTAACTCATAGACCCAATGAAAAAAGCTATGATGTTGTAAATGTTAACGCCGGATATACGTATAAGGGAAATAGTGAAACTCAGCTAAAAATAGGCGCCAAGACCTTTAATTTGTTTACCAGCGGTGATAAAGCATGGGCTATGACCTCTCAGGATGACAAAGAAATAGTCAATTCTATGAAAAGAGGAAGCAGAATGATTATCAACGGAACATCTTCTAAGGGTACCAAAACAAAAGATACATACTCTTTAAATGGTTTTACTTCTGCATACAAAGCAATTTCAAACAAGTGCAAATAAATGACAAAAGAGCTAATAGGATTATCAAAAGACGAACTCATCTCTGAAATGGAGCAGATTGGCGAAAAAAGTTTTAGAGCTAAACAGTTGTGGCAGTGGATTTATTTCAGAGGAGAAACAGATTTTGATAAAATGAGCAATTTATCAAAAGACTTGCGCTTAAAATTAAAACAAAATTATACTATTACCCGTCCGAAAATAATTACGGAACAACTATCTAAAGACAAAACTCACAAATGGTTACTGGAGTTTGCCGATGGTCAACGTATTGAAACCGTATATATACCAGAAGAAGATCGAGGAGCGGTTTGTATTTCTACTCAGGTTGGTTGTGCCGTTGGTTGTAAATTTTGTCACACCGGAAGTCAAAAAATAACCCGCAATTTAACAGCCGGAGAAATTGTTTCTCAGTTTTTAGTCGCGCGCGATGCCTACGGTGAATGGCCTTCCCCTACCAATGAGACCAGATATCTTTCTAATATTGTTGTTATGGGAATGGGTGAGCCTTTGCACAATAAAGACGAAGTGTTTAAGGCGTTAAAGATCCTTTCTGATGGAGATGGAGTTGCCATATCAAAACGTCGTATCACATTATCAACATCAGGAATAGCTCCGAATATAGAGTCAGTAGCTTCAGAATTAGGAGTTAAATTAGCGATAAGCCTACATGCTCCCAACAACGAAAAACGATCGTTGATAATGCCCATAAATAATCGCTATAAAATAGAGGAAGTCTTAAGCGCATGCCAAAAATATCAGGCAATAATGGGACTGAGCAGGATGATAACGTTTGAATATCTGATGCTGAAGGATTTTAACGATTCTCTAGAAGATGCTAAAGAACTTATATTGCTTATGAAAAAACACAAACTGGGAGCAAAGTTTAATTTAATTCCCTTTAATCCATGGCCGGGATGTGCTTATCAGCCAAGTTCAAACAACAATGTTCATGCTTTTTCTAAAGCTTTAGAAGGTGCCGGATACGAAGCCCCTATACGTGTTGCCAGAGGGCAAGATATATTAGCTGCTTGCGGACAACTAAAAAGTAAAAACACCTAAATTTTTAATTGATATCCGCCATCTGATGTGATGATTAATTGCGCATCATCGTTATCATGTTCAACCTTTTGCCGTAAACGATAAATATGCGTTTCAACAGTATGAGTTGCAACATCTGCAGCATATCCCCAAACCTCTTGCATTAAGTCTGTTTTGGTCACAACTTTATCTTTGTTTTTGTACAAATATTTGATTACGGCAACTTCTTTCTCTGTCAATTTAGTTGTTTCTTTGTTTTTTAAGTTTATGATTTCCTTGCTGTAAGGATGTAAAACATAACAATTAAACTCCAAGCTTCCATCGGCAGATTTTTCAAAAATATTGATTGATGCTTTTACATCATCCAGAAATTTGCTTAAAACAAATGGTTTGGTAATAATATGATGCACTTTTGCATCAACAGAAACATCATTACTGCTAAGCAGAATTATAGGTGCTTTAATATCTTTTTTTAAAAGGTTTAAATCCTCATCAACTATAATAACGTCTGCTTCTTCTTCCAAATCAGATGGCAAAAATTCCGGAATATGATAGCTGATTTGATTTAAAACATCACTTTTTAAGACGTTATTTTCAGACAAAAAGAGAATATTTGGCATATTAAAAATTAACTCCCAATCCGGTTATAATAGCGTATCCTTTATCAGAATATTCAAAATCTGTAAAGTCAACATGTGCAACGGCAAAATAAATATCAATATTTTTGTTAATTTTATATTCATTCGAAAACGCTAATATTTTGCTACTACTATTGCTTTCTGAAGCTTTGCTTTCAAAATAAGTTAATGATGAAGCGAAAGGTCCTATTTCATAACCGATTCCTAAATTCCAAGCAAATCCTTCGCGATAATCATCAAATCCTTCGGGTAAAGAATGCTGATTCTTTATTTTATTGTCTCCGTCAATATATGTTTTTCTGAAGCCTCCTCCCAAATTCCAGTTTCCTCTTTTAAGGTTTAAGCTATAAGAAAATTCTTTATCATTTCCATGATATTGTGCATATCCAAAAGAGGCTTGAGATGAAAACCATCCCCAGTCATGATCATTATAAACAGCGCCAACAAAACCATCATTATGTGCATAATTAGCGCGCTTGTTTATTAAACCTCTTCTGTTGTAACTATCTGGAATATAAGAAAATCCTAAAGCTGTTCCATAAATTTCAGGGGTAATATAATTAATTTTAGCCGCTACACCATCTGTGTTGATATCTGTTGCATTTAGAGTTGTAAATTTAGTTTCTTTTTTTGTCCTCTTCCAACCGGGATTGACAATAAAATCAACAACATCGTTATTAGAATTGATAGCTCCGACAAAAGAAACACCATTATGAAAAAGAGAAGCTACGTTAAATACCTGACCAACCATCAATTGACCATAGAAGGAATCATAAGATAAATAAGCTTCCTCTCCCCATCTTCCTTGGTTATATCCTTGAATTTCTTGGTTTATTGCTCCCATCAAATTAATGTTTAAACTAAAAATATCGTTATTATCAAAAATATAATCTAATGATGAGCGTATATAAGTCTTTCCTATGCCGTTATTGTGTTTTTTTATATCACTATATCCGTACAATCCTTGAATTTGACCTTCCAGCGAGAGATTCCATTCCCCGGCATTTGCTGGAAACACAAACAATGATAAAAACAATGAGTAAAAAGCAATAAAGTTTAACTTCATAAAAAATCCTTTGGTTTATACTTATAATTTTATTCTTAGATTAGATTTAGTCAACATATTTAATTATTGTGATTTTTCAACTTTCAATAGCGACGGCATCTTTGTTGCAGATATTCGAAAACAGGCAAAAAAATTTCACCCCAAAGCAAAACCGATAAACAAATATCATTTGTCGTTATTGCTTGGTTGTGAAGATAAATACAGAAGTTCTGTTGTTCATCTTAACATGTGTGGTTTTGATATTCAGCAACTTCCTGAATATTTTCTTCTTATTGAAGACAATATGTCCGATTCTACAACTAAACTGCCCGGATGTGATATTAGCGGACTAAATAAGCTCTATTCTTACATTGGCAGTTTTGTTAAAGATCACGCAATATTGGTTTGTTGTGATATTAAGGATTTGTAGAGTTGCATTCTCCGAAGAAAAAACCTCAACAAAATAATTGTTGAGGTTTTTTTGTTAAATATCCAAATTTACAACATTCAGAGCGTTTTCTTGTATAAACTCTTTTCGTGGTTCTACAACATCCCCCATAAGTGTTGAAAAAGTTTCATCAGCTTCTTCCATATGGTCTATTTTAACTTGAAGAAGAGAGCGTGCTTCCGGATCAAGAGTTGTTTCCCAAAGTTGTTCGGGATTCATTTCTCCCAATCCCTTATACCTTTGGATACTAATTCCTTTCTTTCCCGCAGCCAAAATAGCATCCACAAATGTTACAGGTCCGCTGATTTTCTTTTCAATACCTTGTTTCGACACAAGGGTTGATGTTTGATTAAATGTTTCATGCAATACCTTTTGCAATCCGGCTAATACAGCAGCTTCCTGCATATCTAGTATATTGGCTCCGACAACGTGCTTTTCCGTAACACCTCTTAATGTGCGACTAAATAATAAGCTTCCGTCGGATTGCATCTCTGCTTTCCATCCTCTATCATATTCAGCCTCAAGCTCATCCAGTTTAACAGCCAACTTGTCCAACTCTTGCTGAGGATTGTTACTTGATAAAAACTCTGGAGCAAAGAGGCCGTAAATAGCCATTTGTTCAATAATCTTTTCAGGAACATTTTTACTTAAATTTACAATCAAACCTCTTGCTTTGCGATTCTTTTCAACCAGTTCAATCAAATCTTGACCGGCTATTTGTTCTCCGTTAGCCAAAATCAACGAAGCATCATCACAACCGCCACGAACAAGATAATCATCCATTTCTCTTTCGTTTTTAATATACAGAACTGAATTGCCTTTTTTTACTTTGTACAAAGGCGGCTGAGCGATATAAACATATCCTCTTTCAATAAGTTCCGGCATCTGACGATAAAAGAATGTTAACAACAATGTTCTTATATGTGAACCATCAACATCCGCATCGGCCATGATAATAATTTTATGGTATCTGCATTTGTCTGCATTAAAATCATCACGACCAATTCCCGTTCCTAATGCGGTAATAATTGTTCCGATTTCTGCAGAGTTAAGCATTTTATCAAAACGAGCTCTTTCGACATTCAATATCTTACCCCGCAAAGGCATGATAGCTTGGTTTCTGCGGTGTCTTCCTTGTTTTGCCGAACCGCCTGCTGAATCCCCCTCCACTATGAATACTTCCGATAATGCAGGATCTTTTTCTTGGCAGTCAGCTAGTTTTCCTGGTAGAGATGCAACATCTAAAACACCCTTACGACGAGTAAGCTCTCTTGCCTTTCTTGCGGCTTCACGAGCCGTTGCTGCCTCCACAATCTTTCCTACAATGATTTTAGCTTCATTAGGATGTTCATCCAACCATTCCTTTAGTTTGTCGTTAACAATATTTTCAACAACAGGACGAACTTCTGATGAAACAAGCTTATCTTTAGTTTGTGATGAAAATTTCGGATCAGGCACTTTAACAGATAAAACACAGCTTAATCCCTCACGCATATCATCACCGGATAGTGTAATCTTTTCTTTTTTCAACAAACCATTTTCTTGAACATAAGTATTAAGACTTCTTGTTAAAGCCCCTCTAAATCCGGCCAAATGAGTGCCACCGTCTTTTTGAGGAATATTGTTTGTAAAGCAAAGCATGCTTTCATTATAGGCATTAGTCCACTGTAAAGCTACCTCAACTGAAATGTCATCTTTTTCTCCGGCTATGGAAATAACTTCCTCATGCAACGGAGATTTTGACTTATTTAAGTGGTTTACAAAAGCCTTCAATCCACCTTCATAATGAAAATCTACTTCTCGTGGTTCAGCACCACGATTATCAATTAATTTTAAATATACCCCGGAGTTCAAGAAAGCTTTTTCCCTTATAGCTCTTTCAAGAGTTTCAAAATTAAATTCTGTCATTGTGAATGTTTCCGGAGAAGGCAGAAAAGTAACTTCGGTTCCGTGGCGATCAGGAGCATCACCGACAACTTTAAGGTGCTCAGTAACATTTCCGTTAGCAAACGTAGCAATATGTTCTTTACCTTCTCGCCAAATGCGTAGTTTCAGCCAAGTAGATAAAGCATTAACCACTGACACGCCAACACCGTGCAAACCACCGGATACTTTATAAGAGTTATTATCAAACTTTCCTCCGGAGTGAAGCTCTGTCATAATCACTTCAGCTGCAGAAATACCTTCTTCTTTATGCATTCCGACAGGAATACCGCGACCATTGTCGCGAATTGTTGCAGATCCGTCGGGATTCAAAATAACTTCAGTTTTATCACAATAACCGGCCAAAGCTTCATCAATAGCGTTGTCTAAAACCTCATAAATCATATGATGAAGACCGGACCCGTCATCAGTATCGCCGATATACATACCTGGGCGTTTACGCACGGCATCAAGCCCTTTTAAAACTTTAATTGAATCTGCGCCATATTCTTTTTCTGTGGCATTAGTAACTTCTGAAACCATATTTTTTCTTTCCTTTTTTATCAAATCAATTAAGAAAAAATATATAACAAGTTGCCTGAAAACCCAAGAAAAATTTGAAGTTTTTCCATTGATTTGTGTATAAAAAATAACTTTTTAATGTGCTTCAGTCCAAGTTTTTCCTACACCGGCCTCTGCTATAAAAGTAACAGATGATTCTACTATGTTTTCCATATAGTATTTTATTATATCCAATGCTTGTTTTACTTCATCTTCGGGAGCTTCAAATACCAATTCATCATGAACCTGCAGAAGCATTTGTGTCTTCATTTTCTTTTCTGTTAAAATATTTTCTATTTTGTTCATGGCCAGTTTAATAATATCGGCAGCACCTCCTTGAATGGGAGCATTTATAGCGGCCCTTTCAGCGTTTGCAACAACACGTTTATTGTTATCGTTTATTCCCAAAACAGGACAATGTCTTCCGAAAGGGGTCACAACATAGCCATTGCTATGAGCATAAGCTATTGTTTTTTCCATATATTTTTTTATTTCCGGCATTTGTGAAAAGTAAGCATCTATGTACGATTTAGCTACAGATGTATCAACTCCGATATTTTTTGCTAACCCATAAGGTGATATGCCGTAAACAATTCCAAAATTTATGGCTTTAGCTTGTCGTCGCAAATTTTCGTCAATATCGCCGGGCGGTACACCAAAAACATGAGATGCTGTCGCTGTATGAATATCAATTCCGTGTGCAAACGCTTCTTTTAATTTTTTAACATCAGCAACATCTGCCAAGAGTCGCAACTCTACCTGAGAGTAATCACAGGAAATGAGCTTATATCCCGGTCTTGCTATGAAGCAAGACCGTATTTTTTTTCCATCTTCGCTACGAATAGGAATATTTTGCAAATTCGGACTGTTTGATGCAAGTCTGCCGGTATTAGCAACTATTTGACTATAAGTAGTGTGAAGACGATTGTTTTTATCCAACAATGTAAATAATGAATCTGTGTATGTAGATTTAAGTTTACTTATTTCTCGCCATTCCAGAATTTTTGCAGCCAGCTCAACACCTTCTTCTGCCAAATTTTCTAAGATATCAGCACTTGTTGCCCAAGCCCCTGAAGTTGTTTTTTTTCCTTTTAACCCCATTTTATCAAATAAAATTTCGCCAACTTGTTTGGGTGATGCGATATTAAATTTGTCATCAGTAATTGAATATATCTCGCGTTCAATGGCTTCTAGGCGTTCTTCAAACCATTTTTTTAGATTTTGTAATTCTCCGGAATTAATCAGCACACCTCGACGCTCCATTTTATATAATGTTTTTATCAAAGGTCTGTCAAATTGTTGGTAAATGGTTGTCCTTTTTTCGTGTACCAATCTGTTTGCTAATTTTTTGTAAAGTCTTAAAGTGTAATCAGCTTGTTCACAAGCAAACTCTTTAAGTTTTTCATCATCGACATCTTTCAATAAAACCTTATTTTTACCGACACCGATCAAATCATCAATTTTTAGAATCTTTTCATCAAAATACATTTGCGCCAAAAATGGCAAATCATGAGAGTGTTCAGAGCTGTCCAAACAGTAAGATATAACAGCATTATCATCATATGGTTCAAAATCAATTTCACCAAATGTGTTTGCCAAAAAATGTATAGAGTTTTTTAAATTATGACCTATTTTTAAGATGGATTTACTGAAAAACAACGGTTTTAACCAAGTATCGAAAACTTGTTTTGATATTTGAGGTTGTTTTGAATTGATAGAAAACAAATCAGCAGGTTCGGTACTCTTTTCAAAAGGAATATAACAAGCCTCTCCTTCAGCAGTAGCAATACTTAAACCTATAGCGCAGCCAAAAGAGGCATTATCGGCATCACTCACAACAGCTATTGCTGCTTGCGAAGATTTTTTTATTTTTAAAACTAATTGTTTAACATCGGTTTCGTTAACAGCTATAGAATAATGTCTTTTTATCGGAGTTGAAATATCTGAGTCCTTCAGCTGTAAACAGCGTTCTTTAAGCCATTTATCAATCCGTGTGCGCAAAGAATTAAATCCGTATTTATCAATAAACTTGTATATTTTATCGGCTTCGGGACATCTGCATTGAAAACAATCTAATTGTTTTTCAACAGGTACATCTTTTTTTAACGTTACTAATTGTAGAGATATTTTAGCATTTTCAATGTTGTCTAAAATAGATTGTCGACGTTTTTCTTGTTTTATTTCAGACGCATGAGCGATAATTTCATCAACAGAACCAAATTCATTAACCAGTTGAGCCGCTGTTTTTGGGCCGATTCCCGGAACTCCGGGTACATTGTCTATGCTGTCACCGGACAAAGCCTGAACCTCAACAACCTTATCCGGATATACGCCAAATTTTTCTTTTACATCTTCAGGTGTAAAAAATTTGTCTTTCATCGGGTCATAAAGCTCAACACCGGGACGAATGAGTTGCATCAAATCTTTATCGGCAGATACAATAACGACATTCATATTTTTTGCTAAAGCTTTATCAGCATATGTTGCAATTAAATCGTCAGCTTCATATCCTTCCATTTCCAGAAAACTGATATTTAAAATATCCACAGCTTCTCGAATTATTGGGAACTGAGGAATAAGTTCTTCGGGAGTTTCTTTTCTTGTTCCTTTATAATCAGGAAAGATATCGTTTCTAAAGTTTTGACGTTTTGCATCAAATAGAACCAAGCAATAATCACAATCGATTTTTGATGTTAGTTTTAAAAACATATTGGTAAAACCGTACACAGCATTAACCGGAGTCCCATCAGGAGCATTTAGCGAGGGCAGACCATAAAAAGCCCTAAAAATATATCCGGATCCGTCAATTAAACAAATTTTCTGTGTCATAAGAACCTCTTGCGCTGGTTTATACCATTTCAAATATATAAAGTTTTTATTTTTTCGCCAATAAATAAAAAGCTTTTACCCCAATTAAAAGTTTTTTTAATTTTTATCATTATTATTAACACATACAAAAATAATGAGAGGATTCCTGTGGTAAAAAAACAAGTTAAAAAGCAAAGAAAAAAAAGTAAAACAAAAAACAAAAAGGCATTAAAAACAAAACTTATCCTAAAATTATCAGGCATTTTTTTAGGGCTTTTTTTGTTATATTTAGGATTTTGTGTTATAACAATTCCGGACATGAACAAAGCTATAAACAGAACACGTCTTCCGGCGACAACTATTTTAGCCGAAAACGGTAATGAAGTGCAAAGTTTCGGAACAGTATATTCAGATATTGTTCGTTCCGAAGAACTGCCTCAACATATTGTTGATGCTATAGTGTATACGGAAGATCGCCGATTCTATAAGCATTTTGGCTTTGATATAATTTCTTTTACGCGAGCAATGATAACTAACATTTTCGCAGGACGCTATGCTCAGGGAGGCAGTACAATAACTCAACAGGTAGCTAAAAATCTTTTTTTGACTAACAAAAAAAATATAAATCGAAAAGTTCAGGAATTAATACTATCTTTTTGGCTTGAACACAAATTTAATAAAGAACAAATATTAACATTGTATTTAAATCGTGTTTATTTTGGAAATGGGGCTTATGGAATAGAAGCTGCATCACAAAAATATTTTCAAAAAACGTCTCAAGATTTAAATATTCTCGAAGGTGCTGTTTTAGCAGGAATGCTTAAAGCTCCATCCAGATACAATCCTATAGCCTCAAAAGAAAAAGCTTTAGAAAGAGCAAAAATAGTATTAGGCATTATGTTGGAAAACAATTTATTAACAAAAGAAGATTTTGATAGGGCATTAAAAATGCCTTTAGGGCGAGAAAAAAACTCAAAAGTTAAACAAGGAACATATTTTGCAAATTGGGCATTAGATGAAATAAAATCTTATATTGGAGAGCAGGAAACAGATATTTATGCTTTAACAACCCTTAATCAAGATTTGCAAGAAAAAGCATCGCAAATACTCCGACAAGAGGTGTTAAAAGCAAAAGATGCTAATGTAAATAACGGTGCGGTGGTAATTTTAGATAAAAACGGAGCAGTTAAAGCTCTGGTTGGAGGAATTGATTATTCAGAGAGTCAATTTAACCGAGCAACTCAAGCATTGCGCCAACCGGGATCGGCTTTTAAAACATTTGTTTATTTGGAGGCATTCAGACAAGGAATGATGCCGGAAGACATGATTGAAGACAAACCCTTAAAAATAAAAGATTGGCAGCCGGAAAATCATGATGGGGAATATTATGGAAATATTAGTCTCAGAAACGCCTTTGCAAAATCACTTAATCTGGCAACGGTAAGGTTGTCGCAAAAAATTGGAGTAAAAAACATCATCAAAACAGCTCAGAAAGCAGGGATTACCACACCGCTTGAAAATAATCTTTCGCTAGCATTGGGCACGTCGGCTGTAAAATTAATTGATATGGCGGCAGCATACGCATCTGTTGCGAATGGCGGATATTCTGTTTGGCCATATACAATTGAGGAGATTTATACAAAAGACGGTTATCAAATATATCAACGCAATAGATCTGAGAACATAAGGATATTCAGTGAAGAAGAAACAATCAAAATGAAAAAACTTTTGCGAGAAGTTATGAAAACCGGTACCGGAAGATACATAAAGATAGGACGAGATGTTTTTGGAAAGACAGGAACTACTCAAGATAATAGAGATGCGTGGTTCGTAGGGTTTGATGATGAATATATTTGTGTTGTTTGGGTCGGCAATGATGACAATTCTCCGATGAAAGGGGTTTATGGAGCCGGATTACCGGCACGAATTTGGCAGAAAATTATGCGCTAACGAATTAAAAATAGTGCTTTTCGTTTACAAAATATTATATATAATGACGAAAAGTTTACAACAAAATAGAGGAAAAAATAATGACACAAAAACCTGTAATGTTACTTATATTAGATGGCTGGGGATACAGAAAAGAAAAGACTGCGGACAACGCTATTGAAGTCGGAAAAACACCAAATTGGCATCGTTTGCTTGAAGAGTATCCGCATAGCTTTATCGAAACATCGGGATTGGCTGTCGGATTACCTGAAGGACAAATGGGTAATTCTGAAGTAGGACACACCAATCTTGGTGCGGGAAGAGTTGTTATGCAGGATTTACCGAAAATAGATCAATCAATAAAAGAAGGAACACTCGCAAAAAATCCTATTTTAACAAAAATGATTGAAGATTTGAAAACTACAGGCAAAACGTGTCACTTAATGGGGTTGATGTCACCTGGCGGAGTTCACTCTATGCAGAGTCACATTGCAGCATTAGCTAAAATTATCAGCGGGCATGGTGTTGCCGTAAGGGTGCATGCGTTTTTGGACGGTCGAGATACTCCACCATCATCGGCTAAAGAATATTTAAATGAATTTGAAAAAGAGATTGCACCTTTAAATAATGTAAAGATATCTACAATTGAAGGTCGCTTTTATGCAATGGATAGAGATAAGAGATGGGATAGAGTTGAGTTAGCATACAACAATATTGTTTTAGCGGATGGAAAACGTTTTGTTTCAACAGAAGATGCAATCACAAACTCGTATGCCAACAATGTTACGGATGAATTTGTTATTCCGGCGGTAATTGGTGACTACCAAGGTGTTGAAGATGGCGATGCTGTACTGATGGCTAATTTTAGAGCTGATCGCGCTCGTGAAATTCTTTACGCTTTAGCTGATAGGGAGTTTAAAGGCTTTGAACGTAAAAAAATAGTTTCATTATCTCACAGTATAGGAATGACAGAATATTCTGTAGACCATAACCGCTTTATGAAAACAATTTTTCCTCCGGAACAGCTTGTTAATATTCTTGGGGAGGTTGTTGCAAGTAATGGACTTACACAGCTTCGTATTGCTGAGACGGAAAAGTATGCGCACGTAACATTCTTTTTCAATGGTGGAGAAGAAAAAGAATTTAAAGGAGAAGAAAGAATTCTTATTGCCAGTCCAAAAGTGGCAACATATGATCTTAAGCCGGCGATGAGTGTTTATGAAGTTACGGAACAGCTTGTTAAAGCGATAGAAGATAAAAGATTTGATGTAATTATTTGCAATTTTGCCAATGGCGATATGGTTGGACATACCGGAATAATGGATGCAGCTCTTAAAGCTGTAGCAGCTGTTGATGAATGTTTGGGCAAAGTTGAAAAGGCGATAAAAAATGTTGGAGGCGTTTTGCTGGTAACAGCAGATCATGGTAACGCAGAAAAAATGGTTGATGAAACAACCGGACAGCCATACACGGCCCATACTGTAGGCAAAGTTCAAGCGATACTTGTTAATGACAGCAATACTAAAGAATTAAAAGACGGAAAGCTTGCTGATATAGCTCCTACAATGCTAGAACTTCTAGGTATCAAACAACCAAAAGAGATGACAGGAACATCATTATTAAAAAGGTAGTTTATGGACTTTAATTGTTTTTGGAAACAAGTTGTATTTGGAATTGGTGTCACAATAGTGCTTTGTGACACCGTTCTGGCAACATCTGTTTCAAAAGATGAGTTAAAAAAAGTTGAGGAAAAAGTGTTTCAACAAAGTATGGAACACAAAAAATTGCAAGCTCAAGCTACTCAGATAGCTATGGAACTGTCTGAAGTCAACCAAAAAATGATAAAGACCGCCAAGAAAATACAAAATGATGAAGAAAAACTATCATTAATGGAAAAACAATTATCCTTTCTTGAAGACGACCTTAAACAAGCACAGCAGGGTTTTGCTAAAGAAGATGATAATTTAATAAAAATGTTAGCTGCATTGCAAAATTTGGCTCTAAAACCGACAGAGTCATTGTTGGTTCAACCGTTAACGCCGGTTGATATTATTCGAAGCGCAATGATTCTAAGAGAAACAGTTCCTTATTTAGAAGAAAATGCCGAACAGATACGCAAACAATTACAAGAGATTCAAAAGAAAAGAGACCGCATAGAAAAGCAAATTAATGAAATATCAAAACAAAAAAATGTTATGAAAACAGAGCATGAAAGAATGCAAAAATTGGTTAAGCAAAAATCCCAATTACGCAATGTTGTCGCTATAAAAAGTGAAAAAGCAAAGAAAAATGTAGATAAATTAGCATCTCAAGCTCAAGATTTACGAGATTTGTTAGGTAAACTGGAAAAACAAAGAAAAGAAAAAGAACGACAAGAAGCTGAAAGAAGGCGGCAAGAAGAACTCAGAAAACAAGAGGAAAAACAATCTGATGACTTGATTAAATCGCAAAGTAAAGCTATAACAAATATAGCATCCGGTTTTGCTAAGGCAAAAGGACAACTTCCTATGCCGGCCAGAGGCACGGTGATTACTCGTTACGGGGAGCAAAAAATTAAAGGGGTTTCGTCCAAAGGAATTACCATTGCAACTCGTTCTAACGCCCAAGTTATATCACCTTTTGATGGTACGGTGATTTTTGCCGGCGAGTTCAGAGGGTATGGAAATATGATTATAGTAGAACACGATGAAGGATATCTGTCTTTATTGGCCGGACTTGGTAATATAGATGTTGAATTGGGGCAGATGCTTTTAGCCGGCGAACCTGTCGGGCTGATGCCGGCAGACACAAGTTCGGAGCTTTATATAGAGATTCGCAAAAACAACCAGCCTATTAATCCGGCTGCATGGTTTAAAATTTAATATTTAGGAATTTGTTATGTTGAAAAAATTTTTAGTAATAAGCTTAATTTCGGTAATATTATCATCACAGGCACTAGCTAAAAAAGAAAAGGATGAAAATATAGATTCGTATGAATTACTAAATCTCTTTGCTGAAGTAATGGAGCGAGCAAAAGCAACATATGTTGAAGAAATTACTGACAAACAATTAATTGAATCCGCTATCAATGGTATGTTGGTTTCTCTTGACCCTCACTCAAGTTACTTAGACGCTAAAGATTTTAAATATATGACAGAACAGACCAGTGGTAAATTCGGAGGTTTAGGCATTGAGATAACAATGGAGCAGGGAGTTGTTAAAATTGTATCCCCGATAGATGATACACCGGCTTTTCGAGCAGGATTAAAACCTGGGGATTACATAACAAATATTGACGGTGAAACTATTATCGGAATGACTCTTAATGAAGCTGTTGACAAGATGCGAGGAAAACCCGGAACAAAAGTAAAACTCACAATACGTAGGGTAAATGAAAAACCATTTGACGTTACATTAAAAAGAGAAGAAATAAAAACCCAATCTGTTAAAACAGATATAAAAGATGAAGATGTTTTGTACATACGTATCAGTTCATTCTCTGAAGAGGTTGATTTAGATATAAAAAAAGCATTCGAAAAAGAAATAAAAAATCGTAAAAAACCTTTGAAAGGAATAGTGTTGGATGTCAGAAACAATCCGGGAGGTTTGTTAGATCAAGCGGTTGCTGTTTCAGGATTATTCCTTGATCAAGGAGAGGTTGTTTCTACTCGCGCCCGAAACGACGAAGATACTCTGCGATATTCTGCTAAAGGAAAAGATATAACCGAAGGGTTGCCGGTGGTTGTTCTTATAAACAGTGGTTCAGCCTCAGCTTCAGAAATCGTTGCCGGAGCTTTGCAAGATCATAAGAGAGCGGTAATTGTTGGAGAAAAATCTTTCGGAAAGGGGAGCGTGCAAACAGTTGTTCCTTTAGGAAAGCATGGAGCTATGCGTTTAACAACCGCTAAATATTACACGCCATCAGGAAAATCTATTCAGGCAACAGGTATCGAGCCTGATATCGTTGTACATCCGGCCAAAGTTGAAGAATTTAAAGATGAATATGGGTTTAGTGAGGCGGAATACACCAACGCTCTGAAAAATGAAACTATATCAGACAATAAAGATAAAAAAGAAAACAAGAAGAAAAATGAAGATGATTGGAGAAAAGATTATCAGTTGTCAAGAGCTGTCGATTTGGTAAAAGCATTAAGTGTTTATAATGCAAATAAATAAAGGAACTTTGTTTTGCGAAACAATTTGGAAAAATATGACAAATTAATAACGGCTTTTCTTGTAATAATTGCCTTCATTTTAGGGATAGGTTGGTGGTTTGCCGAAGAAAAGAGCGAACCAGTTTATCTGTCAAAAATTGACAGACTGATGTTTGACAAAGATAATAAGGCGCCAAAGTTTGTTTTAACATTACCGGATAAAATAACAGCCCAAGAAAAAAGTCAACTTGCGGAAGTGGTTATAGATGCTGTGGCGGCTCAAAAGGAAGAAGATGCGCCACAGGTCGTTGACAACAGCTTTTCTGTTGATAAATTATTGACCGAGGTTCCCACAGTCTTTAATCTTAAAGCAACAACGCCAATGTATCAGTTAAAAAATATAGAAGCAGTGGCCGAACTTGTAGAAACAACACCTGAAGAAAAAAAACTGCCAAAAGTATCAGAAGATGGCAGGAGACCTTGGATTGAATATGGTCATTCGGTTAAAGTTCAACCAAATTTCAAAAAAATCGCTTTAGTTATATCAGGATTAGGATTTGATTTGAATACCATCGAAAAAGTTGCCGAAGGATTTGATGCGGAAACGTCGCTTGGCTTTACTCCTTATATAACAAAATCTTCTGAAGCTGTTTCAAAATCAAGAACTCATGGACACGAAACATATATTGATTTGTTGCTTTCTTCCAAAGACTTTTTCAAAGAAGACAAAGGTCCTTTGTCAATAACGCTTAATCTTTCCCGTGAAGAGGCATTAGACAGGTTTCGTCAAACAATATCTGCTGTATCACCGATAGGAGGAATTATAATAAGAGATGGTTTGGCTGATGATAGCAACAAAATGGTTATGGAAGCAATATTAAGTGAGAGCAAATCCAGAGGGTTATTGGTCGTTGATGCCACAGAAGGCGATAGCATCGCCAAAATAAATATAGAAGGGTTACCTCGCAGACGAGCAGATATAATTATCAATAAAGATATCGGAAAAGAAGATATAGAAAATATACTAAAAAAAGCAGAGAATATAGCCTTTGATAAAGGACAAGTTTTAATAATTGCAGATCCTAAGCCGGTAACAATTATCGCTCTGTATAATTGGATAAAAACGTTTTCGCCACAAGTGTCATATGAAGAGGCAAAAACGGTTGACATAACAAAACCTTTTGCGTTAGTTCCTTTATCGAATTTGGTGGTAGAATGATGGATAAACTTTATCGCAAAAATGTTGGAATAATTGTTTGTCGCAATGACAAAGTCCTTCTTTGTGCCAGAGCGGATCAAAAAGATTTACAGTGGCAATTTCCTCAAGGGGGAATAGAAAAGGATGAAGATGTTGTTGAAGCAGCCAAAAGAGAACTTTTTGAAGAAACAGGAATTTCGTCAATTAAATTTAAAGCCAAGATGCCGACACCTCTCAGATATGATTTTCCTAAGGGAGATAAAAGGCATTGTTATGCACCTTATTCCGGACAAGAACAAACATGGGTTATGTTTGATTTTTTAGGATCAGATTCTGAAATAAATTTTTTGACAAATCCGGATGAAATAGAATTTAAAGAATTTGAATGGGTTGATATATCAGAAGCACCAAAGAGAATAGTGGCTTTCAAAAAAGATGTGTATCAAAAAGTTGCTGACTATTTTTCTCCCGTAATTCAAGAGAACGGCAAATGAACGATAAATTTAAAAAAGAAAGGGATATAGTTTTAGAGGCTGCCAAACAGGGTATTGTCGGTAATATCGATTTATCTAAATATCAAAAAAAATATGTAAAAAACCTTTTGTTATTTGCGCTTATGAATGCATCAAACAATACAACGGTTACCAATAAAAATTTTATTCGTTTGGTAAATAAGCTATTTAAAGGTTTTTTATTAAAAATAATAAAAGAGACTTTAGATGATGACGACGAAGATTTGGATGAAGCTTTAGATGTTGAGCTTAATAAGATTATGGCAAGCGATACATTGCTTAAAAACAACAACCTTCAGATGATTTTAACACCCGAAAAAATTTTTGAATTTTTAAAAGTAAACACTTCAAAAATATCTCAAAAAGATCTTATCAAAAGACTTACAGCTCTTAGAGAGGTAAAAGCCAATTATAGAGAAACGCCAAAAGAAAGAGCAAAAAGAGAGCGCAACCAACGCGAATATGAACTCGCCAAAACACGTCAAAGAATGATGGAAAGAGGCGAACACACTAGAGGCTGATTTCCACCATAACGGGAACATGATCCGATGGCCTTTCAAATGATCGAAATTCCGATAATATTTTAGCGGAAAGCAGCCTGTCTTTTAGGTTTTGTGAAACCCAAATATGGTCCAAGCGTCGTCCTTTGTTATTTGTCTTCCAATTAGGATTGCGATAACTCCACCAAGAAAATATTTTTTCTGGCTCCGGAGCAAAAAAGCGTACGACATCAATAAAATTCAAAGAATTAAATAATCTATTTAAACGTTCTGTTTCTATAGGTGTATGCGATACTGTTTTTAATAATTGCTTGTGTCCCCACACGTCATTTTCACTTGGAGCCACATTAAAATCACCGCAAAGTAATATTTTTTGAGATTGCAAAGCTTTTTTGTTTTGCTCAAACCATTCTGAAATATCATCCATAAAACAAAGTTTATGCGCAAAAGACAGATTTAATATCGGATCTGGGATATCACCACCGGCCGGGATGTATATATTGTTGATTTCTATATCATCAAAAACAGACACTTTAATATGTCTCGCATCTTTTTTACCAACCCAATCACATTTCAGCTCATTATTTAAAGGTGTTTTTGATATGATGGCCACGCCATTATATCCGGGCATCCCATAAAGGGCAACGTAAGGATAGCCTAATTTATAAATATCTCCGAATGGAAAGTCTTCTTCTTTTGCCTTGACTTCTTGCAAACAAATAATGTCCGGCTCATAATTTTTAATCAACAAGGCTACTAAATCAATTCTGATTCGAATAGAGTTTACGTTCCAAGTTATAAGCGAAAAAGAGTTCATTATTTATTTTTTCTTTTTAAAGTTACGAGAGCTGTTTTTTTTGTTTTTATATTCAAATAACCTGTCATTTAGTTCAGAATCTTTTTTTGCATCATACAAAGAGACACTAACCTCTACACTTTGTGGATCAACAATCTTCCATTGTTTTAGTTCTAAGGGATTATTAGAAAACACCAAAGTAATCGGTCCCAACTCACCTTTTTTGGCATAATCAAGAGTAATAGCGGTTGAACCGCTATCTTGGTAAAAATCAAGAACCTTAATTTTATCATTATCAATGTTAATTTCATCTGATAAAATCATTGAAGCAGGTATATCATTATAATCAATATGTGTAACTTGATCCAAATCAAGGTCATTATAAATTATAAAATTACCATCTCCAACAATTAAAACATTTGTCGGTTCAGCATATTCCATACGTATTTTGTTTGGTTTTTTTATAAATAAGCGCCCTTCAGCCGTAGCTCCGTTTGATGCCATTTGCACAAAAGTAGCTTCAAGACTTTTTATACTGTTTAAATATGTTTCAATTTTCTGCAAATTTTCAACAGATTGAGCATTAGCCTTCAAACTTAAAAACAAAAAAGAAAGCATTACCAAAAAATATTTCATCACATTTTCCTCAACAATATAAAATTATCTCTTATTAATACGACGAGAATATAATAAAAAGTACATACAAACCAACCCCCTGTCAATATCAAAAGATTTTAACAGGGGGCAAACCGGTTTATATAATTATCTTAGTATCCGCCACATCCGCATCCGCCGGAAGAAGATGACGAAGATTTTGAATCTTTATTTGTTGAAGGTTTATTTGCATCTTTATCAGTAGAAGCAGACATTTTTTTTGATGAAGAAGCTTCTTTTGATGCGCTATATGAATCTCTCATATCTTTACACATGTTTCATTACTCCTAATAAATTGATTAATTTTTTCGTTAAGCAATAAAAGAAGTAAGAATTAAATAAACAATAACAACCTAACCAATAAGATTACATATTTCGGGGTTTAAAAACGCCATCCTCAAAACCTTGAATATTTGTATTTGAATTTGCTAAATCCAATCTTTTTAACGATAGAGCAACATATTCGCCTTCTTTTTCTATTCCGATAAAATTTCGTTCCAGTTTTTTAGCCACAACAGCAGTTGTTCCCGAACCCAAAAAAGGATCAAAAACAACATCGCCTTTATCTGAAGAAGCTAAAATCAATTTTGCAATCAATTTTTCAGGTTTTTGAGTCGGGTGATTTGTATTTTCGGCCATAGACCAAAAGGGTATGGATATATCTGTCCACACATTAGAAGGATGAGTTAATCTGAATTTTTTATTTCCATCCTCAAACCAATCCTTGGGAGTTCCTTTTTTGTCGCGATAAGGAGCTATAACCGGACGCAAAATTTTTACCCGATCTAAGTTAAATTTATAGGTTTTTCCTTTTGTAAAGAACCATATATCTTCTAAACAGTTTTTCCAATTATTTTTTGCCCCTCGTCCCTTTTCTCTTTCCCAAGAAATTCTATTTTGCAATATAAAATACTTGCCGGCAATATAAGGTATTGCAATAGATGATTTCCAATCAGCACAAATATAAACAGATGCATCGTCCTTTAAGAGCCTGTCGGTTTTTTTCAACCATTTATCGAGCCACTTTGCATATTCGTCAGTTTTCATTTCTTTGAAAACCGATGTTCCAAAATTTTTGGTTATATTGTACGGAGGATCTACAATCATTAAATCAATACACTTATCCGGCAAAAAGTTCATCGCTTTCAATGTATCTTGCCATATAACTTTATTAATAACATTCTCTAGTTTTTCTTTTTTAGATAACCTGACTGCTGAAGATGTTAATTGCAAAACCTCTTTTTTTTCCAAACTAAGTGTGCGATTACGAGAAGCTTTTGTTGGCAACTAATCTTCTCCAAACTTGTTTTCTATCAATGCTTCCAAAGCAGACAAAGCTTCTGTTGCCTGATTCCCTGAAGCTGATATTTTTATCTTTGTTCCCTTTGATGCGGCCAACATCATCAATCCCATAATAGAGCAACCATTCACACATTGCCCTATACGTTCCACTTCTATCAAAGCATCAAAAGGTTCCAATGTTTTCACAAAAGCCGCCGCTGCACGAGCATGTAAACCTTTAATGTTTTTTATTTCTAATTCTTTAACGATTTTATCAGACATCCTATTTCCCCAACAACTGTGAAGCAATGTTAATATATTTTTTTCCGGCATCTTGAGCGCCTTCAACAGTATCTTTCATGTTTTTTTCTTTGCGTAAAGAGGCTATCTTTATCAACATGGGTAAATTAATGCCTGCTAAAATTTCTACATTTGCCCTATCCATCATGGATAAAGCCAAATTTGAGGGAGTCCCGCCAAACATATCTGTGAGCAAAACAACACCTTCACCACTATCCACATCCGTGACTTTGCTTAAAATTTCATTTCGGCGCATTTCCATATCATCATCCGGACCGATGCACACACCTTCAACTTGTTCTTGAGGTCCCACAACATGTTGCATAGCTGATATAAATTCATTAGCTAAATTTCCATGAGTAACTAAAACTAAACCAATCATTACTTTTTATCCTCATTATTAACAGTATCAACTCCATTGATCCAAATTTTAACGGCTCCAAAACTTTTTATAAGTTCATCTCTGTTTTTAGCTCTTACTAATTCATCAGCTCGTGTTTGTTTTCCTTCAAAAACGATATCTTCAACATTTTCAACCGGAACGCCGTATACACGCTCAACCATTTTTCCTTTTAATTCGACAATCATAACAAATTCAGATTCTGCTAAAGGTTCAACAGTTTCAACATTAATATTATCCAATTTGACAGCCAAATGAGCATCTCTTTTAAGTAAAGCTGTTTTTTTTCCGTCGAATTCCAAAACCGGATTATCGGGAACACCTGCTCGGGCATCAATGAATATGGCTAATTCCCCGTATTTGTTTTCTATTATTTCAAAGAAATCTTGTTTCTCAATTAAAGTATAATACTGTGTTTCCATTTTGCACATCTTTCAAATATTGCTTTATACTGATTATTATGGTATAACAATATCAACAATCTGTCAATTTTAGGTTAATAAATTATGCAAAAAAACGCGCTAAAGTTTATCTGGAGTTATCTTAGTAAATTTAAGTTTGTGCTATTTGGGGTTGTTTTTCTGTCTTTATCAGCCCGAGGCGTTTCACAAGTGAGTTTATTGTATATTGCCAAAACGTTTGATTGGATAGCTACAGGAATGTCTCATCCCGATTATTGGCGTTTACTTGTAGGCCTTTTAATAGTTTGTATTTCATTAGATTTTCTTGGTCAAGTATTGCAAGCTCTGAGTATGTGGTTTGCCTGTAAGTTAATTCCCCATCTTCGTTCGTTGGTTATTAAAGATGTATTTGCTTACGTAAACAAACACTCCATTTCTTATTTTACAAACGAGATGACAGGTAATATTTCCAATAAGTTTAACCAACTTCAAAATGGAGTTGTGGATTTCTTTTTTCATTGCGGCAATGGTCTTTTCGATTTTTGTTTTATGTTTGTAAATTTGATTATTTTGGCATACATAAGTTGGATTTTAGGCATAGTTGTTTTTGTCTGGATAGCTGCAATGTTTTTTGTCGGTCGTCATTTTGGACATATTAGAGCGGATTTATCGCGTAAAACATCAACAGAGCAAAGTAAATCAAACGCTATTATTGTTGATTCCATAGCTAACTATTCAGAGATAAAAAGTTTTGCCAATTATAAATATGAACGCATCAACATGCTAAAAACACTGCGCGTTTGGCGTCACACAGAGAATGAAGAGCAAAAACAAAAATGTTTGATAAATATGTATTTAGGTGCATCTGCCACACTCTCAACCGGCTTAATTATGCTCATAAGTACGGCTCTTTTTTATTATAAACACATAGATGTAGCTTCATTTTTCTTTGTTTTAACGGTTTCCCACCGATTAAGTAATATTATTTTCGGCGTTAATTGGATAATTAACGGATTATCACGAACATTAGGGCAAATAGATTCTGCGTTGTTAACGTTGGCAAAAGATCCCGAAATCATTGATAAGGCAGGAGCCAAACAGTTGGTAGCTAAAAAAGCAAGTATAAAATTTGATTCGGTTTGTTTTGCATACAATAATACTAAACCTATATTCAACAATTTTTGTCTCGACATTAAAGAAGGAGAAAAAATAGGAATTGTTGGAACATCTGGTTCCGGAAAATCAACATTAATAAAACTTATAGCTCGCTATTTTGATGTTTTATCCGGAGCAATAACAATTAACGGCATAAACATTCAAGATATAACACAAGATTCTTTGCATAAACATATTGCCACAATACCGCAGGATGTGTGTTTATTTAATAGAAGTTTATTTGATAACATAAGATATGGTAAAACCGAAGCAACTGATAAGGAAGTTTTTAAAGCTGCCAAGCAAGCATCTGCTGATAAGTTCATAGATAAATTTACAAATAAATACAGTACTAAAGTAGGTGATAGAGGAGTTATTCTATCTGGCGGAGAAAGACAACGTATTGCCATTGCTCGAGCAATTTTAAAAAATGCTCCAATTCTTATATTTGATGAGGCAACATCGTCATTAGATTCGGAAAGTGAAAAATATATTCAAACCTCATTAAAAACACTAATGAAAAACAAAACAGTTGTAGCGATTGCCCATCGATTGTCTACTCTACGTGAAATGGATAGAATAATCGTTTTAGAAAACGGACAGATCGTTGAACAGGGAACTCACCTTAGTTTGTTACGAAAAAAAGGTCGATATGCCAAATTATTTAAAATGCAGTCAGATGGCTATATTCAAGTATCTTAAAAATTGTATATTACACTAAGATTAGCGGCCGTATTTGTATAATCGGAACCAAAACTATACGATCCTGCAACAGAAGCACTCCAATTTTCTATCATATCAAAAGACATTCCGGCCTCGACTTTAACAATTGTACGATCTTCTGTTGAATCCAGAAGTCTTTCTTCTACCAGTTCAAAGTCAGAAGCGCTATTTGTTGTCTGAACTACTGCGGGTTTTACAAAAATTTCTGCTCGGGCTTCAGGAAATTCCCATCTTTTTGCTATACGCAAACCTGCTTCAACCTCGGTGCGGCTGGCATTGTCAAATTCTTGGACTTTGCCTGCGTTGTCGCTTATTTCATCCATCTTAACAGATGTGTATGAAACCCTTACCCCGGGTTCGATTCTGATCCCGCTGACATTTTTATAGATAAAGTTGACATCTAAAGTTGCACCAAAAGTTGTTCCTGAAGTATCAGAATTTACCCCGTCTTCTGTACTTACTTCAGCATCAAGTATTCCACCATATCCTGCCAAAAGAATAGACCAATAATTACCATCAACACGCATATAAGCTCCTGCTAAATAGCTATTGATGGCTGTTTCAGCCTCTCCTTGCAAGGTATAAGTTTCTCCGCTCTCATCATATGTATATGTACCATTACGATAAGAAGCCATCAGACCAAATTTAGCAATTCCATTGCTAATAAGATCCAAACCTCCATCCACTCCGGATAAAGTTGCTTTATAATTATAAGGAGCCTCAACAGTTGCAGATGAATAAACCGGCGCAACCCACCCTGTAAATATAGGCTGAGCGCTTCGACACAAGCGGTTTGAATATTTTTGATTCTTCGCCAATTTACAAGCCACTTTTCTAAATTCATTTATTGCTATGTTGTTGCGCAAATTAGCTCCCAAGCTAGCTGTTTGCATAAAAGTATTATCAATTAATCCATAATAAGCTGCGGCTTCAGGCACGATAACCGGACTGTCGCCATTTGTAACATAAGCATACCATTTATTATTTTCAAATAATACATCCCAAATAAACGGTGATTTTTCTACACGCCAAATTTCAAAGCTGTCAGTTCCCCCGCTGACGTTATTAGGCGCTTCAACAAACAAAATACTTTCATTTGTTGTTTTTGGCGAATTAGACTTCATATATACGGATGTTTTTCCATAAACATTACCGTTAATGACAAGTTTATCAGCCGTGTTATTTAAAGGATTTATATCCATAATAATATCAGCTACATCGGCACTGTAGTCTCCATCAATGGTTAACACATCTTGTGTTGAAAGACCACCACCACTCAAATCAATGGTACCGGCATTAATTAAAGTTCCTCCGATTGTAACTTCATTTTTTCGATTTTCACTTCCGGAAACATCCAATTTAGCAGTATCCGTAATAGAAACAGATTTATCTGTTCCGTTTAATAATAGGTCAGATTCAAGACGAACATCTGCATTGTTAAATTCAATAGTGTTCCAACCGGAAACATTAACTGTTCCGGTTTGTCCGCTATTTGAAATTATGTATGCTCCGTCTTTTAGAACCAAAGATTTATTATTAGGATCGCTATTTTCCAAATTGCCGCCAAATGCTGAGTTGACACCACCTTTAAATGTAACTATTTCCAAATTATTTGCGCCATCTGCAAACAAATTACTGAAATCTAAAGATGAGCCGGATAAATTTGCTCCAACATCAATAGTCAAAAGACCACTCAATAATGAACCGTCGACAATATTAATAATAGAATCTTTTTCCATAATAAGGCCTGACACTGTAGAGCCAGCATCCATATTTAACACACCATTACCGTTAATTGTAATAGTATCAGCAGCACCTCCGTTTTTAATATTTACAATACCTCCATTATTAACGGTTGTATAAGTTGCGTATCCTTTTTGTTCTACATTAAGAACACCTTGATTGTTCACAGTGGTATTAAGAGCATTGGCATCATTTTTAATATTAATTGAACCATTGGAAGCAATATTGGCGTTACTTGATGTAGAAAAATCATCTAAATTAACTTTACCACCGTTTTTAACGGTCAAGCCACTAATATTAGCTCCGTTTTCTGCATTAACCACGCCTGTATTTTCTACAACTATATTTTCAACGGTTCCCCCGTCAACATTCACTTCGCCCGATGAAACAGTTGTATCTTTGGCATTTCCCCCCTCATTAACAATCATTGTGCCACCGTCAACCACAACAGATTCTGATTTTCCGCCATTTGCTTCAATGGTTAATTTAGAGCCGTTTCCGACAAAAGCAGACGTTACCGATTGATTGTTGATTATAATTTCTTTATTATCATTCCCATATGTTGCAGAAACATTGGCATTTGTCGAAAAATCATATGCTCCTGTTGCCTCAATATGGGTGTCTGAAACATTTGCGCCGAAAGTATTAGCAACAATAGTTCCGTTATCTGAAACGGTTACATTTTCAGCTGTTCCATCTACAACAGCTATTGTTCCTCCGACCGCACTACTATTTTTAATAACTCCGCCTCTGGTAGCAGAAAGAGTTGATCCCTCCGTAACGGTTATATTTTCAGCAACATTTCCAGTGATACTACCATCTAAATCGTTGCCATTGCCATCTTTAAGTCCGGAAAGCTCTGTTTCGGTTGTTAAATCAAATGCTCCGCCATCTTGAATTGTCAAACCATCAATAATACCGGCAGAATTAGAAGCAATAGTTCCGCCATTTTGAACAACGGTATCTTTTGCCGTATGTCCAGACTCTACCTGAAGAACAGATCCGTCATTAATAATCACATTTTCAGCAACATTATTGGTTATTGTTCCCATATCTGTTCCGTTAATGGTTGCATTAGACAATTCAACGCCCGTTGAGATGCTGTATTTTCCGCCTGTTTCAATAGTCAAGATATCAACTGTCGCATTACTATCCAAAGCTGATATTTCGCCACCGCTTTTAACGGTTGTGTCAGTAGCAGTTCCATATACATTCATTACGCCATTATTATTAACGGTTGTTGTTTCTGCCGTTCCGTCAACATTCATTTTACCAAAACTGTTTAATGTTGTATTTTTTGCGGTTCCCTCAACATCCATAACCGCCATATTTTCAGCATCAACACCGGTTAAAGTTGCTCCGTCAACCACCCCTCCGATTTCTACTTCAACTTCACCTGTTCCGGTAACGGTTACGGTATTTGCTGTTCCAAAAACATTCAATTCGCCGCCATTTACGGTTGTGTTATCAGCAACATCAGACGATTCTACATCTAATGTTGCTCCTTCGTTAAGAACAATATTTGTTGCAGTTCCGGATGCGATACTACCCAAGCTGTTTCCGTCTTTATCTTTCAGGTCGCTGACATCAACATTAGTAGAAAGTTCGAATGTTCCACCATCCTGTATGGTCATATCGCTGATTGTAGAACCGGAAGAGTTAGCAATAAGATGTCCTCCTGTTTCAATAGTTGTACCTGACACCGTAGCAGAATTTCCGATATTTAAAGTTCCGCCATTTTGAACCACTGTACCACTTGCACTTCCGTTACGTACATAAAGATTTGAACCATCATTTATTACGATATCATTAGCATTCGTGCCGGTTATAGAACCGCTTTGTCCTTCAACGGAAATATTTGAGATTTCAGCAGTGTTGGTAAGGTTAAATTTTCCGCCTTCTTCAACAACCAAATTTTCAATAATTCCACCGCCGGATGATGCATTAATTAAACCACCATCTTCAATAGTTGTTGTTCCGGATGCGGTTCCTGTTTCTTGGATAATAAGTGTTCCCGTATTTTTTACTGTTGTATTTGATGCACTACCATCATTATTTATATTAGCAACACCTTTTTCATTAACCAATACATCATTAGCAACGCCACCGGCATTAACATTTAAAAGGCCATCTTCATAAATAGACGTTTTATTTGCCGTACCGCCATCATTGACGTTGAGAACGGCGTTATCATAATTATTACCTATGTTTACGTATTCAACAGTTTCTCCGCTATTGACATCCAAAATCTGTCCGGTTTGCGCCCAAACATCGCTATTTATTAACATAGCCGAACAGACCGCTAAAAAAGCAGTCTTTACAAGCGTATGTCTTATTTTTAACAACATTTAAGCCCCTCTTTTTATCGTCAAACGGATAGAATCCGAGCGTAGAACGGTCTTGATAAACTAAGGCTAGGCTAAAAAAATTAATAAACAATTACCGATTCCCTATAACAAAACTAACGATTCGCATCAAATCGTTGCTGGGATTCGTTTTGAGGCAAATTAAAGTTTTTTTGGATTCGTTTTCCGAATCGCAAACAGAATCGCAAAACAAGTTCTAATCGCAAATGACTTTATTATTGCGCACCTCAAAAAACTGAGCTTGAGTTCTTAAACTATCAAAAAGTTCGGGATTGGTTGTTGTGATCCATGCCTGAACATTAAGATCAACAATTTTTTCAAGCAAAGCTTCTCTTTTAACATCATCCAAATGTGCTGCCACTTCATCCAACAGCATAACCGGAGCAAATCCCTTATGCAGAGTCTGACATTTTGTTTGGGCAAGAATTATACTTATGAGCAACGATTTCTGTTCTCCTGTTGAACACAAGTCCGCCGGCATTCCTTTTTTCTTAAAATAAACCTTAAAATCTGTTCGATTAATTCCATCAGGATTATCATTTTGCAAAACAAAGCGACGTTGTTTTGACATCATATTTTTATATTCTTCTTCTACGATTACTGCGGGTTTATCATCAAGAGCCTTTTCGATTGTTCCGTCAAGTTCTAATCTGACAGAGGGAAATATATCATCAGGTTCATTTTCTATAAAAGCATTAAGTCTGGCAACTTGTTCACGTCTGGCTGCCGCAATAGCTACACCGGTTGTTGCTATATTTTCTTCCAGAGAATTTAGCCAAAAATTATCAGTTTTCCCTTCTTTCAACAACTTATACCACTCGCGATACAAGTGTTCAAAAGTTGCGGTTCGTTTTGCGTGTTCCATATCAAAAGCATATACCAGTCTATCCAGAAACGAACGTCTTGGTTGGCTTCCGCCTCTAAAAAGCCTATCCATTTGGGGTGTTATCCAAATTGCCGACAAATATCTTCCTAATTCGGCTTGAGATGATATTTTTGAGTTATCTATTTTTACGATTCTTCTTTCAAAAGAACGATAATCATCTCCTTCATCAATTTCTTTAGAACTTTTTTCGACTGCTGTTGCAATATTATATGTTTCGCCATTATTAAGAATTTCCGCTGATACAGCCCAATTCAATGGTGATACAAACGAAAGACCCCCTCCTTCGGCAATTTGAGGAATAAATCTTTTGATGTCAGCTAATTTTGCTCCTCTCAAACCTCTTCCGGGGGTTAAAAAAGATATTGCTTCTAAGATATTGGTTTTACCGCTTCCGTTTTCGCCATAAACAATAATCGGAGCTATTTCTGCATTTAATCGTAGGCTTGCATAGTTTCTAAAGTCAGTTAAAGTCAGGCGTTCTACACCTGACTTTAACTTTGTCAAATTAGCCAAATTGCAAGCTAAGCTGTTCATCTATACTCTCATCGGCATCAATACATAGATTGCACTTGAATCCGAAGTATCGTGAATAACCGAAGGCGAAGAAGCATCAGCAAACGAAATACGTACTGTATCACCTTTCACTTCACCGAGAATATCCAACAAATAACGGAAATTGTAACCTATTTCTAAAGATTCGTGTTCATACTTAGCTTCCAAATCTTCTGAAGCGCTACCTAAATCAGGGCTGGAAGTAACGATAGTAACTTTATTTTGATTTGTAAGCATTTTTATAGCACGTGTTCTTTCAGCAACAACCGAAACACGATCAACAGCCGAAGCTAATTCCTTAACATTAAGTTCCAAAGATTTATCATTATCTGTCGGAATCACTCTTTCATAATCCGGATAAGTTCCATCAATAAGCTTAGATGTCAAAGTAATATCGGTTACTGAAAAACGCACTTTGTTTTCTGAAATTTCAACAGTAACATTTTCAACAGAGTTGTCTTCCAACAATTTTCTGATTTCAGATACTGTTTTGCGCGGAATAATAACGCCTTTTAAGTTTTCAGCACCTTGGGGCAGGGGGGATTCTACACAAGCCAAGCGATGACCATCGGTTGCCACAACTCGCAAAACTTCCGAATTTCCCTCTTTTTTAGCATGAACAAACAAACCGTTAAGGTAATATCTTGTTTCTTCGGTGGATACAGCAAACTGTGTTCTGTCAATAACATCTTTCAATTCATCTTTTGCCATAACAAAAGAAGTTGGCAATTTATCTCCTGAAATAACCGGAAAGTCTTCTACCGGAATTGTTGAAAGCGAAAATTTAGAACGAGCAGAAGAAATTGTCAGCTGTCCTTTATCATCAGGATAAATCAACTCAACTTGACTACCGTCAGAAAGTTTGCGAACAATATCATACAACATATGTGCCGGAGCTGTTGTTGCGCCTGTTTCAGTAATTTTTGCATCAGCCATTTCGGTAATTTCAGTATCCATATCTGTTGCTTTAAAGCTTATTCCATCGCCCAAAGCTTCAATTCTGACATTTGAAAGAACCGGAATAGTATTTCTTTTTTCAACAATACTCTGAACATGGCTCAGAGTTTTCAATAAATGCGCGCGTTCAATTGTGAATCTCATTTTAAAAATCCATAGAATATAGTTAACTTATTATGCTGATTTTATCACAACCAAAGCAAACCGAAAGATAAAACAATTAATATTCACAACTTTTATATTGATGCTTTGTCTTTTTTAATATCACCGCAAAACGCTTTTCCCCTCGGCCTCTACCTTTAATGTCACCACAAATCAACTTTTATTTTTTTCCGTTATTGCGAAGGGTCTTTATTTTCCGTCATTACGAGTCAGCTTTTCCCCTTTTTGTCATTTCGAAGCGCTTTTTATTTTTTATGTCATTGCGAAGCGCTTGCGCTGAAGCAATCCAACAAAAAAAGCTCTCTTTTCAAAAGAGAGCTTTTTACTTACTTACCAATTATAATTGATACCTATGTTAAAGTCAGTAGCGTTGTAATCAGAACCATAGGTATAACCCAGTGAGCCAAATCCGCTCCATCCGTTGCCAAAGTTAAAGCTTCCGCCAATCTCGCCTCGGATTAAGGTCTCATCTTCAAGCCCTTCAATCGTATCAAGCGAGGTTATGTTGACATCACCTTTACCAAAGTTTTGGACAATACTCGGTTTAACATAAATCTTACTGATTACACGACGGTTGTTGTGGAAGAAGGTCTTTTCAACCTTAACACCGGCTTCAGCCTCGATATTTTGAACATTGTCAAACTCAGCCTTTTTACCATAAGCATCAGACATATCATCATATTTGATGAAGTTATAGCCTAATCTGATGCTCGGTTCGATAGTTAATCGTTTTTGCGGTTCAAATACCAATCCCGCTTCAACACTTCCGCCAAACTGTATACCGTCAGTATCAGAACTTACTCCGTCATCAGTACTCATATCAACTTTTTGGATACCGCCATAAATTGATGACATAGTCCATAATCTGCCATAATCATAACGATGATACAAACCAAGTATCCAACTGTCGATATCGATATCAGCCCCTTCTTTGGCATAATAGTCTTCGCCGTCGCCGGATAGCTCATATTCGCCTTGGCGATATGATGCAAATATACCTAAACGATTATGCAAGTCTTTTTGAATATCAAATCCTAAATCAACAGCATTTATCTTAGCCTCAACCGATACCGGAGCATCAATCTCAGACTTTTTGTGTCCCAAATCAATCCATGCTCCGTTTACGACTTGTCCGTCATAGTTACATTCGCCCATTCCGCAATGTCCGCTCTTAATTTTGGTTGATGTAACTTTGTTGGAAACAATACGGACAAGATCACGCACTTGTTCAAGTCCAATCTTAGGTAATGATATATAAGCCAAAGCCTCTGATACTAACTTAGTCTTACTATCATTGTTTGATGTTTGATTGTTTGTCGGAATATTAGGCTTAATAGTCGGAGATGTCGGGAAGTTGTTGGGCAAAGTAACATCAGTAACAATATCAACATCCAAATCACCGGTATCAGATGTTCCGTATCCGTCATTAGAATTAGTAGGATTATCAGCAGATGTAATATGCCAAGCATTGTCTTGATGAACAATCTTCCATTGGTCGGTAATGCCCAAAGCTTCGGCATAAACACGATGAACGGTGAAATAAGCACCGGTAGAAGTATCATCATTAGGAGCATCAACAAATTTGATTAAATCGGTAGTTGTTCCGTCAGTAATTCTGTATACGGTTACTTTTGTTGTACCAGCGACATCACCGTCAACAATCATCAAGTCAGAAGACTTGGTTGAGGGGTTTACATCAATAATCATTTGAGCATTGTTATATGCGGTATAGTTACCATAGATATTGGTAATATCATCGGCATCATCATCTGCATGGTGGAAGTTTAGGGTACCATCATTGTTAACCGAACCGATTATAGTTGTAACCAAAGGGGAGTGACCTGCTAAATCCAGAGTAGAGTTAGAAGTAATATTGATAACCTTAGAAGCTTCAGCCATATCAATAACACCTTCGACTTTGACATTAGCATCGGATATAGTCAAGCTATCCCAACCGGAAACGGTTTGAGCTCCATATCCAACAGAATAATCACCGGAGGTTAGGTTGAGTTTTTTGTCGGTCACATTATTAATAAGGGAATCAGAAGTCATAGCATTATTAAGACCGCCGACGAGGGTTAAGGAACCTGAATCGGTAACTTCGTCTTTGAAGATTTTTGAATAATCATAAGTACCGCCCATCTCAGCATTGGCATCAATGATGATATTACCGGTTAACACCGAGCCGGCATCGATATCAAGAATAGCTCCGCCATTGGCGAGGAGGTTGTTTAGACGCGCCTCAACTTCGGTTTCTAATTTACCGCCACGATTAACTGTTGTGTCATTGGCGATACCGCCGGAAGCTACGTGTAGAACACCAGCATCATTTACTTCTGTACGTTCAGCTGTGGCACTGGATGTAATATTGACTTTACCGCCGTTGTCAACAACAGAATCTTCCAATACCGCATCAGCACCGATGTTTAATATACCACCACTATGGGTAGTAGATCTTGCAAAAGAGCCTTTATTAGCAAAGACATTAGTACCGGAGATGTTGATTGCAGCAGCATCCACAGTTTCATTAAACACCACTTTGGATGATGTGTCGCCGGTGATATCAATAAAGCCACCATGTTCAGTTAATATATAGCCTACTTCCATTAAATAGCTGCCATCTGGTTGTTGGGTTAGAACTCCAGTCTCTAAGCCAATTGAAAACATGTAATCATTACCGTTTTGAATAACAGCGATACCTTGAGCTTCCAATTCTAATAATGCTTGACTAACTTCTTCGGCGGACAATGTTTGTTCCATAACTGTTAAAAAATCGCCAAGAGGAGTTTTTTGAGAAGTAAAAGATTCTGAACCGTCGGAAGATGTGAGTACGTAATTATCATCATTATCTTTAGTAATTTGAAAGCCATTCTGTTCAAACATAGATAAATTTCCTTCTCCGGTGATTTTATCATCAAAGCGTATAAGGCCGTTGTTGATAGAGTTAAAGTTAATAGTTCCATATAAATCTTGATAAATAGCATTGGATTCTTTAGTTGTGGTTCCATCATCATTGATAGTTTCAACATAGTTGCCGGAGAAGATACTTTCGCCGTTGTCGGCAGTGATGTTTAATGTGCCAATATTATAAATAACACCTCCCAAAATATCGTTTCCTTTTATATAGTTACCATAAAAACTATTGTTAATTAGAGTTGTAGTACCATTTTCATTAAAGATAATTCCTCCTTTAAGATCTCCTTGTGTTTGAATATAGTTATTTATAAAATTGCCGTAAAATGATTCCAGAAAACTTTCATTAAAGATAATTCCTCCTGTAAAATCGTTTGCAAGAATATAGTTACCAATAAATACTCCTTCTATTGTAGATGTAGATCCCATAGTATTGTCAAAAATTTCACCACTACTTCTTTGCTGTATATAATTATCTACAAAATCTACTTTGTAGTACATATTAGTATAAGTCAGAACATAAAGGGCCGTACCGTTAATATTTCTAAAAACCACATTATGAGGAGTACCCGATGTATAGGGATTATTATATTCAGTATAATCATCGGGTTTGTGGTAGGTGTATTTGTAATAAGCACCGTTGATAAGAACAATATCAGAGTCAGATTCAGTAGCCGTTTCCCAAGTTACCTTAGGACCGGTTAATTCGTTTAAGTAATCAGTATTAATTTCAGGAGTTGTGGTGGTTGCAAAAGAGGGTGTGCAGAGTGCTGTAGTTAAAGCAAGACTATATAAAAAAGGCTTTACCCCCCCCGTGAGTTTTTAAGGGAAATACAACGGGTTACGGCGTTAACATTCTGTTTTAACATGAGTATATCCTCCTTTTTTAGTCCTTAAAATATCTTTCATTATATCACATTTTGACGCCACTAGCAAAGCTTTTTTGTTTTTTTGATGAGATCCCTTGATTTTGGTGAGGAGAGCCTAATCAAAAAGGGATGACATTTTGTTTTATGGTTTCCTTTTATGGACTGCTTCGTCGTTGTCACTCCTCGCAGTGACAGAGTAGTGGTTGACTGCTTCGTCAGCTAAAGCTTAATAGCAAAGACAGTGTCTAAAAAGAATCGCCATTTTTGATATATAGACTCATCTAATTTATGCTTTTAACAGATAAATTGTTAAAATAGGTTTAATGAGGAGTTTTTTTTGTAAGTTAAGAATCTTGATGATTATTTGACTCGGATTGGACAAAAATATTGAGATGACTCAAACTGACTCTGAGTCTTGGTTTGCGGAGTGTGAGAAAATCAATTTTTTTAAGTTTTTTTCATTTTTTTGCTTGCAATTAAGTTTGTGATATGTTATAAGGCGCCTGTGTCAAAGGGATTGGAGTATTTTTGCTCACTGATCTTTGCGATATAAAACATAGCGCATCCCTTGAATTCTCTCGGTTTAGGACTGAGGCGCGCGGATTATAAAGTGATATAATTCGAATGGTAAATATGGAATTGCAAGGCTCTGCATGAGGTTTAACTTTTAGATGGCAAAATTCTGAAATGGTGGATTTATGCCGTCTAGTTATAAGGAAAAGTGTAAAAAGATGGATACACAGAATATCAGAATTCGCTTGAAAGCTTTTGACCATCGTTTGTTGGATCTTTCTACTAAAGAAATCGTCCACACAGCCAAAAGAACAGGCGCTAATGTCAGAGGTCCTATTCCTCTGCCAACCAGAATCGAAAAGTTTACTGTGAACAGATCTCCGCACGTTGATAAAAAATCTCGTGAGCAGTTCGAAATCAGAACTCACAAAAGACTTTTGGATATCGTAGATCCGACACCGCAAACAGTTGATGCTTTGATGAAGCTTGATTTGGCTGCCGGTGTTAATGTTGAAATTAAGTTATAATGTTAATGTTGGCTTAGCAAATAAATGGTTAGGTCAACCTATTAAGAAAAGGAAAAACTATAATGCGTACAGGTCTGATTGCAAAAAAACTTGGAATGTCCCGCATTTTCGATGTTGACGGTACTCATGTGCCGGTTACTGTTTTGCAAGTTGACGGTTTGGAAGTTGTCGCTGTTAAAACTGTAGAAAAAGATGGTTATACATCTGTTCAATTGGGTTGCGGCTCTGTAAAAACAAAGAACTTGTCAAAACCTTTGAAGGGATATTTTGCAAAGGCTAATGTTGAACCGAAGAAAAAATTGGCAGAATTCAGAGTTTCTGAAGATTGTCTTCTTTCTGTCGGTGATAAATTATCTGTAGAACATTTTGTTCCGGGTTGCTTTGTTGACGTTTGCGGAACATCAATCGGTAAAGGTTTTGCTGGTGTTATGAAGCGCCATAATTTTGCCGGTTTGGAAGCTACACACGGTGTATCAATTTCTCACCGTTCTCATGGTTCTACAGGACAAAGACAAGATCCTGGTAAGGTATTTAAGGGTAAGAAGATGGCCGGTCACTTGGGTGATGAACGTGTAACCGTTCAAAACTTGAAGGTCGTTTCTGTTGATGCTGATAAGGGGTTGATTATGGTTAAAGGTGGTGTTCCCGGTTCTGAAAACGGATGGGTTTACGTTACTGATGCCGTTAAGAAATCTTCTTCAGTTCAGTTGCCGATGCCTGCCGGTTTAATTAAAGTTGATGAACCTGTTGCAGTTAAAGCCGAGGCTGAAACTCCGGCTGATAATGCATAGAGATTATAAGGATGAAGATAATGAAACAGGACATCTTAAATTTGGAAAATAAAGTTGTTGGTTCAATTGAACTTGATGAATCTATTTTTGGTTTGGAAGTTTGTGCCGACATCTTGCACCGTGTTGTTGTTTGGCAATTGGCCAGACTTCAAGCAGGTACTCACAAAACTAAAGGTCGCTCGGAAGTTGCTTTGACTCCTGCTAAACCTTTTAAACAAAAAGGTGGCGGTCGTGCTCGTCAGGGTTCTCGTAAGGGTACTCAATTCCGTAAGGGTGGCGTTGTGTTCGGTCCGGTTGTTCGTGATCACTCACACGATTTGACTAAAAAATTCCGTCAATTGGGTTTGAAGACAGCTTTGTCTGCGAAACTTAAAGAAGGTAATTTGGTTATCGTTGATGAGGCTAAATTGGATGAACCGAAGACTAAAGTTTTGAACGAAAAATTGACAGCTTGCGGTTTGAAAAACAGCTTGTTCATCGATGGCAAAGAAGTTGATACAAACTTTGCTCTTGCTTCTCGCAATATTATCGGTGTTGATGTTTTGCCAAGCGTTGGTGCTAACGTTTATGACATCTTGAGAAAAGAAAAATTGGTCTTGACTAAAGATGCAGTTGTTTGCTTGGGAGAGAGATTGAAATGAGTAAGTCGAATAAAACAAACAATGTAACTGCAAAAATGTATGATACTTTGGTGCGTCCGGTTATTACTGAAAAATCTATGATTTCTTCAGAAAACGGAAAAGTTACATTTATAGTTCCTTTGTCTGCAAATAAAGACGAGGTTAAGGCTGCTGTTGAAGCAATCTTTAATGTCAAAGTAAACAAAGTGAATACAATTCGTACAAACGGTAAGGAAAAAGTTTTCCGCGGTCATATCGGACATCGTTCTGATTATAAAAAAGCTGTGGTTACTCTTGCCGAAGGTCAAAATATTGATATTACTACAGGGATTTAAGAAATGGCATTGAAAAATTATAAGCCCACATCTCCTGGACTTCGTCAGCTCGTTATCGTTGATAGAAGCGAGTTGTACAAAGGTAAACCTGAAAAAACATTGACGGTCGGTTTGACAAAAACCGGTGGTCGTGATAATTTCGGTCATGTTACCAGTCGTAGAATTGGTGGCGGTCATAAACGCAAATTGCGCGTGATTGACTTCAAACGTAGAAAGTTTGATTCTGAGGCTACTGTTGAGAGAATCGAATATGATCCGAATCGTTCGGCTTTCATTGCTTTGATTAGCTATGAAGACGGCGAAAAGGCTTATATCTTGGCTCCTCAAAGATTGAAAGCCGGCGATAAAGTTATTTCTTCTGAAAAAGCAGATATTAAGCCGGGTAATGCTATGCCTTTGAAAAATATGCCGGTTGGTACTATCATTCACAACGTTGAGTTAAAAGCCGGAAAAGGCGGACAATTGGTTCGTTCTGCCGGATGTTATGCTCAGTTGGTTGGTAAAGATGCCGGTTATGCTCAGCTTAAATTGAGCTCTGGTGAGTTAAGGGTTGTTCGTGAAGAATGTTTGGCTACTGTTGGTGCAGTATCTAACCCTGATAACCAAAACAAATCACTCGGTAAAGCCGGTCGCAACCGTTGGTTGGGTAATCGTCCGGTTTCTCGTGGTGTTGCTATGAACCCGGTTGATCACCCGCATGGTGGTGGTGAAGGTCGTACTTCCGGCGGTCGCCATCCGGTTACTCCTTGGGGTAAACCTACTAAGGGTGCTAAGACTCGTACTAACAAGAAAACTGACAAGTTCATCATGAGAACTCGTCATGAAAACAAAAAGAAATAAGGAGAAACGCTAATGACACGTTCCGTATGGAAAGGGCCGTTTGTTGATGGCTATCTTCTGAAAAAAGCTGAAGCTGCAAGAGCTTCTAAGCGTAACGAAGTGATTAAAATTTGGTCTCGCCGTTCTACAATGTTGCCACAGTTTGTTGGTTTGACATTTGGCGTCCACAATGGTCATAAGTTCATCCCGGTATTGGTTACTGAGGATATGATTGGTCATAAATTTGGTGAGTTTGCTCCTACCCGTACTTTCTACGGACATGCTGCAGACAAAAAAGCTAAGAGAGGTTAATTATGAGTCAAACTAAGAATGAAAGAAGAGTTCAAGCAAATGAGGCTTTAGCCATTTGCCACTCTATTCGTACCTCTCCGCGTAAGCTGAATTTGGTAGCTCAATCTATCCGTGGATTGAATGCTTCTAAAGCAGTGGCAGAACTCAGCTTTTCGAAGAAAAGAATCGCAAAAACTGCTTTGGCTGTTTTGCAATCTGCAATCGCCAATGCTGAGAACAACCACAAGCTGAACATTGATAAGCTTTATGTTAAAGAAGCTTATGTTGGTAAAGGTTTAGTTATGAAACGTATGCACGCACGTGGTCGTGGTAGAGGCGCCAGAGTTTTGAAGCCGTTCTCTAATATGACAATCGTTGTTGCAGAGCGTGGGGAGTAATCTGATGGGACAAAAAGTAAATCCTACAAGTCTTCGTCTTGGAGTTAACCGTACTTGGGACTCTCGTTGGTATGCTGATGAGAAATATGCAGATTACCTTCACGAAGATGTTAAAATTAAAGAATTCTTGAAAGAAAAATTGGCTCAAGCCGGTATTAGCAGAATCGTTATTGAAAGACCTGCTAAAAAAGCAAGAGTTACAATTCATTCTGCAAGACCGGGTGTTGTAATTGGCAAAAAAGGTCAGGATATTGAGGTTTTAAGAAAAGAAATCCAAAAGATGACTGATTCTGAAGTTCAGTTGAACATCTTAGAAGTTAGAAAACCTGAGTTGGATGCACAATTGGTTGCAGACAGCGTTGCTCAGCAGTTGGAACGCCGTGTGGCTTTCCGTCGCGCAATGAAACGCGTTATGCAGTCAGCTTTGCGTTTGGGTGCTGAAGGTATTAAGGTTGCTTGTTCAGGTCGTTTAGGCGGTGCTGAGATTGCAAGAACCGAACATTATCGTGATGGTCGTGTACCTTTGCATACATTGCGTGCTGACATTGATTATGCTACCTCAACCGCTCATACAACTTATGGTGCTTGTGGCGTTAAAGTTTGGATCTATAAGGGTGAAATTATGGCTCATGATCCGATGGCACAAGACAAAAAGTTGGCTGAACAGAAATAATGGGTGAATAAAGATGTTAAGTCCAAAAAGATTGAAATTCCGCAAACAGCATAAGGGTCGTATTCACGGCTTGGCCAAAGGCGGATCAGAATTGAGTTTTGGTTCATACGGCTTAAAGGCTTTGACACCGGAACGCATTACAGCTCGTCAAATTGAAGCAGCTCGTCGTGCGATTACCCGTGAGATGAAAAGACTTGGTCAGTTATGGATTAGAATTTTCCCAGATGTTCCTGTAACCGATAAACCGGCTGAGGTTCGTATGGGTAAAGGTAAAGGTTCTGTTGAGTTCTGGGTTGCCAGAGTTAAACCGGGTCGCGTTTTGTTTGAATGTGGCGGTATTGACGAAGAAACTGCTCGTAGAGCTTTGGCTTTGGGTGCTGCTAAGTTGCCAATCAAAACCAAGTTTGTTAAAAAACTTAACTCAGAATTGGGAGCAGAATAATGGTAAAAACTAAAGATCTTCGCGCTATGAGTTTGGATGAATTGGAAAGTAAACTTGTTGAATGCAAAAAAGAACAGTTTAACTTAAGAATTCAACAATCTACAGGACAATTGCAGAATACTGCTCAGTTGGCAAAAGTCCGTAAAGAAGTAGCAAAAATCAACACGCTCATTACTGAGCGCAAGAAGAATAGCTAAGGGAGAAATATTATGCCTAAGAGAATTCTTCAAGGTGTTGTTGTGAGTGATAAACAGGACAAAACAGTTATTGTTTGTGTAGAACGTCAAGTTATGCACCCTGTTTATAAAAAGTTCATCAAGAAAAGCAAAAGATATGCTGCTCATGATGAGAATAATCAGTTCAAAGTTGGCGATACTGTTCGTATTCAAGAATGCGCTCCGTATTCAAAAACCAAGACTTGGACTGTAATCGTTGATAACGCCTAGAGGTTGACAGTTTTATGCGTCAAATAGAACAATTTGGTTCTATTTGACGGCTTAAAACGGTAACTTAATTATAAGAAAAGGAATTAAAAAATGATACAGATGCAAACCAACCTTGATGTCGCCGACAACTCTGGTGCTCGTCAGGTGCAGTGCATTAAGGTTCTTGGAGGTTCCAAGAGAATGCACGCCTCTGTTGGCGATGTGATTGTAGTGTCTATTAAGGATGCTATTCCAAAGGGTCGTGTGAAAAAAGGTGATGTTCACAAGGCTGTGATTGTTCGTACAGCTTCTGACATCAGACGCAAAGACGGATCTGTAATCCGCTTTGATAAAAATGCTGCAGTTCTTATTAACAAAGATGGTGAACCAATCGGTACCCGTATCTTTGGTCCTGTAACAAGAGAACTCAGAAACAAGAAATTTATGAAAATTATTTCATTAGCACCGGAGGTATTATAATGCCTAAGTTGAAAATTAAAAAGGGCGACCAAGTTGTCGTTTTGTCAGGTGATGACAAGGGCAAAACTGGTGAAGTTTTGAAAGCAATGCCAAAAGAAAATAAGGTTGTTGTTCAAGGTGTAAATTTGGTTAAAAGACACACCAAACCAAGCCAAACCAACCCTGGCGGTATTGTTACCAAAGAAGCACCGATTAGCGTTTCTAATGTAGCTTTTGTAAAAGATGGTAAAGCCACAAAAATCGGCTACAAAGAAGTTGACGGTAAGAAGGTGCGTGTTGCTCGTAAAACCGGTGCCGTAATCGATTAATGGGAGAAAAATTTATGGCAAATTTTGAAGATTTATACAATCAAGTCATAAAAAAATCTCTTGTGGAAAAATTCGGTTACACCAACCCACACGAGATTCCGAAGTTGACAAAGATTGTTTTGAATATCGGTGTTGGCGAAGCTACACTCGATAAGAAAAAACTGAACAATGCTATTGAAGAGTTGGCTTTGATTGCCGGTCAAAAACCGGTTGTTACTACAGCTCGTAAATCAATTGCTACTTTTAAGTTAAGAGAAGGTATGCCTATCGGTTGCAAAGTTACTTTGCGTTCTACAAGAATGTATGAATTCTTGGAAAGACTTATCAATATGGCTTTGCCACGCGTTAGAGACTTCCACGGTATCAGTGGTAAGAACTTTGACGGAAGAGGCAACTTTGCTTTCGGTATTAAAGAGCAAATTATCTTCCCTGAAATCAACTATGATAAAGTTGAAAATATCAGAGGTATGGACATTTGTATTTGTACTACAGCAAAGACTGATGAAGAAGCTAAGGCTCTTCTGACCGGCTTTAACCTTCCTTACAAGAAATAAGTGGAGATAAACTATGGCAAAAACAAGTTCAGTTTATAGAAACTTGAAAAGAGCTAAATTGGCAGAGAAGTTTGCTTCACGCCGTAATAAGCTCAAAAAGATAGTTATGGATAAAACTATCTCTCCGGAAGAGAGATTCCAGGCTACTTTGAAATTAGCTGAGATGCCGCGCAATTCTGCAAAGAATCGTTTTCGTAATCGTTGCAAATTGACCGGACGTTCTCGTGGTGTTTATAGAAAATTCGGAATTGCTCGTGTTGAATTACGTGACATGGCAAGCTTTGGCGAAATTCCGGGTTTGGTTAAATCAAGCTGGTAGGAGATTCGAATATGTCAATGACAGATCCTTTGGGCGATATGCTCACACGCATTAGAAACGCACAAAGAGCAAAGAAGAGTGAAGTCGTATCACCTGCTTCTCGCTTGCGTGAAAATGTGTTAGAAGTTTTGAAAAAAGAGGGATATATTCTTGGTTATGAAAAGACCAATGTTCGTCCCGGTATTGATGAACTTCGTATTAAATTGAAGTACTTTGAAGGTGCTTCTGTTATTACTGAAATTTTCCGCGTATCTACTCCGGGCAGAAGAGTTTATTCTTCAGTTAAAGATTTGCCCAGAGTATACAATGGCTTGGGTATTTCTATCATTTCTACTCCTCAAGGAGTTATGAGTGATAATGATGCTCGTAAAGCTAATGTTGGCGGCGAAATTTTGTGCCAAGTATTTTAAGGGAGGGTTATCGGTATGTCTAGAATTGGTAAGAATCCGGTTATCGTTCCTGAGGGCGTTAATGTTGCTATTGAAGCAGGCAATATTTCAGTTAAGGGCAAGAATGGTGAATTGTCTTGTCATTATGATGTTGATCATGTTTCGGTAGAAATGAACGAAAACAAAGTTGTTGTTGCTCCGAAGTCTGAAACTAAAGAGGCCAGAGCTTTGTGGGGAACAACAAGAGCTAATATTAACACTTTGGTTAAAGGTGTTAGTGAAGGCTTTACAAAAGAATTAGAGCTAATCGGTGTGGGTTACAAAGCCCGCGTTGAGGGTACAAAATTGGTTTTATCTTTGGGCTATTCTCATGATGTTACTATTGAGACACCAAAAGGTTTGAAGATTACTTGTACTTCTCCGACACAAATTAGCATCTTTGGTGCAGATAAACAACTTGTCGGTCAAACTGCGTCAGAAATTCGCGAATGGAGAAAACCTGAGCCTTATAAAGGAAAAGGTATCAGATATGTTGGCGAATATGTACGTCGCAAAGAAGGCAAGAAGAAATAAGGATAAATAAAAAATGAGTACACCAAGAGAATTGTTTGAAAAGAGAAAAGGACGTGTTCGTTCTGCTCTGAAAAAAACTGCGAATGGAAAGATGAGATTGTCTGTATTTCGTAGTGGAAAACATATGTATGCTCAGATTATCGACGATGTTAAGGGCGTTACAGTTGCTTCGGCTTCTACTTTGGATAAAGAAGTTAGAGAAAGCTTGAAGAAAACTGCCAATATTGAAGCTGCAAGCTTTGTTGGTAAAGTTGTTGCTGAACGCGCTGTTAAGTCTGGCGTAAGTGAAGTAGTTTTTGACCGCGGCGGTTATATTTATCATGGTCGTGTCAAAGCTTTGGCTGATGCAGCACGCAGTGCTGGTTTGAAATTCTAAGGGAGAATAGAAAATGGCACAACAAGCTGTAGATCAACGTCGTACTAACAGTAAGACTGAGAAAAAAGAAGAATTGGTTGAGAAACTGGTTCATGTTAACCGTGTTGCTAAGACCGTTAAAGGTGGTCGTACAATGTCTTTTGCTGCCGTCGTTGTTGTCGGTGATCAAAAGGGTCGTGTAGGCTATGGTTCAGGTAAGGCATCAGAAGTTCCTGAAGCTATTACCAAAGCAACAAATGAAGCAAAGAGAAATATGGTTCGTATTCCATTGCGTGAAGGCAGAACATTGCATCACGATGTTGCAGGACGTTATGGCGCAGGTAAAGTTTATTTGAGAACAGCTCCTGCCGGTACCGGAGTTATTGCCGGTGGTCCGATGCGTGCAGTGTTTGAAGTTTTGGGTGTTCAAGATGTGGTTGCAAAATCTGTCGGTTCTAATAATCCGTACAATATGATTAAAGCTACATTCAATGCTTTGGAATCGATTAATTCACCAAGAATGGTTGCTGCAAAACGCGGTAAGAAAGTTGGCGACATCGTTTCTCGTCGTGAAAGTTCAAATTCTAAAGTTGTAGCAGAGGAGGCTTAATCGATGGCTAATAAGACTATAAAGGTTACACAAATCGCTAGTACGATTGGAAAGCCTAAAGATCAAAAAGCTACTTTGGTAGGTTTGGGATTGAACAAAATGCACAAGACTGCTGTATTGGAAGATACTCCGTCTGTTCGCGGAATGATCAGAAAGGTGCAACACTTGGTTAAGGTCGAAGAGTAATAAAATCTTGCAAAAGGGGTTGTCATACTTGAAATTTTTTCATTAATGCATATTATCTTATATGCGTCTCTTAAAATTTCCGATGTAGCACAACCCTTTATTAAGATTTTGGAACTTTGAATATAGACTTTTTATAATTGAAGGATAAAAAAATGAAACTTAACGAAATTAGAGATAACGAAGGTGCCAGAAAGTCACGTAAGCGCGTTGCTCGTGGTATCGGTAGCGGTTCGGGTAAAACAGGTGGCCGTGGTGTTAAAGGTCAGAAATCTCGTTCAGGTGTTGCAGTAAACGGTTTTGAAGGCGGACAAATGCCCATTTATCGTAGACTTCCGAAACGTGGTTTTAAGAATCATTTTGCAAAAGTTTTTGCAGTTATTAATTTGGATACATTGCAAAAAGCTATTGATGCCGGTAAATTGAATGCTGAAGATGTAAATGTTGATGCTTTGCTTAATGCAGGTATTATCAGCAAAAAATTGGATGGTGTTCGTTTGTTGGCAAGAGGTGCTATCACTTCAAAAATTAATGTTACTGTAAATTCAGCTTCTAAGACTGCTGTTGCTGCAGTTGAAAAGGCTGGCGGTAAAGTTAATTTGGTTGCTTAAACCAAGCTTTTGAATAATGATAATAAAGAAGAGCTTCGTTTTTGACGAAGCTCTTTCTTTTTACCAATTATAATTAACCCCGAGGTTAAAGTCAGTAGCGTTGTAATCAGAACCATAGGTATAACCCAGTGAGCCAAATCCGCTCCATCCGTTTCCAAAGTTAAAGCTTCCGCCAATCTCGCCTCGGATTAAGGTTTCGTTTTCAAGTCCTTCAACCGTATCAAGAGAGGTTATGTTGACATTACCTTTTCCAAAGTTTTGGATAATACTCGGTTTAACATAAATCTTACTGATTACACGACGGTTGTTGTGGAAGAAGGTCTTTTCAACCTTAACACCGGCTTCAGCCTCGATATTTTGAACATTGTCATATTCAGCTGTTTTACCATAAGCATCAGACATATCATCATATTTAATAAAGTTATAGCCTAAACGAATACTCGGTTCGATTGTTAAACGTTTTTGTGGCTCAAAAACCAATCCCGCTTCAATACTTCCGCCAAACTGTATACCGTCAGTATCAGAACTTACTCCGTCATCAGTACTCATATCAACTTTTTGGATACCGCCATAAATTGATGACATAGTCCATAATCTGCCATAATCATAACGATGATA
>JAZUAM010000020.1:0-132972 GCA_045637985.1 Alphaproteobacteria bacterium
GTGCTACACCGCCGACTTGCGCAGAACTGGGCTATACCGATACGGTTGCGAGTTGCAGTGATTCTATTAAATGCCCTTTTGATACAACAAAAGGTAAATGCATCGGATCTAGTGCTACAGTCGGACAAATCGGATATTTTCCTTATGAGGTTACGGATGAAAAATGGATAAAATGTGACGGACGTTATCTCCACAAAGACGGATATCCGGAACTTTATAAAAAGATAAGTATGATTGGTAGCGTTGATGATTTATTCAAAGTTCCAGATTATAGCGGTGACTTTGTTCGCGTTTATGGTGGAGATTCTGCTGCTGTAAATGCTCGACAAGAGGAAAGTTTGCCTGATTTTACTTTTTCCAGAGATATAGGTTGGACCGGGCAATATGGAACTGGATGGCCTAAAGAATCTGCAGATAGAACCACAGCAGGAACTGCAAACTCTTATGCTGTAACGACTCAAAAGATAAACCTTTCTTTTAGGGCATCGGATGCTAATAGTATTTATTCTGGATCTCATGTTACACCTGTAAATACAGCTGTTCATGCTTATATTTATGCCGGAAAAATTAATACCTCAAAAGCTTCAATAAAAGATCTCCCCAAGGATTGTAAAGCAAATTATTTCTACTACGCAGATGGAACATGTTCACAAACACGTAATACATCAAAAGGCTTAAAAGGTATTGTAATGACCGTATCTTCTTCAGCAACAGCGCAAATCGTACAATATATTACAGGCGGAAAAAATTATGAAAACTCTTATGAACGAGCAAATGCTAAATGTAGATCGTTGTATCAAACAGGTAGATTAATTGATCCAACTTCGGCAGCAACGTATATTGGCAACAAAATAACGGCTACAGTTAATGAAGTAGCTCCTATTTCAACCTCACGACAATATTGGAATAATTATGGAACCATTCATGCATGTACATCAACAACATCGTGTCATACAAACGGGGCAGCTGCTTCCGGTCAATACTATTATTATTATTGTCAAGGGAAAGATTATTTCTATTAATCATAGGTTAGAATTACCAACCCCCCCTTTGCAAAGCGGGGGTGGTAGACGTTATTCTATGACTAATAGAAGTAATCAGTGTTCATGCAGTAATAATAGTAGTATGTGCCGATTGTAGGGCTTCCGGCTGATGAACATGATGTGGTTGATGAGCACTTATAAACATTTCCAGAACCCTCCCAATATGTTTTTGAAGTCGAAATAGGATAAACTCTACCCGTTACAGATGTTATCTTAATGTAAGATTTAGCTGCGCTAACACCTAAGACGCCACCATTCGCACCGTTTTTTTTGCACTCTGCTTCAGCTTCCACATAAGACTTAGCGGAAGACCCACCACCACTATAGTAAAATATAGTATTGGAACCTGCACTATTTACAATACCTTTTAATGTTTTTGAGGTATTTAAGGATGAAGAGCAGGTTCCATCGGTATAATAGTATGAATTTGTTGTACAACCTGCAATCAAGTCTCTAGCTGATCCCTTAGATGTATCTACTTTACCTGCATAAATATAGGCGTTAACAGCTGTATTTACCGGTGTTACATGTGAACTGGCTCCATAGATAGAGCTGGATCTAGAAGCATCAAATTTCATTGTTATAAACCATCCCTCATCACCATCCACACCATCTCCGGTTTTTGACCCTTCATAAAATGCGCCGGTCGGAGCTACATATGATTGGTTTTCGGCTGAAGCTACCCATGTTCCGGTAATATTCGGCAAACTTTCTTTTTGACGTTGTGTTAAAGACCCTGAGTTTGTACCATAAACACGTACAAAGTCTCCGGCATAATCAGGAACTCTAAAAGTATTTCCGCTACCGCCAAATCTGGTTGAAAGTACCGCAAAAAGATCCGGATAAGCATTTTTGTGAAGATAGCGACCATCACATTTTACCCATTTTGAATCCGTTACGTCATAGGGAAAATACCCGATTTGGCCTACTGTAGCACTAGATCCGATGCATTTACCTTTTGTTGTATCAAAAGGGCATTTAATAGAATCACTGCAACTCGCAACCGTATCGGTATAGCCCAGTTCTGCGCAAGTCGGCGGTGTAGCACAATTTATGGCGGCATAAGCTGAAGTGCTGGCTAGTAATGTGATTGTTAATGTAGCTAGATAGGCTCTGTTCATGGGTAGTACTCCTCGTAATGAATAGTGCATTTAAACCACCGTTTAAATGCACTATTTTTTTGCCTGTTTTTTGAGGGAAGTTTTAACTCCCTTGATTTTGATGAATAATGCCTCATAAAAAAGGATGATATTTCTATTTGTTATCATGAAGTAATTTGTTGTTGAAGCAATCCTGTATTTTATGTATTCCTTCGTCGCTATCGCTCCTCGGAATGACTGAGGTGGTGAAGGTGGATTGCTTCAGCGCAAAGCGCTTCACAATGACAGAAAAAATAAAAAAATTGTCATCGCTTGAGCGAGGAACGAGCGATACCAGCGATCTTCAATATTTGAATATAGAAGATCCCGTGACCAAATCTGGCGATTTGGAGGGATGACTTGATAGAGAAAGAGGCTTGACATCGTTCGCATTGTTCCCTCCGAGCTATGATATTTTTTGCAGCTATTTAATGTTACAAAAATATGAAAAACTGGCAAAAAATATCAAATCTTAATTGTCTTTTTACCCTTTTTATTGTATACTGGTATCAATAAAGCATTTAAACGGTGGTTTAAATGCACTATTCATCACGAGGAGACAATACCCATGAAAAAAGCCTGTTTAACTTCAATAGCAACCACCTTATTAACAGCGACCTCTGCTTATGCCTTGGATTGTGCTACACCACCTAGTTGTGCAGATTTGGGATATACAGATGAGGCTGCAAGTTGCAGTGATTCTATCAAATGCCCATTTGACACAACAAAAGGTAAATGTATCGGTTCTGGCGCCACCGTCGGACAAATCGGGTATTTCCCTTATACGGTAAACGATCCAAAATGGGTAAAATGTGATGGGCGTTTTCTTCACAAAGATGCTTATCCGGAGCTTTATAATGTATTAAAATATTCATTTGGCGGTAGCGGAAATGCTTTTAGAGTTCCTGATTATGCCGGAGACTTTGTACGTGTTTATGGGGGGAATTCTAATAGCGTAACAACACGTCAGTCAGAAGGTTTGCCTAACATTTATGGCTCACTTATTGCTGTAACACAGGACCATGCGCCGTCGGGGGCGTTTACAAAAAATTCAACCGCGAACTCAGGAATCCGCGGAGGAGGAGATTCAGATACTTGGAGGTGGAATATGAGCTTTAACGCTTCTAGCTATAACCCGATTTATGGAGCAAGCTTGCACGTTACACCGGTAAATACGGCTGTTAATGCCTATGTTTATGCCGGTAAGGTTGATACATCTGCAGGATCTGCAAAAAATTTACCGACAGATTGTGCTGAAGGTTATTACTATTATACCGATGGAACTTGTTCTTCGACGCGCAATACATCCAAAACACAACGTGGTATTATTACATATGTATCCAAAGGAACAAGTCAAACCAGTGTTTCGTTTATCTGGGGAGGATCATATACAGCTTCTACTTATGCAGTAGCTGAATCGCAGTGCAAAAGTAATTACAATGGATGGGTTAGAAGCGTGTATGATGCAAAAGTTATTCCAACATCAGCAACCGGAAATACATATCCGATTACAGCAGGACGTTCTTATTGGTCTTACAGCACCTCTGTCTATAAATGTACCGGAACAACAACATCAACATGTACATCAACCTCAACTTTGCCAACGTCTGCTTACTATTGGTGTGGCGGATCTGACTACTATTACTAGTTATACAGATAATTATGTAAACCCCCGTTTTGCAAAACGGGGGTTAAAATTATGTAAGGCAAAATAATCATTGTTATTGAATGGCACAAAAACACTATTTTCTTGTGAAGTTGTTAATATCTTAAATAAATGGTTAACTAAACAATATTTTTAAGTTAAATGATAGATAAATGGGGAAAATGATTCGCACAGATTTTTGGTTGTGCGTGTCAGTGTGTTTATATTTTTTATTATAGATTGGGGAATCTATGAATAATAGTATTTTGCAGGCTATCAAAAATATGTCGCCGTCCAAGATGGCATCTATTGCGGCAATTATAATCTTTTTAATCAGCTTTTTTGTTTATGTCGCTGTTCAGATGAGCGGTAGCGATTACGATGTTTTGTATTCCGATTTAGAACTTGAAGATGCAAAACAAATTACCGATCGTCTGGATTCTGCAAATATTGACTATCGCCTCGAAAAAAACGGAACAGAGATTTTGGTTCCTGTTGAAGATGTCAACAAGTTGCGTATCGATACAGCAGATTTAGCTTTGGGGTCGGGGCGTGCACATGTCGGGTACGAGGTTTTTGATAATGCCGATGCCTTAGGTTCTACCAATTTTGTTCAAAATGTAAATCTGTTACGCGCTTTAGAGGGCGAATTGGCTCGTACCGTTATGTCTGTTGACAATATTCGCTCAGCCAGAGTTCATCTGGTTATGCCCAAGCGAGAACTCTTTTCTCGTGAAGAGCAGGTTCCGACAGCATCAGTGGTTATCAAGACCAAAGAAGGAGCGCTAAGTCAACACAGTATTCGTTCAATCCAAAAGCTTATATCAGCGGCTGTGCCAAAATTAATGGTTGAAAATGTTTCAATAGTCGATTCGGACGGTAACCTTTTGACAGAGGTTGGTGAAGAAGAAACCGAGTTATTGAAAAAAAGTTCTAACGAAGCTATGCGTTTAGAGCAAGAATATAAAATGAATCAACGTTTGCAACAGGTTTTAGAAAAAAGTTTGGGTGTAGGCAAAGCTCAAGTTCAAGTCAATCTTGAAATGGATTTCGATGAAGTTGTAACCAACGAAGAAATATACGATCCCGATAGTCAGGTCGTTCGTTCTCAGGCCAGTATGACTGAGGAAGGAACTTCCGGACAAGAGGCCGGACAGCCGGTAACCGTAGGGCAAAATATTCCAAACGGTGACAGTTCATTTCCTACATATGGAAACGGTTTTGGTACAATGTCAAAAACCGAAGAAACCATAAATTATGAGATTTCCAAAGTTGTCCGCAACAAGGTCAAAACAACCGGTACAGTCAGTCGTGTGACTGCCGCTGTTTCTGTTGACGGAACATACAAACGCAATGCTAAAGGACGTTTGGTTTATCAACCACGCACTCCTGAAGAAATGGAACGGTTAACTAATTTGGTTAAAGCTGCTGTCGGCTATGATGCAAATCGCGGCGATTTGGTGCAAGTGGAAAATATACGTTTTTCATCATTTGTTGACGATTCTGAAGAAATTGTTGAAACATTGTATATGGGCTTTAGTAAAGCTGAGTTAATGCGGATGGCCGAAGGTCTTGGTGTTGCAATTATAGCAATATTGGTTATTTTATTGGTTATCAGACCTCTTATCAACAATGCCTTCGAGGTATCAAGTTCAAATTCTGCCGAAAAACTTATTTCTTCCGGTGAAGAAGGTGATAATCTGTTGTTGTCAAACTTCTTGAGCGACAGTTTTGATGAGACGGCTGAAGAGCTTGTTAATATGAATAAGGTTGATGGCAGAATTAAAGTATCATCACTGAAAAAACTCAATGCAACAGTTGAGAAGAATCCTGATGCAGCCGTAAATGTCATTCGCACATGGTTATATAATAACGAAGGTTAAGAACAATGGCTATAAAACAAAACGTTATTGATGATTACAATTTATTATCCGGTCAGCAAAAAGCAGCGATTTTGATGCTGTCTTTAGATGAGGAACGTTCATCAAGCTTGTTTGCTTTGATGGATGATGAAGAGATTAAAGAATTGTCTGTAATTATGGCATCTTTAGGTAAAATTAATTCCAGTGTTATAGAACAGCTCATTTTGGAATTTAATGACAAAATATCATCTACCGGAAGTTTGGTCGGTACATATGAAAGCACGGAGCGTCTATTGGCAAAAGCGCTCGATAAAGATAGAGTTTCCGTAATTATGGAAGAAATACGCGGTCCTGCCGGAAGAACAATGTGGGATAAATTGGGCAATGTTAACGAACATGTTTTGGCAAATTATTTGAAAAATGAATACCCTCAAACCATTGCCGTAATTCTATCTAAGATTAAAGCTGAACATGCCGCAAAAGTTATTGCACTTTTTCCAGAAAATTTTGCAATGGAAATTGTTATGCGTATGTTGCGGATGGATTCGGTTCAAAAAGAGGTTTTAGACAGTTTGGAAAAAACTTTGCGTAAAGAATTTATGAGTAATTTGTCAAAATCAACCAGACGTGATGCTCACGAACTTATTGCCGATATATTTAACTCGCTTGATCGTAATACCGAAAATCGTTTTATGGATGCATTGGAAGAACGTAACCGCGAAAGTGCCGAACGTGTCAAGTCTTTGATGTTTACATTTGAAGACCTCACACGTATCGATTCTCAAGGTATTCAAATATTGTTGCGTAATATTGATAAAGATAAGTTAGCAATAGCCTTAAAAGGCGCTTCAGATACGGTTAAAGATTTGTTCTTTAACAATATGTCTACACGTGCCGGAAAAATTATCAAAGAAGACATGGATGCGATGGGACCGGTTCGTATGCGCGATGTTGAAGAAGCTCAACAATACATTGTGGCTACAGCGAAAGATCTTTCCAATAGTGGCGAAATTGTTGTTTCTGAAGGCAATGGTAGCGACGAATTGGTATATTAGTAAAGGATATAATTACAAGTGGCGGAATATCAGAAATATATGTTTGATAACTTTGTTGTTGAAATCAACAAGGACAAAGATATTGAAACTGAAATGCTGCCTGAATCAGAAGAAGAGAGACTTGCTGATTGTGAAACCTTTGATGAAAATAGCTCAGATGTTGTTAGCGAAACAAATATGGGTGATTTGCCTATTGAAAACTTTGATACCCCAACAGATGAGCTGACAGAAGAACAATCAGAAACAGCATCTCTTTCAGATACTGAGACAACAATCGATTCTGAAAAAATGACTGACGTAATGCCTGTTTCGGAAAGCGAGCCGGAAAAAACTTTTGAAGAAGAACATGTTGACAATACTCCGGAAATTATTGAGCCGTCTTATTCTGAAGAAGAACTCAAAGAGGCTGTAAAACAAGCCGAGGAAGTTGCTTATAGCAAAGGTTTTCAAGCTGCATCAGATGACATAAGCGAAAAACATAATTTGTTGTTAGGTGATATCAAAAATCAATTAATGGCTATTTATGCAGAAATAGAAAACAAGAAATCGGAAATAGAAACTTCTTCGCTCAAGTTTGCGTTGGGTGTAATTCGAAAAGTTTTACCAACTCTTGAACGTGAACGAGCAGAGGCCGAAGTTAAAAGTTTTTTGGCGGATAATTTTGCTAATTTTGCCACTCAAGAAAGCTTGTCGTTTTCATTTAATCCCGAAACAGTATCGTTGGTTGCAGAAAGTATAGGACGACTTGCCGAACAAAATGATTTTGAGGGAAAAATAGCCGTTCATAAAGACGCATCTTTGGGTGTATCTGATTGTCGTGTAGAATGGAAATCCGGTGGAGTAGAACGCAGTATGACAAAAACACTGGATAAGATAGAAAACTTGATTGGAAATAATTAAAGAGAGGGAAAATGGATAAAAATTTAGAACTTGATGAAATGAGCGAATCTTCTGTTTTGGATGATGAGCCTATTTTGCGTAAGGATATAGGTGTTGAGGATTTTGATATTCCTACATCTACGTCGGATCTTGAAGCTGTTTATAATATTCCGGTAAAAGTTTCGGCAGTACTTGGTAAAACAAGTATGAAGGTAAGTCAATTAATGAAACTTAACAAAGGAGCCATCATCGAACTTGATCGCAAAGTCGGCGAAGCTATAGACATCTACGTTAACAACAGTTTGGTTGCTCGCGGAGAGGTTGTTGTTGTTGATGAAAAACTTGGTATTACAATGACCGAAATTGTTAAGGCCAGCAACAATAAATAAGGTTTACAAAAATGGAATTGCTTATTGTCGGAACATTAAACGGTCAAATCGGAGCTGCAAGTAAGATTGCCATATCCAAAGGTGGGCAGGTATCTTTGGCTGATAGCATTGAAAAAGCTCTTGATATTTTGCGTTCCGGAAAATCTGTCGAGCTTATTATGGTTGATGTAACTCTCGATGTTTATAAGCTTATTTCATCATTGGAAAAAGAACGAATTAATGTATTGGTTGTTGCTTGCGGAGTAGCAAATGATACATCATTAGCGGTAAAAGCAATCAAAGCCGGAGCCAGAGAGTATATCCCTCTACCTCCTGATCCCGAGCTTATAGGTGCTGTTTTGGCCGCAGCCACAAGAGAAAATCATGCTCTGATATATGGCGACAAAAAAACCGAAGCAATTTTAAAAATGGCCAAGCAAATAGCTCCTTCAGAAGCTAGTGTTTTGCTGACAGGTTCATCAGGTACCGGGAAAGAAATTTTTTCACGTTTTATTCACGACAATTCCAAGAGAGCAAATCAAAAATTTGTAGCTGTTAACTGCGCCGCAATTCCCGAAGCTTTATTAGAATCAGAACTTTTTGGTTATGAAAAAGGAGCATTTACAGGCGCCGTTGCTCGTCGTATAGGTAAATTTGAAGAAGCCTCTAACGGTACATTGCTTCTTGATGAAATATCGGAAATGGACATCGGTTTACAAGCTAAGTTGCTGCGTGCAATACAAGAAAAAGAAATAGACAGGTTGGGCGGAAAATCTCCAATTAAGGTTGATACACGTATTATTGCTACCTCAAATCGCAATTTGGAACAATGTGTAGCTGACGGGACATTTCGTCAAGATTTATACTACCGATTGAATGTTATCAATTTAAATATTCCTGATCTCAAAGATAGAACAGGCGATATTATTGTTTTAGCCAAACATTTTATTAAAAAATATTCGGAATTAAATGGTCTTCCGATGAAAGATATATCGGCCAAAGCCGAAGCAATGTTGTTAAATTATTTATGGCCGGGTAATGTTCGTGAACTTGAAAATACAATGCATAGAGCAGTTTTGTTGTCTACCGGAGACGAGATTGACGAAAATGCAATTATTTTACAAACACCATCGGCTGTAAAAGAAAAAACAGAACCCAAAACTGAAGAAAGTCAAGTCGGACAAACAGTGGCATCAGTTGAAAGAAAGTTGATTTTGGATACGTTGGAAAGTACTTCTTGGAATCGTTCTACCGCGGCGACAATTTTGGGGATATCAATACGCACTCTTCGCAATAAACTGAAACAATATCAAGAAGAAGGGTTTGAAATTCCTTCATCAAATCAAGGATAGTAAACAGTTATGGCAAAAAATAAGACTACAAATGTTTTTGGTGCATCTTTCAGAGAAATGTTTTTGAATTCGGCAAAACGAGGTGATTTGCTGTTTGCCGTTGCCATTATTTTGATGTTGGTAATTTTGATTATGCCTATGCCAACATGGCTGCTTGATGTTTCTTTGGCATTATCAATTACAATGTCTTGCGTTGTTTTAATGATGGCGATTTTTATCGATAAGCCTATAGAATTCAGTTCATTTCCTCTTGTTCTGTTAATTACGACAATTTATCGGTTAGCACTGAATCTCGCCTCAACACGTCTTATTTTATCTCGCGGGTACTTAGGTCCTGATGCAGCGGGTGAGGTAATCAAAGCTTTTGGCGGTTTCATAATGGGCAATAATTTCGTCATAGGTGTTATTGTATTTGCCATTTTAGTGTTAGTAAATTTTATTGTTATTACCAAAGGTTCCGGACGTATTGCTGAAGTTGCCGCCCGTTTTGCTTTAGATGCAATGCCCGGAAAACAAATGGCAATTGATGCTGATTTATCATCTGGGTTAATTAATGAAGAAGAAGCCAAAAAACGTCGCGAAGATTTATCCAAAGAAAGCTCTTTCTACGGAGCCATGGACGGTGCTTCTAAATTTGTTCGAGGCGATGCCATAGCCGGTCTTTTGATAACTTTTATTAATATCGTTGCCGGTATTATAATCGGTATGGTTCAAAATAATATGGGATTTTCCGCCGCCGGAGAAACATATACTCGTTTGACGGTTGGTGATGGTTTGGTAAGTCAAGTTCCTGCTCTTATTGTTTCTGTTGCCGCCGGTATTATGGTATCAAAAGCCGGTATGACTGAATCTACGGATAAAGTATTATTTGAACAGTTGGCTAATTATCCTAAAGCTCTTGGTATGAGTTCAGGTTTAGCGATTGCTCTAGGATTGCTTCCGGGAACACCGGCTATTCCTTTTTTGGTATTGGCTATTTTGACCGGAAGCAGTGCATATTACCTTTCAAAACGTCAACAAGAAGAAATGGCGCATGCGCAAGCCGTAATGGAGCAAGAACAAAAACAAAGTGCTATCAGTAAAATGTCTGATGAACCGATAGCCAACGTTTTAAAAGTAGATTTGATTCGTTTGGAAATAGGTTATGGTTTACTTCCATTAATCAATGAAGAAAGTAATCGAAAGCTTACAGATCAAATTAAGGCTTTGCGTCGAGCATTGGCTGCAGAGTTAGGTTTTGTTATGCCGTCTATAAGAATACAAGACAATATGCAACTTGAAGCTAACGAATATAACATATACATAAAAGAAGTTAAATCCGGACGAGGAGAATTACGTCCGACACAACTTTTGGTTATGGATCCGCAAGGCAGTAAAATAAATCTTCCCGGCGAAGATACTACAGAACCTACTTTTGGTTTAAAGGCTATGTGGGTAGATCCGTCATACAGAGAAGAAGCAATGTTTAGAGGATATACCGTCGTTGATCCTGCTACAGTAGTAACCACACATATAACAGAACTTGTAAAAGAAAATATGCCTGAGCTTATGTCTTATGCCGAAACACAAAAACTGCTTGATGAGTTAGATAAAGAACACCAGAAATTAGTTAAAGATTTAATTCCCAACAAAATTAGTCTTGCTGCCGTACAAAGGATTCTTAAGAATCTTCTTCAAGAACGCGTTTCTATTCGTGATTTGCCGACAATACTTGAAGGAATTTCAGAAGCTGTTACATCAACTCATAGCTTGTTATTAATAACTGAACATGTCAGAAGCAGATTATCTCGTCAATTATCAAATGCATATGCCAACGAGTTTGGAATTATATCTCTGGTCCCGCTATCACCCGAATGGGAACAAAATTTTGCACAAGCAATAGTCGGAGAAGGTGATGAAAAACAATTGGCAATGGCTCCATCCACCTTGCAGGCATTTATTACTAAGGTTCGTAATGTTTTGGAAGAACTCGCTCTGAAGGGTGAAACTCCCGTTTTGTTAACCAGTCCGAATATAAGACCTTTTGTTCGCTCAATTATTGAGAGATTCAGACCTTTGAGTGTTGTTATGTCGCAAAACGAAATTCATCCGAAAGCTAAAATAAAAACGGTAGGTCAAATATAAAAAACATGGTTGAAGAGCTTTTAAATTCCGCTATTTTTGCCGAAGAAGCATCATCGCTTAAAGGAAAGAATATGTTGGCGTTGGTTTCCGGAAGACGAAATAGTGGAAAAACATGGCTATCGGTTAATTTGGCTCAAGCTCTGAGTTCGTTTAAACAAAAAGTTATATTGTTTGATGGTGATAGCGGAATAAATAATGCTAAAGCTCAATTGGGAGTAAATTATGTTAATGATTTGGATACCGTAATTTATGGAACAAATACCTTGAATCAAGCAATCCATTCTTATGATAAGGGCCGTTTTGATATAATTGCAAGTCGTTCGGGGTCGGTAGGTATTACAACAATGTCAATAGGTCGTTTGCAAATATTGGGAGACGATTTAAGTATTATTGCCCAAAATTATGATAAGATGATATTGGATATAAGTCCGGGTATGTGCAAATCATCCAAGGTTTTGACGGGAATGTCCCAAAATGCTTTTATCGTTTGTACGGATGCTCCTCAATCTATAACGGACAATTATGAACTTATAAAGCTTATACAATCTTGTTTTCCGAAAACAAATGTTCAAATTATAATAAATCAAGTCAACTCAATAGAAGAAGGCTTGCGTACATATAAAATGCTGGAAAAAGCATGTAATGATTTTTTGGGACTAAAACCTCCTCTGTTGGGTATAGTTCGTCAAGATACACGAGTTAGAGATTCTATAAGGAATCAAAGCACCATCATAAGTAGATATCCTCAATCAGAGGCAAGCATAGATATCATGTCATTGGCTCAAAGGATTATAAAAAATGAACAATTTAATTAATCTGATTAGTTCAGGATTTTTTACAAAGATTACAGAAACACCAAGCTTACAATTATCGGAAATTCCGGTCGAATTGCAAAACATCTTAAAACCGGGACAACTTGCAATTCTTAATATTCTTTCTGAAGCTGGAAAGACACTTATGGGAAATTTGGAGATAGACGGACAATTTTTTGATGTTTCCATAAAAAATAATTTTTCCCTTAAAATACCGGAAGGAGAGACAATAACACTTAATGTAAAAGTCGGGTCGGCAGGAAAGCTATTACCATACGTGCCTCAAAAAACATCGTTTGAAACAACCGGATATGGTCCTACAACCATTTTTGAAAATAAAAGTATTGTTCCGGATATTGAAATATCCCCGCTGAAACCGACCGATTTTATAACTCAAATAATAAAAGATTACCCGAGTTTAGAGGGTATAAAACAACAGATAGCTGATATAATAGGGAGCATAAAGCTTGATTTAAACCAAATTGGAAATATTAACAATACAGATAATTCTTTATTACAACCGTTAAAAAACGTTTTATTTAAAATAGCTCAAAATCCTCAAGAGTTTTCAAGTTTTAAAGCAGAATTAAATTCAGTATTAAATAATTTGACTGGTAAGCAAATTGAAGGCGAGATACTTACGAATGATAACAATCAAACGATTGTTAAAACAATATTAGGCGAGGCATATCTTGTTTCAAAGGCAAAAATTCCGACATCAGAAAAAATATTACTTGATATAACAGGAAGAATAAATAATGAAGAGCATATAAAATTGTTACAAGATTTAGTAAAAATAATATCTTCGGACAATAAAGAAGCATTAAAACAAGAAAATGTATTAAAAGCAAAAGGAATTGAACCGCTGAAAGAATTATTGCCAAAGATAGAAACTTCGTTACTTCAACAAATTATAAACACTCTTCCTGTAAAAAATGATAATATCGTTGAGAGTATTTATAATTTTTATAAAGCCGTAACCGATAAAGATATAACAAGAATATTTTCTTCAACAGCTTATAAAGATATTGTCAGCGATAAAAACCTAAACTCTAATGAATTGGCTGAAGTTAATAATTTCCTGGCAAAGTCTGTAAGAGAAACAATATCTTGGCGAGTTGTTGAAATGCCACTATTTGATGGTACTCGATTTTTCCCGTTAAAAATAGCCATAAAAAAAGATAATGAAAAAGAAAAAAATGATAATACAAAAAAAGGAACAAGATTTTTAGTAGAAACAGAATTTTCAAAGCTTGGAAGCTTTCAGTTTGATGGATTTTCTTCCGTAGAGCGTCGAAGTTTAGACTTAATTATTCGTACATCAAAACATCTTGATGATGATTTTTGTTCTTGTATTATCAATTTATTTAAGAAATCACTTTATGATGTACATTATTCCGGCACCATAAAGATTAATTGCCAACAAAACTTTATAAAGATTCCGGATAAAGAAATTACCAATAAAGGGGTTTATATCTGATGAAAGATGCACTGGGATATTACCATATATTACAAGTTGAAAAAAACGCAGACAACGAAACCGTTAAACAGTCATATCGTGAACTGGCAAAAATATGGCATCCTGACAACAATCGAGACAAAGATACAACAGATATGTTTCAAAAAATATCCGTCGCTTACGAGATATTAGGTAGTACAGAAAACAGACTGACATATGATATATTATCATTAGTTTACTCTGAACACGATTATCCTGATTTGGAATGTATTACACCATATGAAGAAGACCACGAAGGGGTGAAAATAGCAGTTGTTAAGCTAAATGAAGTAAAATCATGGCTCGTTGGGTACCGACACGAATGTAAGAAAAGCATCTTAACGCTTTCAAACGCTCTAAAGTCTTCTGTTAAAATATCTTTGATAAATTGGATATTAGGTTGGTGGCATCCCAAAGCATTTTTTCTCAATTTAAAAGCCATAAAAAACAATTTCAGAGAACCCGTATCTGAAACCGAGAGCTTAAAAGTATGGATACACAATATGATAGCATATCATAAATCAGGACAAAATCTGCTTTCGGCACGATGTGGTTTTCAAGCCATAAATTATTTAAATGACGATGATAAAAAATATATTGATAAATTTATTTCACAGCTAAATGTAAGGGTATCTCGTCCTCAAAAAATTAATATTTTACCCTTTAAAGTATCACAATTTATATTTCCGTTAAGTTTGATAGCCATATTATTTATCATAAATATCAGTAAATATACGCTACCAAACAATAATGAATTTTGGTCAATATTTTCCAATAAAAAAGAAATTGATTATTACCAAAAGGTGGACTTTGGCAGTAGAGGCGAAAGTGTTGACGATGTTGTGGTAGGCAAAGTACTGAGCATTCCTGTAGACAAGTCCGATAATTCAAAACTATATCACTTAAATAAAGAAACAAAAGTGATGTATGGACCATCATCAGATTTTGATATTGTAAAAACATTAGCAGAAGGAACGACGGTTCGTCTGACCGGATATACTCCGGACAATATTTGGGGACGAGTACTTATTGATAATGGCGAAAGCGGATTTGTTAAGCTTTCTGATATAGAGCAAGGAAAGGGGAATGATATTCCTTTCGGTAGTGCAATTATAGAGTAATTTTTATTGTTTCGATTTTGATTGCAAGTCCTGTGGCATCATCAATTTCTACAAACGTACCGCAAACAGTTCCTTTTCCCGTAGCCGGTTCCAGTCTGTGAGGTGAAAATTTATCTTTTAGTCTTTCTATGGGAGCTTTCGGATCAAATCCTATTACACTATTATAATCTCCGCACATCCCCGCATCTGTTTGATACGCTGTTCCGTTAGGTAAAATACATGCATCGGCGGTGGGAACATGAGTATGCGATCCGATAATCGCCGAAACTCTGCCGTCAAAATACCTTGCAAACGATTGTTTTTCAGCGGTTGCTTCGGCATGAATATCAACAAAAATAGCATCAACATTTTTTGTCAGAGTATAGTTATGCAACAAGTTATCTAAAGCTTGCAAAGGGCAATCGACAGCCTCCATAAAAACACGCCCGACAACTTCTGCAACCAATATTTTTTTTCCGTTATCCATAGGAATGATTCTTGCCCCGACACCCGCCAGATTTGATGAATGGTTAAGAGGTCTTACAATACGATTATTGCTGTCTAAAAATGTTATTATATCTTTCTGATTCCAAACATGATCACCGGTAACAATTGCCGATACACCTGCATCTAACAATTGGTTACATATCTTTGGCGTACAACCAAATCCGTGAGCCGCATTATCAACATTAGCAATCAATGCATTAAAATGATAATTTTCTTTCAATATCGGAATTGCATTTTTTACAGCCTCACGACCTGATTTTGCAACAATATCACCCAAATATATTATTTTCACGTTTACCACCTGTTCATTCAATAAAACCCCGTTGGATTCAACGGGGTTTATAATTCATATCCATAAAATAATCAGAAACCGTTTAGCCGTATACTACATTCTTGAAACGAACCGCGGGTCAATAAGTGGGTGCCATATAAATAAACCTCGATTTATCCAGCGACAGCTCCCTAATAAGTAATGTTGGCTCGGAAGACCTGCTAAACTACGCACTACGCAGTCTCCAATTCAATTTATGATTAAATGCTATAACATATTTATCTCTTTTGCAAGAGTTTTTATCTTTTCATCCAAAATTTTTATTGAGTTAGCTAATTCATCATCGATTCGTTTAAGATTATCTATGTTGTTTATATTGTCCTGATTATTTTGAATATTGTTTGGATTTTTCTTTAATTCACTCAATTCATCAGCCAACAACAAACCAACCATTGCCAATAACATACTTTCACTTATTTGATTAGTGCCGTTTGTTAAAAGTTTTGCTTTTTCATCCAACAATCTTGATAGTTGTAGGATTCGCAACTCTTGTCCGTCTTCGCAAGCAATAGCATATTCACGTGAATTTATACTGATTGTAACCTGAGCCATTTTTATAATACCTCATCAATATAACTGTTTATATTTTCAATTTTATCCAAAGCAATTTGAGTAATATTCTTCAGCTCAGTAATTTTTTGCTCTTTTTCAGCCAAAACAGTTTCATTTTTTTCTTTTTCGGCAACTAATCGAGAATTTCTTATCTTTATTGACGATTCCAACTCAATTAAACTGGTTGACAATTGTCCGAGAGCATCACGCGTTTTGGCAAAATCAAAAATTTTGTCTTCCATTGTTGTTTTTTCTTCCACTTTTTAAAAATTTACCATATTATTGAAGCAATAATAATCATCTGTTTAACTTTTACAAGAGATAATACGAATTATGCCACAGATAATACTTTTTGTTGAAAATAACGAAGACAATATTTATCAATGTGACAACATAAGTTGCTACATTTTGTCTGATACGATATCAAATGCCAAATTTAACCAAGCTGTTGCAACCGGAAAAATGGTTTTAAGTTATGGTGATAACGCGCTGGAAAAATGCAAAGAATTACGTTTGGACGGGGTAGTAAAGAAGATAGATGTTTCAAAGCCTGTAAAAATACAGTTAAAAAATTTAAGAGAAAATCTAAAACATAAAACGCTTGGTGTTATAATTCCCGCACGTCGCCACGAAGCAATGTTGGCAGGTGAGGTTGAACCTGAGTTTATGGCATTCAGCTCTAACGAAAAAGGGACAGATTGTGAAATAATAGATTGGTATAACGAGTTGTTTTTGATTCCGCTTGCGTGGATTGGTGCAAATAACATTACGGAAATTCCGAAAGCTGATGTTGATTTTGTAATTGTTAATTCAAAAAATTTTGAAAATTTTGGTTGCTAAAAAAATAAGTTTATATTAGTTTGCTAGATAAAATGGTATTAAGTATTTTAACGGGAGTAAATAAATGAAACAACAAGCTGGTTCAATTCGTATCGGTTGGGTTATTGAATACAAAGGAAAACCTTGGACAGTTATCAAAACAAATTTTGTAAAACCCGGTAAGGGTGGTGCATTTATGCAAGTTGAAATGAAGGCCGTAGAAGAAGGTACAAAAACAAATGAACGTTTCCGTACGGAAGATATGGTCGAAAAATTGATGGTTGAAACAAAAGACTGTCAGTTCTTATATGAAGATGCCACCGGCCTTACTTTCATGGAAAGCGACACATATGAACAATTTGCAATGCCTTCGGATATATTGGGTGATTCTCGTCCGTTCCTTACAGATGGCATGGAAGTTAAAGTAAGTGTGATTGATGGTAAGCCTATTTCTGTAGAATTACCTCTCCAAGTTGTATGTGAAGTGGTCGAAACAGAACCTGTTATTAAAGGGCAAACAGTTTCTTCTTCATATAAACCGGCGATTTTAGATAATGGTGTTAGAACAACTGTTCCGCCATTTGTGGGTGTAGGTGATAAAATCGTTGTTGCAACAGCAGATGCATCTTATGTAGAAAGAGCCAAATAATGTCATATATATCAACAAATTTAAATTTATTGATGACGATTGCCAAAAAAGCATCGAGCGGTTTATCTCGAGATTTTAGCGAAATTGAAAAACTGCAAACATCAATAAAAGGTCATGTTGAATTTACCAAAGCTGCCACAGACCGTACTTTAAAGATACTTCGTACGGAATTACAAAAGGCTCGTCCTCAACATGCCGTTATAAGTAAGGGTGATAAAGTGCCTAATACTCCTCATTTTTTGGTTTCTCCGTTAGATGGTGAGATAAACTTTATCCATGGTGTTCCTTATTTTGCTGTAAGTATTGCTGAAATAGAAAATGGTTCGGTTATTTCTGCCGTAATATACAATCCGGCCACGTCGGATATGTTCTTTGCGGAAAAAGGTAATGGCGCATTCAAAGAAGGATATCGCAATCATGAGCGTTTGCGTGTTTCTGCGCGCAAAGATTTGGCTATGGCTTTGGTTGCAGGCAGTGATTCCATTGCTTCTTCTGTGTCTTCCGTACGCAATTTTGGATGTATAAGTTTAGATTTGGCTAATTTAGCTTCCGGTAAACTGGACGGGGTTGTTTCCTTTGGTAACGATTCCGCAGATATTGCTGCCGGTATGTTGTTGGTAAAAGAGGCCGGAGGGCAGGTTCTGGCAAAAGAACAAAAAGATATTCGTACGGCTGATTTGGGATTGGTTCTTGCATCGGGCAATATTATTGCATCAAATGCAGAATTAAGCAAAAAATTATTTGATTTGGTAAAATAGTAAAAAAGGGGAAAACAATGCGTCTGGGAAAAGTTGCTTTTGTTGTTGCGTTGGGAATATGTTCAATGGGTAGAGCTGAAGATAGCGTTGTCGTTGATTTATCGGTTTTAGACAACCTCAATACAACATACATTGCTCCCGCTGAACCGTTGTTTCCCGTTTTACCGAAACAAAATAAGTTAAAAACAAACAATATCAAAAAAGCCAAAAAAACAAATAACAGCAAAAAGGTAGAAAAAGCACAGGTAAAAGAAAAGATTGTTGTCAAAACAGAACCTTTAGTTGAAGTTGTTGACAAGAAATCTGAAATCTCGGTTACAGATAAAGAATCCTTTGTGGAGGTTGTTGATAAAGAGCCTGTTGTTGTCGTTGATGTCGAACCTGTTTCGGCAGTTTTACCTTCCAAAGCGGAAGAGCCGACAATTTCTCAGCAACAGGAAATCAGTTCTCCGAATATGGTCGAAACTATGCAAAATGATAGTATCGAGCAAATTGAAGATATAAACAGCAATCAAAAAGCACCATCATTGATTGAACCGTCTCAAGAAACAATAATTTCTAATCAAGATGAAATTCCGGCATTATTAATTGAGGAAACAACCTCGGAAGCAAAAGCTGTTGATAATAGTATAATTTTTGCTGACGATGTTGATGAACTTAATCCCGAGCAAATGTCAAAAATAGATGCAATTATCAGTGGTTTTAAAAATACCGATACTAAAAAAATAGCAATCTATTCATACAATCTTGATGATGGGGTTGATAGTTTCAAGAAAAAACGCATAAGCTTAAATCGCGCCGTAGAAGTAAGAAGCTATCTTATTAAGCAAGGATATAAGAACTTTAGTATTAAGGTTATAAATATTAATACCGGTTCAGACAAGATAAATACTGTAGAATTAGAAGAAATTTAAAAAAATATTTAAATAATGCTTGCGTTATTTAATTCCTTAATGTATAAAGAGCGCAAAATGTCGCGTTTAACGCAGAATCAATGTTTAAAACTGGGAGTTTTTTAAGATGAAAAAAGGTATTCATCCTGATTATCATGAGATTACATATGTAATGACAGATGGTCAAAAATATACTACTCGTTCTACAATGGGTAAAGCTGGTGACGTAATCAACTTGGAAGTAGATCCTAAGTCTCATCCGGTATGGACAGGTGTTCGTCGTTTGGTCGATACAGGCGGACAACTTTCTAAGTTTAAGAATAAATTTGGTGCATTTGGTATCAAAACCGGTGATGCTGAGTAGTATTTAGCGATAAAGCTTACGATTTATTAACCTGCGCTTGATATTATGAGCGCAGGTTTTTTATATCTGAGGATTATCACAATGACAAAAATTGCCCATTATGAGGTCTATATAGACAATGGCAGTGGTTGGCAACTTATGGAACGTTTTGCAACAGAACAACGTCATGAGGCTTATCAACTTGCAAAAGAACAAGAAGCATCAAATGCCAAAGTTAAAATAATCAAAGAAACATTTGAGATATCGGACAACAGTTATGTCGAGGCTGTAGAGTATATTAGTACCGGAAGCACCAAAAAAGGCAGCAAAAAATCATTAAGCAAAATAGATTACCAAAAATCATCCAATGAAGTGGTACAAGACATTGCAGATAGTCGTCGTAACATATACAAAGCAATGATAAAATTTTTTGCATTGATACTGGTAAGTTTAATATTTGCCAATATTTTTGTAAGCTTAATGTTTCCGTTGTTAGAAAATTTTGTCGGTGAAGACAACAATAACTCTCTTATGTTTTTTATTTTCTTTGCGGTATTTTTGGCAATGGCAGTACCTTTGGTACTAAAAAACATTCCTTGGTATATATTTGTTAATCAAGAAGATAACGAAAAAAAAGATATAACGGAAGAAAAGTTTTTTGAAAAGGCTCAAAGTCTGGTTAAAGCCTACAATATTAATTCCGATTTAAAAAATTTAAAAACCAGTGCTTATCCGGAGGCACCTTTAGAATATAAACAATATCTTGTGTATTTTCTAAGTGAAATTTTATCAAACCTGAATGTACGTTCAGCGTTACAAAACAGTTTTTCCAGAATGGGGGTTAAATTGTTGGTATTTGGCGGTTGTTTAGAACTTGCACGATATGGCGGCTTAAAAATGAGTGAAGCCAATTCCATATTGTTTGATGCATTTAAGATAACTGATGGGGATAAAGCTGATTTAGAAGAATTTTATGAGGCAAAACAAACCTATAGTGATAATAAAATAGCAATATATCTTACAGGAGTCGGTGCTTTTCTGATGCATCAAATAATAAGCGATCAAAAACTTTATACCAAAGTCTTAAATCAGGCATTTGACAAATGGGAAGCTCAAAGGAACCCGGCAGTTCGTTCTCCCAACATCTCAAATGAAACTCCTTCTCAAAAAAAGGCCGTTGTTGAAACCGAAACAACTAAAGAGCCAATCACGCCGGCAATTGAAGAAAAATCAATAGTTTGTCGAGTTAACATCAAAAGCGATTTGAAGTTTTTAGATGCTTCAATTCCCAATCAAGATGAAATCGCAACCAAAATTAGCGAGGCAATCAGAATAATTGTTTCAAATTTATCTGAAAAATATCATGGCTACAATGTATATGAAATCGATGGAATATCAACAGTTGATTTTAACAAAATAAGAGACGGAGCCAAATTTGCTATCGAATATCTCAAGGATATTGCCATATATATTGATGAAAACAGTGATGAAAGAATGATATTACGCAACTGTTGCACATTAATAAAAGCAGAAGGCAATTTTGAGATGAATCAAAAACAATATGTTTTGGACATTTTTGAACACATATACAACAATGAAATTGTTGCAGTAAAAGATATTGCAATAATTTTAGAAGGAGAAGGATACGAAGTCGAATTTTTAGGCGATAAACTGCTTAAAGAGACATCTTCAACCGAAGAACTTTATAAACTAAAATATTAACTGCGTTAAAGCTTTAAAAAAAACTTGTATATTTTAAATAAAAAAACTATTCTCTAAGCAGTTTTTTAAAGTTACATATTTGTAGAAAGGATTTTTGATATGACAGCACCTTTAATGCCTCGCGCAACAGCTGTGTGGTTAGTTGAAAACACAACACTTACATTTCGTCAGATAGCTGTATTTTGTGAGATACACGAACTTGAAATCCAAGCTATGGCAGACGGCGATGTTTCCGGTAATATTCGAGGCCTTTCGCCAATAGATAATGGTCAATTGACTTGGGATGAAATACATCGTTGCGAAGCCGACAAAAAAGCTAATTTGCAGGCGAACGAAATGGAGCGTAATGTTAAGCTTCGTAATCTGAAAGCTAAAAAGGTATTGTCACCTTCTCAACGTCAGGATAAACCTAATGCTATTGCATGGGTAATCAAAAATTATCCTGAAATAAAAGACACATTAGTCTGTAAGTTAATTGGTACTACCAAATCAACAATTAATTCAATTCGCGATGGTTCACATAAAGATGCCGCCAACATTCGTCCTAAGAACCCTGTAACCATAGGATTGTGTTCGGAGGCAGACATTGAAAAAGCTTTACAGGCATCAAAGCCTAAGGTTAAAGCAGAAAAGAAAGCAAAACCGGCTAAAAAGGTTAAAGCAACCAAAAAGGATACGGTAAAAAAAGAAAAAGCTCCTAAAAAAGCTACAGCCAAAAAGGTTGCAACTAAAAAGAAACCGGTTAAGAAAGCAGCCAAAAAAACAACTAAAAAGACAACCAAAAAAGTTGTGGCAAAAAAGTAATTTTTTTACAGTCCTTGAATCAAAGCCCCTTTGTACAAAGGGGCTTTATTTCTATATATATTTTACATCAAAACGTTTATTTTTTCCTACGCGCGACATTATTTCATAAGATATTGTTTCTGCAGAGCGCGCCATATCATCTAAAGTATAAAAATCAGATGCCAAATATCCCCAATCACCGCATTTTATTCCATCTATATTGGAAACATCACAAATGATGTTATCCATAGACACTCTGCCGATAATATTTGCCTCATGTATTTTTTCGTTAATACAGAAAAATACTTTTCCGATATTAGACAAAGATCTTGGTATGCCATCTCCATAACCGATTGATACAATTGCTATTTTTTTATCTGAGCTAGCCCTATATGTTGCAGAATATCCGACAAAATCTCCTTTGGGTAAATCAGCTATTTGTAAAATGGGAGCTTTAATGCTGACAACGTTTTTCATCTGATTAAGTCTGTAAGGCGCGGTATTGATTCCATACATTGCAGCACCCAACCTGACCATATCATAATGAAAATCATTTCCGAGAAACACACCGTCCGATGCCGATAAACTTGCCGGCAAATCACTAAAATATTTCTTTCTTAATCGATCAAAAGTTTCGATTTGATGTTTATTCATAAAATGTTCTTTTTCGTCCCCGCATGCTAAATGAGACATAACCAAAGAAAACATTTTGCGCTCATCATCCGTCAATTTTTCTATTTCATTTTCTCTAAAACCGAGTCTGTTTAATCCTGTTTCAATTTGTATAGCAATTTTACCTTTTTTTACTTTATTTGTTTTCCAAAATTCAAACATTTGCGGAGAACTTATTACAGGTACAAGTTGTGGTATGCTGTTAAAAACATCCAAGGAATCTTCACCGATACCTTGCAAAACATAAATGGTAACATCATTAAGTATCTTAGCTATTTTTTCGCCCTCGACGGCATGAGCCACAAAAAAATTATGACATCCGCCCTTATCATAAAGCATTTTTGCAATTTTTTCAGCACCCAGACCATACGCATCATCTTTTACAACCGCTGCCGCCATAGCATTATTTGCAATATTTTTTAATGTAATATAATTATCTAATAAATTATTTAAATTGATTTCCAAAACTGGTCTTGTTAAGATAGTCATAATATTATCCCGCCATCAACAACGATTAAACAAAGTAACAATAATGCAATTTACCGATTCTCACATCCATTTGCAAGACTATAAATCAAAGAATGCTCAGCAAATTATAACAGATATGAAAAAATATGGTTTTGCTAAAGTTATATGTGTCTCATCAAGACCTGATGATTGGCAAAAAGTTGCTGATTTGGCGGTTATATACCCTGATTTCATAATTCCGTCATTTGGTCTGCATCCGTGGTATATCAATGAAAAAGATGATGATTGGCTATCAGATATCCGAAAATATTTGCATAAATTTTCTTTTTCATGTGTTGGAGAGTGTGGTTTGGATCGATTAAAAGCTCCAACCGAAGAAGGACAATACGATATTTTTGTAAAACAACTTGCTCTGGCAAAAGAATTGAATCGTCCGATAAATATTCACGCTCTGAAAGCTGAAGCATTACTTAATGATTTGTGGCAAGAAATGCCACCAAAATTTTTACTTCATTCCTTTGGCGGAAGTTTAGATTTCTTAAAACAGGCTTTGAAATACGGGGCATATATTTCATTATCGCCGTCTGTTTTAAAACGAAAAAATGCTTTTGATATTATAAAAGAAATTCCATCCGAGAGAATACTTTCGGAAAGTGATGCTCCTTATCAGTCATCATATGAACAAATTCCGGAATTTATATCGGCAGTGGCTCAAATAAAAAACATTTCTCAACAACAACTAACATCAATTATTTATAATAATTTTCAGGAGTTTTGCAATGTCAGATAAACGTTTTTCTCGGACAAGTATGTTATTAGGCAAAGACAAAATGCAAAAATTAAGAGATAAAAAAATTATGATAATCGGCATGGGGGCTGTAGGCGGATACGTTTTAGAAGGTTTGTCCCGAGCCGGTATTAACAATTTTATTTTGGTTGATTTTGATTGTTTTGACGAAACAAATATAAATCGTCAAATATTAGCAACAACCGAAACTATCGGTCAAAAAAAAGTCGAGGTTGCCAAAGCAAGAGTCTTAAGCATAAATCCTCAGGCCTCTGTTAAAATAAAAGATATTTTTATAAATTCAGAAAATATTTCAGAGATACTATCAGAATGCCCGGATATGGTTATCGATGCTATTGATTCATTAAATCCGAAGTGCGATTTGATAGAAGCGCTGTACAAACACTCAATTCCTTTTATTTCCTCAATGGGTGCAGCCCTAAAAACTGATGTCTCAAAAATAAAATATGGCAATTTGAGTAACAGCAAAAATTGTTCATTAGCCAAATTTGTTCGCAAACGACTTCGCAAACGAGGCGTAGATATAAGCAACATAAAATGCGTTTGGTCAGAAGAACAAACAATACTTCCTGAAGGTGCGTTAGAGCTTTCTGATGAGATTTCAATCTCCGGTCGTGTTCGTCACACTTTAGGCTCTCTTCCAACTATTACGGCGATATTCGGTTTGACAATAGCCAACCAAGTTATTTTATGGCTTTCTGATTGTAATAATTAATTTTTTTAACTTGTTTTTAAGCTAAAATCCATATAATCTGTAAAAAAATATACTTGGTTACAAAAAAAGGATTTTTTACAATGAAAATGATAAAGCCTATTGTTAATATCTCAAAGATAGCAGACGATTACGATACTTTTGTATTTGGCTTTAATGGTGTATTATCTGATGGTGCGCGAATTATGTCAGATGTGGCAAATTGCCTCAAAAATTTAGCATCTTTAAATAAAAAAATAGTTATTGTAAGTAATTCTCATTTAAGAGTGGCCGAAGTTGTATCTTTTTTACAGGATAATGGTGTTTCTGTAGATATTTTCAGCAACATAGTTACTGCAGGAGAGATTTTACATTACAAATTAAAAAATCCTCAACATGAATATTCGGCAATAGGTCACAAATACTATCATCTGGGAGCTAAAGACGGAAAGGGTATTTTTGCCGGACTTCCTTTTGAAGAAACAAATTCCATCGAAACAGCTCATTTTTTGTATATGAGTGCAGTTTCATCCGCAGATGATTCAATAGACAAATATCGTCCCCTACTAGAGCAAGCCGTAAGTTTTGGCCTTCCGTTTGTATGTGCCGGAAACGACACATCATGTTTTTCTGCCGGAAAACTATGTCTTGCATCCGGAGCTATAGCGGAAACATATGCTATTTTGGGCGGCCGCATAATTACTTTGGGCAAGCCGGATGTTCGTATTATACAATATGCTTTAGAAGGCATATCGGATATAGGGCGAGTTGTTGTTATTGGTGATAATGTTGCAACAGATATCAAATCTGCGACATTATTAGGGTATGATTCCATACTTATCTCAAAAGGACGTCATGTTAACTTTTTGGGTGAGGGCTATATTCCCGACGTTGCCAAAACACGGGAATTATCAAACAATTATGATGTGTCACCAAATTGTGTAATTTCCGCAATGAGGTGGTAATATGAAACTTAAAATAAAAATTCCGATACTAATTATCATAATATGGTTTTTCAGTTGGTTATTGTTTGAACCTATCTCTCAAATCGGTCTAAAAGGATCATACACCAATCCTCCGGAAGCGGGGCAAAAAATTACGGCATCGGAATTAAAATCATTTTTGGATTTATGGTCAAGGATGCAACAAAGCGAACTAAAAGATATACTGGGACAAATGTCCCTTCGTTCAAACAACGAATATCCTGTTGTTTTAGTCAAATGGCTTGAAGCTCAACAATGGAATGTCGAAAGATTTTTTTACAATGAACAACGTTTGCTCGGGTTAGTAGACTATGTAAATCTCAACAATAGTCTGAAAAGCAACATTGCCTTATCTAAAACTACAGGGGCAAATTTAAAAGAAGTAATTGAAAATCAACAACAACGAATGTCATCTTGTCCGTATGACGAAGATGAAATGATGTTGATTAATAATAATCTTTATCAAATAACCGAAATATTTGCAGGTCGTGCCGTATTATCAAAATAAAGTATAATTTTAAGGAGTAGAGCTATGGTCACAATAACGGAAACCAAATTTTCAGATATCTATATTATGGCAAAAGAAAGAAAAGCCTACATCCCTGATAAGCGTACGTTAAATGCATTGATGTTATTTGAGCCAGATGATTTTGATGCCTTTTTCAAATTAGTTGAAGAGAGTTGGGATGGTGCAAATCCGAGTTATTCCGTTAATTATGAAAATATATTTTATCGAGTTGAGCGAAGCGAAGCAATCTCAGGTATCCAATATTGTATCAGAAGAATGCCGTCTTCCGTGCCTTCTATCCGAGTTCTCGGATATCCGACCGAACTTATCAATTATTTAATGGGATTACGGCGTTCTTCCGGTCTTATTTTGTGTTCCGGTCCTACCGGCGCCGGAAAAACAACGACAATATCAAGTTTCTTAAAGGAATATCTGATAAAAGAAGGTGGTTTTGCCTATACGATAGAAGATCCTACCGAGCAACCGCTTGACGGAGTATACAATGTAGAAAATGGTGGTTTGGGTATATGCAAACAAACTTTGCCGATTGGCGGAAATTGGGGCGAAAGCTTAAAATCGGCTCTTCGTTCAAAACCTCGTTATATTATGGTGGGAGAGATTCGTACTCCCGATGCTGCCAGTGAGGTTTTGCGAGCAGCCACTTCCGGTCACTTGGTTTTTTCGACAATTCACGCCAACAATGTTACCGATGCCATTAACTCTGTAGTTAAGTACGCCGCAGCAAGCGAAATGAGTGAAGATCTTGCCTATGACTTGTTTTCTCGTGGGATGTTGGGGGTTATTCATCAAAATCTCATTGGCAAAGGCATCAAAAAACCGCAAGTTTCATTTTTGTTTGCTAATCCCAATTCTGAAGCAGGTGATCAGGTTCGAGGGATAATCAAATCCGGAAAACTAAATTTGGGTACAGCCATAGAAACACAAATGACCAGAATGTCTAAGGGTTTGAGCTTGTTCCCTGAAAACGATTAACCGTTAATTTCGTCTGCCAATATTTGTAATTCCAACCAAGCCTCTTCTTTAGAGGCTTTTTCTTGTTGTTTTGCTTCCAGTTCCGATGAAGCCTTATCAAATCGGTCGGGATTTTGTTGGTACAAATCAGGATTTGACAATTCTTTTGTCAAAAGTTCTATATCTTTTTCAAGTTCTTCTATCTCAACCGGCAAAACTTCCAATAGGCGTTTTTGATTATAGCTTAACTTTTTGTTATTTTTAGGTGCTGAATTTTCTTCTTTTTTGGCAGGTTGTTTAGAAATGGGTTTAACTGATTTATTTTCTGTTTCTTTAATCTTTTCAAGAAGATCGGTATAACTTCCGGCGTGCTCATATGCTGTTCCGTCACCTTTAAGATATATAATAGAACTTGCGACTCTGTCCAAAAAGTCACGATCATGGCTTACAATCAAAATTGTGCCGGCATATTCATCCAAAACTTCTTGCAATAAATCCAAAGTATCCATATCCAAATCATTTGTCGGCTCATCCAATACCAAAAAGTTGGACGGTTGTGCCAAAGATTTTGCTAACATCAATCGATTTTTTTCGCCTCCCGAAAGAGCCGCAACCGGAGTATGTGCTTGAGCCGGTTTAAACAAAAAATCTTTCAAATATGCGACAACATGGCGCCAATGTCCCTGAACCATAATATGGTCGCCCTTATCACAAAGAGTCTGCCACAAAGTTTTTTTAGGATCCAATGTTAGTCTGTTTTGATCAAAATACGCTTCTTCCAAATTCTTTCCTATACGAACAAAACCGCTATCCGGCTCCAAACGTTTGGTAAGCATTTTTATCAGTGTTGTTTTACCTGCGCCATTCGGCCCGACAATACCTATTTTATTTCCTCGAATAATTCTGGTCGAAAAATCTTTAATAATATCCCGTCCGTCAAAATTTTTGCAGATATGTTTAGCCTCAATAACCAGTTTAGATCGAAAATCGCCTTCATCAATATTAATATTTATATTTCCGATTTGTTTAATTTGTTCACGACGTTCACGTCTAAGTTCGATTAACCGGCGTAATCTTCCCATATTGCGGCGACGTCTTGCCGTAACACCTTTATGCAACCATTCGGTTTCTTCGGCAATTTTTTTATTAAGGTTGTTTTGGGCAATAATTTCTTGATTAATTATTTGTTCTTGCCATTCCTCAAAATTAGCAAACCCTTTGTTATTCATATGCATAACACCGCGATCAAGCCAAAATGTTGACTTTGATACATGGCTTAAAAACATTCTGTCATGAGATATAACAACCACGGCACCGCGAAAATCCTTAATAATTTCTTCCAATGTTTCAATGGTGGCAATATCCAAATGGTTGGTAGGCTCATCAAGCAACAATATATCCGGATTACTGATTAAAGCTTGAGCCAATGCTGCTTTTCTACATTCTCCGCCCGATGCTTTTTTAGGCGATAAACTCCCGTCTATATTAAGTTTTTCAAGCCAAATATCAGCCATATATCCGTTATTTTGCTCTTCTTTGGGAAGCCCGTATAAAATTGCATCTTTCAATGTATCAAAAGCAGAAAGGTTTGGTTCTTGAGGCATATAAGAAATTTGTGTCCCCGGCTGAACAAAAATTTCTCCTCCATCGGCCTCAATAACTCCGGCAATAACTTTCAGCAGAGTCGATTTTCCCGAGCCGTTACGTCCCACCAGACAAATTTTGTCACCTTTAGAAATATAGAGTTCTACATTTTCAAACAGATGATTATCGCCAAATGCTAAGTGGATGTTCTTTAATGTATAAATAGGAGCTTCAGCCATTTTTTTTCTTCAAAATATTTTTTTACGACTCGTTACTTGCAAGCTCTTATATTATAGTTATGCACAATATACAATTAAATATTTACAATTTATTAATAAATACATATCCTTACCGTGAAAACAGCAAGTAAAAGGAGAACTTTATGCCTTTAAAAATAGAACTCAAACCACACGAAAGCATCATTATCGGTGAGGCTTTAATCACCAATGATAACGACAGAATTCGCTTTTATATTGATGGTAACGTGCCGATATTGCGCGAAAAGTTCATATTAAGAGAGCGTGAAGCAAATACTCCGGCAAAGCGTGTTTATTTCATTGCTCAGCAAATGTATTTAACCAAAGGCAATGATGAATTGCAAAAATTGTTTGTCGAATACGTAAAGGACTTACAGGGAGCCGCTCCCAGTTTGCGCCCATATGTGGCGCCGGTGGCAGAAGCCATGATTGTTAATGATTACTATACCGCGATTAAAGAGGCTGCAAAGCTCGTTGAACAAGAAGACAAATTGTTCGGCGCAGCCTTGAAAGGTGATAACGAATAATTATTTGGTTTAACAACAGGTTTTTAAAGAAAAAAATGATTTCTGCCACAGCAGTTATAAAAGGAGAAAGTATATGGCTCAATCAATTACATTAACAGCAAGTATGCGTTCTAATCTGGCATCGTTGAAGTCAATCCAAAAACAAATGGATACCACTCAAGAAAGATTATCTACAGGTAAGAAAGTAAACTCTGCTATTGATAATGCTTCAAGTTTTTATCAATCACGTGCATTAACCAATCGTGCTGGCGATTTAGATGCTCTATTAGATAGCATGGGACAGGGTATTCAAACAATTCAAGCTGCTAACGAGGGTATTGAAGGTGTTACATCTTTCGTTGAACAATTAAAATCAATCGCTAATTCGGCCTATGCTTTGGATCCGACATTGGATACATATGAAGACACAATCAATAGCTACAAAGAACAGTTTGAGACAATTCAAACCGAAATCAGCAAATTAGTAAAAGACTCTTCTTACCAAGGTATCAATTTGTTGACTGCCGGTAAATTGACCGTTACTTTTAACGAGTCGCGTTCTCACCGCTTTGTTGTTCAAGGTGATGATATTGTTGCCGAAATGGCAATTTCATCTGCTAACGATTGGAAAATGATTGCAAATAAGACCTTGGATGCGGATTTAACTAATACCGCAGGTGATGTAGTTGCTAAAGAAGGTGCTTTACAATACTCTGTTATCGGTGCTAACGGCAATCCAACAGGAGTAACTGTTGCTTTAGGTGTTGATGATAATTACTATGATGTTGGTGGTGATGGTGATACAGCATACACACTTCAAACCGGCGAAACACTTAAGCTCTTGACAGAAGAAGTTACCGAAGGTGGTAGCTATGCTGAAGATATTGATAAGACATTGACTGAACTTTCAGTAGCAATCGATTATTTGCGTGCATATTCTACAGAACTCGGTAACAACTTTACCATCATCGAGACACGTCAAAACTTTACCGATGCTTTGATTGATGTTTTGGAAACAGGTTCAGACAATCTTGTATTGGCCGATATGAACGAAGAATCTGCAAACTACTTAGCATTGCAAACACGCCAACAGTTGGCAACCAATTCTTTGTCTTTGGCTTCTCAGTCAGCACAATCAATTTTGAGCTTGTTCAATTAATTTGTTGGGCTACGCTTATTTACAAGAAAAGACGGCTTCTGCCGTCTTTTTTTTTTGTATTTATATAATTTGTTTACTTTTTATTAATATTTGTTTGTGAAAATGACATCAGCTTAAAAGAACTTAAGCTCTATGCAAATTTATTTAGGAGAAATAAAATGGCTCAGACCAGTATTACATTGACAGCAAGTATGCGTTCTAACTTGTCTTCATTAAAATCAATTCAAAAACAAATGGATACAACACAAGAGAGACTTTCTACAGGTAAGAAAGTAAACTCTGCTATTGATAATGCATCAAGCTACTATCAGTCTCGCGCTTTGACTAACCGTGCCGCAGATTTGGAAGGCTTGTTGGATAATATGGGACAAGGTATTCAAACAATTCAAGCTGCCAACGAAGGTATTGAAGCAGTAACAGCTTATGTTGATCAATTAAAATCAATCGCAAACTCTGCTTATGCTTTGGATGCTAACGCTTCTACATATAACGAATCTATGGCTAGCTACAAAGAACAATATGACGAAATTTTAACAGAAATTGGTAAATTAGTAAAAGACTCATCTTACCAAGGTGTTAATTTGTTGACCGGTGGTAAGTTGACAGTTACTTTCAACGAATCTCGTTCTCACAGCTTTGAAGTTCAAGGTGATGATGTTGTTGCTAAAATGGCATTGACCAAAGGTACAGCATGGACAACAGCTCCACTTCAAGTTCCTGAAAAAGCTGATCAGGAATATGATACAGCGACTACAGATGTCAAAATTGCTGAAGGTGCTGAAGTTTTGATTAACGAGGGTGGTGATAAAATTGCCAAAGCATCTGATGGAAAATATTATGAATTACAAGATTCCGGTGCTGAAGTTGCAGACATCAGCGGATACAAAACATCTATGGTTGATGGTGACGTTGATAGCTATGCTGCTGCAATTGATAATTCTTTGACTGAATTGTCAAAGGCTGTTGATTACTTGCGTTCTTACTCAACAGAACTCGGTAATAACTTTTCTGTAATCGAAACACGTCAAGACTTCACTGAAGCAATGATTGATGTTTTGGAAACAGGTTCAGACAACCTTGTATTGGCCGACATGAACGAAGAATCTGCAAACTACTTGGCATTGCAGACACGTCAGCAATTGGCCGTCAACTCTTTGTCTTTGGCTTCTCAATCTGCACAGTCAGTATTGAGCTTGTTCTAAGCCTCAAGACTTACGGTTACCAAAAATATAGCGAGGGTTTTAGAATCCTCGCTTTTCTTATATCCATAACAAAAGAATCGTTCTATTAATCAAAATTTATCGAAAATCGCAATATCGCGGTATTATAATACCCGGCGCATCCAAAAGTTTACCTGATTTTCCCCCTTTTTTTCCGATTCGAATCCCGAGTCGCAATAAAAAATGTTTCACATAAAATCATATATAAATCAATGCGTTAATCTACGTGAAACCATTTTTTGCTGTTTTCGTATTGTTTGGGGTTGCGAAATATGATATACTGAACCTGTAGTGTTAGTAGAAGCACCACAAGTAATGTGAAAACCTTTTATTTTATGGGAGAAAAGCCATGACTGCTATTACATTAACCGCAAGTATGCGTTCTAATTTATCTTCATTGAAAACAATTCAAGCTCAAATGGATAAAACACAAGAGAGACTTTCTACAGGTAAGAAAGTAAACTCTGCTATTGATAATGCTTCAAGCTTCTATCAATCAAGAGCTTTAACTAACCGTGCATCAGACCTTGATGGTTTGTTGGATAGCATGGGCCAGGGTATTCAAACAATTCAGGCTGCCAACGAAGGTATTGAAGCTGTAACAGCATTCGTTGATCAGTTAAAATCAATTGCAAACTCAGCTGTTGCACTTGATCCTACAGCAGAAACATATGATACAACAATTGCCAGCTACAAAGAGCAATTTGATGCAATCATCGGTGAAATCGGAAAAGTTGTAAAAGATGCTTCTTACCAAGGTGTAAACTTGTTGACCGGTGGTAAATTGTCAGTTACTTTCAACGAATCTCGTTCTCACAGTTTTGAAGTTCAAGGTGATGATGTTGTTGCCAAAATGGGTATTACCGCTGCGGCCACAAAGTGGGTTGCTGACGAAGATGCAGGCACAACTATTGCCGATGCTATCGGTGGAGAAGATGGAACATTGGATCAAATTTCAAAAGCTGTTGATTATTTACGTTCATACTCAACCAAATTAGGTAACAACTTTACCATTATCGAAACACGTCAAGACTTTACAGAAGCTATGATTAACGTGTTAGAAACCGGTTCAGACAACCTTGTATTGGCCGATATGAACGAAGAATCTGCAAACTACCTTGCTTTGCAAACTCGTCAACAATTGGCTGTCAACTCGTTGTCTTTGGCTGCTCAGTCTGCACAATCAGTATTGAGTTTGTTCTAAAACATCGAATTAATGCTAAAACATTAGCGGAGGCGGTTTTATACCGCCTCTTTTTTATGCAAAATTAACTTTATTGTTTTACAATATAATAATAAAAATCTTTATCGGAGCAAAAAATGATAAAAAAAATAGTCATTATAACATTACTTTTATGCACTGCCCTAAGTAATAATCTGTTTGCTAATGACGAAGCTGTTGTATCTTTGTTTGACGGAACTCCTGAAGCTCAAACAACCAAACCGTCAGAAGAAGAAAGTGGGCTATTTTCATTTTTAAATTTCAAAATGCCCGAAGGTTTGAAAAAATCTGCTGATAAAAAATCGGACAAACCGGAAACCATTGAAGAGACCATAAAATTAGCCGATAAAGGAAACCTTGAAGCTCAATTAGCTTTAGGATATTCATATTTATATGGCGAAAACGGATTAACTCCAGATTATGACAAGGCTTTTGAATATTATAGTAAGGCCGCATTACAAAATGATGCAACCGGTCTCAATAATCTAGGAAGCTTATATTATAGCGGAATAGGGGTTAGTCGCAGTCCGGCTAAAGCAGCCATTTTATTCGAAAAATCTGCTGATTTAGGTAATCCTGATGCGGCATTAAATCTCGGATTTATGCTGATTAGCGGCAAAGGAGCAAAACAAGATACGGCAAAGGCTCTGAACTATTTTGAAAAAGCTTCATCGTCAGAAAACCCTGTTGCCAAATTTATGATCGGCTATGCATACTACACCGGAACAATGCGTTCTGTCGACTTTGTTAAGGCAGCTCCTCTGATAAAAAATGCTGCCGATGCCGGCTTTGACGAAGCCCAATTCGTATTAGCTGATATATATATAAACGGACGAGGTTTTCCGCAAAATTATAATAACGCTGTCAAATATTTGCGCCTTTCCGCAGGGCAGGGTAATACAGAAGCAATGATGAAATTAGCAGATATTCTGGCCGTCGGTGAAAAATTTAACAAAGATATAGAATTTGCTCACGTTTTATATAACTTGGCTTCTGTTCGAGGTGTTGCTGAGGCGCCGGCAAGACGTCAGGCCATTGAATCAAAAATGAAAATCAACGATGTCTTGCAAGCGCAAATTCGTGCCGAAAATTTCCAAGAAAAACAAACGCAAATGACAAGCTATATCAGACAAACTTTTGGTACAAATGTTCGTTCATACATAAAGTAAAAAAAAAGCGCTCATTTTTTCGAGCGCTTTTTCATTATTTGTTTAACAAATCTTCCAACCAATGAATATTATACATCCCGTCAATATAATCCGGACGAGAAATTATTTTTTGGTGTAACGGAATTGTTGTTTTTACACCATCAATAACAAACTCTTCCAATGCTCGGTGCAATCTCATCAGTGCGGCATTTCTGGTTTTTCCGCTTACAATAAGTTTTGCAATCATACTATCATAAAACGGAGGAATGCTATATCCGGAATAAATCTCAGAATCAACTCTGATTCCAAGCCCGCCCGGAGCATGCCATTCTGTTATTTTTCCCGGATTTGGCGCAAAACTTGTCGGATCTTCGGCATTAATTCTGCACTCTATAGCACAACCGCTAAAAGAAATATCTTCTTGTGAATATCCAAGCTTTGCTCCGTTTGCAATCCTAATTTGTTCACGAACAATATCTATTCCCGTAACCGCTTCGGTAATAGGGTGTTCAACCTGCAAACGTGTGTTCATTTCCAAGAAATAAAATTTTCCGTCTTCAAACAAAAATTCCAACGTTCCCGCACTTGAATAGCCGATTTTTTCAACTGCTGAACGAGCTATTTCTCCTATTTCTGCTCGTTGTTGTTGATTCAATGCCGGCGAAGGAGTTTCTTCAATAACTTTTTGGTTCTTACGTTGTATTGAACAGTCCCTCTCTCCTAAATGAACAACATTGCCGTAAGTATCGGCCAAAACCTGAATTTCTATATGACGAGGTTTTTGCAAATACTTTTCCATATACACTTCATCACTGGTAAAAGATGCTTTTGCCTCAGCTCTGGCCATGGTATAGGCTGTTTCGATTTCGGTTTCATTAAATGCAACCTTCATCCCTTTACCGCCACCACCGGCTTTGGCCTTTATTATAATAGGATATCCGATTTCATTAGCCCATTTTTTTGCTTCATCAACCGAAGCCAATGCAGGAGATCCCGGAATAACCGGCAATCCCGAACTTATTGCAGCTTCACGCGCCTTAAGCTTGTCACCCATCATACGAATTTGTTCAGGTTTCGGGCCAATAAAAGTAATTCCGTGTTCTTCTACCATCTCTGCAAAATCAGCATTTTCTGAAAGAAATCCGAAGCCGGGATGAATGGCATCAGCTCCGGTAATAATTGCTGCAGATATAATTGCCGATTTATTAAGATAAGAATCAGCCGAACGGGCAGGGCCTATGCAGACCGCCTCATCAGCCAAACGAACATGCATGGCATTTGCATCGGCTTCCGAATGAACTGCAACGGTTTTTATTCCCATCTCTCTACAAGCGCGATGAATACGCAAGGCAACTTCACCACGATTTGCAATCAATACTTTTTCAAACATAGGTTCACCACCTTATTCAATTACCAACAGAGACTCGCCATACTCTACCGGATCACCGGATTCTACCAAAATTTTAGCAACCGTTCCTGAACGATGAGCTTTAACAGGGTTAAAAGTTTTCATTGCTTCTATAAGACAAACAATATCACCTTCTTTAACAGTGTCGCCAACCCCGACATAATCCGGTTTTGTCGGATCCGGAGATAAATAAACCACACCTACAATCGGAGATTTAACTGTTCCCGGATTGTTGGCATAATCATCTGTAGCAAATATTTCACTTTTTTCTTGAGAAGTATTTTGAACAACGTTTTGTACAACGGGAGCCGGTTGCTGAGCAACAATGGTTTGGGCTACAGTACCCGCGGTTACACCTTTAAGTTTAATGCGACATGTTTCGTCTTCGTATTCAAGTTCACTCAAATTATTTTTATTTAAAACATCTGCCAATTTACCGATTATTTTAGTGTCAATAGTGTTTGTCATCGTTTTTTCTCACTTTTCTTATAATTAACACAACTGAGTAAAAAATATCAAATTTTGAGCAAAATACAACAAAAAATGCACGTTTTTGCATAAAAATGAGTGAAAACGCTAAAAAAACAAAAATCTAAGTATGATAGAATTTTTATATTAAAAAGATAAAAATATATCAAACAGAAAAATGGCACGCTATTTGCATATAGTAATCCGAATAAAATTTGTTTTTTTGCAAAAAGGGTGCTGACCAATGGAAATACAAGATAGAAACAGTTTGTTGCAAATGTTTTTTTCAAACAAAGAAAACGGTAACGTTGCAGTGCAAAACGACGTTGTTAACAGTGTTTTTGCTGAAATGATACACTCAAATCAAGGTGGTTCGGTATCTGAAAAAAATGATGAAAATTTAAGTCGTGATATCAAGGTTAATACTAATAAAAAAGATAAAGACGTACCTGTTAAAACAGAGGTCAAAAAAGATAAAAAAATATCCGATGATAAAACGGAAGTAAAAGATCATAAAGAACAGATTGAAAATAAAAAAGAAACAGCTGTTGATGAAGAAAATTCTGTGGCTGTTAATGAAACGGAAGCAGATAAGACACAACCGGCTAAAGAAAAAGCATCAACAGATACGGAAACTGTCGAAAAAAGTGATATCGTCGAAGGAGAAGTTGAAACAGCAGACAATACAATGGGCATTAGTGACAAAAATATAACTGCACTTGTATCGGATGCTTCATTAGATTCTATACTTAACATCGTTGCTCCTGTATCGACGACACCGACTATTGAAGAGGCAAGTATTGTAACTCAATTATCCGAAGTTATAGATGTGGTAAATATTGAAACTGTTTCCGCTGCAAATGAAATAAAACAAAATGCGGAAGTTGTTACGGATGATGCAGTATATCAGATGCAACCGCTGACAGAAGAAGAGAGTTTGTTAATGGAACAAGCAAAAATGTTGGATGAAAAATTGGGTTCAGATAAAAAAATAAAAGTTGAAGTTAATGTTAAAGAGGCAAAAATTGCCGACACAATAGTTAAGGATGTTTTGCAAAATCGTTTCGAAGTTGACACCCTTTTTCAAAATATAACTGAAAACCAACCCGTTAATGATGTTGAAATTGAGGTTGTTGACACAGAAAGTTCACAAACACCGGTTACCGCAACAAAAGTTGTTGATACTCAAATCCAAGCAAAAGGCATTGCATTTGCAGAAGGGCAGAGTTCGGTCGAAAATGTTGTCAAAACAGTATCATCTGATGCCCAAGTATTAAGTGTTGCCGGTAAGGAATCTGCTTTTGATAATGCGAATGTTGCCAAAACAGAAACATTTGCGCGTATCAACGAAGCATCATCCAAAGATGTTTTCAAAGGTATGGGAAAAGAAGTTATTGAACAAATAAAAGTCAACATCACAAAATCAGCAATAAAAGGTGTTGATACCATTGATATTCAGTTAAAACCGGAAGATTTAGGAAAAATTCAAATCAAAATGCATATCAGCAAGGATGGCAAATTGCAGGCTGAAATTATTTCCGGCCGTCCGGAAACATTAGATATTTTACAAAAAGACGTATCAGCATTGAGTAAAGCATTTAACGATGCCGGATACGATACTGACAGCAGAAGCTTTAGCTTTAGTTTTCAGAATGAAAATCAAACCCAAGAACAACAGAAAGATGATTCAGGGTTGCTGAAATTTATCGGTGATACCTTAGAACAAGAAGCAGACATCGCCGGTAATGATAACCTCGGATATGATCCGACTTTGGGACTAAACATTAGAGTTTAGGATTAACAAGGAGGTAGAGCAATGACAGACTTAAGTTCAATTATAAGTTCAATGAATACAAGTAGCACGACAACTTCAGGTTCAAGCCAGACGTTATCTGCAGATATGAATACATTTTTGACAATGTTAACTACACAATTGCAATATCAAGATCCGCTTGATCCTATGGATACAGCCGAATATACCAATCAGCTCGTCCAATATTCTAGTGTTGAACAAGCAATTCAGACCAATAAGAAATTGGACAATTTGCTCAATTTATCAATTTACAATCTTGGGGTTCAAGCAACAGGATATGTTGGTAAAACCGTTCAAGTATTAGGAAATACGATGCCATTGGAAGGTGGTGTTGGCAAAGCAACTTATACTTTGAGCAAAAACGTACAAGAATGTACAATTTTGGTCAGAGATCTTGACGGCAATGTTGTTTATTCTGAAGCAGGAAGCAAATCTGCCGGCACATACGATTTTGTATGGAATGGTAAGGATACCTCCGGCAAACAACTTGCTGACGGAGCATATCAGATTACGGTAACAACAAGCGTACCTAACGGTGAAACAGCCGCTGATGTAACAACCACGGTTTTTGGCAAAGTAACAGGTGTTGCCAGTGACGAAAGTGGAATTTACATTGGTTTAGGTAATGCGGTAACCGCCACATTAGATAATGTTGTAACATCCCGTGATGAAAAATATTGGGATGAATTAATCGCCTCTATCAAGAATGACAGTGGTTCGTCATCAGAAGACGAAAATAATACGGACAGTATTCTGGAAAAAGCGCTATCTGCGTAAATAAAGAAGTTTTAGGAGAAAGAAAATGAGTATTTTAGGTGCATTACAAGCCGGTGTTTCAGCTCTTGGCGCTCAGTCTACAGCAATGGCTGCTGTATCAGACAATATCGCCAATATGAACACAACCGGATACAAAACCAATAATGTGTCTTTTTCAACCTTGGTAACAAAGCAAATATCATCAAACAAATATTCTGCAGGTGGTGTACAGGCTGTATCATCACAAAGCGTTGATGCTCAAGGCTTGTTATCATCGGTTTCATCAAGCACGGCATTGGCAATCAGCGGACAAGGATATTTTGTCGTAAATTCATCATACAATGGTCAAGGAACATGGGCTTATACTCGTGCCGGTGATTTTTCAACAGATGAAACAGGCCATTTAGTTAATACCGGCGGTTATTATGTTCAAGGTTGGTCTTTGATGCCTTGGGATGGTACCGCAGGAGCTGCTACTGTTGATATTAATGGTATTACATATATGAAGGCTTACAAAAACAATGCCGGTGAAACAGTATATATTAACGATAACATCGTTGATGAAAACAATCTTAAAGGAATCAATTTATCTAACATCGGTGGTACGGCAACCCCGACAACGCAAATTGCTTTTGGTGCCAATTTGCCTTCCGGTGCAAATATGGGAAGTACATATTCTGTTTCAACACTTATTTACGACAGTTTAGGAAATCCAAGCAATATCAGTTTAGAATACACTAAAGAATCTGCCAACAGTTGGGGATTAGCAACATCAATTCCTTCCGGTGCAGCAGCAATAAATATGTATACTGACAAGAATTTGGTTTTCTCGTCTATTGCCCAGATGGAATTCACGGACATTCCTGCTATCGGTTCCACAATTACCATTACCGGTGATGCCGGAGCTGTTACTTTTGAGTTTACCAATGGCAATCAACCGGCTGCAGGAAATATTGCTGTTGATATGTCTACATCAAATTCAGTAAAAGATGTTCTTACGGAATTTGTGTCTGTAATCGGTAACAATATCAGAGACGGCGGACGTTTTACCGTTGATGCCAACAGAATTGTCGTTGAACAGTCTTTAACCGGTGATAAATTACAATTTGATTGTAGCGGTACATTAGCTTGCGTTCAATCATCGGCGAACATAGATCAAGCATCGGGTCTTCCCAGCGGAACATTTACATTAGATGCTATTAATAATTCCATCAAAAATTGTGCATATGTAGATTTTAATCAAATATCCGAAGATGATACAATCGTAATTGACGGAATTACATTCATTTTTGACAATGAAGCAAACGATCCTAATGTTCCCAATGTTATACACGTTGGCTACGATGCAGCTAACAGTGTTTCAACCAATGTCAAAAACTTAGTCAGAGCAATGCAGGATTCAGGCGTGGCTGAGCCGGAAAGATTTGTTGCCAGTGGTAAAACATTACAAATAATTCCGACATCTACAGGCGAAGATATATCTTTAGATTTAGATGGAATGACGGGTGTTGCCGCATCAAAATATATCAGCGCCGGTTTTGAAAATCCGATTACCGATGCTACGGCAATTACCAACAAATTTTCTTATGACGGAGTTGATCAATTAGGCGCTCAAATACCTGCAGTAATGTTTAATGCAGATGGAACACCAAAAGAAATTAATGTTCAGGATATGGAAATATACTGGGCCAACGGCGCACAAGATATGACAGGCGAGGTTAAACTTGGTGATGGTGTTCGTATTTCCATTAATATGGGTGAAGAAAATGTATCAACCGGATTAACCAATTTGTCGGGTGATTTTTCAACAAGTTATATTAATCAAGACGGTGCAACATTCGGAAGTTATTCAGGTGTTTCTGTCGGTGAAGATGGTGTTGTTACCGCGGTATTTTCAAATGGTGAAACACGTCCGATAGCCATTATTCCTTTGGCAATGTTCACCAGTCCGAATGGTATGGAAGCGCTTAATAACAATGTTTGGATTGCAACCACAGAATCTGGTAATCCGTTGTTAACCAAAGCCAGTACCGGAGGTGCCGGAGAGATTGTATCAAGCTCTCTTGAAAGCTCAACCGTTGATTTGGCAACAGAGTTTTCTAATATGATTGTTGTTCAAAGAGCATACTCGGCAGCAGGAAAAATTATAACCACTTCTGACGAGATGTTACAAGAATTAACCAATCTCATCTAATTATTAAAAATTTTCCTAAAACTAAAAAAAAGAGGAACCTATTACAACGGGTTCCTCTTTTTTCTTATCTGCCAAAAGCAGCATCAATTATTTTTGTATTACGTTTTTCTTCCAGGTCATAATTTGCCGGAATATTAAGTTGAGGTGCAACTGCAGATATTATTTCAGATGCTGTCGGAACAGAATTCCACCCTGCCGTAGAAAAACCAAAAGTTTCTTTGGTTGCCTTAGGTTCATCCATCATAACAAGAAGAGCATATTGAGGATCAGATATCGGAAAAGCCGATATAAAAGTTGTACGAACCTTTTTTTGCATATATTTGCCATCTTCACCAAGTTTATTTGCTGTTCCTGTTTTTCCTCCGACTTCGTATCCCAAAACATTTGCTCGTTTTCCGGATCCTTCCGTCACCACCGAACGCATTAATTTTCGCATTTGCTTAGACGTGCTGTCAGACAAAATACGCTGTCCTTGACGTGCATTATCGCCATTAGCCAAAATCGAAGGAGAGTAATAAATTCCACCATTAACAACGGCGGCATAAGCGGCAATTATGTGCATCGGAGAAACAGATATACCATAACCATACCCGATAGTTGCTACTTTGGAATCAGATTGTTTCCAACGATTTTTTTCCGGTACTAAAGGTTTTGCCGTTTCAACAAGTTCCATGTCGAGTTTTTCAAGAAACCGAATTTTTTTCAAAAAATTATATTGTTCTTCAAAACCTGATTGCAGAGCAATTTTAGCAGAACCGATGTTTGAAGAATACACCAACACTTCTTCAACAGACAACCATCTGTTTTCACCCCTGTAATCATAAACAGTATTATATTTAAACTTCAACGGCTGTGTGGCATCAAATTTTTCCGTAACTTTCACTTTTCCGCTTTCCAAAGCCATAGCCGTATTAAATACTTTCAACACCGATCCCGGTTCATATATTCTGGCTGTTGCCGTATTAAATTGAGCAGATTGATCATTTTTAGAAATATCATTCGGATTATAATCCGGCAACGATACCATCGACACAACTTCACCATTGCGGACATCTAACAGAATTGCCGTAGCGCTTATAGCATAATAACGCTTCATATTTTTATACAAAATATCTCTGATTGTATCCTGAACTCCCAAATCTAAAGACAACATAACAGGAATTTCCGATTGAGTAATCCTCTCATCCAATCCTTTTTCAATACCGGAAACGCCAATGTTATCAATATCTGCGGTTCCGGTTACATGAGCCATCAAATTTTTATGCGGATAAACTCTTTTTTCACTGGCAACAAATTCCAATCCCGGATCACCCAAAGCAATAACCATTGATTGTTGATGGGGTGATAAGTTACGTTTCAGCGTAAAATTTTTATTACGACGTTTCAATTTTTTATATATATCATCAAATTTCAAATCGGGAAATATTTCAACAAGTTTAAGAGCCGTATCTCGGGGACTGAGAATATTTCTTGTATTAACATTTAAGTCTTGAGTAGGCAAAGATGTTGCAATAATAGCTCCGTTACGATCAACTATATCAGCTCTGTGAATTTCTTTACGAGCCGAACTGTTGTAACTTTTTTCATCTTTTTCATATAAATTCGGTAATACACATGTACCGAACAATCTGAGTGCCACTATAAAATAAGCAACAGCACAACAAGCAATTCCAAAAGAGATTCTTCCTCTACAACTATATCCGCCCCCTCTGTTATCCCAATCGGCAAACATATTTTTTTGGATAACATTTATCTCTTCACCGGGAAGATAAAAATTAGCATTCTTCTTTTTTTTCAATAACTTATTACGCATCTGCTTTCTGCATCCAAACTTTTAAAACTTCTTATTAACGTCTGGAATTTGCCAATTTTTTCAAATTCCTATTATTTTGTGCATATACAGCAATATTTTTACGAGCAATATCTTTTCTCGATTCTGCTGTCTCATGATTGAATGGTAACGCAGAATAGTTAATAATTTGTTCAGCCTTCACCGGATTTAATGCAATATGATTTTTTACCAGTTTGCGTAATCTGGAAGGATTATTCAGTTTTGACCACTCGGCATTCAAAACATGTATTGTTGTCATATCATTTTTTATATTACGATTTATTTCTTTCAATTCATCTTCCAGTCTGTAAACTGAATTTTTCATATGAGTAGAAACCGTTATTGAAAAAATAATTATAGCCAAGCATAAAGCAAACTGTGTTAATCTGTTAATATTCATTTCTAATCAACTCCTTCTGGAAATTGGTTAATTTTTTATTGCATAACGCAATTTAGCTGAGCGTGAGCGACTGTTGAGTTCCAGTTCTTGAGCTGTTGGCACAATCGCTTTGGATGCAAAGCTGAAAATAGCGTTACTTTTTGTTGGTTCCTGAGTGCGATAACGAGAAATATGCACGTTTTTATCGCTGTTGTTTTTAAAAAAGCTTTTTACAATACGATCTTCCAAAGAATGAAAATCAACAACCACCAAACGGCCACCTTTTTTCAATCGAAGAGATGCATTCATCAAACCTTTTTGCAGTTCATTAAGTTCATCGTTAACGGCAATACGTAATGCCTGAAAACTGCGGGTAGCAGGATCAATCGTCTGATTAAAAGAACGTCTGATTACCTGATAAATAATATTGGCAAGCTCTATTGTTGTTTCAATAGGCTTTGCTTTACGAGCTTCAATAATTTTTTTTGCAATTTGACGAGATTTTTTTTCTTCGCCGTAATTATACAAAATGTCAGCCAAGTCACTTTCAGATAAATTATTAACTAAATCATACGCAGAAATACCTTCTTGGGACATCCTCATATCAAGAGGAGCATCTTTTGCAAATGAAAAACCGCGTTCAGCTTGATCCAACTGCATAGATGACACACCGATATCAAAAACGGCTCCGTCAATATCTTCACTGACAAGAGTGTCAAAATTGCCGAAACAACCTTGTCTAAATTCAAAACGATTACCGTAGATTTGCTTTATTTCCCTAGCTCTTGCCAGAACATTTGCATCTCTGTCCAATGCAATAACTTTGCAGTCGGCTTTGTTAAGGATAGCTTCTGAATATCCGCCATTTCCAAAAGTTGCATCAACATATATTTTGCCATTGGCAACATCTAAGTTTTCCAGAACCTCATTAAGCATAACCGGATAATGGATCTTATAATCAGCCATTATTTCATATCCTCCGGTTGTCTGATAGAAGGTCTTTTTTTCATAACTTCGGCACGGATACGCGCTTCTTCTTTTTCCCAATTTTTAGGACTCCAAATTTGAAACTTGCGCCCCTTGCCGACAAAAACGGCACTGTCCTTAATTTGAGCATGTTTCAACAACTTTTCAGACAACATAATCCGTCCGGTCGAATCAAAAGAATAGCGTTTGGCATCACCAAACACTAAATTAGTCAAATCATCTTGAGTTTCAGAGAAAAAGTCTAAAGCATCTTCCATTTCGGAAGCCAATCTGTCAAGCAAATCTTCCAAACATCCTTCAATGCACGGCGATGTAAGGCTGCGGTAACAAACAATCTCAGATTCTTTGGTTTTAACTATTGCGCGATAATCGGCGGGCAAGGAAACTCTGCCTTTGGCATCAACCTTGTTTACTACCGTATCCATAAATAAAAATGTTTTACGCAATTTTAAGAATCCTCATTTCTTGACTTTACAGTTATGGTATATCACGGGATTTTATGGGAATCAATGGGAATTTTTAGTAAAAAATTAAGATGTTCTGGTAATGTTCTTGGTGTTTTGGTGCGTTATTTAAGCACAACAACACTTTGCGCCGAATAAAAATTTTGCACATTTTTTTAATATTTTTTTGAGGGCTGTTTATATCTTGAAATTATTATTTTTTAGCTAAACATTGCAAAAAACGGTACATTTAAATTCAATATACAATTAGCTATCTAAGGTATTGTTTTCATTGAAAATTAATTTACTTGCAAAGGGTTGAAAAAAATGGTACAATTAACTTATACAAAAAGTTATTGTGTTCTATTATTTGATAAAGTGTTTCATAGTTGTAATTTGAGGATTATTCTTCATTTTATGGTTATTGTTGCTCTTTTCAAATAGTAGAACACTTTTGCTTTTTGAAATAAAACAAACAATTAACTATAAAAAATTACAATTATGACAACATTTAACAAAGTTTTCCGCACAGCGGAGGGTACAGTTTTCACAAAGATCAACGCATCTGAATCTGCAACATTTTTAGGTAACTACATTACTGTTATTGACAACAAAGCTATTGCTGTCGTTGATGGACTGGAAGTTCCAATGCCGGAGGTTCTCTATAACGAGATTGGTGTAGAGTATCATTTCGTGGATTTCTACGCACATGGCGAGAAAATGGCAAAGAAGCACGGTGTGTATTTCGCTGTGAAGCAGGAACCTATCCGCGTATGGAAGAACGTGAAGCCGGGAGAAACAATCCGCACAGTGATTGATGGCTACGAGGAGCATTCTGTTGCACTCGATGAGAACAGTGTCGCTGCTCAGAACGTGGTTAAGAACGAGTTCTATGCCATTCCTAAGAAGGTTTTGGAAGAAAAGTATCGTTATGACCATTCAGAGTTCGATTACGATCTCTATGTGCCTAAGTCAGATGCGGTTTCTCAGTGGGTGTATTCGGATGTTAACGTGTTTGGTGTTCTTTGGGGCGGCCTTGAGTTCTTGACTACTCCGATGATTAACATTACCAACCCGGATGATTGTTACGGATGTAACTATGTCGTATGGTGGGGAAATGACGGACGCCTTTCAAGTTATCGTGTTTTGGGATACTTCCGCGCTTGTGGAACCAAGTTCTACGAACTTCCTTGCGGAGAGCCGGTCAAAGTGGCTTTGGCTAGTTTCGAGCCACCAAGAGTATTGGTTTGTTGCTAATATTTTTGAAAAAAATAAAAAAGTCTTGCACCTTTATGGGTGCGGGGCTTTTTTTATCCATACAATTTCAAACAAATTTCTTGCAATCATTCGGATATAAGTTTATTCTTCAATACTGACAGATAAGATAGTCGGACAGTCGCGCCATAGCTTATGCCTATGGTGAGGAAAGTCCGGGCTTCAAGGGAACACGATACCGGATAACGTCCGGCTGGGGGAACCCAAGGGAAAGTGCCACAGAGATATACCGCCGTACTATATGTTCGGTAAGGCTGAAAAGGCGAGGTAAGAGCTCACCGCGGTGGTGGTAACATCATCGGTCCAGGTAAACCCTATCGGATGCAAGACCAAGTTAGGAGCGCATAGGTGTTATTTTTTTATAGCAAACCATGTGATATGGAGCGTTCTCTCTCCACTCCAGAGGTAGGTCGCGACGAGCCGTTTGGTAACAATCGGCCCAGATGAATGGCTGTCGATTTGAGCTTGCTCAAATTACAGAACCCGGCTTATAGACTGTCTTATTTGTTTTTTTGCAATGAGGGATAAATATGCAACAAACTATTGCCAGAGAAATAACTATTACGGGGGTTGGTCTTCATTCCGGAGCAAATTCAACCATCATCTTTAAACCGGCTTCCGAAAATACCGGAATCATATTTAAGCGTACTGATATCAAAAACACAGATTTGATAAAGGGTACATATAACAATGTTGTTGATACAAAAAATTGTACATGTCTTGGTGATAAATCCGGAAATATTATTTCAACAATTGAACATCTTATGGCGGCATTGGCAGTACTGCAAATTGATAATCTTCAGGTTGAAATAAATTCTCCGGAAATGCCGATAATGGACGGATCAGCAACAATCTTTTTTACAGAATTGGAAAAAGCCGGTATAAAAAAACAAAACTCTCTTCGTCGCCGTATTAAAGTGCTGAAAGAAGTAAAATTTTCAGATGACAAAGGTAATACAATTTCGTTATCTCCGGATAATGATTTTTCTGTTCATTTTACAATAGAATTTCCATCTAAAATTGTCGGACATCAAGAGTTTGATAATATAATAACCAAAGATATTTTTGCCAAAGAGATTGCTCCGTGTCGCACTTTTTGCGAAAAATACCAAATTGACTATCTTCGTTCTATAGGACTAATCAAGGGTGGAAGTTTGGATAATGCGGTTGTTCTTGATGGTGAAAAAATAATGAACCCCGATGGTTTTAAGGTGCCGAATGAATGTGTGAATCACAAAGTTTTAGATGCTATCGGTGATATGTACACTGCAGGTTTGCCGATAATCGGACGTCTAAAGGCTGCCAAAACGGGACATTTTCACAATAATCAAATACTAAAATTATTGTTTGCAGATGAAACAAATTATGAAATTATATAAGGGAAAACACAAATGAAAAAACTTGCTTTAGGACTTTTGCTTTTAACAGCGGCTTGTGCATCAACAACAGTTGAAAAATCAAACTTATCAGCCGAAGAATTATACAATATGGGATATGCGGAGATGGAACAAACCGCATGGGCAAAAGCCGCAACATCATTTGAAACCATTGAGTTGGAACATCCTTATTCCAAATGGGCAACCAAGGCAAAATTAATGGCTGCATATTCATATTACAATGATGAAAAATATGATGATGCCATTTTAAGTTTAGACAGATTTATTCACTATCACCCCGGTAACCAAGACATTGATTACGCATACTACATGAAAGGGCTGTGCTATTATGATCAGATAGTAAGCTCAGAAAAAGACCAAGATATCACAGCTAAAGCTCAAGAAGCATTTGAACAAGTTATTGTTCGTTTTCCGGATTCAAAATATGCCAAAGATGCAAAAGGTAAAATGGCATTAATACGTGATCATCTGGCCGGACAAGAGATGGCAGTAGGTCGTTATTATCTGGAGCAAAAAAATTATTTATCGGCATTAAACCGTTTTTCAACAGTTGTAAAAGATTATCAATCAACACCGCAAATTGAAGAAGCTCTTTATCGTCAAATTGAAATTTATACAATTTTAGGATTAAAACAAGAGGCAGCTCAAACCATAAGGATATTAGGTCATAATTATCCTGACAGCAAATGGTATAAAATGTCCAAAGAGCTAGAGGGGTAAGACAAAATTATGTTGCGCTCGCTCAGTATCAGCAACGTTGTTTTGATTGATCGGTTGGATATTGATTTTGAAGCCGGTTTTGGTGTTTTAACCGGTGAAACCGGAGCCGGTAAATCAATTCTGTTAGATTCTCTCGGTTTGGTATTAGGTAAACGAGCCGAAACCTCAATGATACGAAAAGGCGCAGAAAAACTTTCTGTAACTGCTGTTTTTGACAATATTTCGGATGCTGATTTTCAAAAACTTTTGTCTGATAATGAACTTGAATCAGATACCGAAATTATGATTAAACGAACACTAACATCAACCGGTAGCGGTAAAATATTTTTTAACGATCAACCAATTTCCGCAAAGCTATTAAAAGAAATAGGCAAATATTTAGTCGAGATACATGGTCAGTTTGATAATCAAGGATTGTTAAATCCTGCAAATCACATATCTGTTTTGGATGAATTTGGAGGATATGATGACATTTTGTTAGCTTGTTATCAAAGTTATCATGCGTATACTCACGCATCAAAAACACTTTTAGAGGCCGAATCAAACATAGCTAAAGCCAAAGAAGATGAAGAAAACCTTCGTCATTGGATAAAAGAGCTTGAACAAATATCACCCTGTAAAGGAGAATTTGAAAAACTCCAACAACGCCGACAAGAATTGATGCATGCCGAAAAGATAATTGAAAATTTAAACTATGCATATTTAGCGCTTACTCAAGGAAAAGATATTTCTTCTTCAATCAGAAGCGCTCAAAGCGGAATAGACAAAGCTAATTCATATGTCGATGGTAAATACGATGAAATATATTCAGCTTTGGACAGAGCCTTAATCGAAATAACCGATGTTGTTGATCGCATAGAAAGCGCATCAATCGACATAGGAGTTGACACAGGCGAGCAAGAAAGTATCGACAGTCGTATTTTTGCATTAAAAGATATTGCTCGCAAACACAATGTAACGGTTGATGAGTTACCTGAAACATTAGAAAAATTCAAACAACAGCTATCATCAATCGAACTTGGCGAAGATGGTCTCAGTGTTTTACGCCAAGAAGAACAAAAAACACGTCTTGCATATATAGAAGCATCAAATAATCTGCATAAAGCTCGTTGCAATAGTGCTAAAGAACTTGACAATCTGGTTATGAAAGAACTTCCTCCGCTTAAGATGGAAAAAGCCAAATTTATCACTATCATTGAACAAAAAGGAGAAACAGGTTGGTCGGCAAAAGGATGTGATGATGTTTGTTTCACTGTCGCAACCAATCCTAATTCGCCTCAAGGCCCCATAAATAAAATAGCATCCGGTGGCGAACTTTCACGCTTTATGTTGGCTCTTAAAGTCAATTTGGCGCAAACATCAAGCATTCCTACAATGATTTTTGATGAGGTTGATGCCGGAATTGGCGGAGCAGTTGCCCAAGCCGTAGGCGAAAGACTTGCTCGTCTGGGAAAAGGAGTTCAGGTTTTGGTAGTAACACATGCTCCTCAAGTTGCCGCTCTTGGTTCATATCATTTTAAAGTTGCCAAACATACTCAGGATGATATAACAACAACAACGGTCTATCAATTATCACAAACCGATCGCCAAGAAGAAATTGCTCGAATGTTGGCCGGTGAAATAATAACCGATGAGGCTCGTGCCGCAGCCCTAAAACTAATGAAATAATAAAAGGAATAAAATTATGAAAACACGTACACGTTTTGCCCCCAGCCCGACAGGATATATGCATATCGGAAACTTGCGTACGGCATTATACGAATATTTGATAGCAAAAGCACAAGGGGGAGATTTCTTGTTGCGTATAGAAGATACAGATCAAAAACGTTATGTTGAAGGGGCAACCGATATTATTTATTCAACCTTAAAAATGGTCGGGATGAATTGGGATGAAGGTCCTGATATCGGAGGAGATTTCGGACCATATGTTCAATCCGAACGCAAAGATTTATATGCTCCTTATGCCCATAAATTAGTCGAACTTGGTGGCGCACACTATTGTTTTTGTGCTGAACGAGAAAAACAAGTTGATGATGAAGGCAACGAAATTATCGCCAAATTTGAAGATCCTTGCAAACATATTTCTTTAGAAGAGGCAAAAAAACGTGTTGCTGCCGGCGAACCTTATGTTATTCGCCAAACCATTAACAAAAAAGGCAAATCACAATACGAAGACAAAGTTTACGGTACAATCGAGATTGACTATGACGAATTAGATGAGGGCGTATTACTAAAAAGCGACGGTTTTCCGACATATAACTTTGCCAATGTTATTGATGATCATTTGATGAATGTAACGCATGTTGTCAGAGGAAGCGAATATTTACCGTCAACTCCTAAATATAATTTGATGTATGATACATTCGGTTGGGAAAGACCTGTGTATGTTCATTTACCTCCGGTAATGAAAGATGCCCAACATAAATTATCTAAACGCAATGGCGATGCCTCGTTTCAAGATTTGGTTGCCAAAGGCTATTTGCCGGAAGCTATCATCAATTATATAGCCCTTCTTGGTTGGAATCCCGGAACCGAAGAAGAAATTTTTTCAATCAAAGAGTTAGAAAAAATCTTTTCGGTAGAAAGATTAAACAAATCACCATCGATTTTTGATATTGTAAAATTGACTTGGATGAATGGTGTTTATATTCGTAATTTAAGTGAAGAAGATTTTTATGAAAAAGCTTTGCCGTATTTTGTTGATTTGCCGAATGGTGTTGATACTCACGCATTGGCTCGCGCACTTCAACCGCGTATTGAAACTTTGGCACAAATAGCCGAGCAAATTGCTTTTGTAAAAGAAGTTCCCGAATATTCAACCGAGCTTTACATTAACAAAAAGATGAAAACAGACATTGAAGTTGCCAAAAAAGCTCTGCCGTTGATTAAAGACGTTTTGTTAACTCAAACCGAGTGGAACAATGATGCTTTGTTTGCATCATTAAAATCTTTGGCTGAAGCTAATGAGATGAAAAACGGTCAGATTTTATATCCTGCCCGTATTGCTTTTTCCGGTCTTGAAACCACCCCCGGAGGCGCAACGGAATTAGCCGTTGTTTTAGGCAAAGAAGAATGCTTAAAACGCATTGACGATACCATCAAAAAATTAAGCTGATATTACAAAAAAAGCTCCGAAAATTCGGAGCTTTACTTTACTTAAGCTTTTTTAAGCATAACTTCCGGTGCTTCTATACCCAGAAGATATAACAATTTAACCAAGATATCTCTGACAAGTTTAGCCAAGGCTAATCGAGACTGAGCAATATCCGTACTTTCTGCACTCATAATCGGTGAAGCGTTATAAAAACCGGAAAATACTTGAGCTAATGTATATGCATAATCTGCAATTATACTAGGTTCTTTTTCATTATGCGCTCTCATAACCACGGCATTAAGCTGAGCCACTTTCAAGGCTAAATCACGTTCTTCTTTATTTGATATTATAATATCTGCCGGCTTCATATTTTTTTCGGTAGCTTTACGCAAAATAGAATTAATTCTGGCAACGGCATATTGAATATATGGTCCTGTTTTGCCTTCAAACTTAGCAAAATCATCCAAATCAAAAACATATCCCGAAGCCGTATTGTTTTTCAAATCCTGAAATTTTATAGCGCCGATAGCAACTTGGTTTACCAATTTTTCAATTTCTTTTTCGCCATATCCTTCAACTTCTCCGGCAGCAGGAATAGATTCTCTGACCTTATCTTTTGACATCTTAATCAAGTTTTCCAAAGTCATAACACCACCGTCACGGGTCTTAAACGGTTTTCCGTCCTTGCCGTTTACCGTGCCGAAACCATAGTGTTTCATTACTAAATTAGGTGCAAATTTCAACTTTTTAACCGATTGGAAAACTTGTTCAAAATGAAGTGATTGCCGTTGATCAACAAAATAATAGACTTCATCAGCTTTCAAATCTTCAACACGCATTTTAATTGTCGCAATATCGGTAATCTGATAACCGAAACCTCCGTCTCTTTTAATCAAAATTGTCGGGGGCATAGGTTTGTTTGTTTCTTCCAAACGCATAATAAGTGCGCCGTCATCCATTTCAGCCAACCCCATATTTTTTGCCATATCGACAACTTCATCGCTTGCCGTGTGAGCATCACTTTCGCCGAGCCACAAATCAAAATTGACATCCAAAGCTTCATAATTTTGCTTAACCGCATCAACAGAAATATCTCTGATATAGCGCCAAGCTTTACGATATTCCTTAACACCGTCTTGCAATTTTGCAGTAATAACACGAGCTGTTTCTTTTGCTGTTTCGTCTTCTTTGCAACGGATGTTGGCTTTTTTATAAAATTCGGTAATTTCATCAACATTATAGCTCGTTGCTTTACTCAAATCACCATCATGATTGATAATTTCAGCCAAAATCATACCCATCGGAGTACCCCAATCACCGAAGTGTACATCAGAAATTACCTTGTTACCCAAAAAGCGTTCGATTCTCGAAACCGCTTCGCCGATAACTCCTGAACGCAAATGACCGACATGCATGGCTTTGGCTACATTTGGTCCGCCATAATCCAAAACGACTGTTTTGGGGTTTTTAATTTTTTCAATACCAAGCATTTCATCTTGCATCATATCTTGCATATTTTGGGCAATATATTCATTGGCAATCGAGATATTCAAAAATCCCGGTCCGTCAACAGAAACTTTTGCCAAATCAGCATCATCAGCCAAAGCATTGGCAATCAGTGTTGCAATTTCACGAGGATTTTTTCTTTCACTCTTAGCCAGAGCCAAAGCACCATTACATTGAAAATCACTAAGATCCGGTCTGTCAGAAACTTTGACGATTGCATATTTTTTATCAATGTTCAATTTTGCAAATACATTTTGCATTTTTTCACTGACTAAATTTTCTAAAGACAAATTCATTTTTTATGATTCCTTATTTTTCACACTTAAAATAAAAATGGTTCGGAACAAGCAATCTGCACGTAAATATTGTTTGTTTAATCGGCGTTGCTTTTGTTCCTGTTTTATGTTTTTTGCATTCATCATCGGCCAGAGTTTGAACTTCGGTAAAATCTGTCAACAAACGATTATAACAAATTGCCGGCTCTTGAGGTGTTGATTCTCCGACATATAATCCGCCTTCAGCCAAACCTCCGGCCTCCCTTCGTCGATCAACAAATGGTCCTAATTGCGCACATCCGCAAAGAATTGATATCAAAACAACAATATTAATAAATTTCACTCTTGCCAATTTTACAAAACTCCCTATACTCTCCTCTTATAAAATATTTGACAACTATAGCAAGAAGAACAAAAAATGCAAGCAAACAAATATATCGGAGATGAGAGTTTTCTTAAAATGTTGGATCATTATTCCTGTCCAACCCCTCTAAATGTAATCAAGATGCGCTTTGCCGGTGCGATTTGTTCGCCAAACTTAAATTTGCGTCCGACCGACGTAATATCATCTTTTTGGGAAGAGGGCAGAGTTCCTCGTCTTCAAACCAAAGAAGAAGCTGATTTATTTTTCAAATTTTTTATGGGGCTTTGGGATGAAGTTTTTGCCAATGTCAAAGACATCAAAATAAGACTTTCTGCCATCAAAGAAAAAGACGTACTCAGATATTGCCTAAAGCGCTATGATGAAATTGAACATGGTTATGTCGAAGGATTTTTTGGCGGACAAGAAAACATAAATGTTCCGGGGTATCTGGCTCAAATTGTCGATTCTCTTTCTGAGATGGCTGTATTATATCAAAAAATTGCTACCAAAGGTGAAGATAATCAGGCTGTTTGGGATGCCCTTAAACATACCGATAAGGTAGTCGAACGTTCAATATCGTTCATTATTGAAAACTCGGTTTTGCCTCGCATAGAAGATATCAAAAGAACCGTAAACTAAAAAACAGCTAAGCTAAACCAACACGCAAGAATACAACACGGCAAAAAAATGCATTATCGTTCCGGTCAAAACAAAAAAGTGCCAGATTGCATGCGTATATTTACGACTTTTCCAAATATAAAACAAAACCCCGAAAGTATAAAACAATCCACCCAAAATCAAAAACAACAATCCCAAATCAGGAACAGCTTTTGCCAAAGATTTTGAAGCAAACACAATCAGCCATCCCATTGCCAAATAAAGGCTTATCGACCAAATTTTTGTTCCGCTTCCTGACGTTGTAAGTTTTAATACTGTCCCCAATACAGCCAACCCCCAAACAATTCCGAACAAAACCCAACCGACAACGCCACGCATACTGACTAACAAAAATGGTGTATATGTTCCGGCAATAAGATAATAAATTGAAATATGATCAAATTTTTTTAAACAGCGTTTTACTCGTTCATCATTAAATGCATGATAAAGTGTCGATGCCGTATACAAAACCGTCATACTAACCCCAAAAATTATTGTTGAAACAATAACCCAAGCATCACCGTAAATTGATGAAAACACTGCCAACAAAACAAGTCCGGCAACACTCAGCCCGATACCCGTTCCATGAATAATACAATTCCAAAGTTCTTCTTTCGGAGTATATTTGGTTAAAGACACATTCATTATGCTCCTCCTTTTATTTCATAAATTTTATATTCTGGACTAACATCCGTCAAGAAGGTACTTTTTTGTGCTTTAGTATTCTTTGAGTAACTATTGCAAAAAAGATAAAAATTGCTTGAAAAAAATCTTGATAATGATATCTTATCAGGCGATAAATTCAAATGCCTGTGCGGGGCTGTCCGCACAAATTAAACTTTTTAGGAAGGATAATAATATGACAATTCGCGTCGGTATTAACGGTTTTGGCCGTATTGGTCGCTTGGTTTTCCGTGCCGCTCAAAAAAGAAATGATATTGAAATTGTTGGAATCAACGATTTGATTGATGTTGATTATATGGCTTATATGCTCAAATATGACACAATGCATGGTCGTTTTGATGGTACAGTAGAAGTTAAAGACGGCAAATTGGTTGTTAACGGCAAAGCTATTCGCGTTACCGCAGAAAAGAACCCTGCTGATTTGAAATGGGGCGAAATCGGAGCTGAATACATTGTTGAATCAACAGGTTTGTTCTTGACCAAGGAAAAAGCTCAAGGTCACATTGATGCCGGTGCAAAATATGTTGTTATGTCTGCTCCTTCAAAAGATGACACTCCGATGTTTGTTTGCGGTGTAAATACAGACACTTACGTAAAAGGAACACAGTTTGTTTCTAATGCTTCCTGTACAACTAACTGCTTGGCTCCGATTGCTAAGGTTTTGAATGATGCTTTCGGTATCAAAGACGGTTTGATGACAACAGTTCACGCAACAACAGCTACTCAAAAAACTGTTGATGGTCCGTCTGTAAAAGATTGGCGCGGTGGTCGTGCTGCTGCCGGCAACATTATTCCGTCTTCAACAGGTGCAGCCAAAGCTGTTGGTAAAGTTATTCCTGCTTTGAACGGTAAATTAACAGGTATGGCTTTCCGTGTTCCGACATTAGATGTTTCTGTTGTTGATTTGACAGTTAACTTAGCCAAAGAAACAACTTATGATGAAATTTGTGCCGCAATGAAGAAGGCTTCAGAAGGTGAACTCCACGGAGTATTGGGCTATACGGAAGATGCTGTTGTTTCTTCAGATTTCTTGACAGATTCTCGTACATCTATCTTTGATGCTAAAGCAGGTATCCAATTAACACCTACTTTCGTTAAAGTTGTAAGTTGGTACGACAATGAATGGGGTTATTCAAATAAAGTTTTGGATTTAGTCGCTCATATGTCTAAAGTAAACGGCTAATATTTTTGATTAAAAACCCCTATCTTTTGATTAGGTAGGGGTTTTGTTTTTTATCATAAAATTTAAGGAATATAAAATGGAATATAAAACAATAGATGATTTGGGCGATTTAAACGGCAAAGTTGTTATGTTGCGTGCTGATTTAAACGTACCTATGAACGAAAAGTTCGAAGTAACCAACACCGCCCGTATTGATCGTACGGTTCCGACTATCAAAGAATTAATGTCTAAAGGTGCCAAGGTTGTTGTTACGTCTCACTTAGGTCGCCCCGAAGGCAAAGGTGATATGGCTAATTCTTTGACTCATATTGTTAAAGACTTGGAAAAAGCTTTGGGTAAACACGTTGTGTTTGTTGCTGATTGTATCGGACCTGAAGTTGAAACTGCAATCAAAAATATGTCTGCTGACGAAGTTTTGTTGCTTGAAAATCTTCGTTTTTACAAAGAAGAAAAGAAAGGCGATGAAAACTTTGCCAAAAAATTAGTTGCTCATGTCGATGCGTATGTAACTGATGCTTTTTCAACAGCTCACCGTGACCATGCTTCTATGGTTGCCGCTGTTAAAATGCGCCCGTCAGCTTTTGGTCGTTTAATGGAAGAAGAAGTCAATGCATTATCACAAGGTCTTAACGATCCGAAACGTCCGTTGATTGCTATTGTCGGAGGTTCAAAAGTTTCTACTAAATTGGATTTGTTAAACAACTTGGTTAAAAAGGTTGACAAATTGGTAATTTCCGGCGGTATGGCTCATACATTTATGAAAGCCAGCGGAATTGACACTGTTAATGAAGCAAACTCTTTAGTTCAAATGGATATGCTTGACACAGCCAAAGAAATTATGGCAACAGCCCAAGCAAACAATTGTAAAATTGTATTGCCTGTTGATGTTGTTGTTTCCAAAGAATTTAAGCCTATGGCCGAACACAAAACCGTATCCTTAGACGAAATTCCGGCTGAAGGATGGAGCTTGTTGGATGTTGGCGCCAAAACTATTACAGCAATCAATGCTGAGTTAGATGAATGCAAAACCCTTGTTTGGAACGGACCTTTAGGTGTATTTGAAATGAAACCTTTTGATACAGCTACTAATGCCGTTGCCGAACATGCTGCAGAGTTAACTCAAGCAGGCAAATTGATGTCTGTTGCCGGTGGTGGAGATACTGTTTCCGCTTTGGCTAATGCCGGTGTAGAAAAGAAATTTTCTTACATTTCAACGGCTGGCGGTGCTTTCCTTGAATGGATGGAAGGTAAAGAATTACCGGGTGTTGTTGTTTTGAAAAAATAATCAATACTCTATTTGCATTAAAAAGCCTCGCTTTATTAAAAGTGAGGCTTTTTACAATTTTTTAAAAAAATAGACAAAAGAGGTTGGTTTACCCCTCGAAATATGATATTTTGTCCAAAAATTTATTTTTTGGGGAATACATATGAACATCAGAAAATATATAGACTATATGAAATCTATCCGCGGAGACAGAAGTTTTGCCTTTCTTGCCGAACGTTGTGAAACGTCTCCGGAGAATCCTTACCGCATTCGTCCGACAGGTAAAATAGGTCCTGACGAAGTTCTTGTATGTATGCTTTGTGGTTCAAGCAATGACAATGGAGATTATATAAGAGAATATAACGGATATTTAAAACAAGTTGACGAATTTGTTAAATCTTCTCCAAAATTAAAGGACAAAAAAGTAAGAGTATGTGTAGCTATATGCAATTTTGGCAAATATCATGATACCGATATGGCACGTTATCTTCAACACATAAAACACAGCAATCCGCAAGAATACACATCAATAATCGACAGTATGTTGCCTGAAACAAAAGAGGAAATGACCAATCCGGCCTATATTCAAGATATTTTTGATGCAACAATAAAGCCTCGTATTTCTCACAACGATACAATTCGCCAAAGTCAAGGTCGCGCATTGCGCAATATGCGCCGTCTTAATTTTGTAACTCACTGTCATGGAGCTTTTACAGCTATAGAATTGGAAGATAAGATATTGTCCACGACTAAGGCTTTAGGTTTTTCACCTAAAGAACAAGATCAGATTTTTGCAAATCAAATGATATTAAATTTTAGTCCCGAAGGTGCAAAAAATCATTCTCGTTCCAAATTTATTACCATCCAATCAGCATCAGATACTCACAATCCTCATACCAATTTTATGGAAGAATATCTGCTTATGCGGCCGAGAGATTTCGGTTTTATGTATTATTCGTCAAAAAATATCAATACGCTGATGTGCGCTCAAGTCGATAAAGCCGGAATCGAAGGCAATCCGCCACGTGTATATATTGCCAGACCAATTGAAGAAGTTATGGAAGAGGCCGCCCGTGCAAGAGCTGATGCTATCAAAAATGAAACCAAAGAACCGGAAGAAGAAAAATATGTCGGTGAACATTCTTTTATGGGCTTTACTCCCAAACCGAATATGAGCCAAGGAGCAATCAAAATACAAAAACTTGCCGGCAATATTTTGGAAAATGCAGTTTATAATTCAACCGAACAAACTATTGAAGAATTTGTACCACTACCATCATTTATGAATTTGGCGGCCAACGACAGAAACGAACGTTTCGAAATTGCCAAAGCTTATCTTAAGGGGTGGCAAATTACCGGAGAATTGATGATTACCAGTTCTAAAAAGGTTGCTGCTCATAATGCACATCGTAGAAGATATACTGTCGAATTATAATATAGTTATTTAGTATAATCCATATTCAAAATCCGCTAATTGAAAACTATATCAAAATTGTTCATGATGGTGGCAATAATAAGTCAGTTTATTTTATTTTCAGAAAAAACTTTCTTTCGCCAAGATGAGTGAACAATATAGAAGTTCCTTATTACTCTAACAAATGAAATTAGAGCAATTGGCAAAAGAAAATTTTTTTCAGCTGCTTTTTTGACATTTCATAAAAAAAGAGATAGGAATTTTTAGGAAGGAAGTCTTTTTATAAGGCTTCCTTTTTTTTAATTTTTTATCAATAATTGTGTAATAAAATCGGATGTAACAAATATTTAACCATATTTTAGACAAAAATGTTTTGTTTTTTATCTAAAATGTGCTATCATATATAAAAGTTAACCCTAATAATAAGGTTTGATCCGATGGCAGATACCGAAAATACTCCTCAGTTTTTTATGTTTACTACCCGAAAAAAGGTCGAAAGAGAAAAACGTTTCGAAAACTTAAAAAAACGTTTCACTATGACGCAGATTTTGAAATATTTAAATGGTAGCGAAGACATTGAAGAGGGAACCGAAGAGGAAATAGCCGCTCGTATTGAACGTAGCATTATGCTTGAAAATGCGGCTCTTGTGGCCGCAGCAAATACGGAAGATGCTGAAAAGAAGAAAGCTTATGAAGAAAAACTTAAAGCAGAAGGAGACGATAGAAGTAAGGGGATTTTTGAAGACTATTTTGAGGCATTAGAAGAATGGAAAAAACAAGAGAATGATTATGAAGAATTCGTGCAAGAAAAGGAGCGATTAAATCGAGAAGATCCTAATAATACTCAAGCACGATTAACCAATATGGATAATCATAAAGCATCAATAGATGCAAAGAATAAATATGATGATGAGTTAAAAGACTACTTGGGGTGGCAATATGAACTTAGCGAGTTATCTCCGTCGGGACAAGCTACAAGATTTATAGATACCGGTCTGATAAAAACATACAAAGACATTAAGGATATGCACGATGGAGAAGATAAAAAGAAACTTTCCGGCCAATTTAATCAAATATTTGAAGAATACTTAAATGATGAAAAATTCCGTCCGGCAGCAGATAGTAGTACTGGAAAAGAAATAAATAAACACAGTTTTTCATTAGCTGAAGACAAGAATAAAGGCCAAAAATATATACGCCACACTATTACAAATCTTGATAATACCGGTCTTAACTTAGCCATGTTAGCTGATGGTATTGATATTACTTATCATACCGACCCAATGACCGAAGGTCAATTAAAAGCTTTGGCTCAATATTGTTATCATCACAACTTAAAAATTGAAGATTTTCTCAAACTTCGCGATGTTAATGTAGAGGATGAAATTGGTAATCCTATAGGAACTGTTCCGGAACAATTTGACGAAAAGACCAAAGAGCTTGAAGCAAACGGTGGTGAATACAAAAAAGAAAACAATATCAAAATAAACGAAGAAGAACATGCCCGTGTCAAATCAGATGTGTTAAAAGATAATGAAATTATAAGTTTTGGAGCTTACGATCCTAACGAGCCAAGTCCTAAAGATGCTATTGGTGTTCGTTCCAAAATGGTTGATAAAGCGATGGCACGTCTTGGTATTATAGGATATCCTAATCCGGCTTTGATGAATGTTTCTCACGGAATGAATTCTACTATCATCAGCGTATACAACAATGAAAACGATAAATTGGTAGACGGACAAACCGATAAAGATGGCAAACGTCAACATACTAAAGCATTTGCTGTAGAATTGCTTCCGACAACTCCGCCGTCTGCCAAATTTTATATTCCGGCAACAAAAGATTTTAATGACAAGCATGCTCGTGTTATATTAGAAAGTTTCAAAGCTTGTGGAAGTGAATACTTTACAATCCCTAATGCTAACGAAATTGGCGGTCCGGCCTTCGGTCATTTTATGACCGCCGCCGGTAAAGCTTTGATGGTTCCTATGTGCAAACGTGGCAAAAATCAGCCGGGTGTTGATCTTGATAATGACCATATTGCTGCCATATTAGAAGTTATTAAAAAAGAAAACAAATTTGATGCGGATAAAGTCATCCAATTTAAACAAAAATTGTTGCGTGAACTGGAAGCTCAAGAAAACGGACGGGTACAAGACAATAATGCAGAAATAGAAAAAGCCGACAAAGAAGGTAAAACTAAACCGAAAAAATACAAAACCAATTCAACCCTTAGGACTACCATGGCAACAATTGAAGGTGATATCAGGTTTGGCAAATTTCGTAGTTCATATCTCGGACAACTACAAAAGTTTGTTAACGAAGGTATTGCAAACGGTTATGGTAATCCTCCGCAAAAATGGGATGGTGTTGACAGAGCAGCGGCCTGTCTTGCAATGTTAGATATTGCTAAGCAATTAGCCAAAGGATCTCTTGATGGCAAAAAATTTGATCCTCTTGATAAAGAGGGGAAAAATTTTAAACTTTTGCAGACAGAACTCGCAAAACGTATGGCTGTACATAAGCCTAATATTGTTGAAGATATTAAAGAAAGATTTGTAACCGTTAACAAAGAAGACACCAAAGAATCAAAATGGCAACAATCTGCTCGTGCAATTTTCAGCGAAGCCGAAAATAAAATGCGAGAATATTATACAAATGATTTGAATGACGAGTTCGGAATCGAAAAAATGGTACCTTCATTCAACAAGATAGATTTGTATGATATGGACAAATACAAAAACGGTATTCCGCCAACCCAATTTGGTAATGAGGCTTTAGATAATGCACACAATAACTCAACCAAAGAAGAAAGATCTTTTGATATAACTCAAGATTCTCGTGAAAAACAAGAACAAAGAGAATTTTTCAAAGCAAGAGAAGAGGCGAGAGAGAAAGGACGAACTCTAAGTCTTGAAGAATGGCGCAAACAAAAAGCCAGAGAACAGGCCGCACGGGCAGCCCAAACAAGTAGGAGCTATTAAAACTACATTTACAAAAAATCCCCTTACAGGTAACTGTGAGGGGATTTTGGTTTGCCACACACCATGCTAACAAGGCTTAATATTCCAAATCCTTTTTGCATATTCACTGATAGATCTGTCAGAAGAAAATTTTCCGATTCTCGCAACATTAAGAATAGCTTTTTTGTTCCAAACATCCCTGTTAAGAAAATCTTTCTCGACTTCTTCCATTTTCTTATCAAAGGCTTCCAAATCAGCTAAAACAAAGTAATAATCACGATTTATCAGTTCTTCAAAAATCGGCTTAAACAATAACACAAAATCTTTTTCACAGAACATATTTGAATTAATCGCATTCATAATACGTTTGATATAATTATTGCTTTCATAAATACCGCGAGGATTGTAATTGTTGCGACGAGCCTGTACTTCTTGTTCGGTCAAACCGAATAAATAGAAATTATCCTCGCCGACTTCTTCACGTATTTCAATATTTGCTCCATCCAGTGTTCCGAGCGTCAAAGCTCCGTTCAGAGCAAACTTCATATTTCCGGTACCGGAAGCCTCAAAACCTGCTGTTGATGATTGAATACTCAAATCAGCCGCCGGTATCAAAACTTCTGCCAACGAAACTTTATAATCAGGCAAAAATACTACTTTAAGCATATCATTAACACGAGGATCATTATTAACAACATCTGCAACATTATTTATCAACTTGATAATCAATTTTGCAAAATTGTATGAAGGTGCAGCTTTTCCGGCAAAAATATACGTCTTAGCAACAGCCGGTTTTTTATTGTCCTTTATAATATCCAAGTAATCACCGATAACTTGCAAAATAGTCATCAGTTGACGTTTGTATTCATGAATACGTTTAGCATGAACAATAAACATACTTTCAGGATTAACAATAACACCGGTTGTTTTTTGAATAATCTTAGTCAATCTTTGTTTATTAGCGACCTTAACCTCATCAAAAGTTTTAACAAAATTTTTGTCTTTAACAAATGGTTCCAGCTTTTTCAACTCTTCCAGATTAATAACCCAATCATTACCTATTTTAGAATTAATCAATGATGTCAAAGCAGTATTTGCATGCAACAACCAACGACGAGGAGTAATACCGTTTGTAACATTGGTAAATTTCTCCGGCCACAATTCATAAAATTCCGGTACAAGTTTAGAGGTTATCAGGTTAGAGTGAATTTGTGCAACACCATTAACCGAGAACGAACCGACAATCGACAGATTAGCCATTCTGATTATTTGGTTATCACCTGTTCCCGAAACAATAGAAACCTTACTCAGTTTAGCTTCATTTTCACCAAATTTAGATCGTGCAAATTCCATAAATCGCCTGTTTATTTCATATATAATTTGCAAGTGGCGCGGCAACATTCTGCCGATAATTCTGGCAGGCCATGTTTCTAATGCTTCCGGCAACAATGTATGGTTTGTATAAGCAAAACATTTTGTCGTAATATCCCATGCATCGTCCCATTCTTGCCCATGCACATCCACCAAGATTCTCATCATTTCGGCAATCGCAATTGCCGGATGGGTGTCATTGAGCTGAATAACGACTTTATCCGGCAATTTTTGAAAATCATCGCTCTTTTCCAAAAAGCGTCTGACAATATCTTGTATTGCACATGAAACAAAGAAATATTGTTGTTTTAAACGAAGCTCTTTTCCGGATTCTACGGCATCAGACGGATACAATACCTTTGAAATTGTTTCCGTTTCAATTTTTTCTTTCATTGCTTCAATATAACCGCCGTCGTTAAACACATTAATGTCTAACTCATCATCGGTTTTTGCAGAAAATAAGCGCAAATAGTTAACCGATTTTCCTTTATAGCCGACAATCGGAAAATCGAAAGGAACACCGTAAATTGTTTTGGTGTTCATCCACAAAAAGTCTTTTGTTCCATCTGCATTATCCAAAACTTCAACATTTCCGTATATAGGAATTTTAACAATTCGGTCTCTTCTTGCAAACTGCCACGGCGATTCTTCACCCTGCCAAGAATCTGCTTGTTCGATTTGATATCCGTTTTCGAATTTCTGTTTAAACAATCCGAACTTATAGTTTATACCATAACCGAAACCGGCCAAACCGAGTGATGCCATTGAATCCAAAAAGCAAGCGGCCAATCGTCCTAATCCTCCGTTACCCAAAGCCGGATCATATTCGGTATCAAATATTTCTTGCAGATTCAAATCCGGAAAACCGTCTATTTTAATATCTTTCAAAATATCAAACAAACCCAACGAATGCAGATTATTTTCAAGCGAACGCCCAAGCAAATATTCAATCGACAAATAATAAACACGTTTTGAATTACATTTGTTATAACGAGCGATAGACTGATACATTTTATCCATGGCAAATTCTCTGACAGCCAATGCAATAGCTTCCAAAGCTTCGTCTTTAGTAACTTCACATACCCGTTTGCCGATAAAATACTGAATATAATGTTCAATTGAAAACTTCAATCTGGCTTTATCAATTTCGCTGATAATAACTGATTTCTGTTTCACGGTCATCACTCCCCCCATAAAAATTATAATATACCAAGTTATCCCAAGTCTATTTCCAATTGTTTGAGATATAGTTAATAAGCTACATCTTTTTTAGGGTAAAAAAGTAAAAAAAATCACAATTTTTTATAATTAAGCGTTTGAATTTTTCAAATCAATGTTGTAATGTATGAAACAAAATTATGTGATTTACTTAAGGAAATGACAATGAAAAAAGGACTTTTAACCGGATTATTGCTAACCTCATCTTTAACGATTATGAATCAGGCAAAAGCAGACGATATTTTCAAAGTTTTGGCTCAAACCTACGATTCTAATCCGACATTACAGGCCCAACGTGCTTATCTTCGCTCTGTTGATGAAAATGTTGCACTTGCAAAATCCGGATATCGTCCGAATTTAAGTTTGCAAGGTGGTTACCGCGATGGCGAAAACAAAATAAAAAAAGGTGTCGGCAACGGTAGTGACTATAACACATTAAGTGGAGCAGCGGTTGTTTCTCAACCTGTATTTAGTGGTTTTTCTACAGTCAATTCCGTTAAGGCAGCTGATCGCGCTGTCAAAGCAGCACAAGAAAATTTGGCAAATGTAGAACAAGGAATTTTGCTCGAAGCATCTACCGCATATCTTGATGTTTTGCAAAATCGTGCAATAGTAGAATTACAAAAAAATAACGAAGAACTATTAAAGAAAAAGTTAGATGAAACTTTGGAACGTTTTAAAGTAGGTGAGGTAACACGTACCGATGTTTCTCAAGCGAGAGCTCGTCATTCTCAAGCTGTCTCCGATCGCATCGCTTCAGAGGGAACTTTACAAGCATCAATAGCAACATATATTGAATTGATTGGTGAAGAACCGTCTGATTTAACAGAACCTGTAGAAATGAAATCATTATTGCCGTCAAATTATGATACAGCCTTAAACATAGCTCTCAAAAACAGCTTTACCATTAAACAAGCACAACACATATATGCAGCCAAAGGATATGAGGTCTATGCCAATACCGGTGCATTGTTCCCGACAGTTAGTCTTGACGGTTCTGTCGGTCGCAACAAATCAGAACAAGCAGATATGGAAACCACAACAGATAATACGGAATGGGGTGTAAACTTGAGTATTCCTCTTTATGCCGGAGGAGCAACCAGAGCCAAGATTCGTCAAAGCAAGTATTTGAAATGGCAAGCCCAAGAAGGTGTACAAGAAGCCAAACGCGCAGTAAAAGCATCAGTTCAAAGCGCTTGGGAGTATATGAAGTCAAATGAATCTCAGCTTCAGGCAATCGAAGCCCAAATAAAAGCAAATGCCATAGCTCTTGAGGGGGTTCAAAAAGAAGAAGCTCTGGGTAATCGCACTATTTTAGATGTTTTGGATGCTTATCAGGAATTGTTAAATTCTAAAGTTAATGATGTAAAAGCTCGTCGTACATACTATGTTTCGGCAATGAATTTATTGGCTTCCATGGGTAAGATGACCGCCAAGGATTTAAAACTTGATGTCGAAATTTATGATGCTGATAAATACTATCAAGAAACAAAAGGTAAATGGCTTTCTCTTAATTAATTAAAAGTTGCTTGCTTTAATAATATTTTTTATATAACATAATCAAAAAGCAAGTAATCAACCTATAGTGAGAGTTCATATTTATGGCTGAAGATAATCAAGAAAACGAAATGGAAGACATTTTGTCTTCAATAAAAAATATTTTGGAAGAAGACGAGCAAAAACAAAATATTACCGCATCTGATATAAAAACAGAAAATGAAGATATTTTGAACGATGTGTTAGAAACTTCATCTGATATTGAGGATGTACTTGAACTGTCTTCTGATATGCGTGTTGATGATGTTTTGGAATTATCTCCGGATATGCGTGTTGATGACAAAGATACAATCGATAATTTGTTATCGGAAAATGCAACCGATGAACAAGTATCCCTTACTCAAAACGATACAGAGACATCACCTTTAGCAGAAATTGAAAATATTAACATCGGTATAGCTGATGAAGATAGCGATCCGTTATTTACAATTGATGATAACAAAGAAACTTCCGAACCGTTATCAATTGTTGACGAAGTATTGGCTCAGGAAGAAACTATGGAAGAGCCTATCACAGATGCACCGACAACACAAGATGTTCCACTCGAAGATAGTTTAACAAATAATATTGAAGGATTTGAAGATGTTATTGAAGAAATAGCTGATGTCGAAACTTCTATAGCTGATTCTGTTTCAACTGAAACTGAGGAAATTATCAATGAAATTCCTCAAATTGAAAATGCTTCACCGATAGTTTCAAATATTGAAGATAAAATATCTTCAGTACAAGAAACTTCTCCTGTATCTGATGATGTTACTGATGTTTCGGCAAATATAATAAGCAATTTTGCTAAGATGTTCTCTCGCGAAGAAAAAGAAGAAACTCAGGTTGAAAAGACAACTCCGATTGAAACAATTACGACAACAGGTGATACAAGCAAAACGTTGGAGCAGTTTGTTCTCGATTCTATTGTCAAAGTAATCGGTGGCGAAATTAACAATAAATGGAACGATGGTGCTGATTTTAGATCTTTTGCTGAAGCAGAAATCAGCCGCCAAACCACAGCTTGGATAAATAACAATTTACCTGCTTTGGTTGAGAAAATAGTTAAACAAGAAATTGAACGAGTGATAGCAAAGGTTGGTTCATAAAAAGCGCGTTGCCTGAACTGACCTCCACACCATAATGCCCTTAAAGTCAAACAGCTTTACGGGCATAACGTTTAATTAATATCACTCAATAAAATAGGACAAACAAATGTTAGAAAAAAATTATAATCCGCAAGATTTTGAAGAAAAAATATATGAAAAATGGGAAGCAAACGGTGATTTTAAGCCGGATATGAGTTCAAACAAAGATGCTTTTTGCGTGGTTATTCCTCCGCCAAACGTAACAGGCGTATTGCATATGGGACATGCTTTGGATGATACATTGCAAGATATTTTGATACGTTATAATCGTATGCAGGGTAAAAAAGTTTTATGGCAACCGGGAACTGATCATGCCGGAATTGCAACCCAAATGGTTGTTGAGCGTAATTTAGCCCAAGAAGGAATTACTCGTCACGATTTGGGACGTGAAAAATTTATCGAAACGGTATGGAAATGGAAAGAACAATCAGGCGGAACAATATGCAAACAACTCCGCAGGCTGGGCGCTTCTTGTGATTGGAGCCGCGAACGTTTCACAATGGACGAAGGTTTAAGTCGGGCTGTTCGCAAAATATTTGTTAATTTGTATAAAGACGGCCTTATTTACAAAGCTAAAAAATTAGTAAATTGGGACTCTAAATTTATGACAGCTGTTTCCGATTTAGAGGTTGTCCAAAAAGAATGTGTCGGCAAAATGTATTATTATCGTTATCCGATAGAAGGAGAAGAGGGCGTTTATGTTCACATTGCCACAACACGTCCGGAAACAATGTTTGGTGATACGGCAGTTGCTATTTCTAAAGACAATGAAAAATTAAAACATCTTATCGGTAAAAATTGTATTATTCCGATTATTAATCGTGCGATTCCTATTATTGCGGATGAACACGCCGATCCGGAAAAAGGAACCGGAGCCGTTAAGATTACACCTGCGCACGATTTTAACGATTTTGAGGTTGGTAAACGTCACGATTTGCCGTTGATTAACGTTTTAAATCCTGATGCAACTCTAAACGAAAATACTCCGTATGCCGGAATGAGAACACAAGAAGCTCGTATCAAAACAATAGAAGCATTAACAGAATTAGGTTTAATGGATAAAATAGAAGATCATCCGATGGTTATTCCTTATGGTGACAGATCCGGTGTTGTTATAGAGCCATTAATGACGGATCAATGGTTTGTTGATGCTCCCACACTGGCCAAGGAAGCAATCCGCGTTGTTGAAGATGGCGAAATGGAGTTTATTCCTAAATCATACGAAAAAACTTATTTTGAATGGATGCGCAATATTCAACCATGGTGTATTTCTCGCCAACTTTGGTGGGGACACCAAATGCCTATTTGGTACGGACCGGACGGACACATTTTCTGTGAAGAAAATATTGATGAAGCACAAGTTGCAGCCGACAAGTTTTACGGAAAACATGTAGAACTTACTCGCGAAACAGATGTTTTAGACACATGGTTTTCATCGGGGCTTTGGGCTTTTTCAACTCTTGGATGGCCTGATAAAACAGACTTTTTAGACACTTTTTATCCTACATCTGTTTTGGTTACCGGATTTGATATTATCTTTTTCTGGGTAGCACGTATGATGATGATGAGTATGTATATTATGAAAAAAGTGCCGTTCAAAAAAGTATACATGCACGGTCTTGTTCGTGATGAACACGGTCAAAAGATGTCAAAGTCAAAGGGCAACACGGTTGATCCTATGGAAACAATCGAAAAATATGGTGCCGATGCTCTTCGTTTCTTTATGGCAGCTATGGAAACACAAGGCCGAGATATTAATATGAACGAAGCTCGCATTGCCGGATATCGTAATTTTGCAACCAAACTTTGGAATGCCGCTCGTTTTGGCGAAATGAACGAAGCAAAATCGGTTAATGACTTTAATCCGGACAATGTTACTTTAGCAGTAAACAAATGGATTGTTGCCAAGGCTAAAGAAGCAACTTTAAATGTTACTAAAAATATTGATTCTTTTCGTTTTTCTGACTCAGCTAACAGTATTTACCAATTTGTTTGGGGGGCATTCTGTGATTGGTATATCGAGATGATTAAGCCGATTTTGTATGGAGATGATGAAATTGCCAAATCTGAAACCAAGGCAACATTTGCTTGGGTATTAGATAGAATTTTAGTCGTTCTGCATCCTTTTATGCCGTTTATAACTACTCAACTTTGGAATAATTTAGCAATACGCGATGTTGAGTTAATGCACCACGCATGGCCAATTGATAAAACTGTTGATAATCAAGCAAAAGAATCTATTGATTGGGCGATTGAAGTTATTTCAGCTATTCGTTCATTGCGAGCAGAGATGAATTTGCCTGCCGGAGCTAAGCTTAAAGCATATTTGAAAGATGCTTCGGCAAATGTTGAATCATACATATCGGAGTTTAGCAATATTATTTGTTCATTGGCTCGCCTTGATAATATCGAAATTTTGCAAAGTGAAGTCACACCGGATATGGTTCAAACAGTTTGTCAGGGAACAGTTATTTTGCTTCCTCTTAAAGGTATAGTTGATTTTACGGCAGAACGTGAACGCTTACAAAAAGAATTAGCACAGCTGGATAAAAACTTGGTAGGCTATGCCGCTAAATTATCTAATGCTAACTTTGTTGAACGAGCACCGGCAAAAGTCGTTGAAGAAGAGAAAAAACGACAAGCCGAAGCTTTGGAAAATAAAGCCAAAGTCGAGGCCGCATTAGCCAGAATTGCTAATTTATAAAATAAAAATCACTATGAAAGCAAAAGCCCTCGTTATTTTACGAGGGCTTTTTGTTATTTATCTTTTTTCGATTTTACAATTTCTAATCCGCCGTTTAAGACGATTATATCCGCTTCATCATTATCGCCGATATCTCCGTTCAAAATTTTAACTGCCAACTTATTTTCGATATTATTTTTTAACAATCGTTTAAGCGGGCGTGCGCCATAAACAGGATCATACCCGTTGTTTACAATCCATACAAAAGCCGTATCATGAATATTTAGTTTAATATTATGAGATTGCAAACGTTTTTCAATCAACTCAATCTGTATTTTGGCAATATCTTTAATATTATTTTTATCAAGTTTATGAAATATCGTGATTTCATCAATTCGGTTGATAAATTCCGGTCGAAATGATGCTTTTACAATATCCATAACTTGTGTTCTGATTTTTTTACCGTCATCAGCACCGGTCGCGTTACTTAAAATCTCAGATCCTAAATTTGATGTCATAATTATAAGTGTATTTTTAAAATCAACCATACGCCCCTTCCCATCAGTCAATCGTCCGTCATCCAATACCTGAAGCAATATATTAAATACATCAGGGTGAGCTTTTTCAATTTCATCAAACAAAATTACTTGATATGGACGTCTGCGTACTGCTTCGGTTAAAAAACCGCCTTCTTCATATCCCACATATCCCCGAGGCGAACCAATAAGTCTGGCAACTGCGTGTTTCTCCATGTATTCAGACATATCAACACGCAAGATTGCTTTTTCATCATTAAACAAAAATTCGGCAACAGCTTTACTCAATTCTGTTTTTCCTACACCGGTCGGACCTAAGAACAAAAATGATCCGATAGGTTGATTTGCATCAGCAATTCCGGCTCGTGAACGTCGTATAGCGTTAGCTATTGCGCTGATTGCTTCTTTTTGTCCGATAACTCGTTTACTTAAATAATCTTCCATTTTCAACAATTTTTCTTTTTCTCCGGACAACATCTTATCAACCGGGATTCCCGTTCGTTTAGAAACAATTGCTGCAATATTTGCTTCTTCAACCGTTTCGCTGAAGCTGTTTCGTTTATTTTCTTCCTTTTCTTCGGCAAGCTCTATTTTCTTTTCCAATTCAGGTATAATACTATACTGCAATTCACCGGCTCGCTCCAATTTTCCTTCACGTTTAGCAATTTCGACTTCATTTTTAGCCTTATCCAACTTGTCCTTCAAAATTGTAAAATTCGCCAAACCTTGTTTATCTTCACGCCATTTATCTTCCAATCCGCGAGCTTTAGATTCCAAACCGGCTATTTCATAATTAATAAGTTCCAATCTGGCTTTTGATTTACTGTCGTTTTCTCTTTTTAATCCTTCTCGTTCAATTTTCAGTTGCAAGATTCGTCTGTCTAACTCATCAAGTTCTTCCGGTTTAGAGTCAATAGTCATACGCAAAGCACTTGCAGCCTCATCCATCAAATCAATAGCCTTATCTGGTAAAAATCTATCAGAAATATATCTGTTAGATAATGTAGCCGCAGCAATAAGAGCATTATCAGCAATTTTAACACCATGATGAAGCTCAAATTTTTCTTTGATACCTCTCAATATTGAAATGGTATCTTCTACACTTGGTTCCGCAACATATATTTCTTGAAAACGTCGAGCCAAAGCAGCATCTTTTTCTACATACTTTTTATATTCATTTAGTGTTGTAGCTCCCATACAATGTAGTTCTCCACGAGCCAAAGCCGGTTTAAGCAGGTTGGATGCATCCATAGCCCCTTCTGTTGCGCCGGCTCCAACCAAAGTATGCATTTCATCTATGAACAAAATTATTTCGCCATTAGAAGTTTCAATATCTTTTAGAACAGCCTTTAATCGTTCTTCAAATTCTCCTCTGTATTTAGCTCCGGCAATCAGCGCTCCTAAATCCAGAGCCAATAATCTTTTACCAAGCAAACTTTCCGGAACATCATTATTAACAATACGTATGGCCATTCCTTCAACAATAGCAGTCTTACCAACCCCCGGCTCCCCTATGAGCAAAGGATTATTTTTTGTTCTACGTGATAATACTTGGATAGCTCGTCTGATTTCTTGTTCCCTTCCGATTACGGGATCTATTTTTCCTTCTTTAGCTTTTGCCGTAATATCAATAGTAAACTTTTTTAGAGCTTCAAAAGTATCTTCACTTGTTTCAGAATCAGCTAATCGGCCATTTCTGTATTTATTGATTTCTTGATTCAATTTAGTTGCATCAACTCCGGACGACTTAAGTATATCATAAGCATCGTTTCCGGCGGTTAAAGAAAGAGCTTGTAACAGTCTTTCTATAGTGACAAAAGAATCATTTGCTTTTTCCGCCAGTTTTTCGGCTTCTGTCATCAATGCGGTAAATTCTTGGCTCATTAATGTCTGCACACTACTTCCCGCCACAGATGGTAATTTATCAAAAGCTTCGCTAATTTTAGTTCTTAGCATATTTAGATTACCACCGGATTTTTCAACTAAGTCCGTTATCAGCGCATATTTTCCATCAGTCAACACCTTTAATAAATGTAATGGCGTAATATACTGATTTTGATTGGTTGTTGCTAATTTTACAACAGCTTCAATAACTTCTTTTGATTTAGATGTAAGTTTTTCAAAATCCATAACACAAATGCTCCTTGTTCTATACTAATAATATAGGAAACAAGAAGCATTTAAATCAAGAGCTTAATGTTATTTTCTTAATAAATTAATTATTGTAATATCAGATGGAGCAAACAATCTCATTGGTGGTCCCCAAGTGCCGGCGCCGCGAGAAATAAACATATCCGTTTTGTTTAACGAATACTTTCCGGCTAAATAACCATTAGCTTGTTTAACCATAATATGGAACGGAAATATCTGTCCGCCATGAGTATGTCCTGATAAAACCAAATCAACAATACCGCCACTCAAACTATCAAGAATTGAAGGAGCATGTGATAACAAAACATTATAGTTGTCCTTTTTAGTATTGTTTAGGGTTCTCCAAAAGTTAACTCTGTCTACCATGGTTCCCAAATCCGGAATACCGGCAATAAAAACATTAGAATTATTTATATGAAATCCACCATTAAACAAAAATTTGAAACCATAGGCATCCAAAAAACGCTTAGCTACATACACATCATTATAAAATTCATGATTCCCCATAATACTGTATATACCATATGGAGCACTTAATTCTTTCAATACATTAAGTTGTTTCTCAACTAACGTCGGATTGTCATCAATAGTATCACCGGTGAGTACAATAACATCAGGATTAAGCAGATTAACTTGATTAACAATTTTAGCAATTCTGGAAACAGGTGTAGCACGTGTGATATGCAAATCACTCAGCTGAATAATTCGCAAATTACTGTTTACTTTGCTTGAATATATAAATTCCTCATTTACATCCGGCAATTTCAATCCTTGATACAATGCATAGATGCTCAATAACACGGAAAAAGATACTACAATCAAATTCGCTTTTCCGAGTAATGATATATTTTTAGGATCAATATGCCATCCATCTATTTTAAGCAGTTTAGCAATACCAAATATTGTATACCATACAATATCTCGAAGCATTATAACGATAAACAAGATAAAAACAAAACCCAAAAGAGTATATAAAACATTATGTGCTATGGTATACACCTCAAGAGGAAGAAGTTCGTGTTTTCTTATAATCCCCATAATTATAAACGAAAACCATCCCAACACAATAACAACCGCCGCCGATATTTTATATATCAGTCTCATATCACTATAACCGACCAATGTTTTAATTGTAATAACAGAGCAAGCGGTTGCAATAATAAATCCGGCAATAAAGAAAAACAACTTATCTATCCTTTCTTAATTATTTACAGCAGGAATTTCCCCTTCTTTTTTTTGTTTGGTTCGAACATTTCGTTTGGGTTTAGCATTCTCATTAGTTACCTCAATAACCGTAAATGATTTTTTAGAAGACTTAACCTTAGTTTCTACCAAAGAATTTTCTTCATTAGAATGTTCTTCTTGCGCCTCTATAGTTTTTTCTTCCGGTGCTTCAACAACATCATCAGCTTTTACTTCAGTTTTTTCAGCCGACTGTTCCGTATCTCTGATATTAAAACGAATATTTTTACGTTCATTAATTTCTGTTATAATCTTTCGATAGTGTTCTGCATATTGACGAAAAACTTCAGCTTCAACATAATTGCCGTTACCTTGAGCTTCTTTAGCCAACTCATTATATCTTTTAATTAAATCCAATGCGGTTCCGCAAAACTTACCTGCCGGAGAAATACTATCAAATTTATAATTAATTGAATAAACCTGATTATAATTATTATTGTTACGATATTTAACTTTTTTCATAAACTATTTACCATAAAAAACTTCAACATCAATTGATGTAGAAAAATAAACCAAAATTTTTGAGAAACTTATCAGGTGTTAAAATAAAAAACAACACCATCAATACAAAGACATAATAATCAAACTTTTGTTAAATGCAAACTATTTTTTTAAAATTATACAACGTTCAACACCGGCTAAATCTCGTGCTTTTTTAACTAAAGATAAATTATTTTTTTGGGCAATATCAACAATTTCATCGGCTTGATTTATTCCTGCCTCAAATACCAAAAAACCATTATCATTAAGTAGAGAAGGTGCAATTTTACATATTTGTCGATAATCTCTTAATCCGTCGTCTCCCCCGTCCAAGGCAATTATAGGATCAAAATTTTTTACTTCATTATCCAATTTTTCAATATCAGCAGAAGGAATATAAGGAGGATTACTTATTACAAGGTCAAATTTAGTTCCGACAACATCCGTAATATTATCATCAAACCAACTTGCTTCTTGTAAAACAAGTCTGTCAAAGACATTGTTTTTTATTGCATTGCGTTTAGTTACATTCAGTGCTTTTTCCGATATATCAATTCCCACGGCATTTGCATCAATACGATCAGCCAATAATGAAACAACCAAACAACCGGAACCCGTTCCAAGCTCTAAAATTTTGGGTTGCATAAAGTCTTTTAATAAGATTATTGCTTCCTCAATTAAAACTTCACTATCTTGTCTGGGGGATAAAACATCAACATTTACATCAAAATCATATTTATAAAAACCTCTTGTCCCTAAAATTTTATCAACCGGACAATGTGATGCCCTTTTTTTTATCATTTCATCAAAAAGGCAAAGTTGTTTTTCAGATATATCGTTATCATAAAAATATAAATTACCGACATCCGTATTCAAAATATGTGCTAACATTATTTTTAGTTCAAGTATCGATACGTCAATACCTTGTTCTTTCAGATAGTTAAATTTACTGGTAACCAATTGTTTAATTTTCAACGATAAATCCTTAATCATTAACCAAAAACAAAAAAAGCATCTTTTATACGAGATGCAAATTATAAAATTTGAAAAGATATTATTGTGAACAGATTCTCAATTCATATTTATGACGGGTTAAAAAGATATCGCTATTATCGGAATCTGTTCCTTGAATCTTTTTCAGGCGTGCAGACATTCTTTTAGCAAACGAAGGCAAATCAAAACCACGCTCTTTCTTATCTTTTTCAGATAACAGAGTTAGTTTTTGCTTATCTGCGTTAACTTTTTCCATCTTATCACCTTTTTTACTATATTTCTGTTATTATATCATTTTTTTACGGATATTGCAAGCAAAACCAGATTTTTCAATTTCTTTAATGTTGCCTCTTCAATTTGGCGCACACGCTCTCTGCTTACACTGAGTTCTTCCCCTAATTCATTTAATGTCTTAGGAGTATTTGTCAATAAACGACTTTTAACAATATATTGTTCTCGGTCACTTAGTTGGGCAACACATTTTCGCAAAATTTCACAGCGATAAGAGGCTTCTTGCTTAGCGGCAACCTTTTCTTCAATGTTTTGCGATTTATCGACCAAAAAATCAATTTTTTCAGCTTCATCATCATCTGAAACCAAAACATTAAGTGATTTATCGCCCACTAACCGACAATTCATTTCTTTGACATCGTTTTCGTCAACGACCAATTCACGAGCAATCGCCTTAACCTCTTGTGGAGCAAGCTCTTTATTGTCATAGATGCCCAATCTGGCCTTAATTTTTTTTAGGTTATAAAAAAGTTTTTTTTGAGCGGCACTGGTGCCAAGTTTTACCAATGACCACGAACGAAGCACATAGTCATTTATAGCGGCCTTAATCCACCATATCGCATATGTAGCTAATCGAACTTTTTTAGATAAATCAAATTTTTTTACAGCTTGCATCAAGCCTATGTTTGCCTCAGATATAATATCTGCCAAAGGAAGTCCGTAACAACGATAAGTCATGGCAATCTTAGCAGCCAAACGCAAATGAGATGTAACCAATACTTGAGCCGCATTCATATCCCCCTTCTGTTGCAAATCTTTAACAAGATTGACTTCCTGTTCTTCTGTCAAAACCGGAAATGTTTTAATCTTATCAAGATAAGCAACCAACGAGTTGTCACTTACGACCGCCGGAAGATTACATTTTCTGACTACCAAACCATTATCATTGTTCATTTTTGTCTCAATATTTTCCTTATTGTACATTGCATTATTATAATATAGGAATTGACACAACCGATATCAAGTGTCGGTAACTCGCTATACTATTGTAAAAAAAAATGATTCGCAAGCATTAATTAGCATTAAAAATAAAACTGGGAACTTTCGTATTTGTAAAATTTACTATATCAACTCGTATGTTACCTAAATCATCATACATAACTAAATAAAGTTTATCATCCAAAACAGGATTATCACTTTGGCATATTTTAATATTTTCATCAGATAAACGATTGTTTATTTTCAGTTCTATCAATCTTGATGCTACTATACGATGCTTTTTCGGAGATACATCAGTAATATCCAGCACTTCAAAATTATCAACATTTTTCAGCACAAGCTTAACTTTGCGCTTTTCTACGGTTGATAATGCTTTTTCATTAGTATAAGGACGTAAAGCTTCTTGAGCCTGCGTAATCAAATTCTTGTCATTACATTCAGGCTTTTTCAATGTATCAACAATATTTCTTGATAATTTATTTTTGATAACAGCAATCAATTCTTTATTGGCATAACCATATGCATTGGTTTCTTCTTCAAAGACAACATTTTCGGCTAGCGCCAAATTCCAAGCCAACAAAGATAAAACCAATGCATAAAGTATTTTTTTCATGCTTTTCTCATTAGAAGTTAATCGATTTTGGTGTACGAGGGAATGGAAGCACATCACGAATATTTCCAATTCCGGTCAACAACATCATCATTCTTTCAAAGCCAAGACCAAAACCCGCATGCGGTACCGAGCCGAAACGACGAGAATCCAGATACCACTCATAATCTTCTTCGTTCATTCCGCATTCATTTATACGTTTTAATAATACATCAAGACGTTCCTCACGTTGAGAGCCTCCGATAAGTTCTCCGATTCCCGGAACCAAAACATCCATAGCGGCAACAGTTTTTCCATCATCATTCAAACGCATATAAAAAGCTTTAATTTCCTTCGGATAATCTCTCACAATTACGGGACGTTTGAAGTGTGTTTCTGCCAAATAACGCTCGTGTTCGGTTTGCATATCAATTCCGAATTCCGGTTCATATTCAAATTTATGTCCTGAAGCTTTCATTATTTCAATAGCTTCGCTATAAGTGATTCTGGCAAATCCGTTATCTAAAATATTATTCAATTTTGCCAATAATCCCGGTTCAACGAATTTATCAAACAAAGCTAAATCATCACCGCAAGTTTCCATGACATATTTTATACAAAATTTAACCATATCTTCAGCCAAATCCATATCATCATGAATATCGGCAAAAGCCATCTCCGGTTCAATCATCCAAAATTCGGCAGCGTGTCGGGTCGTATTAGAATTTTCTGCTCTAAATGTCGGACCGAATGTATAAATATCTCCCAAAGCACAAGCATACATTTCGCCATTAAGCTGACCTGAAACGGTTAAGTGAGCTTCTTTGCCGAAAAAATCTTGGCTATAATCTATTTTTCCGTCTTTTGTGCGAGGAGGGTTATTCAAATCAAGTGTCGTAACTTGAAACATCTCGCCGGCACCTTCGCAATCAGATCCGGTAATAATCGGAGTATGAACATAACGAAAACCGCGTTCATTAAAAAATTTGTGTATGGCATAAGACAATTCCGAACGCACTCTGAAAGCCGCACCATATTTGTTTGAACGAGGACGTAAATGAGCAATTGTACGTAAATATTCGTCAGTATGTTTCTTTTTTTGTAAAGGAAAATCTTCCGGAGCCAAAGAATAAATTTCGATATTTTCAGCCATAATCTCAAATTTTTGATTTCCTCCTTGTGAGGGTACCAAAGCTCCCGTAACGGCAACCGAAGATCCTGTTGTAAGTTTTTTAATCTCGTCATAATTATCTAAATTGTTTTGAGCGATTACTTGAATATTTTTCAAACAAGAACCGTCGTTAATTTCAATAAACGAAAAATCTTTAGCATCACGACGTGTTCTTACCCAACCTTTTAACAAAACATTATCAATCGCCGATTCCGATTGTAACAATTTAACAATTTTGATTCTTTTCAACATATTAAAACAAATCCTTAAAATTCATATCAAATAAAAAACTTGAGACACTATATTACAGTTTTACTTAAATGTCTAGCATTGACAAATATTATTCTACAGATTAGATTCGAAGAGAACGATGATAACTTTTTTGAGTAAGGATATAAGATGAAAAACAAAATTTTTGCGGCAAGCGCTTTGATGTTGTTTACGGCAGCGTGCGCTTCAAACATCAATTCAAACCATTATGCAACATCCTCAACCGGAACAGTCGGACAGGCTGTGGCTTGTACGGTTGTTAGTGTACGTCAGGTTAATGTGTCTTCTTCAGATTCTTCAACCGGTGCGGTATTAGGTGCGATTGGCGGTGGTGTTGCCGGTTCTACCATAGGTCACGGACGTGGCAGCCTGTTAGGTGCATTAGGCGGAGCCGCACTCGGAGGTTTGGCCGGTGATTTCGCTCAAGAAGGTTTAAGCAAACAAGCCGGTGTTGAATATATTGTGCGCTTGGATAATGGCGCAATGCGTACTATCACACAGGGGACAGATGTCTATATGCAACCGGGACAAAAATGTTATTTATTATATGGAGAACAATCCCGCGTTATCCCTGCTAATTAAGATAAATCAAATTTTATTTGCAACAGAAGAGGAAAGGTGTTTCTTTTCTCTTCTGTTTTTTTTGAGAACGGCAAAAATATAAATATTGATTTTTTGTCTTTTTGTCATATACTACGGCAAAATATAAAATTATTAACTTTCTAAAAATTGAGATATGGATAAAGAACAAGTTTTAAGCGACCTCAGAATCATCATCATGGATATTTACGGAGGTGCAAATTTAAGCAGTGAAGCAATTACTTTAGACTCAAATATTCATAATGATTTGGGTCTGGATAGTATGGATATGGTAGAATTAATTATGAAGTTGGAACAAAAATACAATTTCAGATTAACTGCTAAAGAAGAAGAGAAATTGCTTCTCATGCGTCCCACAGTGGGAAATGTAGTTGATAAGGTTATCGAAATCGTTGCAAAGACACCGGCTCAAAGTGTTTCTGACAATGCTTCAGAGAACGGTTCTTTGGAAAGTATTGCTCAAAAAATCAGGCAAGAACTACAAATGTTTGCCGGATTGCCCGAACAGAAAATCAGTTTTACGATAGAAAAAACTGACAGCGGTTACAAGCTTAGTTGCAAATAAGATTTTCAACTTACCGAAAACAAAAGCCTAAAGAGATAAAAACTCTTTAGGCTTTTCGCATTTTAAATACAAAATCAAACAAACACCTTATTTTTTTGCATCAATAATTTTAATTGCTTCATCCAAAGTCGGTTCATGTCCTGATATATCCTTAGGCAACGCATAATTATTTTTTCCGCACTTCAAATACGGTCCGTATCTTCCCATAAGTAAAACAATTTCTTGTTTGTTCTTAGGATGAATACCCAGTGCTTTTCCTTGAGGTTTTTCTTTTGCTCCGGCCAATAATTCTTTTGCTCTTTCCAATGATATATTAAAGATAGTATCGTTGCCGCGTAAACTGACGGATTTTCCGCCTGATTTAATGTATGGACCGAATTTACCTGAATTAACTTCGATTCCTTCTCCCAAATCAAAAGGCAAACTCAAAAGCCTTGATGCTTGTTCCGGTGTAATTGTTTCCGGAGAAGTTCCGCTTGGCAAAGATGCTCTTTTGGGTTTTTCGGTCGTAGCTGTCTGATCTTCTCCAAGTTGAACATAAAAACCATAAGGTCCTTTTTTCAAATAAATTTTAAGTCCATTCATTTCTCCTAAAATCTGATCAGCAACTTCTTTGATTTTTTGGGTATCAGAACTTTCTTCATCAGTTGTATCAACCAATGGTTTTGTATATTTACATTCCGGATAATTCGAACAACCGATAAAAGCCCCGAATTTTCCAAGTTTTATACTCAATCGTCCGTTAGCACATTCGGGGCATACTCTCGGATCGCTTCCGTCTTCTTTTTCCGGAAACAAATGATGAGCCAAAACATCATCAACTTTCTCAATAACCTCAGAAACTTGTAATGGTTTTACCGCTTCAACATTGTTGGCAAATTTAACCCAAAATCCTTCCAACAATTTTTTCCATTCCATTTGTCCGGAAGAAACATCATCCAAAAATTCTTCCATTTGCGCCGTAAAATCATACTCTACATATTTCTTAAAGTAGTTTTCTAAAAATACTGTTACAATACGTCCTCGATCTTCCGGAATAAATCGCAATTTTTCCACTCGTACATATTTGCGTTCTTGCAAAACGGCAATAATCGTAGCGTAAGTTGACGGACGTCCGATGCCTAATTCTTCTAATTTTTTTACCAAGCTTGCTTCGGTAAATCTCGGTGGAGGAGCGGTAAAATGTTGTTCAGCCGTAATTTCACCTTTATCCAGATGTTCACCTTGCTCAACATTTGGCAAAATACGATTTTCATCATCATCATCACTATCGTCTTTTGATTCTTGATAAAGTTTCAAGAAACCGTCAAATTCAATAACTTGCCCATTGGCTCTCAATAAAATTTTTCCGTCCTCAGATCGAGAATCAATAACAACTCTATCTAAAATCGCCGGATTCATTTGACACGCTACTGTACGTTTCCATATAAGTTCATACAATTTATGTTCATCAGAAGCCAACTTAATTTCCATTTTCTTTGGCGTGTTCATAACATCCGATGGACGAATTGCTTCATGTGCCTCTTGAGCGTTTTTCGATTTTGTTTTGTATTCTTTAGGTTGTTTCGGAAGATAGTCTTCTCCAAAATATTTGACAATCGCCTCACGGCAAGTTGCAACAGCTTCTGCAGATAAGTTGACCGCATCTGTACGCATATAAGTAATAAGACCTTCTTCATACAACTTTTGTGCAATCTGCATAGTCTTTTTAGCTGAAAATCTAAGTTTTCTTGCCGCTTCTTGTTGCAGAGTAGATGTTGTAAACGGCGGAGCAGGGTAACGATTCGTTTTTTTACGCTCTACATTGAATACTGCAAAATTTTGCGCTTCAATTTTTGCTTTTGCTTCATTTGCTTTTTCTTCGCTATTGATATCAAATTTTTCAAGCTTTTTACCGTCCAACTCAATCAAACGAGATTTTATTAATGCTTTTTTTACCGTCAAAAGTTCTGCGTCAATAGTCCAATATTCTTCGGCTTTAAATTTCTCGATTTCCATCTCTCTTTCGCAAATCAAGCGAAGAGCAACAGATTGCACTCGTCCCGCAGAACGAGAACCCGGTAGTTTACGCCACAAAACAGGAGACAATGTAAAGCCGACTAAATAATCCAAAGCACGACGCCCCATATACGCCGATACCAAATTATCATCAATTGCACGAGGGTTATTAATGGCCTCAGTCACAGCAGCCTTGGTAATTTCGTGGAATACCACTCTTTCAATAGACTTTCCCTTTAGTGCTTTTTTGTTTTTCAATTCTTCCAAAATATGCCAAGCAATAGCCTCTCCCTCTCTATCAGGGTCGGATGCGAGGACTAACGTATCGGCATTTTTCAGTGCTTTTGTTATGTCAGCTAATCTTTTCTTTCCGCCGGAGCTTAATTCCCAAGTCATTGCAAAACCATCATCAGGATTAACCGAACCATCTTTACTGGGAAGATCTCTTATATGACCGAAACTGGCTAAAACCTGATAATCTTTTCCTAAATATTTATTAATTGTTTTGGCTTTTGCCGGAGACTCTACAATAACTAATTTCATTTAACTTCACCCAAATTTAGTTTTGAATAGTTAACGCAACTTTATTACCCGGACGACGTTCCGCAACACCATTAAGTTCCAGTTCTAATATCTCCAACGCAATCGTAGAAGCATCTTTACCTGTAAGTCTTATCAGTTCGTCAACATACACACCGTCAACAGTAATCAAACTGACCAAACTTTTTGATGTGTCATCCTCAATTATATTTTCGCTATAATTAACATCATTATTTTCAAAAACAAGATTTTTTTGCTTTATCAAATTTAATTGTGGCGGAACAACATTTTTATTACCTTTTAAAAAAGGTAATATATCAGAAGCATCTTCAACTAATATTGCACCTTTTTTTATCAGCATGTTCGAACCTTGCGCTCTCGATTCGCCGGGTGTTCCCGGAACGGCAAACAATGTTTTTTTCATTTCTGCAGCAAATTTTGCAGTTATTAATGAACCTGAATTAACACCGGCCTCAACTACTAATACCCCGTTACTCATAGCAGCAACTATTTTGTTGCGTTGAGGAAATTGTGATGCCAACGGCATCGTTCCCAAAGGAAATTCGCTCAAAACACAACCTTGTTTTATGATTTGTTCATAAACATCCTTATTTTCCGGAGGGTAAATTATATCGACACCGGTGCCTAAAACAGCAATGGTCGAACCTGTTTCATTGTTTGCATACATTGCCCCCTTATGGGCAGATGTATCGATTCCTTTTGCCATTCCCGAAACAACACAAACACCGCATTCAGTAAGCTCTTTAGCTATTTTGGCAGCCGTTTTTCGACCATTTGTTGATGCAGCTCTTCCTCCAACAATGGCTATTGATTTTTCAAAGTGCAACGCCTCCAGATTTCCTTTGGCATACAAAACCGGTGGCGCATTGTCCGAATAACGTAATATATTGGGATATTCATCATCACTATACAACAAAATAAAAACACCCAAAGATTTAGCCTTGTTCAGTTCTTCCTTAGCTTTTTCTGCAGGCCACGGTTTATATTTTGCATTTTTCTCCAATGCCGAAACAGCATTAGCGGGAGTTCCATATTCATCAACCAGCTGATAAAATTTACTCGCCCCTACCTTATAAGTATTTATAAGGCGTAACGCTGCTATTATTTCCTGTTCGGATGCCACTATTTATCTTTCTTTAATTTTATTTTACTTTCTTCACCCTTAATAAGTCTGCGAATATTGGCATGATGCCTGATTATAACCAAAAGCGCCAATCCGGTAAAAAATATCGTATAAATCGGTGATGAATAAAAAAACGCAAACAAAGGAACTGCCAAAGCAGCAGTCAAAGCCGATAGCGAAGAGTACTTAAACGTAAAAGCCATTATCAGCCAAACCGCCAAAGCAAGCAAAGCTACATTGGGTTGCGTTGCTAATATAAATCCCAATGCCGAAGCAACACCTTTGCCGCCTTTAAATTTAAGCCATATTGGGAAATTATGGCCGATAATAGCCATAGAACCGGCAATTAACGAAGCCAAAACATTTGACGACGATACAAAATCTAAAAACATTATTGGTTTAGGAGTAACAAATTTAAATGCCAACCATGCTATCAATCCGGCTTTTGAAGCATCAAGTATAACGGTTAAAAGAGCCAACCATTTGTTTCCGGTACGCAAAACATTTGTTGCGCCGATATTGCCTGAACCGATTTTTCTGATATCTCCATAACCGGCTAAATAACACAAAACCAATCCGAACGGAATTGATCCCAATAAATAACCTCCGATTCCCCAAATTCCATACAACAAAGTATCTGACATACCACAGCTCCTCTTCAATTAGATATGATTATTAATTAACTCAAGATTCACTTTTTGGCAACCTTTTTACAATAGCCTGTTAAGCAAATAAAGAATTTTAATGACAAAACGATTCTTTTGTTTAATATAAAACAAAACAATTATGCATAAGAGTTTATAATGAAAAACAAATATAAAAGAGTCTTGCTTAAGCTTTCGGGTGAAGGTCTTATGGGGGACAAAAGTTTTGGAATATCGCCGGATGTTCTTGCATCATTGGCATCACAAATCAAAACAATTAGTGATGGCGGAACTGATGTTTGTATTGTTGTCGGTGGCGGAAATATATTTCGCGGAGCCAAAGAAGCTTCTAGAGGAATGAACCGTACCGTTGCCGATCAAGTCGGTATGTTGGCTACTCTAATGAATGCATTGTGTTTGCAAAATGCATTGGAAGAGGCCGGTGTTGCTACTCGAGTGTTGTCCGGTTTAAGTGTGCCGCAGGCTTGCGAAAATTATATGTACAGAAGAGCTTTGCGCCATTTGGAAAAAGGAAGAGTCGTTGTTTTTGCCGGCGGAACGGGGAATCCTTATTTTACAACAGATACAGGTGCGGTCTTACGAGCATCGGAAATGCAGTGTGAAGTTGTATTAAAAGCAACTCAGGTTGATGGTGTTTATTCGGCGGATCCGAAATCGGATGCAACAGCAAAGCGTTACTCTGAAATAAGTTATGACGAGGTTATTCAAAAACAGCTTAAAGTTATGGATTTAACGGCTGTTTCTTTGGCGAAAGAAAATAATATTCCTATTATAGTTTTTTCTCAGCATGCAGACAAGTCTTTAGAAAATATCGTGCAGGGAAAAGGTGTTTATACAATAATAAAAAAGTAAAAGAGGTAAAATATGGCTGATTTTTCAGATATAAAAAATGATACAAAAAACAGAATGGATAAAACGTTGGATTCTTTAAAGGCTGATTTCGGTTCATTGAGAGCCGGAAGAGCTCATATAAGTTTGCTTGACGGCATTATGGTTGAAGCCTACGGTTCAATGACACCTTTGGCTCAGATCGGAACAATCTCTGTTCCTGATGCTCGTACTTTATCTGTTTCTGTTTGGGATAGAGGATTGGCTAAGTCCGTAGAGAAAGCAATTATGGAATCTGATTTGGGGTTAAATCCGTCTTCTGACGGTCAATTGATTCGTATTCCGATTCCTCCGTTGTCTGAAGAGCGTCGTAAGGAATTATCCAAAGTTGCAGGAAAATACGCAGAAGGTTCAAAAGTTGCTGTTCGCAATATTCGCAGAGATGCCATGGATGAAATCAAAAAACTAAAAAAAGACAATGCAATATCTGAAGATGACGAAAAAAGATATGAAAACGAAATTCAAAAATTAACAGACGAGGCAACCAAAAAAGTTGATGAAATGTTGGCTCAAAAAGAAAAGGACATCCTTCAAGTATAGGGTTGAAAGTACTTAAAGTGATAGACAATAAATTAAGACATATAGCCATTATTATGGATGGAAACGGGCGCTGGGCAAAACAACGTGGTTTGCCTCGTTCTGCCGGACATAAAAGAGGGGCGGAAACTTTGCAAGATATAGCAAAAACTGTCGCAGATATGGGAATTCGTTATCTTACGGTTTATGCTTTCTCTACCGAAAACTGGAAAAGAGACAAAGCCGAGGTTGATTACCTTATGGATTTATTGCGTCAATATTTAAAAAGTGAGCTTAAAGAAATTAAGGAGCGTGGCGCCAGAATACGATTCATCGGCGAACGAGAAATGCTTGCTCCGGATATTGTTCAACAAATAAACAAAATAGAACAAGAAACATCATCTAACAGCGAATTTACTTTTTGTATTGCGCTCAGTTATGGTTCAAGAGCCGAAATTTTATCTGCGACCAAGAGGATAGCCGGACGTGTCATCAAAGGTGAAATTTCTGTCGATGAAATTACCGAAGATATTTTTTCTTCTAATTTGTATACCTCAGATATTCCGGATCCGGATATTCTGATTCGTACCAGCGGAGAACAACGCATCAGTAATTATCTTTTGTGGCAGCTTGCATATAGTGAATTATTTTTTACCAAAACATTGTGGCCGGATTTTTCGGCAACCGAATTAAAAGAAATCATTTCAGATTTCCAAACAAGGGAGAGACGTTATGGAAAAGTCTAAATTAAACTCGTTTATAAAAAGAATTGTAAGTAGCTTGGTGCTTATACCGTTAGTGCTTTTAGCCATTGTCGGAGGCTATCCTTCCATATTTTTATTGATTCTTTTGGTTGCAGGATTGCTTTCATGGGAGTGGGCAAATATGATTCCCGGAAAACGACAATCTTTTTATGCCGTCTGCTATTTCTTTGCCGCGGCCACTTCAATATTCATCAAAGAATGGATGATTGTCGGAGCAGTTATTTTGGCTGTTATGGCTTTAGCTTTTTATAAATCCAAAGGCGAAAAAAATCGCGGATTTTTATTGTTGGGCATTCCATACATATCTATTGGTATCGGTTCAATAGTATCTATCTATGGTAATTATGGTTATCAAATTGTTTTGTGGTTTCTTTTTCTTGTTTGGGGCGTCGATATCGGAGGTTATATTTTTGGTTGTTCAATCAAAGGTCCGAAACTTGCTCCTAAAATTTCACCAAACAAAACTTGGGCCGGTTTAATCGGAGGTATGCTTTTGTCTTCAATTATCGGTTATGGTGTATGTTGGTATTTTGGTGCTTCGGCATGGAATGTTGCAAAGTATTATGTTGTAATGGCTGCAATTTTAGCTGTAATCGCGCAAATTGGAGATTTAATTGAATCATTTATCAAGCGTCGTTTAAACTTGAAAGATTCCAGCAATATGATACCCGGTCATGGGGGGATATTTGATCGTATTGACGGACTTATCTTTGCGGCACCTTTCGCATATCTGATGTTAAAATGTTTACCGTATTTAGTTAGTTTAGGAGTATTTTAATGGATTTTTTGATTAATACTACATACTACGTTGTTCCGTTTTTACTCCTTCTCAGTGTACTGGTTTTTGTTCATGAATTCGGTCACTACATTGTAGCTAAAATATGTCGGGTAAAAGTTGCCGAATTTTCAATCGGATTTGGCAAACAGTTGTGGGGAAAACAAGATTCTTCCGGAACTTTATGGAAAATCTCAGCAATACCTTTGGGCGGATATTGCAAATTTTTGGGAGATACCGATGCAGCATCATCGGGTAATGAGGCATCCGAACTTTCCGAAGAAGATAAAAAGTATGCATTTGCATTTCAAAATCCATTTAAAAAATTAGCAATAGTTATTGGTGGTCCTGCATTTAATTATTTATTTGCTATCGTCGTTTTTACGGCTATTTTGTTTTCTTTCGGCAAAATGGATTTTCCGCCTGTTATAGGCAGTGTAATCAAAGGAAGTGCAGCAGAAAAAGCCGGTATCTTGCCTCAAGATAAAATTTTGACTGTAGATGGTCGCAAAGTTGAAACATTTAACGAATTTCATCAAGAGATTCAAATGAATACTTCGGGAACGGTAGCACTTGAGATATTAAGGAACGACAAAAAAATAAAACTTAATGTAAAATTAGAGCTGATTCCTCTGGAAACAGAACTAAATCAAGAACAAAAACCGATGTTGGGCGTAACATCCGTAACCGAGGTTGAGTTTAATCCGATAAAATTGTCTTTTGTTGAATCCGTAAAAGAGGCTTCAATAAAAACTTGGGATATAACCATGATGACCTTGCGCGGTGTCGGACAAATGATAACCGGAAAACGCGGAACAGATGATTTGGGAGGTATTGTTCGCATTGCTGAAATGACCGGCGATATCAGCAAATCAAGTTCGTGGATAGATTTTACGATTTTTATGGCTTTGCTTTCAATTAATTTAGGTCTTATAAATCTTTTCCCGATACCATTACTTGATGGAGGGCATGTTGTCATCTACATAATTGAGATCTTGTGCCGTCGCGAAATTAATGAACAAGTCAAAGAATATATATTCAAACTTGGTTTCTTTTTGCTTATAGCCTTAATGGTGTTAGCAACTTATAACGATTTTGCCAGATTGTTTAATCGTTGGTTTTCGTAGAATAAAATATGTACTTTATGTGGGGTAATATAAATGAAAAAATTGTACTTAGGAACTTTTGCTTTTAGTCTTTTGGCATCAACAAGCGTTCTTGCTTCTGATGTTTACGTTAAAGATATTCGTGTTAAAGGTCTTCAAAGAGTTGAAGCCGAAACAGTTAAGTCATATGTGGAATTCAAAGCAGGACAAACAGTAAGCGAAGAAAAAATGAACTCTTCACTGAAGAATCTTTATGCAACAGGATTATTTGAAGATGTTTCTATTAATACAAATGGCGGTTCTGTAATAATTAACGTAAGCGAAAATCCGGTTATTTCTCAGGTTTTGTTCGATGGTAACGACAAAATAGATGATACTATGCTTGAAAGCGAAATAAGACTTGCCCCACGGTCTACATATTCAAGAGCAAAGGTTCAAGATGATGTTCGTCGTATTTTAGATGTTTACAAACGTAGCGGACGTTATGCAACAGTTGTAAATCCGGAAATTATACGTAGAGATCAAAATCGTGTTGATTTGATATTTAACATCGATGAAGGTCCTTTAGCTGTAATTGATAAAATCAACTTTATCGGTAACGAACACTACTCATCCAATGAACTTCAAGAAGTTTTGATGAGCAAAGAAAGTCGTTGGTATCGTATTTTTTCTTCTTCAGAAAATTATGATGCCGAAAAAATTAATTATGATAAAGAGTTGTTAAGACGTTTTTATCTCAAACGCGGTTATGCCGACTTCAGAGTTGTATCTGCCGTTGCAGAGTTAAGTCCGGACAAAAAATCATTTATGGTAACCTTTGTTGTTGATGAAGGTAAAAAATACAACATTAGCAATGTTGATATTATTTCCGAAATTTCAGATGTAAATGCAGATGATTATCGTGATTATATTGAAGTCGAAGAAGATGAAACATATAATTCCGATGCAATAGACAAGACTGTAACCCAATTAACTGACGAGCTTGGCAAAAAAGGATATGCATTCGTAGATGTTACTCCCGAAATAAACAAAGATACGGCTACAGGTGATGCCGGTGTTGTTTTCCGCATCAAAGAAGGCGCTCGTTTCTTCGTTGACAGAATCAACATAAAGGGCAATACCCGTACTCATGACAAAGTTATTCGTCGTGAATTGCGTATTAATGAGGGCGATGCCTTTAATGCAACAAAAATAAAAGATTCCAGACGTAATGTCGAAAATCTCGACTATTTTGAAAAGGTTGAAATAAATACCACACCTAAAGACAATAATCGCGCAGACTTAGATATTGAAGTAAAAGAAAAATCTACGGGATACTTTAATGTGGGTATCGGTTTTTCAACGGTTAATGGTGCATTAGTAAGAACAGGTATTACCGAAAACAACTTCCGCGGTCTTGGACAACGTTTAGGGTTTGATGTTGCTGTATCTCAAAAATCACAAGATTTTGATGTCAGTTTTACAGAACCATATTTCTTGAACAGACGTCTTCGAGCCGGTGTTGATTTATTCCATTCTCGCCAAGATTATCAAGATGAAAGTTCTTATGATAGTCAGGTGACCGGCGGACGTTTGCGTATGGGTTGGAACTATACTGATGATTTATCACAACAATTACGTTATACCCTAAAACAAGAAGAAATTACAGATGTTGGAGAATATGCATCTAAATACATTAAATCAGAAAAAGGAAAATACAATAACTCATCAGTAGGAACAACAATCGCTTATGACAAACGTGATAGCGCCATTCATACTCGAGACGGATATTTCTTATCTCTCGGAACGGATGTTGCAGGTCTTGGTGGTGATGAAAAATATTTCAAGTTTGATGGTAAAGCATATTGGTACAAATCATTATATGATTTCTATACATTAAAATTGTTTACAAATGCCGGTATGATAGAAGCATACGGCGATGAAACAGTTCGCTTAGCCAACCGCTACTTCTTAGGCGGATATACAATGCGTGGTTTTGAAGCCGGCGGTATAGGTGCAAGAGATAAATACACCAATGATGCTTTAGGTGGAAACTGGATGGTTTATTCCGGTGCTGAATTTGGTTTCCCTATAGGTTTGGATGAGCTTGGTATTTCTGCTCACGTATTCACCGATATCGGAATGATTGGCGAACCGGATAATCTGAATACAAATGACGTATATTATTCAGACAGTCCTCGTGTTTCTGTCGGTTTTGGTTTCCAATGGATGTCTCCTATGGGACAAATTGATGTTGATTTCGGCTTCCCGATTGTTAAAGAGGACTATGATGAAACAGAAGTATTCCGTCTAAACTTTGGTACACGTTTATAGAGGAGACAATAAATGATAGATAATCGTTTTTACAAAAATAATGGTCCGTTTTCATTAAAACAAATAGCCGAAATTTGTAATGCCGAATTGGTTGATGACGGCAAATCGAATGTTATGATTAATGATCTTGCCAGCATATACAAAGGTGGTGCAGGAGAAATATCGTTCTTTTTTGATAAAAAGAAAAAGGATGCTGCATCATTAATTAAAACTACCGCCTGTATAACATCTAAAGATTTTGTCTCCCTGATACCGGAAGATGTTATTGTTTTGATTAGTGATAATCCTCACGATAGCTTTGTCAAATTAAACTATGCTATGTATAGTGAGATATTGCCGGATGCAAAAATTTGTGATACGGCGGTTATTTCTAAGACAGCCAAAATAGGACAAAATTGCTATATTGGTGACAATGTGGTAATTGGTGACAATGTAGAAATAGGCGACAACTGTCGTTTGGAACCTAATTGTGTTATTTATGAAGGATGTATATTAGGTAATAATTGCCGTGTAGGTGCAAATGCCAATATTATGCACGCCATTATAGGTAATAATGTTTATATTTATGGTGGTGCCAGAATTGGTTGGGATGGATTTGGCTTTAAAACGATTCAAGGACAACACAAACGCATTCCTCAACTTGGTCGTGTTATTATCGGTAACGATGTTGAAATCGGAGCAAACAGCTGTATAGACAGAGGAGCTTTGGATGACACAATCATAGGTGATGGTTGTCGCATAGATAATATGGTTCAAGTTGCTCACAACGATGTTTTGGGACGTGGTTGTATTTTGGTAGCTCAAGTTGGTATTGCCGGAAGTTGTACATTCGGTGATTATGTTGTCGCCGGAGGACAAGCTGGCTTTGCTGATCATTTAAATATCGGTAGTCAAGCTCAAATCGGCGCACAATCAGGGATTATGCGTGATATTGAACCGGGAACAGCAGTTATGGGAACACCGGCCATAGGTTTTAGAGATTTTATGAAACAAACGGCTTGTATTCAAAAGTTATGGAAAAAATAGGAGCAAATAAATGGTAAAAACATACAATGAAGAACAAATAAAAGAGATGCTTCCACATCGTGATCCGTTTTTATTTGTAGAAAAATTGGAAGTTATTGAAGATGGTGTCGAAGGTATCGGCTATAAAAATATAACAATGCAACAAGATTTCTTTCGCGGACATTTTCCCAACAATCCGATTATGCCGGGAGTAATTCAGATTGAATCAATGGCTCAGGTAGCAGGTTGTGTTGTAATTGAAAATATGCCTAATTACCAAAATGAAAAAAAGGGTGTATTTTTTATGTCGGTAGATAATGTTAAATTCCGTCATCCTATAGTACCGGATTCATTGCTCAAAATGCACGTCAAAAAGATTAAAGGACGTGGTAAGGTTTTTGTTTTTGAAGGCAAGACATATGTAAATGATGTGTTGTGTTCCGAGGCCACATTTACCGCAATGATAACCGGATAATGTTATAAGATATCCCCAAAAAACATAATATTTTCAAAGGGGGATTGACTAATCCGTCGGGTGAGTGTATAAATATGGTTATAGTGAGAAAGTGGGCGAAAGTTTGCTTTTTCACTATTTTTTTATCTTAAAAAATTTTTTTCAAAACATTTTTTAACCCCATCGTTTGATTTATTAAAACAAATCAAGCGATATTTAATATTTTTAAAGAAAGGAAAAATATGAGTATATTCGGACAATATCAAACACCGTTAGGTTATAAAATATCAGAAAACGGAATTGATACTTATGGTGTCAATCATACAAAATTTTCAATACAAGATGAACTTAATTATCAGTTTGCCCGTGACAAACGAGAAAAACAAATAATCGCAGAGTTAAACAAACAAGGTATTACCGATAACTATCCGCAATATGGTACTAACTTTTGGAACCGTCCCTCCGACAACAATTTCGGTTTTGGAGAAGATAATGTTCAAGAAAATATAGAAAAAAGAAGTAATGTTGTTCAACAACAAAAAACTTTGTATCAAGTCATTGGAGCGACAACCGATATGATTACAGAATATCTTAAAATGAAAAATCACGGATATAAGTATTTAGATGACTATCATCACTGTAAAGCCAATTATAATGCCGCATCAAGAGGACATTATGGTGAAATTACCGCACAACAATTGGGAGATATTAAGGAACAATTTGACTTTTATTGGAATCAATTATACAAGGGAAAGAGTGAACAAGAAGCGATTGATGATAGAACTCACGATTTAGATGTTAATGCAACAGGGCGTTCAAGGGCTAAATTAAAAATGTACAACAACGCAATGGATGCATGTGCTGATTATCGTTCTAAAAACACCGATTTCCCAAAAAAATACTGGTAAGAAAAGGATAATAAATGTTTTGTTCAAAAATATCAAAAATATTTAAATACAGTCTAATATCTTGTGGGCTTATCTTTATACTGTGGAAAGCATTCGGTTTTTTAGAACAGAATGGTTGTTTAGATGATGGTAATGTTTGGGATTATCAAGAGGGACGTTGTAGAAATGATTGTTTAGCCTGGAATAGTATTAATGGTTGTATAAAAATGAATGCCGAGCAGATTAAAATTTTTGAAGATTGCCGGTATAAACCGACAGGATGTGTTCCGACAAAAGTTTTTAATGAAATATGTCTGAACAATAATCTGCCGATAAATAAAAAAACGGGAAAATGTGATATTGAATTTACTGTTGATAAATGTAATCAATTAGGAAATGATTGGCTTTATCCTGATATTTGTAAAAAATAATGAAAAAGTTTGCTTTTTTACTATTTTTTTCTCTCCCTAATTTCTTTCATAAATATCAAACAATCCCCAAAACAATATAGTGTTTTGTGTTGCTAACAATCTGAAAAAGCATAATAAATTACGTTTGTAATAATTGTTAAATTTTTGTGTTTTGCCATTAGTGATATAGTTCGTTAAATTACTTTTCAGAAAAGACAAAGAACTTATATAAGGACTATTAATTTTATGGCTAAAATTCATCCCTCTGCCGTTATTGAAGACGGCGCCCAGATTGCTTCTTCGGCAGAAATAGGCCCCTTTTGTTGGGTTAGCTCTCAGGCAAAAATCGGTGAAAATGTAAGACTTCTTGCTCGTGTAACTGTTTATGGCGATACCACCATAGGAGATAATACGGTTGTATTTCCGGGTGCTTGCTTGGGTACGGGACCACAAGATCACGGTAATGAATTCATTTCGGGAGCAAAGGTTATAATCGGTAAAAACAACGTTATCAGAGAAAATGTAACCATTCACGCCGGAACACCAAAAGAACAACAGACTACCATTGTTGGTGATGATTGTATGTTGATGGTTAATTCCCATGTTGCTCATGATTGTGTTGTCGGCAACCATGTTATTATGACTAATAACGTGGTTATAGGAGGACATGTTCGTGTTGGAGATGGTGCAATTTTAGGTGGTAACTGCGCAGTACATCAGTTCTGTCGTATCGGACGCAAAGCGATGATTGGCGGGTTAGCCGGTGTCGACAGAGATGTAATTCCTTTTGGTATCGTAACAGGTGAACGTGGCAAGCTTCGCGGTCTCAATCGTATAGGTATGATGCGCGGTGGTATGGATGAGGCAACAATAAAATCCGTAACACGTGCGTTTATGTACATATTCAAAGGAAAAGAAGATAATTTCGAGACACGCCTCGAAAAAGCCAAAACAAAATTTGCCGATAACGAGTTAGTTTTGGAACAAATCAAATTTATTTATGAAGGATTAGCAGGTCGCCGCAAGGTCATGACTGCTGAATAACAAAAACGTCAGAATTTGGGTTTTGCCTCAATTCTGACAACATAATTGGTTTAAGAAATTAAATCAATTTTTACAAAGCTTGATATATGATGTTTTGTATAATGGTAAAAAATGGTCGCCTGTCTGTCTTTCAGACATAAAAAGTCCGCTATTTTAGTTCTGTTATCAAAACTGAGAAATATCAAGTTTTGTTTTTTTATAGGGATAAATATAGATGAACAATAATTTTCGTAAATTAGGTATTATAGCCGGTGGTGGAAATATTCCACAAAAGTTGATATCTCAATGTATTCAACAAAACAGAGATTTTGTTGTTTTAGCCATCGAAGGAAACGCCGAAAAAAACTTATTTGATGGTTATAACGTTGAACATAAATGGATTAGAATAGGACAAGCCGGTAGCGGTTTTCAATATTTTGCCAAACAAGGTGTCAAAGATGTTGTTATGGTGGGAACAATAAGGCGTCCAAGCTTTTTTGATTTGGTGCCAGATTTGCGAACTACGGCATTTTTTGCCAAAGTTGGAGCCAAAGCTCTTGGTGATGACGGTTTATTACGAGCAGTAGCTGATGAAATAGAAAAAGACGGAATGAAAGTAAAAGGAATACACGAGGTTATGCCGGATATTTTGGTAAAACAAGGAGTATTAACCAAGCGCAAACCATCAAAGCAAGATATTATAGATATCAAACGAGGTGTAGAAGCAGCTTTTGAACTTGGGCGTTTAGATATCGGACAAGCTGTTATAGTTCAACAAGGTTTGGTTCTCGGTGTTGAAGGTATTGAAGGGACAGATGAATTAATTAGAAGATGTAAAGAATATCGTCGCAAAGGTGGTGGTGGTGTATTGGTAAAGCTTCGTAAACCGCAACAAGATATGCGCATAGATCTTCCGACCATTGGACCGCGCTCTGTCGAAAGAGCTCACGAAACAGGACTGGAGGGAATAGTTGTCCACGCCGGCAATGGTTTAATTGTTGATGAAAAAGAAACCATCGCTTTAGCCGACAAATATAAAATGTTTATTATAGGAGCGAGTATCGATGACTACCTCAAATAAGTTAAAAGTGTATCTCATTGCCGGCGAATCAAGTGGTGATCTATTAGGTTCTCGTTTAATGCGAGCTTTAAGAAAAAAAACAAATAACAATATTGAGTTTTACGGCCTTGGCGGTGATACTATGGAACAAGAAGGCTTAAAACCGTTGTTTGACATCTCGGAACTTGCCGTGATGGGGTTGGTAGAGGTCATTCCCAGTATTCCTCGAGTATTACGCCGCATAAAACAAACCATTCAAGATATTATCAGAAAAAAACCTGATGTTGTTATAACCATAGACAGTTGGAGTTTTTGTAGCAGGATTCATAAAGGATTACGTAAACTAAATACAAATATTAAACAAATTCATTATGTTGCACCTCAGGTATGGGCTTGGAAAAAACGCCGCGCCAAAACAATGTATAAATATGTTGATGAACTTTTGACGTTGCTTCCCAACGAACCGGAATATTTTACAAAACATAATTTAAAAACAATTTTTGTCGGCCATCCGGTAATTGAAAGTGCTGCTCTGACAGCCGATGGCAACATATTTCGCAAAAAATATAATATCGACGGCAATAAACAAATCATATCCGTTTTACCCGGTTCTCGTCATAACGAAGTATCAAAATTATTACCGGACTTTATTGCTGCAGCTCGTATACTTTACGAACAAAATCCCGATATATTTTTTGCATTACCTACGGTAAAAACTGTTGTTAATCGTGTAAAACATATGATAAAAGGCACTAACTTGCCCATTGCGGTTTTAGAAACAGAAGCGGACAGATATAGCGCTTTTCAAGCTTCTTCTGCAGCCATTGCTGCATCAGGAACAGTTGCTTTAGAATTAGCAATTTGCAACATTCCGCATATAATAGCTTACAAAGTTTCACCTCTGACGTATCTTATGGCAAAATACTTAGTAAAACTTCGTTTTGTAAACCTAACTAATATTTTGCTTAAAAGGCTTGTTGTGCCGGAACTTTTGCAAGAAAAATGTACCCCAAAAAACATTGTTTATCATATCAATGAGTTACTAAAAAACGGAAAAGCTTACGATAATCAGATGCAAGGATTTTCAGAAGCAAAAGATTATTTAAGCAATGGTAGCCAAACCCCAAGTGAAAATGCCGCCGATGCTATTTTGGATATGTTAAAATGCTAAAATTTATTCAAAACTGTTGGCATCAAGACAAAGAACGTCGTTTTTTGTGGCTACCGGTTTTATATGCTTTGGGTATATCCGTTTATTTTGCGTTTCCCGTCGAACCGTCTAAGTGGTTAACACTAACATTAATCGAAACATTAATATTGTTAGCAATATTATTTAGGCATCGCATTAACATACTTTATACAATAGGTATATTTGCCATTATTTTAGCCGGTTTTACAACCGTTCAAATAAAAGCGATATGGCTTGATACATCGCAATCAAAATTACCGGACGAAACTTTTTATTTTCAAGGACGAATAAGTGCTGTTGATTCCAACTTTCAAGGGCGCAAAAGGTTCATTTTAGATAATCTTACCGATTTTGACGGCAATAAATATGTCGGTAAATATCGTGTAACTTTGCGAGGTAAAAATAACGATGCTTCGGTTGGCGATTGTGTTGAGATGGTCGGAAAAATAATGCCGCTTTCCAAAGAGGTTGTAATTGGCGGATATCAATTTGACAGAAAAGGTTATTTTGAAGGCCTGAAGGGATCAGGATATGCCGAAAGTCGCTGGTTTCAAATTGAATGTCCCACTAATTATTCTAAAAAAATAGCAACTCATACGGCTAAGATAAGACAATCAATCGTTAATCATATCAAAAGTGTTCTTGCTCCAGACGAAGCATCAATTGCTTCGGCAATAATCGCCGGAGAACGTGGTGGCATTGATGAAAACCAATATGAACAATACCGCAATTCAGGTCTTGCTCATTTTCTGTCAATATCGGGATTACATATGAGTATGTTGGCAGGATTAATGTTTTTTCTGATTCGTTTTATATTAGCGTTAATTCCTGCAATTTCGCTAAGGGTTGATACCAAAAAAGTTGCATCTGTTTTTGCCATTATTTTAAGTTTTATCTATCTTCTGATTTCCGGCAATGCTGTTCCGGCACAACGAGCTTTCATAATGACATTCATTGTTTTGCTTGGCATCTTAACCAATCGTCGCGCAATTTCAATATACACAATATCTCTTGCCGCATTCATTGTTCTTTTTCTGGCTCCCGAGGTATTAGTTTCCGCCAGTTTTCAAATGTCATTTGCTGCAGTTTTGGGGCTTGTCACATTTTACGAAAAGTTTTCCGGCAAAATTCAAAATTTTATGAGAGTATCATGGTTTCACAGATGGTTTAGGGGAATATTACTTTACATTATCGGAATAGTCATTTCGGATTTCGTAGCTTCGCTTATGACGTTGCCTTTTGCCGTATATCATTTCAATATGATATCAATTTACACTACACTTGGCAACTTTTTGGCAGGTCCTGTTATCGGTCTTATTATAATGCCGACCACATTACTTTCAATGTTGTTGATGCCCTTTGGTGCCGATACAATATTTTTAAGAGCAACCGGTTGGGGAATAAATTTACTAAATCAAATAACATCTTGGGTATCATCCTTACCGAATGCAGGTTATCAGGTTTCGTCGCTACCTCATTGGGGATTAGTGCTGATTGTTATCGGAGGGTTATGGTTGATGCTTTGGCAATGCAAATGGCGTTACTTTGGTTTATTGGCAATAATCATTGGTGTTTTTAGCATAACAACAGTAAAAGTTCCGGACATTTTAATATCACCGCAAGCCAAGGTTGTTGCTTTTAAAAACAGTTCCGAAAAGTTAGAAACTGTTTCTTCTCGCGGTGGGCGTTTTGTAAAAGATATATGGCAAAACAAATACTCGGTATCCGAACGCAAAACCAAGTTGAACGAACATCCGGAACTACAAATAAATGATGGTAAAATAACCTTTCAAGGTCACTCTCTTGATATTGATAATGATATAGGTTACAGCATATATTTGAACCCCAAAAAAACAATCATTAAAACCATCCGCAAGGATATAGGCTATCGTCTATGGAACAAATAACTATGTATCGATGAGAAATTAAACTTTACATTTTATTAAAAGTGTGTAATAACTCTTCCCAAAGATAACAAACTACTGATATTTTGAGGGTATCATGAAGAGAGTTTTAACATACGGAACATTTGATGTATTACATTACGGACATATCAATCTCTTAAAAAGAGCAAAAGCTTTAGGGGATTACCTTATCGTCGGGCTTTCCAGTGACGAATTTAATAGAATAAAAAATAAAAAATCTTTTTATACATACGAACAAAGAAAACTCATTCTTGAAGCATGTCGTTATGTTGACCTCGTAATCCCTGAAGATAATTGGGAACAAAAGGTTAACGATGTAAAGCAATATAATGCAGATGTTTTTGTTATGGGAGATGATTGGGCTGGAAAATTTGATTTTTTGAAGGACTATTGTGAAGTTGTATACTTACCGAGAACTCCGGATGTTTGTTCAACCAGTACAAAGCAATATCTTTATTCATTAGAAAAAGTAGCTTAAATAGAAGATTTAATCACAAATTTTTATTGATTTTATCTGAGAAGGGGTTCTTAAATGTTTCGTATTGAAAAAAAGAGCGATTGCAAAGAAGTATACCTGTTTGGCAAAAAGCTGTTCAGCATCAATAAGTACTCCAACGCGACATTATTAAAAAAAATTGACAGTTTGCAGTCTGTTATTCAGTTTACTTTCAATACCGAAGATATGAAAAAGGCGAGGGGAACACTTCGCGATATTCAGCTTGCCGAATTAAAAATATTAAAAGAAATAAAGCGCGTTTGTTCTCAAAACAACATTACATGGTGGATAGATTTCGGAACTTTGCTTGGTGCAGCTCGTCACAAAGGTTTTATTCCTTGGGATGATGACATTGATATTTGTATGATGCGCGATGATTTTGCAAATTTCATCGATATTTTCAACAAACACACTTCCGACAAACATCTCAAAGCCGGTTTGTACACATCAGACAGTGGCATCTACAATATGATAAAAGTATCGCATCAGGAAATACCCAATTTGTTTATCGATATTTTTCCTGTTGATTTGCGTTATCAAACTATGGACGATGCCCAAAAGCTTGATTTCAGCAAAAAGCTTCGCGCCCAAGTTTTAAAAAATGCCAAACTGAAAAAGAAAAGCAAAACACCTGAAGAATTTTTCGAAAAAATTATACAATCACGCAACGAAACCATAAGCAATCTGAAGCCGAACAACAAAATTACAAAACCGACAATTTTTTATGGTCTCGAATATTATCATTCCACCCATTTGTATAATGCTTTTGATTATGATACAATTTTTCCTTTGCAAGATATCGAGTTTGAAGACGAAATGTTCCCATCTGTTGCCAAACCGGATTTATATTTGACATACACATTTGGTGATTATATGCAACTTCCCAAAATTTTACATATTCACACTAATATGAAAAAGATGCCCATCGACAATATCATCAAGATAAAAAAATATGTTTCCGAATAACTGCAAAAAAAACCGCCTTATATGGCGGTTTTTTATAAAACACAACACAATATACAATCTAAGCCAAATTCTCGATTCCCAACAACATATTTTCACGATATTCGGCGCCCCAAGCAACCATCGATTCGATAACAGGCTTCAAAGCATAGCCGACGGCGGTCAAAGTATACTCAACACGAGGCGGAATCTGAGCATAGACTTCACGGATAACTAACCCTTTTTCTTCCAATGTGCGCAAGTTAGAAGTCAAAACCTTTTGCGTAATATCGCCCAAAGATTTTTTTAACTCGCCAAAACGTTTTGTTCCGTCCATCAAATTTTGAATAATTTGCATCTTCCAACGATCACCAATCAATTTAACGGTCATCTCAGCCAAACATTTTTGCACATCATCAATCATTAAAAAAAACTCCTAAAAACCGCAAAAATACTACAATAGTATCCTCGGGGAAACTATAGCACCTGCAAGTGCTTACTTTACTTTTCTATCAGAACAGGATTATAAAATCAATATAAAACGCAAACTTAATCATACATTTTAATATAATCAGAGCTTTTTATACAAGTTTTAAGGACGCAGGCTCCGATATTATTATAAAAACACACACAATACAAAAAAGCCTTTAATCTTTTCTGGATTAAAGGTTTTTTTATGTTGAATATATAACAAATGAGAATTATTATTTCCTATATATAAAATACGGGAATTTATATTTCCTATATTATTCCCGTACAACGATTTTAGTTAGGGATACAAGATTCGATGAAAACCAACAACATAGCAATTATATTTGCCGGCGGTATAGGTCAACGCCTAAACAGCGACAAAAACGCCACCCCGAAACAATTCTTAAAAGTATACAACAAACCGATTATCATATACACATTAGAACTTTTTCAACAAAATGAAAACATCGATAAAATATATATCTCGATTGTTGCCTCACATCTTGATTATATGAAAGAGCTTGTCGAATACTATCATCTTACCAAGGTTGCCGGAATAACCGTTGGTGGCGCAACCGGACAAGATTCTATTTACAAAGCTCTCAAAATGGCGGCTCAAGAAAATTCTGATGATTCGATTGTTCTTATTCATGACGGAGTACGTCCGAACATTACCCAAGAGGTTATCAATCTTAATATTCAAAACGCTCGTGAACACGGAACATCCATAACCTCGACCCCCGCATTTGAAACAATCCTTTTCAGCGAAGACGGTATAACCCCCAAAAGTGTTCCGTATCGTCGTCAAACATTTGCTGCTCAAGCACCGCAAACATTCAAGCTTGGCGAGATTGTATCCGCACATGAACAAGAACGTCAAACCAACCCTGATTACATTGATATTATTGACTCTTGTACATTGTTTACCAAACAAGGCAAGCCCACACATATGATACGTGGCAATTTTGGTAACATCAAAATTACCACAATTGAGGATTTATACGTTCTTCGTGCCTTAATTACCTGCAAAGAAGATATGAATGCATTCGGACTAAAAAAATAGGTGAACAATGGATTTTAATACAAAAATAGAAAAACAAGATATCAACGAAATAGTCAATTCCCAATTTGTTAATTGGTCGGCTTTTAAAGATTCCTCAATTCTTGTTACCGGTGCAACAGGGCTTATCGGTTCAGCTATTGTCAAATCAATTTTATATGCCAATGAAACATTAAATACCAACATCAAAGTCATAGCTTTGGTTCGAAATCGTCAAAAAGCATTAAGGCTTTTTGGCCGCAAAGTAAAATACATTGTGCAAGATATCACTGCGCCGATAAAATCTTGTCCAAAGGTTGATTACATAATCCATACCGCCAATTCCACCTCATCGCGCGGTTTTGTTGAACAACCTGTCGAAACTATCGATTCAATAGTTCAAGGCACCAAAAACATTCTTGATTTTGCTCGTCGCAAAAATATCAAAAACACGGTATATCTTTCCTCCATGGAAGTTTTTGGCAAAACAGACTTTGCTAATCCCGAACCGTTAAAAGAAAACGATTATGGTTATATTGATATTGCCGAACTTCGCAGTTCATATCCCGAGGCCAAAAGGCTTGCCGAAAATATGTGTGTCGCCTACGCCGGCGAATACAACGTCTCGGTTAATGTTGCAAGGTTGGTACAAACCATCGGTGCCGGTGTTGATTATCACGACAACCGTGTTTTTGCTCAATTTGCCCGCAATGTTGTTGAGCAAAAAGACATAGTCTTACATACCACCGGCGAAAGCATCCGCAGTTATTGTTATATTACCGATGCGGTTGTTGCAATTTTTGTGCTTTTGGAAAGGGGGCAAAAAGGCGAGTTTTATAACATCGCTAACGAAGCAACCACCACCTCAATCAAACAAATGGCCGAAATGCTGTGCAACACCTATACCGCTTCAAAACTGAAAATTGAGCTTAACAACTCAATGAATAATTATTATTTACCTAAGTTAAAAACAGTATTAAATACATCTAAATTACAATCCTTAAACTGGCAAGCTAAGATAAGTTTGGCTGAGATGTTCAATCGTTTGATCCAAGATTTTTACTTGCGTCCCAAACCTCTTATTTATACAGCCAAAGACAAACGCAACAAACTCAAAGAGTTGATAGCCAAAATTTTTAACAAAGAACGCTTTATAGAATACGAAAAGTTCAGTATTTGGGGCTACAATTTTACCTTAAAAAGAAGACTTCGCTATGCTTCAATATGCCAAAATACACCGGTTCAACCAAACAAAATAGCTTTTATTGACAATCATGGCGAAGGCTATTCCGGCAATCTTAAATATATTGCCGATGAACTCATCAGACAAAATATCGATTGCGAAATCGTTTGGGTAGACAATCTGTCAGACGATGTATTAAACAATTTTCCTTCTCAAATTCGCAAAATTCAAAAAGACACGTTTGATTCTGCTCAAGAGCTTGCATCTGCCAAAATATGGGTTGCTTCACAACGCAATCTTACAATGTTAAAAAAAGGTCTGCAAAAAAAAGAAGATCAATATTATATCCAAACATGGCATGGATCACTCGGCATCAAAAAGGTTGGTTTTGATCTTCATCCCGACAAAGAAGAAACTTGGATGTATTATGCCAAAAAAGATGCCGAAATGTTAAATTATACAATCTCAAACAGTGAATTTGAAACCAATGTTTATCGCGGAATTTTTTGGGGACAGGGAAATCCAAAACTTTTGGGACATCCTCGCAACGACATCTTTTTTGCCAACAATGATGATTTAAAATCCAAAGTCAAAAAAGCTTTAAATATTGCCGATAATCAAAAAATAATCTTATATGCTCCGACATATCGCGAAGACCATGATTTAACTTGTTATAATATGGATTATGAGGCTGTTATTGCCGAATTTGAAAAAAAATTTGGTGGTGAATGTGTCCTAATTCTTCGTTTTCATCCTTGGGTCTTAAAAGATTGCGCCCATTTGTTTGGCAACAATCCCAAAATCATTAATGGCAATCATTACGACGATATCCAAGAGCTTCTGGCTGTTTCCGATTTTATGATAACTGACTATTCAAGCTGTATTTTTGACTTTTTGTTTACTCGCAGACCGGCTTTTATTTATGCTTCGGATATCACAAAATATAACAATGATCGAGGTTTTTATTATCCGTTAGAAACTACACCATTCCCCATAGCCAATGATATGAAAACTTTTATTACTAACATTGCTGATTTTGCTTCCGCATCATACGATGCCAAAATCAACGATTTCTTAAAGTCTAAGGGCTGTATGGAAGACGGCAACGCCAGTAAACGAGTTGTCGAATTAATAAAACAAATAATCAAAAGTTAAGGTATATTTAGAAATGAACAAAAAGTTTTCTTTTTCATACAACTCTGACAAACAAACAGCATTATTAACATTATTTGGGTTAAAACTTCGCATCCGACTAAATATCAGCAATAAGTTGATAAAAAAATTGGGGTTTATATTCAAATATTTTGATTTGATGATTCCGAAGAAAAATAATCGAATTGTATTTTTTCTTTTTCCAACAATGGAAAACAATGCTTTGACTTTTTACAAATATTTGAAACAAAATCATAACAATGAATTTGAACTTTCTCTTATTCATTATGATAAATATAAAAAATATAATTTAGAAAATTGTACATTTATAAGAAGCTTTATTTCATTATATCGGATGTATTCAGCAAAATATGTTGTTACTACTCACGACAGTTATTTTTTAGATTTCTTTATGTCAAAAAGGCATACCTATTTAAATTTATGGCACGGTATGCCCATAAAAACTTTGGGCTTTAGCGAAAAAGGGTTAAAACCGATAACGCGCAAACGTTTTAAGTTTTTATCAGATAATGCACATTTTTTTGCAACATCGGATATATTCAAATTAAGTATGATTTCTTGTTTCAAAGGAGATTATTTTAATTTTCATGTAACAGGGTTGCCACGTACAGATGCTATGGGTGATAACGGCAACAAGATTAAAATAAAAAATAATTTTAATATCAAAAATTTTTCAAAAGTTGTTCTGTATCTTCCAACTTGGAAATCAAAGTCGAAAGCTAGAAAACAACAAGTTTCGGTCGATTTTAATAACATTTTTTATATGGATGATTACAATTCACCCGATTTTATCAAATTTTTGCAAGATAACAACATTCTGTTTATAATGAAACCGCATCCGGTTGAAGAAAATTTTTACAAAGATAATCCGGATATTGTTCCTCAAAGCAAAAATTTTCGTATCTTATTTGATGAAGAACTTTCAAAACAAAACATCGATTTATACGAGATATTCAGCCAAACAGACTTGCTTATCAGCGATTATTCATCCGTAACCGTTGATTGGTTAATATTAAACAAACCTGTTTTATATCTCAACAATCTATCCCAAGAATATGGAAAGGGACGCGGTATGGTTCTTGAAGATAATTTCGAACTGTTAATGCCCGGTACCAAAGTTATTACTTATGACGAACTCAAAAAAGAAATGCTAAATAATTTGTTGAACGATAGCTATAAAACTGAACGTGAAAAGGCTCTTCCGCTTATACACAAATACCGCGATTTTAAAGCCTCAGAACGTATTTATGATATAATGAAAAATCTTTAGAGCAAAATTTTAGATGTGTACCAATTTTTTTAATAAGATTTGTAACTTTTTCGCGGGGGGTAAACCTTCGCAAAAAAATAAACTGTTAGTTGTAAATATCGATGGTTCGGAAAAAAATGTAAAAAAAATAAAAGGATTAAAAGTATCTTTCTTAAGCACTGGAGCAACGGTAAAAATCTACAAACCGTTTCCCCGTTGCAAGAAATAATGAAGAACTGGTGAATAACATTTTGAATTTTGATAATGAAAAATATCAAAAAGAAGTAGAAGAATTTTTGCAAGAAAAAGGTTGTATGGAAGATGGACATGCAAGTGAAAGAATTGTAGATTTAATTGAGGGAATAATTAATGAATAATGTAAAAAAAATTTTTTTTCAAAAGGTGTTTGCAAGACAAGAAAAATCTTTTGATGTTGGAATTTTGTCTTTTAACATAAATACAGATACAGCTAATTATGGAGCAGCACTTCATTCTTATGCATTTCAGAAGTATTTAGAAACATTAAATATTAACAACGTGATAATAAATTACTATCCTCAAAATGTTAAATTTAGAAATCATTTCAAAAAAATCAAAGAGTTAGTAAAAAATAAAAGATACAAAGAAATAGTTTTTTATTTAAAATATATGTTTTTGCTAAAGATAAAACTGAGAAAAATTTTGTCTTTTTTCAAGAAAAACTGTACAATAACAAAACATCGATATGATGTTAAAACATTAATCTTTTTGAAAAAAATTAATAGGTTTGTTTGCGAAACAGATGTCACATGGCATAAATTTTCCAAAGGATATGATCGTGGATTTATGTGTGACCTAGAAAATATGAAATATAAACCAAATATTGCTTACAGTATTGATTTTGGTTCAAAAGATATTAACGATAAGAATGCAAAACAATTACAAGAATTTGCAAAAAATTTTAAATATATTTCGATAAGGAATATTTTTAAGTTAGATTATTTTAAAAATATTATACAACGAGATGATGTTGTTTTAACTATCGACCCAGTCTTTTTACTTAAATCTCAAGAATGGCAAAAAATAATTAAAGCTCCCTTGGAAGAAAATTTTATCTTTGTTTACAATTGTAAAGAAAATGATTATAACATGCTTAAACAAGCAAAAAAATACGCTAAAGAAAAAAAGAAAAAGATTGTTATTATAAATAGTTGTGATAAGTTTATAGCAGATTATAGAACATATAATTTTAGCTTACATGGTATAGAGGAATTTCTTGGCTATATAGAAAAAGCTGATTGCATTTTTACAAATTCGTATCATGGAATTTGTTTTTCAATAATTTTTAAAAAACAGTTCATTTGTTTTGATCGCCAAGGAAATAACGATAAGATAGCAACTCTTTTACAGTTATTTGATCTTTATACTCAATTATATGATGAAAATAAAAACATTGTGGATATTGATTATAAAAAGGTATTCGAAAAACTTCATATGTATGTAGCAGATTCTAAAAAATTTATAGAACAGTCATTGTGTGTATAGCAATAATCTGTTTTAAAGGACATTTTTATCATCCAGAACGAAGTGAAGGATTTTCTTCTATTATGTCATTCCTCCAAATCGTTAGATTTGGTCACGGGAACATCCATATTTAAAAACTACAACTTCATGGCTCGGAGTAAGCAAAGCAAACGACGTCAAGCCATCTTTCTCTATCAAGTCATCCCTTCAAATCGTCAGATTTGGTCATGGGATCTTCCATATTCAAAAATATTGAAGATCGCCGGTCTCGCTCGTTCCTCGCTCAAGCGATGACTCTCTTCCGGTCATTGCGAGGAGTGAAACAACGAAGCAATCTGATCATCCTCAAAAATGTCATTGCGAGTCAGCTTCAGCTGACGAAGCAATCCAATCCCGCCACCAATGTCATAGTGAAGTATGCAATAAAAAATTTTTGTATATTTTTACAAAAACTTTCAATTTTTATAAAGTTTTTGTAAATATTAGAATAAAACTATTGAAAATTATGTTTTTTTAACAAGCGAAGAATGTTAAAAGAATAAATTTAACCAATTTAAGATATCTGTATTTAGCTGTTGCAAAGGACATTTTTGTGCGTTAAAGTCAAAATTTGTTGATGTTTAGCGATTCCTACTTGGCGTAAAACCAAAAAGGTTATATCCTAAACGCCTGTTCATTAACCTATGTCGAGGAAAAAATGGTCAAAAAAAAGAGCAAAAAACCAGTTGTTTTACAAGTCTTGCCTGAAATGAATCATGGTGGTGTCGAGATGGGAACCGTCGAAATCGCTTCCGGTCTTCAAGCCGCAGGCATCAAAAATTTTGTTGCCTCTGCCGGTGGTCGTATGACGTATGATTTGAAAAAACTTAAAGTAAAACATTTTGAACTTCCGCTAAAGACCAAAAATCCCATCAAACTTTGGTTAAATGCTCGTGAACTTGCCAAAATTATCAAAGAAAACAAGATAAACATTGTTCATGCTCGTTCACGCGCTCCGGCTTGGAGTGCATATTGGGCTGCCAAAAGCACCGGCGCTCATTTTTTGACTACATTTCACGGCACTTACGGCTTAGGTCCTTTTGGTATCAAAAAACTTTACAATCGTGTTATGACATATGGCAAATTGGTTATTGCAATTTCAACTCATATCAAAAAACATATGATTAAAGAATACAAGTTTGATGAAAGCAAAATGCGCCTTATACATCGTTGCGTTAATATTGACAATTTTTCACCCGATAAAGTTTCACAAGAACGCATAATAAGAACTTTGCAAGACAACCACATCCCTGAGGATAAGCCGATTATTTCACTTATCGGCCGTGTAACTCGCTGGAAAGGTCAACATTTGTTAATCGAGGCTTTGTCCAAAGTTAAAAACAAAGATTTTTATTGCTTGATAGTCGGCTCTGATCAAGGTCGCGTTCACTATACTGAGGAACTCAAAGACTTGGTTCACAAATACAAGCTTGATGCCAAAGTTCAATTTATTGATCACAGTTTTGACATTCCGGCGTTGTTGATGTTGTCAGACATCGTTTTATCAACGGCAATTCAACCGGAAGCCTTTGGTCGTGCCGCAATCGAGGGGCAAGCCATGGGCAAAATCGTTTTAGCTTCCAATATCGGAGGCTCGCTTGATAACACTATTGACGGGGTAACCGGCAAGTTGTTTGAAAGCAACAACGCCAAATCTTTGGCAAAAGCCATTGATTGGGCGCTGACTTTGCCTGCTGACGAGAAAAAGAAAATCTCTAAAGCGGCAATCAAAAATGTAAAAGATAATTTTACAAAGCAAATAATGTGTGATAAAACAATAGCTGTTTATCATGAAATTTTAGAATAATAGAAAGGAATATTTAATTATGGTTGCGATTAAATTGCCTGATGGCAGTGTGATGGAAATGGAAAGCGGAGTCAATGGTTTTGACATCGCTTCAAAGATTAGCTCCGGTCTTGCAAAGGCCGCATTAGCTGTAAACGTAAACGGAAAAATGACCGATTTGACCACACCTATCACTACCGACGCAACCGTAACAATCATTACCGGCAAGGATAAAGAGGGCTTAGAGATCATCCGTCACTCATGTTCTCATATTATGGCAGAAGCTGTCAAAGAGCTTTGGCCTGATGTACAGGTTACTATCGGACCTGCTATCGAAAACGGTTTTTACTATGATTTTTCTCGCAAAGAGCCGTTTACCACGGAAGACTTTGAGAAGATTGAAGCCAAAATGCACGAGATTGTAAAGCGTGATGAAAAGGTTGAACGCAAAGTTCTACCTCGTAATGAAGCTATTGCTTATTTCAAAGGCATTGGCGAAAACTACAAAGCCGAGATTATTGAAGATTTGCCCGAAAGCGAAGTTATTTCGCTTTATTCGCAAGGCAACTTTACCGATCTTTGTCGCGGGCCTCATGTTCCCTCAACCGGCAAAGTAGGTGATGCTTTCAAATTGATGAAAGTTGCCGGTGCATATTGGCGTGGAGATTCAACCAAAGAAATGTTGCAACGTATTTATGCAACTGCATGGGCTGACAAAAAAGACCTCAAAGCTTATTTAGAAATGTTGGAAGAAGCCGCCAAACGCGATCACCGCAAACTAGGTCGCGATATGGACTTGTTCCACTTTGAGCCGGAATATGCTCCCGGAGCTGTTTTCTGGCACGACAAAGGCTACAAGATATATCGCAAGCTTATCGAATATATGCGTCATCGCCAAGAAAACAACGGCTATGTTGAGGTTGCTACTCCGCGCATTATGGACAGATGTTTGTGGGAAACATCCGGACACTGGGAAAAATACGGCGCTCATAACTATTCCGGCAAAACCGAAGACGAAAAAGTTTTCTGTGTAAAACCGATGAACTGCCCTGGCGGACTTTTGGTCTATAAACAAGGTGTCAAATCATACCGTGACTTACCTTTGCGTATGGCTGAGTTTGGTATGGTAAACCGCTACGAAGCTTCCGGTTCTCTGATGGGCTTGATGCGTGTTCGTGAATTTACCCAAGACGATGCCCACATCTTTTGTACGCCGGAACAAATGGAAGAAGAATGTATTACCACATTGAAATTGATTTTGGATATTTACAAAGACTTTGGTTTTAATGAAGTTAAGATTTATCTTTCAACCCGTCCGGAAAAACGTATCGGTTCAGACGAAATTTGGGATTTGTGTGAAAAATCTTTAGCTAATGCATTAAGTTCGCACGGCTATGCGTTTGAAATAAATGAAGGCGAGGGTGCGTTCTATGGTCCGAAACTTGAATTTATTTTGCGTGATGCAATTGGTCGCGAATGGCAATGTGGTACAATTCAGGTCGATATGAACTTGCCGCAACGTTTTGATATCAGCTATATCGGTGAAGACGGCGAAAAACATCAACCGGTAATGTTGCACCGTGCATTGTTTGGTTCTATTGAACGTTTCTTAGGTATTTTGATAGAAAACCACGCCGGACGTTTGCCGTTGTGGTTATCACCGGAACAAGTTGTTGTTTGTCCGATTGTCAACGAATTTGACGACTATGCCAAAGAAGTTGCATCAGCTTTGAAAAAAGCAGGACTGACAGCTAAAACCGATCTTCGTAATGAAAAGATAAACTACAAAGTTCGCGAACATTCTGTTGCCAAGATACCGGTAATTGCGGTTGTTGGTGCCAAAGAACGTGAAAACCGCACTGTAACGGTTCGTCGTATTGGTTCTGACAAACAAGAAGTAATGTCGCTTGATGCGTTTATTTCTTCTCTTGTTGAAGAAGCCAAAATGCCCCATATTGATGAATAGGGTTGTTAGATGTTTGAACTTATAGGTTTAATCGGATCTATTTGTTTTGCGATAAACTCTTGGCCGCAGGCGTGGTTATCATACCGCACCAAGACGGCCGAGGGTGTATCGTTGTCATTATTGGTATTAGGCACGATTGGCGGATTGTGTTCGTTGGTTTATGTTATAGCCACACACCAATACGCCATAGTGCCGAATTTTTTGTGTGGTCTTATGGGAGTTTTGGTTGTTTTTTATTACAAGCTTCAAGACCTTCGCAAAGGAGCAGGGCAATGATACAATTGATTGGCTATATTGGTTCATTGGCCTATGCATTATGCGGTTTGCCACAAGCGATAATGAGCATCAGAAACGGTCATTCCAAAGGAATCTCGCGCGGTTATGCGTTTTTGTCTTTGTTTGGTTCAATCTTCAGTATTATCTATGCATTTCCGCGTGCTGATTATGTTTTGTTGTTAAATTTTGGGGCAAACATCATAGTCTGGAGCATAATTTTAAAATACAGCTATTTCGAACGCCGTTAGTCATTACAAATCAGCATTTATTTTTTTGTCATCACGAGGCAACCCCCCTCTGTCATTGCAAGTCAGCCTTTCCTTCCCCCGTCATTGCGAAGCGCTTGCGCTGAAGCAATCCATCCACTATCTCTCCATCTCCCCCTATATAATCCCCACAAAAAAACACCGCCCAAGCGATGTTTTTTTCAAACCTAATCCTCTGAAACCCTAGGGTTGTAGGAGGGGAAAACTGCATTCTTTATAATCACTAATATTATCTCAATCAAATATTACATTTTTTTTAATTATACTTGCAATTTTAATAATTTTTTTGTTTCCACAAGTTCTTAAGGACAACAATTTTATTCCAAACATTTTAAACTTAATTTCATTTTTAGAGTGTTCATAAAACAAAAAAGATTTTATAGCTAAAAGTAAAGAATAATTTCTCTTTTTTCTTAGAAAACAACAATAGGGAGATTCTTTTGCGTATTTCCACCATATTTTTCCTAATTTAGCATTTATAGAGTTCCAAGGCTTTCTTCTATCAGCGTAATGAATTATTATTGGAGAATTCTTTGCAGAAACTATTTGTTTCATAGTAAAAAAAGAACTTAAATTACTATCAAATATAATTTTAGGCATAGCATTAAATTTTAAATCAATATTTTTTATTTTTCCAAAACATGCAACATTTATAACATCTTGGTCTTGAGAAGAAAAATTCTGTTTACTTAAATCTAAAAATTTTTTAACTAAATTATCATTTCTGATTTTTTGTAAATTCATCAATAAAACACCAGCATTAACATAATTTTTCATATGAGGAAGATTTAATCTTTGGCAATTATATGTTTCATTTTTTACATATCCTGCAGCCAGTACACCAGCAATATAGTTATCAGCCAAATCTATACTTAGTAACTGTTGTAAATCATCACACACAACCACATCCACATCCACATAAATACATTTGCTATATTCAATGGGTAATATTTCAGTTGCCAGTAATCTATAATATGTTGGTGATGTAATGTGAGAAATTTGCATTTCTAAATCTGCGAATGCATCTTTCATATCAATGAAATGTATATCACACTCATATGTATTTTTTAATTCCAATATTTTATTTTCATTATCAGAAGAAAAAGCACTGGGTACGAGAAGATAAAAGTCGTAAAATGTATTTTGTTTTTTATTTTCTAGCATTGAATACATTGTTATATACATAAAAGGCGCATAATTATCATCAGAAGCCAAAATTATAGGGCATATCACAGTATCTTTCATAACTAATCCTTCTATTATTCAAAACGATTAAATGATTCTTGTGAAAACAACTTTATTCCAAAAATTGTTTTTAATGAGAAGCCATTATTATTAACATTAATTTTTAGAACTTTTATTCCAAAGAGCTTATAAATCTTTTTGTTCGGAAAAAATTCAATTTCTAAAAAAGGAATAAAACCAAACAATTTATAAAGTGAATTTCTCATCTTAAAAGTATCAGCAAAATAGGTCCAATCATCATTTAAATAAAATTGTGCTAATCCCCTAAACTTTCCAAACTGTTCTTTAGTACAGTTTGAAACTTCATAATGTATTTTTCGTTTTATTGAATTATTTAACATCCATATTAGGTATTGATTGTTCGTATTTTCTAAAAATTTTTTAATATATTTATATGCTAAAATGATATTATGAGCAACTTCTCCTCTTGATGAAGATATAGAATTTTTACGAAATACCCTATAATATACAAAATAATCAGGTAAAATGAAAATATTTCTAGCTACAGAGCGAGCACACCAATCAAAACCGATATCATTGCATGATGATAAATTTTGAAAATATAGAGAGTTTTGTTTTATGAAGTCTTTTCTATACAATTTATTCCAAGAGACAGAATCTCCTATATCATACAAAGATTGTGATAAATCATCTCTAGTTACCAAAAATTGCTTGACGGAGGCATCATATTTTAAATTAAATTTATACAAATTTTTTGATGCATCATCATATTGATAAGCATTACACATAACTATATCAACATCATTTTCTTTAGCTTTGTTATACATTTCTTCATGCATATTAAGTTCAAAAAAATCATCGCTATCCAAAAAGCTAAGATATTCCCCTTTAGCAACTGATAAGCCGGCATTACGTGCAATGCCGGCACGCAAATTTTGTTGTTTCAATATAGTTATTCTATTATCGTGTTTTGTATATTCTTTTAAGATTTCTAAAGATGAATCTGTAGAACCATCATCAATACAAATAATCTCTATTTCTTTTAATGTTTGATTAATTACACTATCTAAGCATTCTCTGAGGTATTGTTCAACATTATATACAGGTATAATTACAGACACTTTAGGAATATAATCAATTTTATTTTGAATAACTATTTCTGCTTGGGTAGTTGGTTCACCATCTGCATTTTGAACAGTAATTATTTTAGTCACTTTAAATCTCCGTATATCTCGAAAGGTATCATGATTAATTATTAAAATAAAAAAAATAGCTTTTTATTTTGCGAATAAAGAGAAGGTAGCAATTTCCAAAAAGATCTTTGTATTTTTTATATTCATTATTATTTTCCAAATCGTTCACACTAATGAGTTGCCTAATAAGAAAATCACTCATAGCTTTAATTTCTTTTTTGTTACGATTTTGAGTTTTTGCAAAATCCAAAGCCTTGCAACAAATCAAGTAAACATCTTCTTTTATTTTTTGCTTTTTTTCAGGTGATTGACTGATAGAATTAGGATTGCTTCGATAAAAATTACCGACATAATCAATAGTTGAAAATTTTTTTATAAAATTAGCGGTCATCACCGAAAACAAAATATCTTCAATATAAATCTTCGGATAAAATCTCAGATTGTTTTTTTGAATCAATTCAGTTTTCCAAAGTTTGTTCCAAACATATCCTCTTTTAAGATTTTTGATTATATTTACAAATCCTTCGACGGTTTTTGTTTTATAAGAAAATGTTTTATCAATTTGAGTACTAAAAACAGAGTGACCGCATTGCACAACATCAGCATCACTTTTGTTAGCAGCACTTATCAAATTTTCATAAAAATCAAGTGCTATATAGTCATCGCTATCAACAAAACTAATCCAATCACCTGTTGCATTATCTAAACCTGTATTTCTTGCTACAGATAAACCACCATTTTCTTGATGAATAACTTTTATTCGATTATCTTTTTCAGCGTATTCGTCTAATATCTTACCGCTGTTGTCCGGACTTCCGTCATCCACACAAATAATTTCCAAATTTTTATATGTTTGGTTGATTATACTGTCCAAACATTGTGGCAAATACTGCTCTACATTATAAACCGGAACAATAACCGAAATTTTACTCATTAGTTCACGTCCTTTACCTTACTCCACAATCGTCGGCCAAGGGAAGTTGCCGGCATCAAATTCGTTAAACATCAGGTCGGTAATATATTTTGCAATCAACTTTTCGTTGAAAAGTTCGTGATATTTCACCCATCCTTTTTTTGCCATTTCCATACGCTCTTCCGGATTGTTGCGGTAATAATCAATCTTTTTATAAAGCTCGTCTTCGTCCTTATAAAAAGCAATCTCATCTTTGCCAAACAAGTCGCCAAATCCCGTTCTCTCATCCATCAACGCCAATGCTCCGTTACCCATAAGGTGCGCCATTCTGTCTGATGAATACAAATAATCATGATTACTGCGGTTGATGTTTAACCCCATTGCCGTATTGGAAAATACTCGTTGATATTCCGCACCGACCAAACTTTCGCCCATAACTCTTGAGAACAAAACTTTGTTCATATCAATATTTTTGCTAATGCGCTCAATAATATCTGATGTTTTCATCAAACGATTATCAAATTCTCTGATGCTCTTCGGACTTGATGGAAAAACCAAATCCCATTCCGGATTTTTTATCTCAAAAGCTCTTCCGGTCTCAATCGACTTGTCCGTCGGATTTGGCATAAATCCGACTTTGTGCTTTTTGCTGTCAAATTGTTGCAACAATTTTCTATCAGCGGTTGTAATAATGGTATAATCCACCAAATCGATTTTTGCTTTAATATGTTCAATATTGCTCGGAACAATCTCGGGATTAATACAATCAACATTCCATTGCAAAATCTTTGTGTTCGGCAAATCTTTGCGAATGCGCGCCAAAGTCTCTACCGTAATAGTGTCCGCATGTCCAAATATAATACCATCCGGATTAGTATCGATACAATAACGATAAAACAGCTCATTAAAAGGCTTTTTGCCAAATTGTTTCAACTTACCGAATACCGAAAACGTACGCAAAATATCCCTGTCCGAAAAATCCAAAACATTATGTCCGTTACGAATAAGTCCATGCGAAATTTTATATGGCGCAATGTTCATATGTGCGCCGGTGCGCTTTATCAGATTAAAATTTGTGCAATGAATCAGTCTCTTCGGTGTCATAACAATATTCTAAACTTTTACAATAAAAACGTTCGTTTATTCTATTATAAGTAGAAGATTGCATTTAAAAGTTTAGAAGTCAACAATATATTTACTATTAGTTTAATTCGTGCATAGCGCAATAAAAAAACACCGCATTTTCAATACGGTGCTGTTGTTAAAAAAAAGAGCTGCGATTCGCAGCTCTTTATCTCACGCTTATTTTGCTTGTTGTTGTTTAAGCTTAATGTTCAAATCTTTTATAAGAGCGTCAAGCCCTCCTTTGTTGTTTTTAATAAACGCGGTATACTCACTGCGCGATGCCTGAGCCAAGCTGACTCCTTCGATGATAATATCAACAATTTTGTATTGTCCGTTTTTCTCTCTTACACGCCACAAAACTTTTGCCGGCTCGCCCTGATCCATCGGAACAACCGTATTAACAAAAACTTGTCCCTTAGAATTCGATGGCGAAGTTCCCTTAAATACAAAATTTTTACCCTTAAATTCATTAAATCTTTTTGACCATGTTGCAATATTCAAATCACGATAAACATTAATAAAATCTTTGCGTTGTGCCGGTGTCGCCGTTCTCCAGTTGCGCCCCAAAACAAATTGCCCGATAAAATCCATATCCAACGCACCATTCAACAAGCTGTAAAAACGTTTGTCTTTTTCTTGTTGGCTAACATCAGCATTAATTATCTGTTCCACGCCTTCAGCCGTTGTTTTTTTGATAAAATCTTCGGCCTTTGTTGCATCAACTTCCGCATTAGCTGTCGAAACAATACTTAAAAATGCAGCCATTGCCAATGTCAAAATATTCTTTTTCATCATTAGTTCCGTTTCCTTGTTTGTGTTAAAAAAAATTATTCTTCCCAATCTTCATCAAAATCAAAATCATACGCTTCCGTAGTATCTTCCGAAGCAAAACGACATTTTAACTTACGCTGACTTTGCAAATATGCTGAACGCATCGTTGCATAAAAATCAACCGAGTTTTGCTTAAAGTCTTTGTACAAATCCATATAATTTTCTGCCTTAGCCGTGTACTTAACCGCCATATACGGATATGTAATCTTTGCTTCATAGTTGGCATCATTATACGTCATCCAAAATACCGGATCTGCCGCCGCATCTGCAACCATTCCCGTAACACCGCGAACACTGCTTCCTCCGACAAACGGCACAACCAAATACGGCCCGTCAGCCACACACCAACTTGCCAAAGTCTGATTAAAGTTTGTTGTATCCGGCTCAATCCCCCAACCTTGCGCCACATCAAACATACCGCCCAAACCTAGTGTCGTATTTATTGCCACACGTACAACATTTTTTACCAAACCCAAAGGCTCAAGTTGCAACAAATGGTTAACGGCCGAAATCGGCTCGTTCATATTTGCCACAAATGAATTAACTCTTTCTCTGATAAACGGAGTTGTAACCTTGCGATATCCGCGCGCAATCGGAAAAAACACATTTTCATAAACACTGTCGTTAAAGCTGAAAATCTTACGGTTAATTCCTTCATACGGGTCTGCATCCGTATCACTGCGATGAATACTTGTCGCACAAGCGGAAGTTAACAAAATTGTTGAAACCAAAACCAACTTCTTAATGTTGTTCACAGCGTTTCTCCTGATTCATAAACATATTAACTGAGCTTTATATACCCTTTTTCTTTAATAAAATCAAGTGCGTTTGACAAACAATGTATAATTTTGCTTATTTGTTACAAATGTGAAAGATTTTGTGTTTTGCTAAAAAATATTTTTTTTCATAGTATCATTCGCAGAAAAAAACGTAACTATCAGATTTTAAGGAAATGAACTATGTTAAATAAACCGGCAAAACCAATACCTTTGTTCGATTGCAAAACCACTCAAGAAGTAATCGGTCAACAAAAATTCTTGGATGCTTTCAAAACAATTCTTAACCATGGCGGATATTGTCAAGGTCCTGAGACCAGAGAGCTTGAAACAGCTCTGGCTAACTATTCCGGAACCAAATATTGTGCTACCAATGGTTCTGGTACTGATGCTTTGACTTTGGCTCTTATGGCTTGGGGTATTGGCGCCGGTGATGCTGTTTTTGTTTCATCTTTTACCTTTGTTGCATCTGCCGAATGTGTTGCTATTGTCGGTGCAACTCCGATATTTATCGATTCTGATCCCAATACCTACAATATGGATTTGGCTGATTTGGAACGCGCAATCGAAGAAGTTAAAAAAGAAGGCAAATTAACTCCTAAAGTTATTATTCCTGTCGATATTTTCGGTTCTCCGTGTGATTATGACGGAATCAAAGCAATTGCTAACAAATATGGTATGAAAATTTTGGCCGATTCTTGCCAATCATACGGTTCAGAATACAAAGGTCAAAAAGCCGGCTCAATTGCTGATATGACCGCAACTTCTTTCTATCCGACAAAACCTCTCGGCGGTTATGGTGACGGTGGTGCAACTTTCACTAATTCCGAAGAAGAATTCGAACTCATCAAGTCTTGCCGTGTTCATGGTATGAGTGCAACAGACCATTACGATAACATTCGCCTTGGTATGACCGGTCGTATGAACACATTCCAAGGTGCTGTTTTGTTGCAAAAATTGACTGTTTTTGATGATGAATTAAAATCTCGTGCTAAAGTTGCCGCTCGTTATGACAACGAATTAGACAGCTACTTCGGCAAACAACAAATTTTACCGAACTGCAAATCAGCATATGCTCTTTATACAATCAACTGTGAAGCTCGCGACGAATTAATGGCCTACCTCAAAGAAAGAGGAATTCCTTGTGGTGCTTATTATCCTCGTCCGGTTAACACACAAACTGCTTATGCAAAATGGAATACTCGTTCTCTTCCGGTTTGCGAAAAGTTGTCAAAGACTGTTTTAAGCTTGCCGATGACACCATATCTTGATAATGAACAATTAGATTATGTTATCGGTTGCATGAACGAATTTGCAGCTCAAAAAAAAAGTAAAGCCGCTTAAAACTGTATCAGTATAACAAGGGCGCAATCGAAAACTCCGCTTTCTGCAACAGGCGGAGTTTTCTTTATATACTTTCGGTTTGTCCATCTCACAATTAGGATATTACAGATTAATTTTTTTTATCATCATTACTATATCAAAAATATCTCTACCAACAATGAGGTGATGCGATGATAAAAGCATATTGTGACAGCTCATTTGATGACAGAACCGGTGTTGCCGGTATAGGTATTGTGGTTTGTGACGGAACAAAAAGACGCTTGGTTTCCAACTGGATAACAGCTCGGTCTAATAACGAGGCCGAGCTTTTTGCTATATATCTTGCAAGTATTCTAACCGAAGGGCAGGGGATTATATATACCGACAGTCAAACCGCTTTGTCATATATTAATGGCGAAATAAAAGACAAACCGCGCAATCACGAGCAATTTTTACGTCACAAACAATGTCTTTATTGGGCAACTCTGATAAAACATCGAGGCATCAGTTTAGAAAAAATCAAAGCCCACCAACATGTTTATCAAACCCATTTTATGGGCAATCGTTTTGCTGATTTAGCCGCCAACGAAGGACGAGCAAAGTTCTACGAGCGGGGAAAAGCACGTCATTGATATTATCGTATTGCTATTGACAAAAATATCTTGATTTTTTGTCAATAGAAGAGTATTATGTGAACATAAATAAAAAAGTATTGTTAAATTAAATCCCCTTAACTATGGCAAAAAAAGAAAAGGAACCTCCTAAATTATTAGGGTTACAAAGCTTCCTCAATTTTGCATTAGAACATGGTTATAGAGTAGATATATCATCATATGATATCTATTTGGTAATCAAGAAAACCAAACACAAAACCTATCGCTCCTATCACGAAGCAATCAGAGCTTCGCACAAAGACAAAAAAGGGCGCGATGTGGTAGGTTGGTTGGTAAATTTCTCAAAAAGAGAAAAAGACTTTAAGCCCGACGGATGTGGTTATAAAGTCATAAAAATGAAGTAATTAATCAGGCGCCACCCGAATAAAACCGGCTGGCGCCATAAAAATGCCAATTATGAAACTATTCGTTTACCAAATTTTGAATATTGGTTATTTATTTTTTGACAATTTTGACAAAAAAAGTATTGAACTGTGCTGTTTTTTGTGATATATTGATGCACATAATAACATATAAATTTAGTATATTATGAAAAAAAATAATTTTACAGCAATGGCTTTGGCTATTGTATCTTTTTATTTAGTAGGAATAGTAGTAAATTCAGTTGTAGTTGAAATAATTTTCAACTGCGATATGACCACTACACCGATTTGGTCGGGAGCCGGTTTCTTCTTTGCCACTGTGGCGGGAATATCGGCCTTCTTGGCAAAAGAAGTGTACTATTTCATAGAAAAAGATAAGCATTAACGAGTAAAATCTTATTATAAGACCTCAAGAAAATGCTTATAAAAACCTCCTGTTACATCTTCGTAACCGGAGGTTTTTTGTCGTTCAATATGTATTTATAAGCAATTTTCAAATTTCACTTCTCAACATTATCTATTTTTATAAAACTGTTTTATGTTACAAAAATATGAAAAACCGCTTTTGACAAAATTTTCGACAAACAATTAATTGATGTTTAATCATTTTTCTGATATACTGATTATAAGTTATGATATTTTTGGTAGGAGTTGAGGTTATGATACTTACATCTAGGGAACTGAGGGCGGCGTATAATAATGGCAATTGCGATTTTGAAATATTATCCTCTCAAATAGAGGAAGCATTAGGGCAAGAAGGTCTTTCAAATAATCAACGTGATGAAATCGAAAAACTCAAACAAGAAATTGAACAAAGCCGTGTAACCGCAAAACAAGAAGAAAACTCTAGTAAACAACAAGAAACGGAAGAAGTTACTACTACTCCCAACAGCCCTCATGATGAATTCAAAAAAGCCAAAAACAATGAAGAACGCCGAAAAATAGCTATTCAAGAATTTCAAAACGGAGAATTTACACATCAAGAACACAAAGATTTTTTCATTGAACAATATGTCAAAGGTGAAATCGGTATCGATAAACAAGATGAAGAAATGCGCTCAAAACTTGAAGATGTTCTGGGCGGAAAAGAAGGGATTCAACAACGCAAAGAGACTTTACTAAAATCAATTGTTTCAAACTCTCTCAATACATACACTACCACAGCCAGCGGCATGGCTCCTGTTATTGGTAAAGATGACTTTGGTTTATCTGTAGCCAAAGAAGATGTAAGAAAAAAAGGCAACAAAACAGATTTTGATGAGCTTATGGCAGAAGTAGATCGTTTAGCTCTGTTAAAAAGAGAGCTAGGTACTGATCGAAAAGAAGAGGTTACTAAAAGAGAAGAAGAACTTCGCAAAAATTTAGAAGGATTTAAGTCTGGTGAAAAGAAATTAAAATGGCATCAGTTCCGTAGAAAACAAAAATTAAATAAAGTTGATGAAAAGCTGGATCCCATAGGATATTGGAATGAACAGCGACAACATAATGGCGGCAGTCTTTATGTCCAACTTATGCATAGTCGGGCTATTTCGCGTGTTAATAATACTGAAAAATATAAAGAAAAACTAAATACTGTAATCGAAGCCAAAGCCATTGATGCATCAACAAAGTGGTTTAGTAAAAGAGTTGGCGAAAAAATCAAAGCAAAGACGACTATTCTGTTTAGTCGTTCTCCTGAAAAACTGTTGGAAAAGTTTCAACAAAATGCAACAGTATCCGATATGGCAGAATATCAAGCCGATTTGAAAAAGAAAATGACTGCTAAAAATACCGAATACAGTGCAAGTATCCATACTAAAAGTCAAGAAAATGAATACAAAAAATATAATGAATATTATGAAGGTTTTTCTAAAAATTTAAATGAAGCAGCAGATGCTAAAGAAAAAGAAACCAAACGACTTGAAAAAGGTATGAAAGGTACCGAACATTCATCCGACAAACCGGAAATGGTTGCCAAAAACATAAAATCCAAGCTTGAACAAATCAAGCAGTCTTTTGAAGAATATCAAAAAGACGATGTTGTCTTAAAAGCTTGGAACAATTTTCATGATGCCAACAGTGATGAAACCGGAAAATTTACGGATACGCAAATTTTGCAAATGATTTGTGAACAAAGCGGATTTGAAAATATTGATGGTTTGTTAAAAAGTATGGGGATATCTGAAAGCAAAGTTCAAGAACTTAAAGAACAAATATTAGGTAAATCGACAGAGCAAAAACCAGTCGAGCAAGAAGTCTCACGCGAACAACCGGCAGATGAAAATACACAAGAAACAACACCGGCAAAAGTAAAAACTGCGGATAATGTTCCGGAGGGAAGTGAACCGCTTAGTAATACAGCTTTTTATCAAAATAGCAAAAATGAATATGTGTATAATAAACAAGCTGTTTCCAATGGCGAAAATCCGCTTGCCAGTAAAGAAGATCAGATAAAAACTTTGCTTACTCAACTTAAAGCTCAAGGTGTTAAAGATATCGAAATTACCGGATTTGATGACAATATGGCAAAGGCCTTTAAGGATGTTTTGGAAAGTGATGAGTTTAAGGATGTTTTTAATGTTACCAATAAAGAACAATTTGATGAACAAGTAAAAAATGCAGAAAAAGTAGATGAAAGTCATGATAAAAATGACGATAAAAAGGTTGGTGGTGAACCCCCAGAAGAAACATTAGAAGAGGTTGTGTTAGGACAAGGTCGCGAAGAACAAGATAAGGTGAAAGTTGCATCAGAAACAGATAACGAATCACAAGATAGTGAAAATGGTGAAAAAGAAAATAGGAATGACGATAAGTTTCAATCTTTTGAAGAAGTCCAATTATCTGTAGCTTCTAAAGGTGACAAAGCTGCAGAATTGCTGAAAGTTATGAATGATATCAATACCGGACATTCTAAATATACGGCAAAAGAATTATCCGAATTAGGTTTTGATAAAAAAGAGACCGCCTATTTGGCAGATTTATCAACAGCTCAAGAACTTGAAGGAGGAAAATCGTCTGTAGAGGTAACTAATGAAGCAAGCAAAAGAGGAACTCCAGAACGAGGTAAACAATGGACAGATGAAGATTTTGAAGTATTACAACAAATTAAATCCGAAGAAGGAATTAAAACTTCCTCTGATAAAAGTTTTGAAAAAGCTCGTGCAGTTGCAGACAGTTTCGCAACGGATGAAGTAGATACAGATAATGCTGAATATAAAAGTCTTTCATCAGAGGAGCAGCAAATTGTAAACAATCTTTGTAAATTAAGAAAAGATGTTTCGGAGAAATGTAAGGATGCAAATAATAAAAAAATAGGCACATATAGTGCCGATGATATAAACAAAGCCAGAAATCAGGCAAGTAAGTTGGTAGCTAGAGAATTTATTAAAGATAAATTTGAAGGTAAAAAACATGAAGGAATTGATGATAAAAGAACAAACAATCTTTCAAAAGAAGCTATTAGCAAAATTACACAGCATAATGGAAGTTCTAGAGGATAAATGCATCTATTTCAATGCTCGCTTTTTCTAATATAAGGGCTAAAATTTCAGTAAATATAGATTACAGTGTTTGTGCTTACTATTTGCTTACAGGTAAAATCAAAGAACTGAAAATAAAATATCCTAATACAAAAAAAGCTCCCGATAAAGGGAGCTTTTTCAAAACTGGTGCTCAGGGACGGGATCGAACCGCCGACACGAGGATTTTCAGTCCTCTGCTCTACCAACTGAGCTACCTGAGCATAGTATCTTCGTCAGCAGACAGGAAGCTTATAAAACAAAAAAAATAGCTTGTCTAGTAAAATTTTAATAATGTTAGTTATTTTTTTATTTAAATAACATATTCAATATGATAGAATGTGTTCAAACATTCAAAAGAAAGATAAAAAATGCAAAATTTTTCACTCCATACCCATACAATAGGTTTTGATGGACGTAATACCGAAGAAGAAATGCTGTCAAAGGCGACAGAACTAGGGTGGAGCCATATCGGATTTTCCAATCATTTTATTGTCCATCCTGTAATCAAGGATGCGCCAATGTATCAATATGCATGTCAAAGGGGGTATGATAACATTTATTCATCGTCTTTTGATGAAGCAATTGCCAAATTTGAAACCCACTACAAAAAAATAGATGATTTACGAAAAATAAGTAATATAAACATCTTAAAAGGTATGGAGGTTGATTTTTTTGCGACCGGAGAATGGCTTGAAGGCTTTAATAAAGCTCTAAAACATTTGCAACCGGACTATCTTATAGGCGCCGCCCATTTTGTTTTACATAACAATACTCTTTACAATTCTCATGATATAAAAGCAGCATCACCGGTTGAACAAAATATGCTTATTTATAAATATTGGCAAAATGAGCGAGCTGTCGCAGAATCCGGCTTGTTTACATTTATGGCTCATTTGGATTTAATGAAAAAAGTCGGCCTCGGACAAGAAAACAAATGGCAAGATGAAGAAAAAAAGACTATTCTTGCCATAAAAAAATCCGGAACAATTATAGAATTAAATACTAGCTACTGCAAGTTTGGTAATGAACCATACCCAAGCGAGCGAATTATGAAAATGATTGCTCAAGAAAACATTCCGGTTATAATCAGCGATGATGCTCACGCAACAGAACAGTTAGGCAAAAAATTTGTCGAAACACAAGAATTAGCAACTATGTGCGGGATTACCGAGTTTTGTAGTATGGATAAACAATCATCATCTTCAAAAATACATATTACAAAAGGCAACAATACAAATTATTATCTGGACTTTCCGAAAAGTTTTAAGGCTATTTCTTGTAAATGAGATTTTTGCGCCTTTTTGATATCATCAGTATTAACAAACATAAAATCTTTTCGTGTTTTTCGTTCTTTAATGGCATTATTTACCCATCTCGGATATTTATAAAAAACTCGAAAATAATATTTATCCATTAAAAAGATTAATTTATAAGGATCACGTCCGGAGTTATCAAACACCGCCGCCAAATCACTACGAGCCAACATATCCGGAAAATTTTTAATAACTCTCGGATATCTGCGTTCTATATCCTCGGGAGGTACTGAATGTCCGCCTTCATTAACTCTTTTTTGTACACGAGTATGTGATAACTCGACTTTGGATAATCCGATAAAAACAGTTCCGACTTTATATCCTTTTTTATGAGCTTCTTCCATTATTCTTAAATGTGTTCGCCCTGATGATGTTGTTTCATAAACAAAATTTTTCTTTTGTTTAAAATTATTCGCTATCTCAGCCCTGACTTTACGTCCGGCCATGACCATATAATCATTTGGATCTCCATCTCCGGCGAATTCTTTGGCATAATTATCCAGATTTATAAAGGGTGCATTTTTAAACAAAGGATCGCTACGTAAAATTGTTTCATAAAACGTAGATTTTCCTGCACCGTTCGGACCGGCAATAATCAACAACCAGTTTTCTTTTTTACTCATCTAATTCTCTTCAGCAAAACTTCATTATAATTATAATCAAGCCTGATTTCCCATTTTTCGCCTGTTTTCAGCTCTTTTATCAACAATCCGTTTTCTTCATAATAATGAGGAAAGCTGATTTTTTTTACATCATCGCTTTTTAGTCTTGCAAATTTTCTTTTCAAATATTCCATCATTTTAATAACTCACTTTTTTAGTAATCTTAATTAATTTATGGGGTATAATTAAAACAAAACAACTCATTATTACAATAAACTATAGGAAATAATAGTTTTTATACAAACCCTGTCAGTCTAAAGAAAGTAAAAAGACTCTCAGAAAATCTCTGAAAGTCTTTATTTTATTGGTGAGCTCGGGCGGGTTCGAACCGCCGACCCTTTGATTAAAAGTCAAATGCTCTACCGACTGAGCTACGAGCCCGCATCAAATGGTCGAAGGTATGTATAAAAGATAAAAAAAATTAAGTCAACTAAAAAAAACAAAAAAAATAAAAAAGTTAAAAAAATAAAAAATGTAAGAGATTTATTAATAATTACTTGTTAAACTAAACGCAAAATTACTGTAAGAATCTATGAGGCTAATATGGTAAATACTAATAATCCAGCAGAAAACAACGAAGGTACATACGAAATTTTACAAAATGCTGAGGGTGAAATCCTTATTATGATAAAACAACGCCGCGGTGGTCCGGAAAATCCTCGTTTTGTTTATGATGGCGGTGAAACTGCCTTATTATACAGGAGTCGCGAGAGTTCGGTATTTTTAGGCGGAATCAACCAAGACGCCCGCAGTCCGCTCAAAGCCGTTGATGAAGTTCTTGTTGCGGAAATAGATGGGGATGAAGTTGCCCGCGAATATGTTGTTCCTGTTCGTTTGGTTAGAGATCTTAAGGCTGTATTAAGTTAGGCAACTTGTTATACAATATATTAAAATAAGGGCTTTAAAAGCCCTTGTTTTTTTTATATATTAACCTCAAACAAAAAAAGAAATAAGGTTTATTTATGATTTTACAGTTATTTATAACACTATTGCTTATATCTGTTACATCAATGCTGATAACTCAAAGGCGGCGCAAAAGAATATGGTCTGTATTAGTATTGGCGGTATTATGTATTGTTGCATACTTTTTTATGCAAAGTATCAGCACAAACACCCAAGGAGGTTTTATTTATCAGTGGCTTCCCTATAGCAATTTAAAAGCCGATATTATGATTTCTTCTTCTGTTCAAATAAGGCAAGTACTTATACCTATGATATTTATTACATCGTTTTTGCTTTATTTTAATATCATTTCATCCGCAGAACAGCACGCACTCAATTTTAATACTCTGCTTTTATTAAATCTGGTAGGTTTTATTTTGCTGATATCCGGCAATGATTTTTTTCAAATAATGTTTGCCAGTTGTATGCTTTCTGTTATCGGTTTTTATATGCCGGATTTTATTTTGCCCAAGAAAAAGTTATTTATTTTTAATTTTTTATCTGAAATGGCAATTTTTACGGCCTTAGCCATAATTTACGGCAAAATAGGTTCAATAAGTCTCACTACTCTGCCGCAATTTGTAAAAAACGGGCATCACAAAGATCTTGTTGCCGGATTGTTTATGTTTGCGATAGGATGTAAATGCGGATTGTTTTTATTAAATGGTCAATTTCACGATTTAAAATATGCATTATTTAATCGTATGATAAGTATAATGAGTATATCAACACCATTATCCGGAATAATTCTTTTCATAAAATTCAAACCTGTTTTGCTTGCAAACACATTATTTGAAGATGTTTTTCCTTTTTGGCTTACTATATCCGTAATAACATCATTATTTAGTGCTTTGATAAACAACAATATCAGGTCAAAGGCAATTAGTTTTGCTCTTTGTTTATATTCGGTTTCATTAATGATGGTTTATAACGATTCGTCGGCACTATACAATATCATTACCATATTGATTCCGACTTTAATAATAACAATGACAATAATTTTAATTGTTTCTGTTTTATCATCAGATGAAAAAGATATATCTTATCTTGATAGTTTTTTGGGTAAGCGTAATTTTGTTTTAACACTGATTTTATTCATTGCTGCTATTTCTCTTTTAACATCAAAAGCTACGTCACTATATATTGATATTTCAACAAATATTTATCTTTTTGTTTTGGCAATTATTATCAAAATGCTTTATTTTAAGACATTTCGCAAACAAAAAACATTGTTGATGCCAATACAAAGCATTAGTTTTTTATATTGGTTTCCTCTTTTATTACTTTCGCTTTTCTTGATATGGCAAAGCTTTATCTGGCCAAATCCGAGATTTATATCGATGATGATAATTTGTATGGCAGCCGTTTTGTTAACTCCTGCAAGATTATTTATAAGGTTCGGACAAGCAAAGATATGGCAATTTGATATTTTATCCTATATATACGAAATATTTTTAATCAAGCCACTGCGTTATATCGGAAGATTTTTATGGCTTGCATTTGATATTATGGTAATTGAACGCAGCATAATATCAACCATATCACACACAACAAAAATAATTATTTCCGGAGTTCACAAATTGCAAGAAACCGGACGATGGAGCTGTTTAATCAGTATTGCCATAGGGATATCCATAATGCTTATTTATTGGGGAGTATATATAAATGAGTAATCCTTTTGCTATCCTTTCTCTTATCATAAGCATCCCTTTTTTAGGTATGTTATTTGTATTAACAGCCAAGGATGACGTAGAAACTCAGGGACGCAACAGTTCAAATGTTGCCATTTTTACCATCGTATCTAATTTAGTATTAATATGGCGTGTTTTTATGTTGATTGATGAACAAAAACTTAAACTTCAATTATTTGAAAAATTCAATTGGGTTTCAGCGCCGGATATAAATTTGGTTTTTGCGGTTGACAATTTATCACTAATGATGATTTTAGCCATCCACTTAGTTATTTTAATGGGTATTATTTTTGTCCGAAACACATCTGATTGCAAAAAATCTCTTATGGTTTTTACGTTGTTGTTTTTAAGTATGTCAACCGGACTGTTTGTTGCCGCCGATATTTTTTCATTTTTCATATTTTTTGAAGCAATGTTATTACCGTTATTTATGTTAATAGGTATGTTTGGCGGTATTAAAAAACCTGAAAAAATAAATGGCTTTTTCTTATATAACCTGATAGGCGCTTTAATATTTTTCTGTGGAATTTTGTTGGTGTATAAATATTACGGAAGTCTTACTTTAGATAAAACATTCAAAATATTATGGAAGAAAAATTGCGGTGGGTTTATTTGGGCTGCTTTGGCACTTGGGTTTATTTCTCGTATACCTGTTTGGCCTTTTCACTACTGGATATCATCCATAACCACCAAGATTCATAATCCTCTTGTTTTTATATCCTCGGCAGTTCTTCCTCTCAGCGGAATTTATGGTTTAATAAGGTTTTGGCCACGCCAAATTCCACTTGAAATTTCTCAATATTTTGTCTGGCTCAATGTTGTTGGAACGGTAACAATGCTATTTATAAGTCTTATCGGTTTTATAAATAAAGAAACTCAATATAAGATATTTTCTTTTGTAACCGTATATTACATAATGTATTTATTGGGTATTTTCAGTCAGGATAAACTGATTACCAACAACATAGGATATGCATTATTTGGCTTTTTAATAGTTTTTGCCACGCTTGAAGTTTTATCTGCGTACATTTATCGCCAAGAACAATCAAACAACAGCATATCCTCCGGTTTTTTATGCCGAGCCAAACGATTGTCGACATCATACTCATTTATAACTTTTGCTGCTGCGGGTTTTCCTGTGTCTGCAATGTTTACCAACAATTTTCTGATTTTATCTAAATTACTGTCATACAATATACATATGGGAGCAGTCCTCATTATGTCATGTATCATTGCATCTGCGACACTTATTTCGGAAATGTTTCGTCTCAAAACCGAAAATAAAGAATGTCGATTGAGCAAATCAGAGGATATCAGTTTTGGTCGCTTTATCTTCATAATATTTATTATGTTTATGCTTTTAATGTCTTTTATCAGACCGCTTTGGTTTGTAATAAATGAATAGGGAGAATTAAATTGTTACAAAATTGGTTTATTCTTATGCCGGAACTTTTTCTTCTTGGGTTTTATATTATAGCATTACCTGTTGAAATTTATCATACGGAAAAGACATCAAAAACATTTTTTTCAATAGCTCAATTTTGTATATTAGCATCAATGAGTTCGACCATCCTTTTTTATAACAAAAGCGCATTTCCGCCACTTTGGCAAAATACTCCCTTTACAACATTATTTAAGACTTTTTCATATCTTTTGTCGTGGGCATGGTTTTATCTTTCATCCAAATGGTTTTTAAATAAAAATCGTCCGTCTTTCAAATTTTATTCAATATGCTTTGCAATACTTTTCTTGCTCAACATTTTGGCATCAAGTTCATCTTTGTTGACGTTATCTTGCGTTGTTCCGTTGATTTGCATTTTTTATCGACTGCTTATTTTACGTCATTGGGATGTTGATAAAGTCAGACATATTGCAAACACATACAGTATTTGCAGCGTGTTGTTTTGTTTGCTTCTATGGTGTGGAACAGCAATAATATATTATTGCGCAGGGGCTTTTGAATATTCCGAAATCAACAAATTTTTATCATCTTCATCCGATATACCATCTTATATATTGCTTGGGATATATTCAATTTTGATATGTTTTATGTTTATTATGGCTTTGGTTCCTTTTCACAGTTGGTTTATAGGTTTTATATCTAACGGCGTTTTACCGGTCTGTGGTTTTATCACGTTAGTTCCTCCGCTTATTTTTCTTTGTTCACTAATTCGACTGGTTACGGAATGTTTTTATCCTTTTATATCTGAAATAATCTCAATAATCGGTCTGTTTTCTTTGCTTTCATTGATTATAGGAGCTGTTTCGGCAAATCGCGAATGCAATATCAGACGTCTTTTCGGTTATATAAGTATTTATTGTACCGGTTTTACATTAATAGGAATCCTCAATTTTTCAGATAAATCAATAATTGCATCTTTTGCATACACAATCATATCGATTTTATCTTTTGCCGGAATTTATACGGTGTTTTTGGGGTTAAAATCACGCGGTGATTATCTCAGTTCTACAACGGATATAAGCGGTTTTTACACAGTACGTCCGTATATGTCCGCTGCTTTTTTAATATTTATGTTTTCTCTTATCGGTTTGGCGCCGACGTTGGGATTTTTCGGATATTTATCAATTTTCAACAATTTAATAGGAATTAGTGCGTGGTGGCGTTTAGGTCTGATGATGCTAAGTATGCTTTTTGTCGCTAATGCCTGTTTACAGATTGTCCGTATAATATATTTTGACAAAGCCACAATCAAGTTTGATAGAACAGACAAAGCAATATACATATGTTTATTCATAAATGTTATCTTTATTTTAGTTTCTTTAATAAATCCTGCTTGGTTGCTTTCTGATGCTCTTATAATTTTAGGAGGAATTTCATGAGCAATCTGTTAAACGACAAATGGCAACATATTCAATACGACGAAGTAACATCAACTAATGATATTGCAAAAAAACACACAAATCATCAAACACCTTTTATCATTACATCCAAAAAACAATCAGCCGGTCGGGGACGACACGGACGTAATTGGCAAAGTCTGGAAGGAAACCTATTTCTAAGCCAATTAATACCGAATGATATTCCCGTAACACATCTTGTTTTTGTGTCATCATTGAGCATTGCGGAAACACTTCGTGAAATAACAAATGAAGACATAATTATCAAATGGCCCAATGATGTATTAGTCAATCGAAAAAAAATAAGCGGTATATTAATAGAGACGTATGAAGACAAAATAATTATAGGCATTGGTGTCAATCTGGTTTCGCATCCTGATTTAAACGATACTATTTATCCTGCAACAGATTTACAATCATTAGGTTACAGTGTACAACCTGATGATTTTTTGCAAATTTACATCCGATATTTTGATAAAAATCTGGCGCTTTGCAGTCAAAACTTTTCAATTATTCGGCAAAAATGGCTTGAGTTTGCCAAATATTTAAACTCCCCCATAAAAGTGCGTTATTCTGATTATACTAAAGAAGGCCTGTTTAAGGGTATTGACGAACACGGCTTTTTATTGTTAGAACAAGAAGACACAATAACCAAAATCGCTGCCGGCGATGTATTCATATAGGTAACAAAAAATCATGATAGAAGGTTTCAACAAAAAAGGAATATATTTTGTGGCTCTTGGCGGAGCAGAAGAGGTTGGATATAATATGTTTGCCTACATAGTTGATGGCAAAATCATAGTTGTTGATGCCGGCTACGGTTTTTTACAGGACGATTTTCCCGGAATGGAAATGGGACTGGCCGACGCCTCATTTTTAGAAACATACCGCGATGATATTGAGGCAATGTTTATCACACACGGTCACGAAGACCACTTCGGAGCAATAGGGCATGTATTACCGATGTTAGATTGTCCTGTTTATGCATCTGATTTTGCACTTGGTCACATTCGCTCACGCCTTAAAGAATATCATATTGAAGATTTTGCAAATCTATATTCGGTAACAACAAATCCGATAATAAAATTAACCAATTTTACCGTTGAATTTGTGTCTTTGGTTCACTCCGTACCACAGAGCAGCGGTTTAATAATTCGAACTCCATACGGCAATATTTTTCATGCTACGGATTGGCGTTTTGATGACGGCAAAACACCTATACTTCCCACAGATTTTCCGTCATTAAATAAGTTAGCTGAAGAAGGTGTAGATTTATACGTCGGCGATTCTACCAATATGGGTTCAAACCACAAAGAACCGACTGAATTTGAAGTCAGACAAAATTTGCTTAAATTGATACCGACACTGGAAAATACAGTTGTTGCAACGTGTTTTGCCTCTAACATTATGCGCTTGGAAAGCCTTATTTTAGCAGCTTCTGAAGCTGGACGCACAGCTGTTATCAGCGGACATTCGCTCAACCAAAATTACAAAATAGCAAAAGAATGCGGCTATCTTCAAAATTGCCCGCAAGCCTTTGATATCAAAGATGCAAAAGACATTCCCTTAGATAAAATACTTTTTATCTGTGCCGGTTCACAGGGTGATTATCGTTCAGCATTATCTCGCATAGCCAATGGCGAAAGCAAAGATATAGTACTGGGTAAGGGTGATAATATCATATTTTCATCCAAAATAATTCCCGGAAACGAAGATAAAATTGAGCGTATGCAAGACAAATTGCGAGATATGGGTGTCGAGGTTATTTCAACAGAAGATTATTCCGTTCATGCTTCCGGACATGCCACTCCCGAACAAATACTTGAGATGTATCGTTTATTAAAACCCAAGGTAGTAATTCCCGTACATGGTGACAAACGCAATATTCGTAAACAAAAAAAGCTTGCCCAAGAAAATGGCGTTGGCGATGTTTTGGTTGCTCGCAATGGTGAAGTTATCTTAATCCAAGACGGCAAACACGAAATTGTGTCAGAAGTTTTTACACGCAAACTTGGTGTAGATCGCCGTCAACTTACACCTTTGGATTCACAGCTCATAAAAAATCGCAAACGCATAGCTTTCAATTGTTCTGTTTTTATCAGTGCTATTTTCAAAGCTGATTGGCAACTGGCGGATATTCAAATAAGCTCAATTGATATTTTAGAAGAATCACAATTTACGGAACTGCGTGATAAAATTATTAAAAGCATAAGAGAAGACATTGCCAAAGAAATCATCAAATTAGATTACCGAGAAAAATCCATCAGTGAATATTTGGCAGCCCGCATCCGCAAACAAATTCTAAAAGTAACCGATATCAAACCGGTAGTATTTATGCATTTTTATAAAGAACAAAACGAATAGTAATTGCGAGTCAGCTTTCCCCCTATGTCATTGCAAGTCAGCTTTTATTTTTTTTGTCATTGCGAGTCAGCTTCAGCTGACGAAGCAATCCACCTCTAATTCTATGTCATTTCGAAGCGCTTGCGCTGAAGCAATCCAGTTAAGGCATCTTCCTTACTGATAAAAACATTGAAGATCGCCGGTCTCGCTCGTTCCTCGCTCAAGCGATGACATTTTTTTATTTTTCCGCGAATTGTGAGAAACTTCTTAGCTTTTGAAAGAAGAGTCTCAGAACAGTAATGATTATGCCGTTATCTTGTTTGAGGCTTTAGCCGAGTTATAACGGCTTTGGCACATTCTTTCAAAAGCTTAGAAATCGAACCTGAGCGGTAATTTTTGGTTACGTCAGTTTGAAACTGTTTGTTAGCAAAAAGTAACATAAAGAACAAAACAGAAAATGGACTGCTTCAACTTTAGTTGACGAAGAATCCAACAAAAAAGCTCTCTTTTCAAAAGAGAGCTTTTTCATCATCAGCCCAGAACGAAGAGAGGTCAGGGCATCTTCCATACTTACCAATTATAATTGATACCTATATTAAAGTCAGTTGCGTTGTAATCAGAACCATAGGTATAACCCAGTGAGCCAAATCCGCTCCAACCGTTACCAAAGTTAAAGCTTCCGCCAATCTCTCCTCGGATTAAGGTCTCGTTTTCAAGTCCTTCAACCGTATCAAGAGAGGTTATGTTGACATCACCTTTACCAAAGTTTTGGACAATACTCGGTTTAACATAAATCTTACTGATTACACGGCGGTTGTCGTGGAAGAAGGTCTTCTCAACCTTAACACCGGCCTCAGCCTCGATATTTTGAACATTGTCAAACTCAGCGGTTTTGCCATAAGCATCAGACATATC
>JAZUAM010000021.1:0-2144 GCA_045637985.1 Alphaproteobacteria bacterium
CAACACAAATATTTTTATCATCAGCACAATATTCTGTACATTTTTCAAAACCACCAACACTAACCGATTTACAATTGTTTGTTGAACAGAAGTAAGCATCTCCGAATGGGCATTTCAACTTTTTTAAGCTTCCGCATTCGGTTGCCGTATTAACAAATCCGAGACTTGCACAATCAGGTAAGGTCGCACAAGTATCAGCAAAAACACTAAAGGGCAACAACAACATCGTCCCAAGTGCAAGAGTAGATTTATAATTTAACATTGTCATTTCTCCTTTAGCTTTTTAATTAAAGTCCCATATTAGCCGCTGTCCAGTAGCTTAAAGGACCATAGTGAACACCACCTGTCTGATAACAAGCTTCTTGGCTGTAATAACCGGCATCTGTTTTGCATGAAGTAAATTTATATTTGCTGTTACAACCGGTAGTAAAATTAGTAGTTGTGGCATTTGGTTTGGCGGTTAATGTATGATCAGTTGCACTGCACGAACATTTCTGGCATTTTTTTCCATCTTTATCGGTTGTCCCATCATCAACCAACGACCAACCAATTCCGGAACCGCATTCTGATACTGCTGTATAATAGACTGAACATTGATATGTCGATACACATTTATAACATTTTTGTCCGCCTGATTTATCTCCTGTATATGATGCTTCTTCATTAGTTCCGCAATTTGGATTTGTTGAAGAACCGAGTGGACATACCATTTTTTGACAAGGAGCAAGGTTTGCACATCCTGGTGTTGAACAAGGTGCTGGGTTTTCATTTTTTGTAGTCCAACCTTCACCATAATCACATTGACAAACTCCTGAAGATTCAACAACACCACTTCCGTTACAAACGCAATTTCCATTACTCAATGTAAATCCATTTTTACAAGAGGAGTACCTGCATTTGGAAGCATTGGTTTCACATGTTTCAACCGTACCACGATCACTATTACAACCAGTCAAAGGATAAGCAGAACAATCGTTTAGTGTGCAAACACCATTGACTTTAACATATCCGTCAAGACATTCGCAATTTCTAAAACAACCTTTATAGGTATCACATTTTGAATTTGAGGGTTTGGTATCAAGATATCCTTGATCTTCACAAGATAATGACGATCCTTCATCCGGTAAGGTTTTGTATTTAAACTCTGAAGATATTGTAATTTTAGCAACCGCTGAAGAAACAAGCGACATCACGAAGAAAGATGCAAACAGGTATATTGTCATTTTTTTCATCATCGCCGTTCTCCCTCAAAATACTGCCAATAGTGCATTTAAACCACCGTTTAAATGCTTTATTAATATTAGTATACAATAAAAATGATAAAAATACAATTAAGATTTAACTTTTATCGCTAGTTTTTCATATTTTTGTAACATTAAAGAGTTGTAGAAAAGATGTCATGGTTCGGAGTGAGCAAAGCAAACAACGTCCAGCCAACTTCAATATTTTCTTTACGTTACTTTTGTGCATACAAAAGTAACCAAAAAATGCCGCTCAGGTTCGATTTCTAAGCTTTTGAAAGAATGTGCCTAAGCCGTTATAACTCGGCTGAAGCCTCAAACAGGATAACGGCATAATCGTTATTATTCTTATACTTTTCTTTCAAAAGCTAAGAAGTTTCTCACAATTCGCGGAGAAAATTGGAATTTGTCGTTATAAAGAGCTTTTTTCTCGGTCATGTTGAGCGGAGCGAAACATCTTAATGAGGCAAAGACGAAAGAGATCCTTCACTTCGTTCAGGATGACGGAGAGGGAAAAAGTCATTGCGAAGCGTTTACGCTGAAGCAATCCATCCCCCTATTTTTTATCATCAAAACTCCCCTCAAAAAACAGGTAAAAAAATAGTGCATTTAAACGGTGGTTTAAATGCACTATTGGCAGTATTTTGAGGGAGAACGGCGATGATGAAAAAAATAACAATATACCTGTTTGCATCTTTCTTCGTGATGTCGCTTGTTTCTTCGGTATCCGCTAAAATCACAATATCTTCAGAGTTTAAATACAAACCTTTACCGGATGAAGGATCGTCATTATCTTGTGAAGATCAAGGATATCTTGACACCAAACCCTCAAATTCAAAATGTGATACCTATAAAGGTTGTTTTAGAAATTGCGAATGTCTTGACGGATATGTTAAAGTCAAT
>JAZUAM010000022.1:0-4232 GCA_045637985.1 Alphaproteobacteria bacterium
TTTATTCCTTTGAGCAACAAACTTCAACTTTTGATTGCATTCATAAGTTTTATATACACTGTTTGATTGCATATTGCAAGTAAAAAAATTAAAATTAGGCTATTTTTTTAAATTATTTTTAAGTTCTTTTCATTTTATGAGCTATTAGTTCATATCTTTCCCTCTTTTTTGAAGTTTTAATTCTATTGTATATTTTAAAATAATGTATTTTCAAAAAAAGAACGCTTCAATATGACCATAAAGATGTTGTTTCAATACCGAATCGCTAAAATTAAATAACAATTTAAAATATAATCATTTTTTATATACTTAATTACCTGCATTCGAATCGGTTGGTTGATTATTGCCTTTTTAAACGATGAGATACCGGCTGGATTCGTTCCTGTGGAGAGCGTGCGATAATTTGATATCTATTGTTGATATTTATCATGAATGTGCGATTTTCTAAACATCCGGTAAAATTTGATTTCATTGCCTACTAGACCCTCGGGTCAAGCCCGAGGGTGACAGAGTGGAAGAGATACTTTGAGAGAGGACCAACGAGGATAGAGAAGATATCTTCGTTATACCCAAGAGTGACAGAGAGAGTATCACTGTCCGAAGGGAACAGGAGAACGGCGTATTTACCCGAGGGTGACAGGGGATAATATCATATTGTCATACGCCGGCCCCACCGGCGTATTCAGTGGTATTGTGTCTACTTTGTCATACTCGTACTTGATACGAGTATCCAGTTGAATGATAACTTATGCGCAGCATTCCTTTTGTCATGCATGTGTGGTTTCCCAAGCAAAACAGTTATACTGAACAGCGCTTACATCCGACATCTCTGTTAAGATTAAATCTTTATGATGACCGTATCACCTCTATTATCGGCCGTTTTCTTTTTTCTTCAGAGCCGCCGTTTTAACACACTCAGCCGATTGAACAACATAAGTGGGATCTAATCTTTTCATAACAATTTGCTTCGTATTATTTAATTGTTTTAATGTATGGTCGTATTTAACAGCATCTTTGACCGGCGCTTCATTCCATTCGTCTGCTGCTTGTTCAAAAATACGATCCCATATTTTTGATATAACATTCTGCGCAACCATTTTTTTTACGCTGTCATAATGCATTTGAAAACTCCAACTGACAAATTTCAGCATTGTATCCAAGTATGTTTTCGTTTCATTAACACGGCAACAGTCTCCATTTTGCAAACGCTCTACACATGCCGCAGAAACAGCATAATATTTTTCCGGATGTAATACCGGCGAATAATTCGGATCATTCATTTCTCCACACTTTTTAATACCATGTACGGTATAAGACAATAAATTCGATGTTCTGTCTGCATCACGAACAGCATGGGTATAGGATATAATGCGTTTTTTCTTGGCTTCCGGCAAATCTTTAAACATCGGGTCTTTTTGCAATTCCGGCTCAAAGTCTAATAAGCCATGATACTTGACCGGCAATAATATCTCTGGGCGTGTCATCCCAACAGATTTTAAAATTTCATAACTTTCATAAGCATGATCATGGCCTTTACCCTTGACCGCACTCATGTCAAACTTAAAAGCCGTATTTAAATCAACTTCAGATAAACGACCAATGTCATGCAAAACAGAGATTAAGCGAATATCTTTTTGAATTTCCTTTTCAGAAAAACCTAACGGCTTTAATTCGTTTAGGAACTCCGGTAATTGAGCAATTTGATCCGCAACATGTCTCATCTCCCATGGATGGAATTTCGCTTTTTTTTCTATCCAATTCATCGTTTTTGTAATACGATCAGCGTCATCTTTGTTATTTTCCAATACTGTATTTAACCGCAATTTAATCGCATGAGATAAAAAAGCAGCAAAAGCCATCGCATGTTTTACTTCTGAAAACGGAAATCCATTCGGACAATGAAATTGAGCTCGCATCCCCTCTAATGTTGTTCCATCTTTTTTTGGATTTTATAAGGTTCTTCGATAACTTCAATTGGAAAAGATTGGTAAAACGATTTCATACAAACCTCCTGATAAAAAATCATATTATATTTAAGTATAACACATCATACAATATCTGTCAACAATACCAAAATTAAATAATTGATTTTAAAATATATTTTATTGTATTTTTAACAACATTTCATCAATTCAATCGCACATCATCAAAGTCAAAAGGAAGAGCATAATCTTCAATGAGATGATTAAAGTCATGTAATCTATCCGTAAAACTGAATGATATTACAAAAATCAACATAATAACTAGTATAAAATAAACACAACTTAAATATGTTTTTCTTTTTCGACATTGTTTTATGATTAGTTTTAGTATTGGAATCTCTAAACAAATAAACATAAACAAAATAAGCGCGATAAACGCAGCCGGTACAGTCACAACAAAATAATCCACCCATACTATTACTTGAGCTAAAACAATATATACAAGAGGTATACCAAATAACATTATGCTATTTAATATCTTAATCTCTCTCTTGTTTTTCAGATTCTTTCGTTTTTTACAAAAAAATGTAATAACATTACAGAGAAAGTCACACACCCTAAAATCAAGACCTCAACCATTTCCAATGGAATATGACCATACAAATAAGTACGAGTGAGCAGATCTACATCAGATGAAATTGACACAGAACATACAAACACAAAATAGTATAACACTTTAAAATATAATTATTTTTATATACTTCCACTCCATAAAAATGAATCGTAGTATTTCAAACCATTTTTTTATTTAAAATAATGAGAGAGCCGATAATAACAGCTATTTTTACTAAAATTGCTATTAAAATAGCTGTTCTGGCACCATAAATATCAGCAATCCATCCCATTAAGATAAGCACAAATGCAGCAAAAATGCTTGATAAACAAGAAATGATGGATTTCATCGTTGCACGTTGTTCGGGTGAAAATTCATTTTGCATGATATTGGCACAACTTGTTCTTTCTGTACCATAAAACAAACTGACGGTTGCCATAATAAAAGGGGCAAAAGTATTGTTTAAAATTACTCCAATCAATCTAACAAAAGCGTTTCCAATCATTGAACCAAAAAACAGTTTAACGATATTAATTTTACGAAAATACGGAACAATAAAAAATCCGATTATACCTAAAATATGTTTTGAAAAACGGACGATATTTACTCCCCATTGTGTTATCAATGTTTGATAATACGCACCTTCAAAACGAAATGTTGCCATGCCAAAAGCGCTATCAATCATTTCAATACAGGCATAAAAACGCAATTTTTTGTTTTGCCATAATCGTTTAAAAGCAAGGCGAAAATTTACCCATGAGCTTTCTTTTTTAGGCCTTTGAGAACGCTTTGGTTCAATATAAAACCATACAGCAATTAATTGGGCAATAAACGGAACAATAGAGACCCAAGCTAATATTTGTAGTGAGGAGTAGTATGTAATTAAAGCAGCCAGAATAGCACTAACAGTTGCGCCTGTTTGTCCCCAACCACGACTTTTTGCATATTGGATTTTAAAATTTTCTTGTTCACCTAATTCTTCCATTGTTTCGTAGATTAAGGCTTCGTCTGTGCCAGACCTAACCGCATCGGCTGTTCCATATAAAAAAGCACCTATGAATAGTAAAGAAGGACAGGGTAAATTTCCTGCCAATGCCCATAATAAAAAAGCAAAACAAATAAGTAATGGAGAAAATAACAATGTTTTTCTGCGGCCGATATTATCAGATAACAAACCGGCTGGAATTTCCATAAATGTGGTGGAAAGTGATGAGACGGCAAAAACAGACATGGCTAAAGCATATGATTGTGTTATTGTTTCAAAATAAACAATAGCCAATGGCGCCAAAAACCATAATCCACCAAAAAATTGTGTTAATTTAAATAAGATGATATTTCTACATATCATAAATTCCTCCTTAAAAAACGCAAAAAGTGTATCATAATTGTTGATAAAAAACAATAAAATAATTAAAATATGTCAGCCAGAACTTCTGGCCCTAAGTGCGGGTTTAAATGACTGTTTCAAGTTGCAATTGAAAGGAAAGATTTTCTGTTAAATAATACAAAACATCAAATTCATCTAAATGATTAGCTCGGTATTCGGTATATATAGGCTATTTTTTATTTGATATATGTTTTTTTTAGTTTTTAGTTAAACCTTTCTCATCCCTTGAGGGGTGAGAGTTTCAGGCTTAGCGGTTATAATATTGGGTATGGATACAAAAAAGACCTTCCTTGCGGAAGGCTTGTTTTTT
>JAZUAM010000023.1:0-91821 GCA_045637985.1 Alphaproteobacteria bacterium
ATCTCGATTCGTTAATAAAAAGTTATCGATTCCCGTGAGTCAAACCGCCGATTCTCGGCTAATCAAGACTCAGATTCGCTTTGAGTCATTTCAAAAAAATTTTTATTCCACTCGTGAATCGCAAAAATAAAACCCCGTTCAATAACAAACGGGGTAAAATATAAATTTAAAAACTTATTTTCTGCTTTCTAAGATTTTGCAAACTCTGTTAAAAACATCATCAATCGCCATATCTGATGTATCAATAACAATCGCATCATCAGCCGGTTTCAAAGGTGCTGATGATCTGGTTGTATCCCTGATATCTCGTTCTTTGGTTTGAGCCAAAACTTCTTCATAATTTGAAGCTAAACCTTTATCGATATATTCTTTATGACGGCGCATAGCCCTAACTTCAGGAGATGCTGTTATAAAGAGCTTCAAATCAGCATTTGGACAAACTACCGTTCCTGTATCTCTTCCGTCATAAACAACTCCATCAGCAGCACTTCCGTCGGCAAACTGAGGGTTTAATGCAAAATCTTGCTGCATTTTTAACAAAGCAGCCCGAACTTCCGGCAGTGATGCAACTTTTGATGCCGCTTGTCCGCCAATATTTGAACGAAAATCAATATGTTTTGACAAATCAATCATTTTTGCAAATGTAAGGTTTTTTGCCGCAGACAATGCTTTTTCCGAATCTTCAGGGTCAAGACCTTGCAACACCAAATCAAGCCCGACTGCTCGATAAACCATTCCGGTATCAAAATATGCAAGTTTGTATTTTTGAGCTAATTTGTTTGCCAAAGTTCCTTTTCCGGCGGCCGCCGGACCATCAATCGTGATAATCATCAAAAAAATCCTAAAAAAGTTTATTTTGTAACCAAATATTCACTTTATTAACCTTAAAATAACCTATATAATAGATAAAGAATAGGGCAAATATTGCTTGTGTGCATATTTTTAGAACAAGGAAACGACAATGCTAAAAAAGATTTTAATCACTACATTGCTAACTTCATTTGTTTGTTTTAATGCATTGGCTGTAGTTGGTCAATCTGCATCAAAAGCGCTATCTTTTCAAAATGTGGTTCCGGCATCAAAAACAACCGTAAAAAAGAAAGAAGTTGTTCCGGCTGTTGTTCAACCCGAACCCGAGCCGGAGCCGATCAAGGTAAAAGAAGTCAACATGAAGGTTGGCGTTTCTAAAAGTATTACTGTTTCGCCTGAAGACGAGTATTTAGTCTTGTTAAAAGACAAAAATGATCGGTCTTGGCGCGTGTCTTATGATCAAGATGCTGTTGTTATGATCGCAAATTTTACCGAAGATAATGTTCGTAAAATCAAATTTATGCAAAAAAATTCCGAAGATCATACAATCTTTTTTGATTTGGTTGATACTAACGGAAAAACGGTCTTAAACAAAGCATTGTATGTTAAAGGCAGATAATGAATCTGGTGCGCAATATTAGGCTGTATGTTGATAACGAGTTGTCGCTAAACAAAGAGCTTGCTTTAGCGACATCGTCTTCGCATTATTTGTGTAATGTTATGCGTTGCCGTGAAGGCGATTCGATAAAATGCTTTAATTCGCAAGATGGTGAATTTTTGTGCCGCATTTGCAAAGCCGACAAAAAACAAACAATAATCTGCGCTTATGAACAAACTCGCACACCACAGACAGAAAGTGATTTATGGCTTTTGTTTGCTCCGTTGAAAAAAGATAAAACAGATTTTGTTATTGAAAAGGCTGTCGAGTTAGGGGTTAGCCGGATTGTTCCGATTATAACAGCCTATACCAACAGTGACAAAGTAAAGCTGGAACGATTTACAATGCAGGCTGTTGAGGCCGCCGAACAATGCGAACGTCTCAGCGTGCCGACAATTTGTCAACCGCAAAAATTAAACGAAATTCTAAAAAACTGGGATACATCAAGAGAATTGTTTTTTATGGACGAAAGAAGGCAAGGTCAGGGGGTTGTTAGGGTTTTTCAGACGACAAATTGTAACAAAGCTGCGATATTAATTGGGCCGGAAGGCGGTTTCAGTGATGAAGAAGCGAGTATGCTGAATAATCTGGAATATGTAAAAAATATCAATCTGGGTCCCAGAATTTTGCGAGCCGAAACAGCTGTTGCCGCATCTTTGGCAATCTATCAGGCTTGTTGTGGTGATTGGAACAAACAAGAGGAAAAACAATGAAAATACTCATAGCCGATGATCATGAATTGTTTTTAAAAGGGTTGGAGCTGATTTTATCCGATGCTTTCCCTGCTGCCGAATTGGTAAAAGCTAAAGATTATAACGAAATTTTTGATGCTATTGCAGATAGTAACCATTTTGACCTTATTTTGACAGATTTGGCAATGCCCGGAGCCAGATGGCTTGATGCCCAACAAGAAATACACAGCAAACTTCCCGAAACACCTATCATAATATTATCTGCTGTTTTCGATAAAGAAATTGTCCAAAAAACCATAGAACTCGGTGCAGCGGGATATATTCCTAAAACATCTTCCAATGCAGTTATTTTGTCTGCTGTTAATCTGGTTTTGTCAGGTGGCGTTTATATTCCGGCAGAATTATTACACGGAACATCCGAAGATGAATTTGATATGTTGAAAAACTTGGAATCAATACAAGAAAATAAAGATATAAGAGAAAACATAAAGATATTGTCTCCTCGCCAAATAGATGTTCTGAAACTTATTGCTCAGGGCAAATCTAATAAGCAAATAGCTTTTGAACTCGGGCTTACCGAAGGAACTGTTAAATTACATGTTACCGCAATATTAAAAGTACTCAATGTTTATAACCGTACCGGGGCAGTAGCCGCGGCAAATCAAATAGGATTGTTGAATAAAAATGACTAATATAAATCAGAAACAACTTTGTGAATATTTAGATATTTTCGGCAAAAGCAAAATGCAGGGATTGCTGAAAGATTACTTGGCTGAATCAAACAAATCGTGGGAGCTTTTAGATAAAATATCTGACCATGAAAAGCGCCGAGTTTTTCATTGTTGGCGTTCCAGCAGTTTGGTCTTTGGTATGGAAGATTTTTCTCGTATATGCACCAAAATTGAAGATGATCTAATAAATAATCGTAGTGCAAAAATTTCACAACTGATTAATCAAAGCCAAGATTGCTATCAAAAAAGCATTTTGAAAGTAATTGAAATTATGCAAGAGAGAGAAAATGAATATAAGTAATTCGCCAAAAAATTCGTTACCTGCGTATATTGATTTTATATATGGCCATATATACAAGTTTCCGGAAAAATGCGCATCTTTAGATAACGACATTTCTTGCGGGTTGCGTACGTTTTTTCAATACAAAAAACTGGTTAACGCATTAACCAAAGAGATTCAAATGAATCAAAGTGTTATGCAGTTTGGCTTGACTTTTGGCAGTCAAATCGATGAAGTTGCAATGGCTGTCGGTGCATATGGGCAATATGATATAATTGATATCAACCCTTCAGAAGTAACCAGAGTTAATGAAAAATACTGGAAAGTCTATCAGGGAATGAAAATTTTTAAACAGGATGCCGCCAACATAAAACCCAAAGCTAATTATGATGTTTTGATTTGTTTTATGTTGTTGTCGCAAGTTCCTTCTTTGACCAAACATAAAATAGTCAATAACGCGCTCAAAATGGTGCGTCCCGGAGGAAAAGTAGTTTTTATTGATTGGCATAATCCATTGTCTTGGCATCCCTTAAAATACTTAACACGTATGCACAACCGGTTGTTTCATCCGTTTGTTGAGCGTTTGTGGGACAGAGAAATCAACACTTATGCTGATACAGATATTCGTAATCAATTTATTTGGCGTAAAAGCACCTATTTTGGTCGTATGTTTCAAAAGCTTGTGGCTGTACGCAAAGAAACTCCGAAAGAACAGTACGATAGAGAAAATATATTAGCGCCGCAAACACTGGGATTAGCAGATTTCTAACAGTTTTTCAGCAATTTCTATTGCGGGATTAAGAGTTGCCTTGGGTTTAAAACTTAAGGCTTCTTTTGATTGTAAATCAGCGGCAAAACCTTGGTTTATCAAAGAATCAGCAAATCGAGAATGTTTTTTGGGTAACCAATTTGTTCCTTTATACAACAAAACAGATGCTCCTGTTCCGCAAGCTTCCGAACACATTGATACAGAATCTGCAGTTGCAACAATAATATCCGCGCAAGCATAAAACCCCATTATCGGATTTTCTTTTTTCTCACCCCATATATAGGTGTACATAGGTAAACCTTTAAGCTTATCCAATATAATTTTTTCAGCCTTTTCGCCTGTTCGTCTTGATGTTGTAATCAAAAATGAACCACCGACTTTTTGATTAATTTCTTTTAATTTGTCACCCAATTCTTCTGCCAACTCTAAAGGCCAGTCTTTGTTTTTTATGGCTCCGCCGATAATTACAGACACCCAAGGTTTGGGCAAATCGGCAAACACCGGATTCCACTGATTGCGAATATTATCAAGTTTATCTTCAAAAATTCTGGTAGGAGCTCCGGTTATAACAAAAGATTTTTGCATTTTTTGTTTTCTCAAACTGTCGTGTGATGGAACAATAACCATTTCCATATCACAAATACCGATTCCTTCGCTTGGGTACATCAGTTGTACAATTTTGGTTCTGTTTTTGGATTTCTTACGAATGTTTCTGGCAATACTGACAGTTCTTCGGGAGGTTGACAAGACCATATCGGGATAGGGTTCATCCAAATTATCGGATTTTTGTTTGTCAATACCTAAAAGGCTTCGTCCTTTTATCCAATTTGGCAGGCTTGCCAAAGATGTATAAACAAGTTTTTTTTCAACAATATTCATCCTGTCTTTGAGAGCTTCCGCTATTCCCATAGCTTGCCCGACACTTCCGCGTCTGTCATCAAGTAAAATCCAAAGAGTTTTTTTCATATTTAATAACTTTCAAAAAGTCATAGCAATCCGATTCTAATAAATGTAGTATATATACAATATTGATTAAAACAACAATTTATTCAAAAGAGGTTGTTAAATGAGGTTAAAATTTTTCATTTTTATAACATTGTTGCTTTCCATATCATCAGCACAAGCTCAGTATTCCGCGCAAAAAGAAGCTATGTATATCGCAACACTGAAAGCTGTTGTTGATTATAAAATAAATGATGAAGAAAACTTAAAAGATATCCAATCATTGCGTGAAAATGAAAGGTTTAAACGAGATTTGATGTCAATGATGGCAAAATTATCAAACAACAGAACAAAAAATTCGCTCAACAATAAAGTATATCGCATTTTACTACAAGCAGGAAAAGATGTTTATAATGAACTCAATTAATCATTATTTAACAGGTTTGTTATAATATGCATAACGTATAAAACGCTATTTCGGGAATAAAAAATGGATAAAACATTTATAACGGAAATGGATAAAAAGCTAAAGCAAATGCGAGCAAAAGTCATAAATGCAAAAGGCGAGGGTGTTAAGGGATTGTCAAAAATATCTTTTGATAAAGCAAAGGGCGGTTCCAAGACACCAAAAAACAGAGAGGCAAAAGTATGAAAAATATAGGATATTGTTTTTTTCTGCTTTTGTTTTTGGTCGGTTGTTCAAGCTATAATTACGAAGAACCCGAATACAACTACATTGCTTCACACGTAAACATTGTTGATAAAGCATCAAATTTTGTAGTTTATGAGTATTCAAATATCAGGGTTGATGAAATAGCGCCTGTAGCGGCAATTTATTGCAATGACCATGGCGGACGTCAGGCTAACTTGTATGATATTTCTTTGTGGCGTAACAATCGTCGTCGGGCAACATTTGTTTGCAAATAATTAACTTGCAAAGCTCAGCTTACAAACCTATATAAAGTATAGGAAAGTTTTTTAGTGAGTTTATATAAGAATGAGCAAAAATTTATATCAAATATTAGGTGTGTCAAAGAGTGCTTCTGAAAACGAGATAAAGTCAGCTTATCGAAAGTTGGCGCGTAAATATCATCCCGATTTGAACAAAGATAATAAAGATGCTGCCGAAAAATTCAAAGAAATCTCGTGTGCCTATGATATACTTGGCGATAAAACAAAACGTCAAAAATATGACAATAATGAGATAGATGCTGATGGAAAACCTACCGGATTTGGCGCCGGCGGTTTTGGTTCAGGCAACCCTTTTTCCGGAGGTTATCAGTCATACGGAGACAATCCGTTTGGTGGCGGACAAGGAGCATCTTTTGATTTTTCGTCAATTTTCGGAGATGGTATTTTTTCGCAATTTTCATCTCAAGGAGGAAATCCTTTTGGCGGAGGATTTAGTGGTTCGGCACGTCGTCCTCGTAAAGGAGCTGATATAAACTATACAATGAGAATTGACTTTTTATCGGCAGCCGGTGGTGATGAAAAAACAGTTAATATTAATGGAAAAAACATTAACGTAAAAATACCGGCCGGTACAACAGATGGACAGACTCTTCGTCTAAAAGGGCTTGGTGAACCAAGTTATAACGGTGGGCCTTCAGGAGACGTGCTAATAACAATTAATGTTGATAAACACCCGTATTTTACGGCTGATAACAAAACAGTAATGATAGATTTACCGATAACTCTGAAAGAAGCTGTGTTAGGAGCAAAAATTACTGTTCCGACAATTACGGGAAAGGTGGTCGTTAATATTCCTCCTTATGCATCAACAGGAGATAAATTACGCCTTAAAGGTAAAGGAATTAAAGGGGGCGACCAAATCATTACTCTAAAAATCGAGTTATCTAAGAATAAAAATGAAGAGTTAGAGAAAATTTTGCAACAAATGCCGGACGAAAATATTAGGACTTTTTAATGTTACTTGAAAATATAAAAAATTTTAATTGGTTGAATGAACCGGAAAATGTAGGTTTTATTGAAGAGGGACTTCTTATAACTGCAAAACCTGAAACTGATTTTTGGCAAAATGCCGATTATAATTTTTATAAAGACAACGGTCATTTATTTTCGGTTGCTAAGAATAATAACTTTGTTATTACCGCCAAGTGGCACTTTCCCGTTATAAAGGATTCGGCACAATGTGGTATCATGATACGATACGATTCTGCAACATGGATTAAAGTTGGAATATTGTCGCCAAATCCCTATAAACCACAAATCGGAACCGTGGTAGCAAATAACGGTTCATCAGACTGGTCTGTTGTTGAGTTACCCGAGAATATTAAAAGTATATGGTACAGGATTCGCCGCCACAATAATGATTTTATCATATTTTATTCTTTAGATGGTATAAAATATACTCAAATAAGAATGTTGCATCTATCAAAAAAAACTGAAAATGTTAATGCCGGAGCTTATGTTTGTTCCCCTAAAAATGACACATTTGAATGTATTCTGGAAGATATTGATATTCAAGACACAAAATAAAAACAAAAAAACTCCCGCAAAGGGAGTTTTTATATGGCGCGCCCGAGAAGATTCGAACTCCTAACCTTCTGATCCGTAGTCAGATGCTCTATCCAATTGAGCTACGAGCGCATCAACGAGAATAGTTATTACAGCATCAAAATTTAAAAAGCAAGAAAATTTTTCAAAAAATATGCTTTTGTTTACCAATAATTTAACAAAATGGTATACAATCATCTCAATGTTTGGCGGAGACGTAAAAAAATCTTTACAAAACCGACAGATAGTGTAAAACAAAAAATGAATGTTATTTTTCTATTTTAAGGTATTTTTTCAAATGACAAACTTTGCAAAATTATCATCTGTATTAATGTTGGTAGCTCTGGGTGGATGCACGTATTCATCTGATGCAATTTTTCCTTCACTTTTCGGATCTGAGACACAGGAACAAACACTGGAAGAAAGAAATGCCGCAGAAGCCGGAATCGTTTTAGGTACAACAAATTTCGAACCGGTAAATATTTCAGAAGTCAGTAATACCGGAACATTTGTTGGGCAAAAAGTTATGACTTTCCGTGGAGAGTTAGAACAATTGCAAAAGTCAATTAAAGCCAATAACGGAGAATTGCAAAATATCCGCAATTCTGTCGTAAATAATGCTTTGCAATATCATAAAACAATTGGCAATATTGAAGCCAAACTTCAGGTCGGAACAACTCCCGGAAATCCTCATATGTTTGAAATGTTGGCTCTTGCCCAAAATAATATACAGACTATGAGTACCAATTCGGCATCGCTAAATCAGCTCTCAGCTAAAGTTGCTGCTGATACGGCAAACACAGATTATTTAGTTGAAGCCATACGCTCGGCTTACAGTATATCCGGCGCTGTTGATGAAGATCATCGCCAACTTCGCCTCTTGGAAAATCAAGCCGGACAGACATCGATTCTTATGCATTCGTTGTTAGGGGAAATTAATAGTGATATCTCTCGCCAACAACAGTATGTCGATACAGCTAATAACAATATTGCAAAATTAAGTGATGCAATCAGAGTTGGCAGTTTTGGAGTAAATAATGTACCAATGGGGCGTTCTCCATTGATGTCATCACTGTCAAAGTCAACAGGAAATAACAATTTTTCAGCCTTTGCTGCAGGTAATCCATTATTTTCGGTTAAATTTACATCAAAAGATGTTGATTATCATGATGGATTAAAACAAGCAGTGGGAAATGCTGTTGCTAAAAAATCAAATGTTATTTTTGATGTAGTTGCGGTCAATTCGTTGCAAGGAAGTAACGCACAAGAATATGCTTCAAAAATATTTCAAGAGATTATTTCAATGGGGGTAAGTGCTGATCGTGTAAATATTTCAGCACAGACAGATGCCAAAGCATCTGTTCCGTCAGTAATGGTTTTTGTTCGCTAATAAATAACAATAAAAAATATCTCCGTTTTAAAACGGAGATATTTTTTTATATCAAATTTGCAATTTCGGCTCGAAGCTCAGCTATTCCCAGAAGTTTTTCAGAGCTGGTTATTAAAACCTTTGTGTATGCTGCAGCATGTTTAGATAACTCTTTTTCAATATCCTGTTTTACGGTATTTGCGCTATTTGTACCTATTTTATCAGCTTTAGTTAAAACAAGTTGATATGTTACAGCCGCTTTATCTAACATTTCCATAATTTCTAAATCAACTTTTTTTAACCCGTGACGAGAATCTATTAAAACAAAAACTCTTTTTAAGTTTACTCGTCCTTGCAAATAAGCAAAAATAACCTTTTGCCATTGTTTTACTTGGGACTCAGGCGCTTTAGCAAATCCATAACCGGGCAAATCAACAATATGTATTTCATTATTTAAGTTAAAGAAATTTAATTGTTGAGTTCTTCCGGGGGTATTAGATGTTTTAGCCAATCCTCGCTGATTCGTGAGCGCATTAATTATACTTGATTTACCGACATTTGACCTGCCGGCAAAAGCAATCTCGGGCAAATCGCTTATCGGTAATTGGTCTAACTTCGCAACACCCAACACAAAAGTTGTTTTGTTATTGAATAATTTATTGGCTTCAACTAATTCTTCTTTTGTAAAGTCTTTAATTTCAAAATCCATTAATTAACTCCGACTTTTTTCATTATAGCCTTTTGTTGGATGATTGACAGTACATTGCTTAATGTCCAGTAGATAACCAATCCGGATGCAAAATGCCCCAACATAAACGTAAATATCACAGGCATCAAAGTTAACATTCTTGCTTGATCTTTGTTTGCGGGTTTCGGCGACAATTTTTGTTGTAAATACATCGTAATCCCCATTAAAACAGGCCATACGCCTAAATCCAGCAAATTGGGGATAGGCAATCCCGTAATTGCGGATAAGGTCAATGGGTCAGGAGCCGAAAGATCTTTAATCCATCCGATAAATGGAGCATGTCTAATTTCAATAGCTATATTCAATACCTTATAAAGAGAAAAGAAAACGGGTATTTGAATAAACATAGGCAAACAACCCGAGGCCGGATTTATTTTTTCTTTTTTATACAGCTCCATCATCTCTTGTTGTAAGCGCATTTTATCATTTTTATATGTTTCCTGAATTGCCAATATTTTAGGTTGAACCTTTTTCATTTTGGACATACTCTCATAAGACTTATTTGCTACAGGAAACATTGCCAAGCGCAATAAAGCTGCAAATAACAAAATTGCCCATCCCATGTTTCCGATAAAATGATACAAAAAGTCCAAAATATAGAAAAACGGTTTAGTTAAAAAATAATACCAGCCAAAATCAACTGCGAGATCAAATTTCTCAATTCCCAAAGTTTTTGTGTAGTCGTCTAAAAGAGAAATTTCTTTTGCTCCTGCAAAAAAGAGGATACTGTTAGTTCCGATACTTCCATTAGCAATAGCAACCGGAGAGCCGACATAATCTGTCTGATATGTATCATCAGCGGTCTTACTAAAACGCACTTTATTTTTTGTTGTATTATTAAATGCAAATGCCGAAAACCAATATCTTTCACCAAAACCGGCCCATCCGCCATGAGTTTCAAATTCTTCATTTTCACCGACATCCAAATCCTTAGGTTTAAATTCTTTAAGAGATGAATTAACAACACCCAACATACCCTCATGTACAACTGCAGATGATGAATCGGTAGAGTTATAAACTCTATTTATCAAACCAAAAGGATACAAAGTTACATTTTTACCCGAATTATTTTCAACAATTTGTTCTATTGTAAACATATAATTTTTATCAACGGAAATTTTACGAACAAATTTAATACCTTGTCCGTTGTTCCACTCTAAAGTTACAGGAGATTCAGGTGTTAATTTTTTTCCGATAACCTTCCACTCTGTTGAACTGTTAGGGGTTTTTACGGATTTATTATTTGATAACCAACCAAATTCGGCATAATAAGGGTTAATCGTTCCAGATGGTGTTAACAACTCAACATCTTCACTTTCGGCATCCAAATTTTGTTTGTATTTAGTCAAATAAATGTTATCAAATCTGGCTCCTTGAACCCTTAAAGAACCTAAAATTTTCGCATTTGCGATATCAATACGTTTGTTGTTTTTTAGAGCCTTTTCCGAAGTAATAACAACCCTGTGTTCAGGTTTATATAAGTCAGCATCATTAGAAATATTTTTATAATTGTTATCCTCAACGGCAACAACCGGAGTTTCTTCATTTTGTGGGGAAACTTCATTTGCCGGCCAAATCCAATTTATCAATAAAATAGCTATAGCTGACAACAAAATAGCTAAATACAAACCTTTAGTTTCTTCTTTCATTTAAATCTTAACTCCTTAAAACAACAGTTCTCTTTCCAAATATGTATTACAAAAAGCCTTTATAAGCAAGACATATCAGAGATTATCCTTATCTGTTTTCTTTGGTGGTACCGGATCATATCCGCTTCCTCCCCAAGGATGGCATTTAATAATCCTTTTAATTCCTAAAAATGTTCCTCTAAAAACGCCATGTATTTGAAGAGCTTCAATAAAGTATTCCGAGCAACTTGGCTTGTATCTGCACACATTAGGCAAAATAGGAGAGATAATTTTTTGATAAACCTTAATCAGAAATATCATTATTTTTTTCATTTTCGGCATTCCTTTTTGCCTGGATTTGTTTGTTAATTTGCAAAATTGCATCTTTTACACGTTTTTGCAAATATATAAAATCAAGATTTGTTGTGTTGTGTCTTCCGATAAACACATAATCTATCCCAGACAAGGCTGTTTGCGGCAAAACAAGATGCACTACGGCACGTAGTTTTCGTTTTGTAGCATTACGAATATGGGCTTTCCCTAACTTTTTTGTAGCGGTAAAACCGACAAAACAACACTCTTTTTGAGGTGCAGGAAAAGATAAAGCTGCTTGAAGAACCAAGCCGTTAGTTACGACCTTAAATCCCTTAGCAGCTTTAACAAAATCCTTACGTTTTTTTAACGTCAAAACCTTCATTTTTTATAGAAATTAGGCAGAAAGTTTTTTGCGACCATGAGCTCGACGAGCAGCCAACACTTTACGACCCCCTGCAGTAGCCATACGTGCGCGAAACCCGTGGCGACGAGCCCTAACCAATTTAGATGGTTGATATGTACGTTTCATTTCATTTCTCCGGTTATTTATAGTTATTTAAAGCTCCGCAAACAAGCAGAGTCCTCGGACTGTTGCCTTATAAAGCTAAAAGATTAAAATGTCAATGTTTAAATTCCTTCACCCAGTCGCAAAACTTTTTCCGCTTTTAGTGAATATTTACCATCATTATCATGAACAATAATTCCCGGATGTATGACTAAGGGGGATTTTGAATCTTTTTTTGCTTTAACGATAACCCTTTTGGCCTTTTGTCCTTCTTTTGAATGCAAAAGAAAAATTTCTATACCTCCTAATCTTCCGGAAATATTATTTATTATATTTTCTAAGGCTTCAGCTCGATTTATAATATAAAAATATCCCTGCGGACGAAGCATTTTGATACAAAACTGTACCCAAGCTCCAAGATTATTAAACTGAAAATTATGAGCTGTGGCTTTAGATGGGTTAGGTGATGGCATATCGTTTTCTGCATATGGCGGATTTGTAATCACATGATTAAATGAACAGGGTGGTATTTTTGCTTCAAAAATATCCGTATTAATAAAATTTAAAAAATCATAATCATTCGCATCTGCGCTTTTATTTGCAACATCAGTTAAATCCTTTTGTATTTCCAATCCCATAATATTTATACCAAAGTTTTTAAATCTTTCGGCTAAACATAAAGATACAGCACCTGTTCCGGAACCTACATCTAAAAAAGAATCTCCTTTTTTTACGTTGTTGACTGCAGCAGACAACCACACGGCATCAGACGAGGCTCTATAAAAGCCTTTTGGTTGATAAATTTTAACTTTCTTATTTAATAAGTAATTTTCTTGTTCAGTACTCATAAAATCATCCTTTTTTCATACACATATATTACGATGTGTTTTATTAAAAATCCAGTCAAATTTCTCTTGTAAAAGAGTATTAATTATGGTAAAATCGCCACATTCAAAAAAATAATTGTTAAATAATTTAAATTTTAAAAGTATGAAAAAGTTTTTGATTAAACTGGTAATAAGGATGTGTATTGCCGTAGCGTTTACTTTAGGTTTTATCCTTTGTTCAGAAAAATGGATATCCCTATTTTGCCTATATATGGGGCTTTTTGGCTTTATGGCAGTTTTAAATCTTGTTCTGAAGTTTAAGTTATATTGCCAAATTTGTGAAGGTCTGGAACTTGTTGGAGATAGCATCCCGCGAAGAGCCAACCATTTGCATATCGGAAATAACATAAAGGAATATCTTCGGTTTGCTCCGAGGAAAGAGATTAAAAAATTCATAGATTGTCGTGCAAATATGCAAGAAGAGGATTTATTTTTTGGAGAAGTAAACCTTGTGGTAGAAACAGTATTAAAACGTAAATTATTGTAAATATGAAAAAGATTAAAGAAAGAACAATTTACTTCATGGTATATATGCTCATTCTTATTCCGATAGGGATCGTTTCTTTCATGACTGGGTGTTTGATTTTTGGCATGATAATGTTTGTTATTGCTGGATTTTGCATCAAAAGTTTTATCGAAAATGTAAAAGCATATCGCAAATATAACAATATAAATGCTCAATTTATATGCCTTAAAGAAGAAGATAAAATTGAGCTTATATTCAGAAATTGTGATGACTGGTTGATGTTTGCTTCGGATGATGAGATTGCAAAATTAAAAACAATGTTTGCCAACATGAAGATAACAGATGCAGGAAAATATGAATTAGAATATATTTTGTGTAAGGCAAAGAGTTTAAAAGACCAAAAAAGAGCTACTCATTTATAAAAGATGAGTAGCTCGTACACTTTTAAATGAACTTTATTTCCATTCTATAACAGCGCGAGCCAACTCTCGCTCATTATCAGAGTCATATGTTCGAATACTATGAATAGAAGTATTATTATCCATTTGGGTTAAAACCATAATTTTTTCACCAATATAACCCTCTTTTTTAAAATTTATGCTTATCTTATGAGGGTTATGTGATAATCTAAAGTCTTCATCAACGGCTTCTGTTGCCCATAATATATAGACGGCATTATTAATATGCTTATTTAAATCGATGTCATCAAATCGAACTCGGAATTTAAATTGTGAATCTATTTTTGTTAATTCTCCTATTTTAGGAAAAGATGTATCAATGCTTCTTTCTTCAAGCATTGGCTTATCAGTCATTTTTTTCAAAACGGAAATAGGGCGTTTAGTTTCCAAACTGAGCAATATCCATTGACTTGTTGCTTTTATTATGGAATTTCCATCTTCTCCGAAAACTTCATAATCTCTATAGGCGGTCAATTTGTTTTTTGCAGAAGGCCATGTTTCTATAGTAATATCTTCATGAATGTTCGGCAGTCTGTTTATTTCCAATACATAATTAGCCCCCACCCATGTCATCCCGTTTTGGATGCAAAAATCTAAACCAAAACCGAGTTCGGTAGCATTGACATCGGCAATATCTTGTAAAATATTCATCAATGTCAAAATTCTTAAATTATTATTTCTGTCACATTCATAAGAACGCACGCTATATTGTTTGGAATATTTAGAAATTTTCATTTATTTTCTCCGTTGACAAAGCATCATTTTAAATTTTTGTTGCGTCCGTTTTTTGCTAAAAGTTCTTTTGAGAAAACCGATTCCCGAAGTAGGACGTTGCCAAACTTCAGTGAAGCAGGATTTATCGTTTACAACCAACCAAGTTGCCGGTCCGGATGATAATAAATGATAATGGTTATTACAAAGTTTAAATAAGTAATTATTTTGCACGATTGGATTTATCATATTAAAACCCAATTCATTAGCAAGTATATTAAAACTTTCCGCTACAAAACAAGGGCAATGGGTTGGGATATAAACTGCATTTGGTAATATTTTTAAAATATATTCCCAGTCACCTAAAAAGCCGTGGCTAGCCCCTTGAATTATAGGGTACTCATTAGAAGTGACAAATCGTATATTCCTTGAATTAAGCTGTCCTTTTAGAGGATTAAAATATGTACTTGCCGTAACTAGAGCAAAACTGTCTTTAGGAGATTCGTTAAACCAATTGCCGATATCATTATAAGCTCCTATTACAATAAAATTATCGCTAAATTCTTTTATGTTTTCAGGGATTCCTTCCATCACCTTTATCGTATTTTTTGCCAGTTTGTTGAAGTCGATTCCATATTTTTTTATCATATCCAAATATGAGTAAAAATCATCATTTCCATAAAAAATTACATCTTTTTTCAATTTAAGTGCCGTCAAAAAAGCTAAAACATACATTTCTGCATGTGTCGGATAAATTGGCAAAAATATTTTTGAATGCCTCGATTTTTTTATAATGCGTACCAGTGTTTTTAATACATCAGCTTCTCTCCAAGCCATCCCCTTATTATCTATTCCGTAAAAATCGGCAACCACATAATTGATGTCATCTCTTCTTTTTTTTAGAGTTTTAATGTTGGTTGGTTTTCGAAAATAAGTTGTTTGGTCAATTTTAATGTCTCCGCTATGGTATATACTTGTTTTTTCAAATGTTATTATAAAACCAAAAGAATCAAAGCAAGTATGAGAAGAGCTTAAAACTTCAATTTCAAACATTCCGCATTTAAGCTTATCTCCATCATCAATTACAACAAAAGCAGGTTGTTTTGTTTTTCCGATTTGATAATAAGAATAAAGCTCTTCCAATACCATTTTAGTGTATCTTCCTCCGTACAAAGTAGGAAGATTGTATCCGGCTCGGAGATAATGAACGATTCCGTTAAGATGATCTGGGTGAGAATGAGTTAAAAATAATCCCTTTAGATTTAGAGCTTTGTCTTTCAATATATCGCGGATATCCGGAACTGCGGCAACAGAGTTTTTTATTCCTAAAGCCTGATGGTTATCAAACTTTCCCAAATCAACCAAGATTGAGGAATATTTCAAACTTGTTTTACAATTTAAAACACCGGTGTATTGGTAACAATGTCCGCTAATCTGGTCGATATTATTACCACCTAGCGGACGCCAATACAATCCGGTGTCCTGCATAAAGTTTTTCATTTAAAACTCAAAAAAAATTATAATTGTCTGGCCTTTTTCAATCTGTATTCCGCCAATTTAGCCTCGCGCCACTCATTAGCGGCTCTGGCAACCTTGGCATCTATCTTCATCCTATTCTTAGCCAAAACACTTTCTTTTTCAAGTTTTTTAATCTTTGCAACCTGTTTATCAACAGGTTTTGGATTCAATGTAGCTTGAACTACACTCTTTTTAGCAGGCTTAGCTTCAATGCCTGCCTGTACAATATCTTTATAAACTTTGGATAATTTAATAGCATATTTTTTTGCTTTTTGAGGCAAGTTAGAATGATACGCCGTTGCGGCTCGATTCCAATTATTACCTTTTTGTTTATAAAGTTTTTTCAAAAATTTTGCACCATATTCCACGTTTTTATATGGATTAAAGGCTTCTTCCAAGTTTTCGAAAGCATCAGGGTGATAAGCCAAATTAATTTGCATACATCCTACATCAATACTTTTAACACCTTTTGCCTGCAAACGCTTAACCGCAGCAATAGCTTGCTGTTTGGTTGCAAAATACTGTCCTTTACCCTGCGCGTTAATAGTCCAAGGCCAAGCGGTATTACGCTGAACCTTCGGATTCCAACGTCCCGATTCAAGGTTGGTTATAGTAATTAAAAGGTGTTTCTTTACTTGGTATTTTTCTTCAAATTGCTGTGCGGCAACTGTACAAACTTCTTCAGTATTTGCATACTTAGGGTATTCAGAAGCTTCTACCGGCTGAATAAACATCAGCAAGAATAACAAAAACATCAAAAATATTGATACGAAAAGTCGCATCCCTCTGTTCCCTTAAGTTCGCCACAAGTATCCCTTATGCAACAAATATGCCAATTTCAACTTGCTTAACGGCTATATCCTTTTAAAAATTATCAAAACTTAAGGTTTGGTTAGCCACGTTTTTCCGCTCTAAAAAAAGCTCAGAAAAACAAACGATCTGTTATTATTTATTAACAAATCGTAAACATTCAAGGAGAGCTTATAACATAATTAAATTTTAAAATCCAGTAAAAAATGTCCCAAATCAACGATAGCTTGACTTATATGGGTGGCAATAAATTGAAATTGCTTATTTTTTTTGAATGTTTTTTCGTTCATATAGATGCTGCGATTAACTTCAATTTGCATTGTATATATCTTTTTTCGGGGCTGGCAGTAGTTAAATGTAATAAAAGCTCCGGCATAAGGGCGATTAAATTCTACTCGAAAATTCTGTTTTCCTAATGAATCATACATATTTTGCGACATTTCCGAGGGGCAACTTTCATCAAACAAATTACACACACAAAAGTCCAATGTTTTGGATTCGTTCATAATGTTACAAATCATGGAAGGCATTGAATGGCAATCAATAACCAAACAAAATCCGAATTTTCTTACACATTTATCAATAAGTTGCTTAAGTCTTTTATGATATGGGTCATAAACATTTTTTAGTCGTTCTTGAGCTTCTCTATAACTCAAAAGACCATTATATATATTTTTATTTTGATACACAACACGATGCAAAACACCAAGCCCTACACGGCATCTTCGTGAATTTATGTCATTTGATTTTGGAGCATCATAAAACATTGTTTCATCAAGCTCAATTTTGTCTCTGTTTACATCAACAAAAGTTCTTGGAATATTAAGACTTATCAGAGGAATACCGGCATCGGATGCCTGTTGAATCAGTTCCGTTACAAAACTGTCCTCAGAAATTTTAAGTTCATTTTCCTTCAAAGCAGAATTTTCCAAAAACTCCTTAGGAAATACACTTCCGGCATGAGGAGACGATAAAACGATAGGAAATTTTGGATCTTTCGAATTAAATTCATCAAAAATCTTCAACTTTTTATAGTCTACCGTAAAATCAAGCATCTTGTCAGTCATATAAAAATTCCTCAATCGCACAAATTCAATATTGATTAGTATATCAACAATAATCTTAAATATTCGCTAATAGCCTTGAAAAAAAGCTTGCAATTAGTACAAAGCTATATTATTAAGAATTTGTCTTAAGACACAAAGGGTGTGTAGCTCAGGTGGTTAGAGCGTTACGTTGACATCGTAGAGGTCGTAGGTTCGAGTCCTACCACTCCCACCATTTACAAGTCCCTTTGACGGGGCTTTTTTTTGTATAACAAACAAAGATAAAATATGAAAATAGGTGTTTTTGATTCGGGGCTTGGCGGTTTGGTAATAACCAAAGCTCTCAAAGAAGCTTTACCGGAGTACGATTACATATACTATGGTGACACTGTTCATTTGCCATACGGCGAAAAGAAACCGGAACAAATTTTGTCCTATACAATAGAAGCCATAAAGTTTTTAATTTCACAAAAATGCGGTTTGATTATCATTGCGTGCAATACGGCTACCTCGATAGCCTTACGTTATTTACAACAAAAATTCATTCCGTCATATTCGCCGGATACAAAGGTTTTGGGTGTAATTATTCCCACAGTTGAAGAAGCTTTGTCAAATGGAGCAAAAAACATCGGCGTTTTAGCAACGAATGCTACAATCAATTCTCATATATATCGCGAAGAACTTCACAAACTCGATTCAAATTTAAATGTTATCGAAATAGCCTCTCCGGATTTAGTTCCGTTGATTGAAACCAACAATTTTGACAAAGCAAAAAAAGCTGTCTCAGAATATGCATTACAGTTTAACAATATCGATTCTTTAATTTTAGGTTGTACCCATTATCCTTTGCTAAAAAAATATTTACGCAAAACCTTACCTGAAAACATAAACGTTATTTCACAAGATGAGATTATTGGTGCCAAATTGACAGATTATCTGAGACGGCACATAGAAATAGATATTTGCCTCAGTCGCAATTCGGAGCTAAAGGTTCTGGTAAGCCAAATGAATCCCCGTTATGCCGAGGTTGCCAATATTTTATTCCCGAACATAAACATAGAAGAGGTTGTTTCCTGATGCATAAGGATTTTTACATATTTCGTCATGGTGAAACAGATTATAATCTTGCCGGATGTTGGCAGGGGCAGAGTATTGATGCGCCTTTGAACGCAACCGGAATATCCCAAGCCGAAAACTTAGCTCAAAGAACCCAAAACTTCGGTCTTCAGATAATATACTCATCACCGTTGCAACGAGCAATTCAAACGGCAGAATGCGTTGCTAAGGTCAACAACATCAAAGTTAAGATTTTGCCCGAGCTGATAGAAGCCAGTGTCGGCATATGCGAAGGAATGCATCGTGATGATGTTGCAAAGCAATATCCTGATATTTGGGCAAAATGGTATGGTGCAATGGATATGGTCGACTGTTGGCCCGGTGGTGAAAGCAAGCTTGAGATACAACAACGTATGATGTCAGGTTTTGAAAAAATGCTCAAATCTCCGGAAACGACCATCGGTGTTGCCTCACATGGTGGTGCTATGCGATATTTTTTATATGCATTTGGCTATGGCCCGCACAAAATGCCTAACACGGCATTGTTTCATCTGGTTTATGACAATGGCGATTGGAGTTTAGAACAACTTTAACCAATTATTTCAAAAATTCTTTTATTTTTTCCAAATTAGCAATCGCATCGGCTCGTCCGATTTCATAAACATTTTTAACTTTAGCCAAATCGCTTTCCATACGTCCGATATCCAATTCTTCCTTAGGTTGCAAAACCAGAGTTTTCCCAAAAGCTTTTTGACTATTTATATATTCCACCTCATTATTATACATTGTATGTCGATTGATAATAGCTTCTGCAAATTTAGGAAATTTGCGGTATACAAGTTTTGCCAACCAAGCATTATTAGATTTCTTTTTTCTATAAGATTGTGGTCTTGTCATAATAACAATATTTTTTTCATATCCCAAATTTTGCGATGCTTTCAAAGGGATACTGTCACAAATTCCGCCATCCAACAATTTTTTGCCGTCTGTTTCCACTATTTTTGAAAAAAACGGCAAAGAAGCCGAAGCTCTGATATAATTAATCCCTTTTCCCTGTCTTAATTCCTTACAGTGTATATATTCGGCTTTTCCTGTTTCAACATTTGAGCATACGGCATAAAAAGTTATTTTACTTTTTTCAAAGCTTTTATGATCAAACGGATCCAAAACTTCCGGCAATTCATAATAGCAAAAATCCGTATCAACGACATTTCCGGTTTTAATCCAGTTTCGAATACTCATAAATCTGGGATCATTACCATATTTCATATTATATCGAATAGAGCGCCCTATTTGTCCGGCGACATAAGTACAACCGTGAATCGCGCCTGCCGAAACCCCAAACACTGCATCTGTTGTGATATTATTTTCTGCCAACACATCCAAAATTCCGGCGGTATAAATTCCTCTTTTTGCTCCGCCTTCCAAAACCAAAGCTGTTTTCATATTTAATACTTTCTCAAAAAAAATGTTCAGCACAAAGCTAAACCAATAAACAGTCATTTTGAAGTATAAAGAATCCTTTGTTTATAAAAAAGTATTTTTTTCAAAAATAAAATTCCCCGAATAATCGGGGAACAAAAGCAAACTCATTTTACTGATGCAATTATATCCAAAACGCGTCCGAGATTCGGTGTAGGCATATCAGCTTTGGTTGATTTTGCAAAATTAAAATAATAAGACAGTGTAAACATTCTTATTGTTGCCGTAAGGTTTTGATACTCACCCAAGTTTGACGCCAACAAATTAAGCATAGCCGTTCGCGAAACTTGCTCTATTTTGCAAATACGATCAAAAGCCAGCCATTCAAGCGAGCTAAGACGTACCGATGTTTTGTTCTGATTAATACGAACAACTCTACGCATAAGTGTAACCATTTTTAAGAATCTCCTTTTGGTTGTTTAACGATATACTATTTTATGGGGTAATTTTGTCAAGAATCTATTAGTAGTTGTTAATAAATTGCCGACAACCATCATCCCAAAGCATATCATAACATATAGCCCAAATCTTTTACCCTTATCAAAACACCGCGTTTCCGGTATATTAGTTATTTTTAACCCCAAACCGCAAAACATTAACACTTTTCTAACAATTAGCTGTTACGATACAAGCAAAATTGATAAATTTATCGGGAGAAAGTTTATGAAAAAAGGTTTAGTATTAGCCTGCTCGGCAATGGCTCTAACTATTGCAATGAGTTCAGCGGCAGAAGCCAGAGACGGCTTTTATTTAACAGCCCGCGGTGGTATGGCTTGGAACCACCTTAATTCCAAAAAAGATTCTGTTACTACAGCCGGAATCAGCGATCTTGACAGTGTTGGTACATATGGTGGAGCAATCGGTTATAAGTATAAATATTTTCGCGGTGAGTTGGAATATGTTTGGCGTGATGATGCCGAAGAAGAGGTAACCTTCTCAGGTATTCATATTTCTGATATGCCAGTTAATTCCGAATCTTATATGTTCAACCTTTATTTTGACTTTATGCCAAACTATTGGATTAGTCCGTATATCAGTGCCGGTTTAGGTATGAGCAAACTTGAGATGACACACACCGAACCCGGAGCATCAGGTCAAAGCACCACATGGGAAGAAGACAAATTCACATGGCAAGTCGGCGGTGGTTTAACAATCCGCATCAACAGATGTTTGAATATTGATGGTGGTTATCGTTATTATACTCTTGGCAAGATTGAAAACGCCGAGATTAATACCCACGAATGGTATGCCGGTATCCGTTTCACTTTCTAATTTTTTTAATCACACTAACTCCAAAAACCACCTTTCGGATTTTCCCAAAGGTGGTTTTCTTTTATTACATGCCTTACAGAAAACCCCGAGTTTACTCGGGGCTGAATGCAAAGGTATCGTTAGATACCGTCTCCACGCCAACGAGCGTGGTCAAACCGGAGGTTTGTATCCTTAATAGCCCCCCCAGTTTACTGGGGGTTATCTATCACAGTTACTAATCTCGTTCGTTCCTCGCTCAAGCGATGACAAATTCCAATTTTCTCCGCGAATTGTGAGAAACTTCTTAGCTTTTGAAAGAAGAGTCTCAGAACAATAACGATTATGCCGTTATCCTGTTTAAGGCTTTAGCCGAGTTATAACGGCTTTGGCACATTCTTTCAAAAGCTTAGAAATCGAACCTGAGCGGTAATTTTTGGTTACTTTTTGTTAGCAAAAAGTAACGTAAAACAACATTGAAGATAGATTACTCCCACTTTGTTTGGAGGTATAACAGTACCTTTCCGGTCATTGCGAGTCAGCGTTAGCTAACGAAGCAATCCAATCCTTTTCCGATTCCCCACATATAATCCAATGAAACTCAATCAAAAAATCTCTTGCGACAAACCGCAAAATATGCTATAAATAAAATTGCATAATATTAACTTTATTCTATAATCTGCATACTATTCTAAATTAAAAAAGGGTTTTTATTTCAGAACAATAGCGTTTGTTCTTTAATCTAAGCTTCTATTTTGCTATTTTCTTTGAAAATTTGTCATTTTCTTTGAAGATTTTAATATTTCGATTAGTTTTGCAGAAACCATATAAAATAGGCTGGTATCCCCAACCCTAGATTGCTCTAGCGTGAAGCAATTTAGTATTAAACGCTAAATAATAAAAAAATATAGTATAACAACTGAAGCCTAGGGATTCTCCGCCGTAAGCTTCTTTTAGTGTGCTTTAATCAGCATACATTACGGCGGGACAAATCATGAGAACAAATATTTTCTCAATTTTTGCCATCCTTATGGCAGTATTCTTCACTTCATGCGAAGAAACATCAGATTATGGCACAGCAGCAATTCCTCAGTGTTGGGAACCTGCCTCTGACTTTTATGAGGCAGATGGTGAAATCTTTGTGAACGCCAACATCATCTTTGATGATAAAAACGTAACTAAGATGGTTCGCCATCAGGTAACTCTTACAACAGAGGAACGTATCCAAGCTGTAGGAGAATATCCTTTCTTCTGTGAGGACAACCTCAGCGAGGGAAAATACGCCATCTCGGAAGAAAATACCGCTATGATGCAGTACAAGTACTGCTATGATAAGATCAATACCATCAAGGTTAACGGTCTTATTATGTCATACACACACAATAGCAAGACGTATAGTCTGCCTTGTGCCTCCACTATCAAGGTGATAGGCAGTATGACTGAAGCGGTAGAAACCGAAACCGGTCTTGCCAATTCAACAGTGTATACCGCTGTTGCAAATGGTAAGAAGTTGGCCAAAGGTGTTCAGGAGTTTTTAGCTGTGAAGCCGGATGCTCCAGTAGTTGATCCAGCAGAGCCTATCAAGTGGTATCCTATCAGCAACACAAAGGCTGTCGTTGTATTTGACAACGATTCAACAGCTGAAGTTGCTCATAATATGGGTATCACAGCTGAAGAGTTGATTAAGAGAGAAGGTATAACCGCTCTTTCTTACAACAGCTTGTCAGCTAAGGCTGCTTCTTCTATTAACTTCAACTACAATCACAATATCAATAATGTGGTTAAAGTTAGTGGACTTGACTTTATCTACAACTACAATGGTAAGGAATATAAAAACCTTCCTTGTGCTGTAGAGATGACCGTTAAGGGCAATCACAGCGTAACCACAAACAAGAAAGACGGTTATGAGTTCTACGAACTCTCAAAGACTGTTTATTCTTTGTATGCTGGCGAAACTGCAATTGCAGAAGCTACTCAAAATTTCGAAATTTCAAAGGCTGCAGCTCCTATTGTAGAGCCAGCAGAGCCTATCAAGTGGTATCCTATCAGCAACACAAAGGCTGTCGTTGTATTTGACAACGATTCAACAGCTGAAGTTGCTCACAATATGGGTATCACAGCTGAAGAGTTGATTAAGAGAGAAGGTACAACCGCTCTTTCTTACAACAGCTTGTCAGCTAAGGCTGCTTCTTCTATTAACTTCAACTACAACCACAATATCAACAATGTGGTTAAAGTTAACGGTCTTAACTTCGTCTATAAGTACAACGGTAAGGAATATAAGAACCTTCCTTGTGCTGTAGAGATGACAGTTAAGGGCAGTCACAGCGTAGTTGAGAACAGCAAGAATGGTTATGAGTTCTACGAACTCTCAAAGACCGTTTACAGCTTGTTCGCTGGCGAAACTGCAATTGCAGAAGCTACTCAAAATTTCGAAATTTCAAAGGCACGCACACTAGTTTCAGAGGATATTACATTTGAGCACGGAGCATACAAAACTCCGTCATACTCAAATGGTATTATTACAATCATCTGTGATAATGTTATGAATGTTCTCCAGAAGTACAGTGATAATACATCCAACGAAACTGAGGTCGACTATACTGTATCGAACCTTTATAATGTAGCAATTCCCGTATTTGTATTGAACAGCAAAGACGCCCTCGTCGGTGTTTCTGCTAACTTTGCAAACGGTGTTGCAAAAGTATTAGGTAAGAACATCACAGTAAGCCACAGAAGTAATAATGTCTCTGACATTATCTTCAACGGCAAAAATTACCGTGATGACAGTCGTCGTCCAAACTGCAAGCCTATGGCTCAGAGTATCTACTTCAAGTCTGAAAACAAAGCCGAAATCACTTTTGACAACGGTCAGACTGTAGAGGTAGACTATAACGTCAAAGTAGCTATCAATTTTGATGGCGTACTTGTTAAGGGTTGGGCAACTGACTCTTATGTTGACGGCGGAAGCGGTGTAGCTGCTCACGAAGGTACATATTTCCACTTTGTTGTTAATAAAAATGGTGCTTACACCATGTATTCAGCAAAGGTAAAGGAAAATATAAGCGTAGCTGATTTCACTGCAACAAGTGTAAGCGAGAATTTCGTAAACACTCTCAGCAATGAAAAACCAGCCGCTTTCACCGGAAAGAGTGTTTCTACCTACGATTTGGGTTATATCAACAAAATCGTTAAGTATAGCGAAGATACTTATATCATCCAGTACTACAACGGAAATGATAAACTCGACCGTACGGTTGGTCAGTCAGGTGCAGCAATTGGTAGCAACTATCGCTATCCGATCCGTGGCACATGGTCTGAGGATGTGATTTCAGTTGAGGGAACCACATACTATATTACTGGTTCTCAAAACTAATTAAATAACGCTCTTTCGGGAGCAGCTTTTTCAACGAATTTTCAAAGAATCAACTATATCAGGAGCGATAACCAAGGGGTTGTTGCACAAGTGAACGCGGCATTTGCTATAAGCCAACCTTTCGTCTAGGACGTGGGGTCAGTTCAGCCTGATATTTTTGGTTCGGCGAAGTACCGAATTTGAAGAAAAGGTTTTAAAATCAAAAAAAAGTCTATGGCAAATATCTTCAAATCAATAGCAATAGCAATCGTAGCAATGGTTTCTTTGAGCGCAACAGCTCAAGAAAATACCTTCCGTGGCGTTCGCTACGAAGGTAACAAAAATCTCGAGTGGGCTACAAAGACTCACAACGAGATTACCATCAGTCCAACCATATCCGGCGGTGATGGTGGCAACGCGTATGGCGGCGAACTTATGTTCCGTCGTCAGTACAAAACTCTTAACTGGCTTGCAAAGGCCGGTGTTGAGTATGCCGAGGAGAATAAAACCGCATTGGCAAATGCCGGTGTTGGTGTAGGTCTTCGTTTCTTCGGAAACAAGACTTTCTCCGTTGGTATTGATGCCATCGGTGGTATGGGTCAGGCTTCTGAGGTAATCAGTAGCTCTAACCCCACTAACGGAGATTGGCACGTGTATGCTCGCGCTCCGTTCCGTCCGTTTGCAGAGGGCAGATTTAACATCAACGCTAAGTTGTCAAAAAAAATAATGTTGTCGGCATTTGCTGGCTATAAGCATTATTTCTTTGGCAACAGCCACGCTTTCACTACTGAAGGACAGTGGCAGATAGATGAGGTCGCCCAAAGCGAAAACCGCTGGACAGCCGGTTTGTCGTTGAGCATTTTGCTTAACCAAAACCAGCAGTTGTCGGGAGACAATTGTTGGCAAGCAACTGCCGGTGGCGGTTACTCCAACAAGGGCGCTGTAGCCCTCGCAGGTATCGAACACTTCAAGCGCTCAAGCGCTCGCGGTGGCAATGTTTGGGGATTCGGTTCGTTGCTGACATTTGATGACGGCACTACCGATCAGGAAGTGTATGCAAAATATGCATACCGCATCCTCCCCAACGGTGCTGACAGCCGAGTGATTTTCGATCTTGGTCTTATGGCCGGTATCGGAAGTTACGGAAAAACGGTTGAAGGAGCCACCACCGAAGACCCTAATCGCTTTCATCATCAGAATGAACTCAGTTCATTCGGTGGTTTTGGCAAGGCGTTTGCAAGTGTTAATTTGCACTTCAACCGCTTTATGATTGGGGTAAGTGGCTTTGCCGGTGGAAACGCTTGCGTTGACACAGATTTCTCTTACGAGAATGTGTCATACGACGGCTCCACAAAGTCGGATACCGGCTTTGTTTACGGAGGCGTTGTTAGCGCGGTGTTTTCATTTTAAAAAAATAAACACCCTTTTACGGAGAGCGGACACATTTTGTGTCGGCCCTCCGTTTTTTTTGTTTAAAATCACCAACAATTTTCCATCTCTATTATGTCATGTCTTCGAACGAAATGAGGTCAGGGCATCTTCCTTGCTGATAAAAACATTGAAGATCGCCGGTCTCGCTCGTTCCTCGCTCAAGCGATGACAAATTCCAATTTTCTCCGCGAATTGTGAGAAACTTCTTAGCTTTTGAAAGAAAAGTCTCAGAACAATAACGATTATGCCGTTATCCTGTTTGAGGCTTCAGCCGAGTTATAACGGCTTTGACACATTCTTTCAAAAGCTTAGAAATCGAACCTGAGCGGCATTTTTTGGTTACTTTTGTATGCACAAAAGTAACGTAAAGAAAAATATTGAAGTTCGTTGGATATCACTTGTTCCACCATATTCCAAAACATTGAAGATCGCCGGTCTCGCTCGTCCCTCGCTCAAGCGATGACATTTTTTTATTATTCTCCGCCAAGATATCCGTCGACTTGTGTCACAAAATAGTCATTAAATCCCTGCGGATCCGGAGTCATATTTTGCAATCCCTCAATTTTTTGATATCCGACCACATCCCCATTAACCACATCAACCATCACAACTTCCAACGGGTTGCTCAAACCATATGTTTGAATAAATCCGGCATTATTATCCTCGCCATAATTAATCAAATACAATGCATAATTGTTAAGATATTTTTGGTTATAAACTTCTTCAATCATATCAATAGCCTGCGGACAATTCGGACAAGGCTCGTTGTTAAAAAACACATAAATAATCGATTTATCCGGATTTTGGTTTTCTTCTTGAAAATATTGTTCTTGAATCTCAGTTTCTAACATATTGTTTTCTTGGGCAATCGCTACGGTGCAGATTGCAAAAAGTCCGATTAAAAACGCCAAATTTTTCATTGTTTTTTCTCCTCTTTTTGGTCATCAAACAAATTTCTGCCCAAAAATATATAATTGTCGCACCCTTTGATTTAAACAATCATTCCGCAAAAAAAGCTCCCGACCAAGTCGAGAGCTTTGGAGAGACAACAATCTGCGTTTCTGCTGATTAGTAATAAACCCAAGTGATGGTTGAATAGTCACCTGATGCCGGATCGCAAGCGGTACCCGCATCAATAAAGCTTACGGGCATAGCTGTTGCTACAAAGTTGGTAGTATTAATCTGCATGCCTACTAAACCATCAGATCCCCAGTCAGATGATGCCAACGAAACACAGGTTTCTCTGGCCAATCTATCTAATTTGATTGCAAAATATTGATTAGTGCCAGCGCTACTATCAACGGCTTTGCAGTTACTGGTAACGTTTGTTTGATCACATGATTCAACAACAGTTGCTCCACCAAACGCATTGCTGAGAGCGGCGTTAGTACCTGTAGCCATAACCATATCACCAGGAGCAATATTATAGTCAATAGCATTTTGAACCGTAAGCCCACCATAACTAGGGCTTGTTGCAAATGCTGTACGAATATTCATCAACAACATCGAAATCTGATCTTGTGCTTTAGTAAGCTTAAACTTAGCCATCGCTTTAGAATAACCGGAAATACCACCTACTGATAACACGCCGATAATCGCCAACACACCCAGCATTTCGACCATCGAACGACCTTTTTGATCATTTCTTGATAATATTGTCATTGTCTTTCTCCTCAAATTCTGTTTACCTTATGACTTCATCATAACAGATATATCTGTCAGCAACAATCCTGCTTTTAGTCATATACAGGCATAACTCTCTATTACTTTAGTCATATTTTATCGTACAATTAGTTAATTTGTCGTTAAAAATATTAACTTTTATTCCCACACTTGCCACAATTATATTCATATTTTGTTATTAAACAATACTTTTTTACTCAAAGTGAAAAACTATTGCATTGTTTCTGTTTTGGCAAAATCCTTTCACTTTTGTTTTATTTGCCGGCAACAAAAATTCTTTATTACTCCAGTCAAATGTCTGCATATTATTCTCATTTTTTATATCCATCGCCGTCACACCCAGCCAAAATTTCGGGTCAAATTTTAATGCCGCCAAACTGATACATTGTTGTTTATTAAGTCCGTTATACGCAATTACAAATTTTCGTGATGTCGGCATCACCGGAGTTCCTTTTTCGTCAATCCCAACCTCAACCGGATTATCAAAATAACCGATTAACTGATTTCCGACAACAACCATACCGGAAGAAAAAATATTTCTTTTGATAACTTCTTTGGTGCTAAGCCCCCAAAAATCCGGTCGGGTTTTATATTGATTGCGAATATTTTGTGCCAGCTCAACAATTTGTTCCCCGGCTTGTTTGGCGCCGACATCTTGTTGTCCGCCGACCATAAACACAACACTCATCGTAACAATCGCCAACAATGTTGCCACAATTGCAATCATATGGATATTACGTTGCCAAAAATGTTTGCTGATTAATTTTTTTATTATTTTTTTTAACATTTTTTCTATCCCATACCACTGGTAATTTGGTCTTGCATTTCAAATGTTCCCATAACCGCCCAGGCAATAACCGCACCGATAGCCAAAAGCGCAACCATGTTCAAAACACCGGCTTTTTCTTCAATCATATAAACAGATTCTTCCAACCATTCGTTTGCCAAATTGTCCAACGCTTCTTCAAAGTTATCCAATTCTGAATAAATTTTCAAATCTGCAATAACTTCTTTGTCCGGAAAACCAAGCCCGGTTTTTGACAAAGCTTGTCCCAAGTTATCACCGTTATTAATAAAAACCATCGTTTTATCAATACGTTCTTTCAAATAGCGTGTAGCATCACGACGAAGTGCGCGCATCGCTGTCGAAACAGGTGTTCCCCCTTTAACCAATGCCGACAACGCCAACAACCAACTGATGCCGACAAAAATTTTATACAAAGACCAAGGTGGCAAATTATCAAAAATAGCCCTTATACTTCCGGTCCAAATATTAATCGTAAAATAGATTATCGCCATAACAATCGGCAAAGACAAGAATGCTACCAACCAATTATCTTTAATCCATCCCGACAAATCAACCAAATCTCTTGCCAAACCGGTCCATCTGACATCCGGTGCCGCATCAATCATCGGCGGAACCATATAAACCCCGATAGCATAAATAATCAAAATTGCCATCATCAACAAAAAGCTCGGATAGGTAATCGCTCCGACAATCGGACGTACCATTTTGGTCGAACCTTCGGTAACCTTGATAAGATTTAGCAATGCGCCCTCAAGGTCAGACACGTCACCAACCGAAAGCATCAAACGTTCACGATCCGGCGCCCACCCTTTTAGCGCCTCAGAAAATGTTTTACCGTTGTTCAAGCTGCGTCCCCAAGCAGCAATAGCAATAGCTAATGGTTCGCCGGGGTTCTTTCCGCCGTTTGATGCTCCGTCATGCAACATATCCAAAGCATCCATCAATGAAAAACGGTTACGCATCAAAGATGCAATTTTTCGATACAATTTTAAGCGTTCTTTATTAGAAAACTGAATAATCAAGCGCGCATAATATTCCTCGGCTTTGTTGAGGTTGCGCATAGCATTATTAAGCGTTTTGGACGATTTCTTTTTTTTGATTACTTCTTCTTCAGCCATTTTGTTCATCCCTTTTTATTAATATGCCGGTCGTTGATCCAAAAGACCACACCAACGTTCAACTTCATCCAAATCAATAAACCCTTTAAGCATTCTTTCCATTGCCGCCTCTTTTAGCGTACGTCCGTTCAAATCCGAGGTCCAATAGTCAATAGCTTTGCGAGTTTCGCCTTTAATCATCATCTCCAAAAACGCCGCATCAGGCAAAATAATCTCCGGCACACACATACGCCCTTTTACGCCGGTTCCTCCGCAAAATTTACATCCTGCACCGCGAATAAAGGTGTTTTCAACACCAAAATCACCCAAAGCTGTTCGAAGTCTTGCAAAAGAAGGATCATTTTGTCTTTCTTTTACCGAAACACGACAATGCGGACACAATTTTCTGAACAAACGCTGCGAAATTAACCCCTTTATCAATTCCGGATCCAAAAGCTTAAATGTTTCAACTCCCATATCACGAAAACGATTGATGATTGCCGGAGCAGAGTTTGCGTGCAAAGTCGACCACATCCCGTGTCCCGACAATGCACCTTGGAAAGTAAGTTGTGCCGATGCTAATGCTCGAATCTCGCCCACCATAATAACATCAGGGTCCGAACGCAAAGCGGCTGACAGTGCTTTGGTAAATTGTTCGGCCTTTTCTTCCTCGGTATTAGCATTGGTAACAGGCATTTGTCTGGCACCGGGGATAGGATACTCCGGAGGATCTTCCACCGTAAGCAAATTTAATTCATAATTTTTTTCTTGCAAAAGCTTAATCATATTGCGTTGCAATGTCGTCGATTTTCCGGAACCCGTCGGACCGGCAACAATATTCAAGCCAACCGGAACAGCTCGCAACCTGTAAAATAAATCCTCTTCAAATTCGCCAAATCCCAAAGATGCCAAATCACCCGAGCCATCCGGATTATCGTCCGCATACAACAAGCGCATAACCAAATATTGCGAGCCGAACGCAATAGGATTAAATTGCAAACGAATAGCCAACACATTATGTGGCAACATCAGCTTACCTTTTGAACCTCGCAAAGGCGTAGAACCAAGTTTTTGTGCGCCTTGAAATTCATTTTGAGCATAGTTTGAATCGGAAATATCCGCAGATGCAAACGCCGCACGCACAAATGATTCGCCCCATTCTTTGTTGTATTCCATCTCAACTTGCATCATACCGTTAACGCGAAACATAATAACGGTGCTGTCCGCAACAATAACGTGAATATCAGACACTTTTTTAGCAGCAGCTCTGGCAACAACGTTGACAAAGTCTTTTTGCATTTGCAACTGATCTAATTCGGCATCACCGGATACTTCGGCAGCAGCTTGCGCACGCTCACCGATTGAATAAATAGCATTTAGTTCGTTTTGCGAAACATAAGTCGGCTTACTGATAGCGATTCTTTTTTTGCGAGCCAAAACCTCAAAGCTTAAAACTCGCCCATCAAATTTGTGAGATTCAACAACCAAAAAACGACCATCGGTAAACAATGCCAACAAACGACGAGTGTCATCATTTATTGCCATAGACGAACCGGGAAGTGTCACCAATTTATTGCCGTTTGCAAAGTAAATTTCTTGAATAGATTGTTTTTCGGCAGATTGCTTTTCGGCCTCTTTAGCAGCATTTTGCGCTAATTGCGCAGAACTCAAAGATGCCGAAGCGGCACCTGCCTGAGGTGCCGGTTGAGATGTTTCAGCAACATTATTCTCTTCTTCGGCCATCTATAAATCCAAATTACAATCTGCTTGATATCGGTCCGCTTCTTTTCTTTGACGAACCTGCGCTTTGTTCACCAATCGAAAATCCTGCTGTTTCCGTCGGCAAAATACCTCCGGCAGCAAAATACAAATAGTGCTTATCCGTTCCGTTTTCGGCTTTTACATAAGTTGTTGTAATTTCTGTAATGATATGCCCTGACTGCAATGATGTTCCCTTTTTTACATAAAAAGAAGTTCCGCCTTTGTTTATAAGCTTTGCAATAAGCTCTCCGCCTTGACCGCGTATTTCCGTAACGGCATAAAGCTTAGACAAGTCCGTATCAACCGGCTCAATAGAAACACTACTGTTGCTTCCGGTTGCTCCTGCAGCGACTTCAGCCAAGTTTACTTTACTCAAATCGATTCCGGCAGCTTCGGCCAATTGCTGTTTATCGAAGCCGGCAAAAGGATTGCGGCGATTTTCTTCACGCTCTTTTTCCAATGTACTTATTCTGCTACGCAAAATATTAATTTGCGCCTGATGATCTTTTATTTCTTTTTTATAATCTTCAACTCTGGCCAAATGAGCTTGTTGAGCTTCTTCAGCAGCCTTTTGTAATGCTTGCATCTTTGCATTAGCATCGTTTACCAAATCTTTGTTGGAATTTCTGAGATCTGCAATTTGTTTATAAAAATTAGCATTGTTGGCAATCCATTTTTGATTTTCTTCCAACATCTTATTTTTGTAAGCCGCTAAAATCTTTTCTTGGCGCAACGTTTCAAATTGAATGTCCAGTTCTCGTAATTTTTCTTGTTCAACAACAAGCTTCCTTTCAACTTCTTTTTCTGCTTCAAGATTTTTCAAACGCAAAGCTTCAGCTTTTTCTTGTTCTTCAATCAAAGCCTGTTTGCGCTGATTTTTAACTGCTTCAATTTCATTCTGCAATTTCTCGCGACGCAATTCCAAATTAAGCAAAGCCGTTCTTTTTTCAATATCTGACATTTGTTCAAACAAATCATCTTCAACCGGTTCCAAACCATTGCCCGAGCCAAACAAACCTTTCCCTTCAGTACTTGATGAAACAGCCTTAGCCACAGGAGCCTGCGTGTTTACCGGAGCAGAAGGTTGACTTGCAACCGAAGGAGCCATAGGGCCTTTAGGTATTACTTTTGGAGCTGATGCCGGAGCATTGGGAGCAATCAACGGAACCTCAGCAACAGGAACTTCCGCCGTAGAGGTCGGTTTGTTTTCTGTATTTGTTTTTGGAGCCTCAACCACTGTATCCAGTTCGTCTTCAAACATAGCTTCTTCAGACAACGATACCAAACCCTGAGCTTTTGCCCCAATCGCAACCAAAACAAAAGACAACACCATAAATAAAATATTTCTTATTTTATAAAACATAGATAGCTCCTTCATAATGCCAAACATCACTATTTGGTGAATATGTTATAATTCTAAGTTCAAGACCTGAATATTTTGTTAACAATCCCGCCCAAGTCAACGGATTATATGTTGAATCAAAAGAAAATTTTAATGCCCTAAATTTTGTCGGAGCCACTGCCTGTGCAGCGCCCGGTCCTTTGCCTCTCGGAGCCGGAGATGCTCCGCCAACCGATATTTCTTCTTCGCTTAAAGACACCTGCAGACCTAAAGATTGAAATTTATTATTTAATTCATTTCTTAAATCTGCCATTCTTTTTTCGGGAGGAGATGTCAATAATTCGAGCGTTTTCAAAGGCAAAGATGCTGACAAAACAGAACCGGAAGCATCAAAACTATAACCGGCGAACTGCAAACCGGAATTTTTCAATGCCGTATCAGCCCAAGACATCAAACCGATTTCTCGTCTCCAAGATGTTACAGCGGAATTATCAGAACAACTTATAACCCCAATTCCCCATCCCGGAGGCATAATATTAGCCAAAGAAGTAATCCCTTCATAACAATTTTCCATAAATTGCTGAGGGTTTGGAATTTTTTCCCAAGGTTTGGGAACTTCTTTCACTTCAACTTGCTGAATAACCTTAGGACGCACCGGAACCACGACCGGACGTTTTGCCGGAGTTAAGAATAATTTATCAACCAAGCTTGTTACAAGCCAAATTCCCACCACAGCGGAAATAGCAACAACCATAATCAACTTAGAGCCTCTAAGCCCTTTTATTTTTTGCAGTTTAACCTTAGTGCCTCGTTGCAATATTTCACCAAGATCAAGGTCTTCGGTATCTTCTATACCCCATTCTGCCGGTGCAATCTTCTTGCCCCAATCCGGAACCGCCATCATCGACATAAACTGATTTTTTGCCTCTTCTTCTGACAAAAACAGCATATCTCCGTCCGACAATATAATATCATTTCGGATACAGGTATACCACCATCCGCCGCTAACCTTAAACACCGCAACAAAAGACGAAATATTAGATAGCGCAGTCACTAGCGAAATTGCCGCTACATTCTCACCGCTCTTAAAACCTTCATGCGAAACGCAAATACCAAATTGAGGTGCTTTTCCGCCTTTAATACAAAATAAATCCGCACCTTCCAATATGGAATTAGATGCCTCTTCGACTTCTGTCATATAGTCGCCGGAATTTTGTAACGGTTGCCAAAACAAACTCGTTGCATAGGATACGCCGTCTACGTTAAGCGTTGTTCCCCAAGATCTGTTTCCGGAACCGCCGTCATAGTCATCATCCAAAAGTTTTGCATCTTCCAGCACTGTAAGTTTCTCCTATTATGCAGCACTTAATTCATAGTCATTCTTGTTTCCGGTAACAAAGGAGATTCCAAAACAACCGGAGTCAATATTATAACCAGAATATTGCGTTCTTTTTCAGCACTTGCTTGTCCGCCCAACAAAGAATTTTCTGCCGAGCCGGTCCCGCTTTTACTGGTCTCTGAACCTGTTTTTTCATATCCTGTCAAAATCAAAGATTCGCCGGATGTCAAAGCAACTTCTTGCGTAAAGGCTCTTGATTCAACTTTAGGGTTCTGAATATATTGGTTTTCATCAGCATTACCGAAGCTTACTTTTTCTAAGGTCAGCAGGTCTGACAAAGTCATATTAAACATTACAAGCATACGGCCATGTTCCAAAATACGTGGCAAAACATCAAGAGTAAAACCTGTTTCAATTTCTTCGGTTGTTACCGAAATATCATAGTTTGACCCATCTGTACCATTGTTGGTTTTGGTCATTTCTGAAATATAGTTTTGCTTTTGTGTCACTTGTATTGGAGCCGGCTTATTGTTTAACGTGGTCACAGTGCCGCTTGTTACAAGAGTTGTTCTGTTCTTTTGAGACAATGCCTGCATTATGGCATCAGCAGTCCAGTTTTTATTTATTACGCCCCAAGACAAAGAACCTGCCAAATCTTCAGCACCAAGTCCTTGCGTTCCGGTAATGCCGAGAGATGTAACACCATCACCGAAAGCAGCTTTCAAATCAAGTCCGTATTTATCCGTATCGCTCAAAGTTACTTGCATAATTTTTACCGATATGGCAACTTGACGAGCCAAACGAGCATTTTGCTCATTTATATATTTTGCAACCAATTTTATTTCATTAGGGGTTGCTGTCAAAGTGATTGTTCCGTCAGATGGCGAAACAGTCAACTTTGCGCCATCACTCAACATAGATGTAATGGTTTTCTCAAAATGAGCCCACATTTCAACTTCAATTGATGAAGTCAAGCTTATTGACGACGAACCGCCGCCACCGGAAGCCGAACCACCGATGTTAACATTCATACTTGGTTTAGACGGCAAAGAATAAATAACAAAAGTTTTTGTTATAAATTTATAAAAATAGATATCTTTATTTTCATACTTCCACCAAACACCGAAACGAGATGAAACTTCATCCAAAAATCCGCTCAAAGGCCCTTGATAGGAAACCATCATTGTGTCAGGCGATGCCCAATCAGCAGTTGCTAAAGCATCTTCAGCTCCCGGGCGATTGCTTTCGCCTTTAGCACGCACGTCATCTTCCAAATCCGAAGCATAACGGATACCCAAAGAGGTGGTTCGGTTAATCATATCGCCTATTTCGTACAATGTTATAGGTCTGCTTGACACCAAGGTAATACCATCCCTACCTTCCAGATACGAAGGCAATGGCTCGCCTTCATATTCAATCAAACTGGTATTTCCCAGCCAAATATCGTCATTTACTCGGACTAAATCTTGATTTGCAACTTTTGCCGGAAGTTTAGCTTCTTCACGCAATTTTGTAGCCGCATCAACATCCTTATCAATTGCAGCATCCATTGTAGTGGATATTGAGCAAGAGGCAACAAAAGCCGCCGTGCATATTCCAAGCCCGATTTTTTTCCAATTAGTTATACGCATTTTCATCCTCCTTGGTTTCCACTACCAATACACGATTACCCTTATAAAATGTCGCCATTGGCGCGGGCTGTGCCCTTGCAAAATTTCGAATCAAAGCAGATGCCACATCAGCAAAACGACCGCGGAACATAGCTCCGGCTCCTAAAGTGTAATTGCGGTTTGAATCCCAAACCAATCGCCAACCGGCTCTTTCGCACCAATCAGAAAGCAATCCTTTCAAAGTACCGCCTTCTTCTGCCAACCAATCTTCAACGGCATCATCACCCGAAGAAGATGATGCTTCCGCACTTTCACTTATAGCATCATTAAGCGCACCGTTAACAATCTCTTCATAATCTGTAACTTCTTCTTCTATGGTTGGCGGAATAGATGCTGACATATTGCTGCCGGCACCACTTGAAACGATGAGCTGATCTCGAGGGGTCCTTTCGCCATACTCTCTGTAATCCGCCGCAGTTTGTCTGAAGTTCACAAACTGATTCCCCGGCTCCTCGGGTGGCACAACAACCGGTCGTACCTGCTCTGTACCGGAACACGGTATTTCTTCTTGCGAAACGGCAACAGTATCTTCGTTCAATCCCCACAATGTATGGGCGCCCGTGCATCCTGCAAGTAAAAGAATTGCTGACAAAGATAATTTTTGCAATTTTTTTAAACTCATTTTTGCGGTCCTTTGAGTATATTTGTTCATCATATTTTCCTTATCATACTATTGAAAAATAAATAATCAAGCATCGTCAAACAGTTATTACCATTGTATATATTCGTGACGTTGTTTGTTGTTTATTTTTCTGTTGTTTTCTCCTGTGCTGTTGTCATTTGTTATTGTTCTCAAAATAAAGCTGTTTGGTTCTCTTGAAGTGAAAACGGTGTTTATCTTTGAATATTCCACCCCTTTATTCGTTAAGATGTTGTGTAGCAAATTTAACCGTTTTTGTTGCAGAGCCGTGGTTGTTGTGCCGTCAATGCGTATTTCTAGAGACATATTGGGCGTTTCTGCTGTTTTTGCGGCAAAAGCCTGTACCCAGCGCAAAGTTTGTCCGGATATCTCGGCTCTGTTTGGTTGGAATGATAGCCTTATTTCTGTGGGCATTATTGATACCGGCCGAGCTTTTGCTGTTCTTTTTCTAAACGTTTTCTTTGCTTGAGCTTTTGCTATAGCTTTTTCTTTTGCCTCGGAAATAGATTTATCGGTTTTTTGGAATATGGAATTTAACGTTCCCATTATCCCTCCGCTTTTTTTGTCTTTAGAGGCATCGGCATCTTTTTTTGTTTCAGCCGTTTTAACGGGCTTTATCGGGGTTATGTTTTTTTCTGTATCATTCTTATCTAAAGATATCTCATCCTCTATCGGAGATAAGACTGTTTCTTTTTTTATCGGAGTGTTTTTTGATAACTGATCCTGCAGCTTGATTTTTGCTTCAATTATTTTTTCTTTTTCGGCATCTTCCGAAGTGCTGGGATAAGCAAGTTTGGGAGCAAGATTATCTTTTTCCATAATCTCCCCCGGTATGGGTATTATAATGTTTTTTACTGTTTCAGAAGCCAGTTGAAGGCCGTCTCGTTTCTCATAAGCGTTTAGCGCTTTTGATATTTCTTCGTTTGATTTGTCGGCAAATTCTTTCTGAGCCATAAGGTTTTTGCCGCCACTGCTTTTGGCGACTACCCAAGGAGTATCATTTAAAGACTTCCATTGTTTTTCTGCAGATTTATTTTCGGATAAATTATCAGCAACATCTTTTTCCATACTTTGAATAGGGATTTTGCTGTCATTTAAAGCAATATGATTTAAGTCATTCGGATTGCCGATACTAACTTTTTGCGGTAAAGTATGATTCTTTCGCATCTGAAGGGGGATAGGTGCGTTGGGTTCATTATTTGCCAGTGTTGAAGAATGATTTTCCTGTTTTTCAATTCTTGGTTTTCCGGCAGAGGGCTCACTAGTCGTAACAACAGATTGGCGTGTATTAAGAGGTGGCTGATAAACGGGTGCAGTTAACTTGGTGTCATTGCTTTTTTCCGGTTGATATACCGGCTCTGCTTCAATTTTTTGAGGAGGTATCGGTTTATCGGGAGCATACAAGACATCAGCTAGAACTAATTCTTTTGAAGTATCGGCGGGTTGACTGATGGCTTCTATTTCTAGAGGAATATCAATATCTTCCAAGTCACTTGCCAAAATAATTTCCGGCTCCGGTACGGCGTCTGGCATGACTACTTTCGGTTCCAATTCGGGTAAAGCATTTAAAGCAATCTTTTTTACCGGATGTTTAAGCGGTTGCACATTTTTCAAAAACAGGACAATATTTTTATTGCTGAGTATAAGAGGTTCATTTTTTGAAGAGGGGGTGTGCCAAAAAGCCCTGTTTGCACTCACAATGGCAAACACGGACACCGAAAAACTGTAAACAAACGCTTTAAATCCGTTTTTAGACATTAATATAGAACCCCTCTAAAAACTAGATAAATCAAAATGCGACTCTTGGCAAGAGTCGCGAAAAAATATACACAATTTATAAAAAAATCAAAAAACTGTAACACTTTTTAAGTAATTTATGTGTTATGATACAATTATGGTGTATTATAGACAAAGGAAGATGGCAAAACGCAATGTTTAAACAGATAAGAAAAATAGCATTGTTATTTAGTATTGTCGGCACTTTTTGTGTCGCAATATGTCATACTTCTTACGCACAACAATTTGACTACATGAGCGCCGCTGATTTTGCTAACAAACGAGGAGATAGTCGCGGTAAAGAAATAGCCAAAATGTTTCAAAAAAAAGAGGGAAAAATTGTCTGCGGTCGTTCAGATAATATTTGTAATGAAGGGGAAATATGTATAAAAGTTAGAAATGGAGATGCTTTTTCCACGGACACAGGGTATTGCTACGCACCAAAAGAAGGAGAACAAATAATAACGTGGTCCAGCCCCATAGTGGAAATGTATCAAGCCACTAATTATGAAAAAGGAGCAGAAGAGCGATTTGATAATAGAGAGGATATTCCTCAAAATAGTTATGGCTCTCAAAAATATTATCATAGATATGGTGATGGTTCTTTGTCTATAAAACACATAGAAGCAGCAAAAAGATATGGTGTTCCTTTAAAGAAAATACAAGTTTGCCTGTCGGCCAGTGGTGTAAAATTTGGGTGTAAATATGTTGTTGCCGCACCACCAAGTTTAGAAATTTCAGAAGTTTCTTTTTTCGAAACAAAAATGGTTGCAAAAAGAGGAAAGATGGTCGAAGGAAACAAAAATGATGAATGTTTTACGGACACACAAACAGGTAAAAAAATATGTGCTTACATAACGGGAGATATCGCAACTTTAGAATATGCCGGAGATAGTAATTTCAACGGATGCGAGGTTTTACCTGTCAAAGTTTATAATATGCAAGGATGTTTTTTCTGTCCGCTTGCAAGACTTATTTTTGCTACCGCTAATAATGTTACATCAACATCTTTTGCTGTATTTTCCTATGGGTTCAAAGTTGTAATAACGGTTGTGTTTGCTATTTGGTTGGCTTTAGCTGCGCTGCAACAAGTATTTTCGTTTACCAAGCAAGATGCTCCAAAATTTTTAGCTGCTATAGTCAAACAAGGCTTCAAATATATGGTAGCATTTTTCTTATTAGCATCATCGGCATCATTGTTTGAACTCTTTATCATACCTGTTCTTGATTCGGGATTAAAACTGGGTGCGCATATTCAAACAGTAGAAATGAAAAATATCAGCGAAAATAAAAATGAGTTTAAAGCGACGAATGATAACCTTGTTATAGAGGAAAGCTATTTTAATATGCGCCCCAATAAGGGCGGGGATAATACCAGAACCGGAGAAACTCTATATGAAAGAATAGAAGGTTTTCTTAAATCATTACAGAGCCAGTTGGCGTATATGCAAGCTATCGGAACATCCCTGTTTTGTGTTGGATCCCACAGTATCATTACTGTAAATATTGATAATCTGATTGCTGGTTTTCGCATGATGTTGTTGGGAGGAATTATAGCCGCTTTTGGCTTTTTATTAACAATTGCATTTGCATTTTACTTTTTAGACGCCATTTTGCAACTGGCAATTGTCGGTGCTATGTTGCCGTTTATGATTGCCGGATGGCCGTTCAAAGCAACAGCTCAATATGCAGGAACCGGATTTAAAATGTTGTTAAACACCTTCTTCGTGTTTTTCTTTACCGGTTTTGTCGTTAGTGTAAATATTGTAATGGTCGACCAAGCATTGTCGTTATCACAAAACATGAACGTTATTGATAAAAAAATTGACGAGGCAAAGGAAGCAAACGGCAATGATAAAAAAGTAGATGAAGAAGAAATTGCTCGTCAAGAAATGGAAAAACAATTAAGAGAAGAAACATCAAACGGTTTTAAGGCTATTGCTTCGGCAATGAATGCGCAGAATATTTCCGAATTACGTGAAAAAACGGATATCGGCGGTGTAGGGTTTATGTTGCTTGTCTTTTCTTGTCTATTTGGTTTTAAGTTTGTTCAAGAAGTTCCTAATCTCGCCAATACACTATCTTCAGGTGGTATCAAAGGTGGTCTTGCCGGTAAGATCGGTACTATGGGAGCTTCTACAGTTAAGGGTATGGCTATTAAAGTTTCGCAACCGATTGCCAAAGAAATCGCTGGCAAATATCACGAAGCTGGCGGTATTGCAGGCATGGCTTTAGCTCCGGTTTCGCTAGTAGGAGGACTGGTTCAATCGGGAGGCGAGGCTCTTGAAAATAAAAGTGGAAACAAATTCCTTAGAGGTGTTGGCAAAGTTGCTAAGTGGACGGGTAAAGCAGCTAAAGCTCCAAGACAAGCTGCTAAAAAAGTTCACAGTCCTTTCCGCAAGCCGAAACTCTAATTTTTTAATCTTGCCAACGGATGTTTGGTAATAATTTCTTTGGTCAGCTTATCAGTTAATATGTGAGTATAAATTTCTGTTGTACCGATATTTTCATGTCCCAACATACTTTGTATCGAACGTAAATCAACATCACTGCTCAGTAGATGTGTTGCAAAAGAATGTCTTAATGTATGAGGTGAAATTTTTGTTTCATCCAGTCCCGATAAGATAGCCAGCTTTTTTACATTTTTAAAAAAAGCATCTCTTGTTATGTGTCCGCAAATCGAGATATTAGAAGGAAACATAAATTTGGATTCTCTTCCTCCTATCGTTTTTGGGCGTATTTTTAGCCAATCAAACACACTATCAATAGCTTCTTGAGCAATCGGAACAACACGCTCTTTTTTTCCTTTTCCCTTAATTAAAATTTGTTTTCGGTCAAAGTTGATGCAATTAACCGGAAGTTCAACCAGTTCTGATACTCTCATTCCGCACGCGTACATAAGTTTAAGCATTGTGGCTGTTCTTTTATGTCTTACATCATTTTGTTCTTCAGCCGCTTCTAACATCAACCGGACTTCATCTCTGGTTAAAAAGTTCGGTAAATAATGTCCTCGGCGCGGTGTTGATATTCCGACCATCGGATTACAAGATATTTCTTGTTCCGTTAGCAAAAATTTGAAAAAATTGTTCAGAGCCGATATTTTGCGCATAATCGTAGATGCAACTAAACCCTGTTGCCTCAAATTACGTATAAAAACTTCAATATCTGTTTGAGTTATTTTCGCCGGTTGCTGAGGGCAAATATCAAAAAACTGCTCCAAATCATGACTGTAAGCATCTAAGGTGTTTGACGATACACCATGTTCAGCAGCCATAGCATCTAAAAAGTCATTTATAAAAATGTCTTTCATTGCTATTTAACAATTTCCTCAATATGTTCTTGAGGCATTGGAACATCCGTAAAAACAATAAAAGATATCGCGGCGACCAAAACAGCAGCTACAATATAATAGATAAGATTAGATTTTTTTTGGCGCATTTTATTATATCTCCTTAAAAAAGGTGTTGCTAAAAATATACGATATTTATATAGTTAGCACAATAAGTTTGAAAGATAAATTAAAAATGAACATACAAACAGATAAAATAATTTTACTTGTCGGATTAATGGGAAGCGGAAAAACCTCTGTCGGCAAAAGACTAGCTCAAAAGCTGGACTTACCGTTTATTGATGGTGATCAAGAAGTTGAAAAAGCTGCAGGTTTGAACTTGATAGATATTCTCAAATGTTTTGGCGAAGAAGAATACCGCGCCGGCGAAGCAAGAGTTATGCGCCGACTTTTGAGCGGTAATGCTTGCGTTTTAGCTTCCGGAGGGGGATCTTTTGTTTGCGATCAAACACGTAAGCTTGCTCGTGAAAGAGCTGTAACTATATGGCTAAAAGCCGATGTCGATACGTTATACAGTCGCACGACCGGCCGCCAACATCGACCATTCCTTAAAGGTGACGATTCTAACCTTAAAAATAAAATAGAAACATACGTCGAAGAAGAATATCCCTATTATTCACAAGCAGACATCATTGTCGAAACCAAAGAAGAAAAGGTTTCGGATACAGTTGATCGCGTTATAAAGTCGTTGGATAGCTTTTTGCATCAAATTTAATATTTTTCTTTTGCTAAACGTACATAATCAGCAATCAACCTTGGAGTATTCAATATTGCTGAACATATTCCCCCGCCGGCCAATCCTAAAACCAATCCGGCAAGCCCCATTTCACAAACAAAGGCCAACAAATAACAAGCGGCTATTCGTGCAAACAGGAATGAAAAAATCTGATTAATGGTTAAATATTTTATATCGTCAATCCCGCGTAATGAAGCTTCAATATTTATAGGCAACGTATCGATTATTAAATCGACTATAATGAAGACAAAAACGGTTTTTACTAAAGATATTACACCCGCATCATTACTGAATAAGCCGTATATTTTTTCCGGAAACATGCTTAAAGCTCCCAATAAAAATACAGCAACAATCATATAAACCACATATCCTGACAAAGTAGCAAATTTAAGTTTTTTATATTGTTTTTCGCCATAAGTATGAGCAACCACAATGGTTGTTGCTTGAGATATTGCAAAAAATATCATAAAAACAAAAACATTAACATTAGCAATAATTGTATATGTTGCCAGTGCATTAACTCCCAGCCAGCCGGCAAAAATATTAACAAGAGCAAAAGACCCGTCGGTTGCGGCAACAATTAACGCCAAACCATAACCTGTTTTTCGAGTTTCTTTACTTTCTTTCCACCAACTGACAACTTTATCCCTTAGTCCGAAATGCTTACAAACTCGAGAGTTTCTTTTCATCATATATATATAACAAGCAATATACACTGCCATCGCGATTCGGATTATCAATGTTGTAAGAGCGCAACCTGTTGCTCCCATTTCCGGAAAGCCAAGCCAACCATAAGTTAAAATAGGATTGATGATTATGTTTAAGATGTTGCCGATTACAAATCCTACAGTGCCGATAAACGGACGTTTAATTGATTGTAAAAAGTAATTAGCATTTGCATAATACAATACAGCAGGGATGGACAATGCATAAATAGCCAATAATTTTGAAGCATTTACACAAACATCTTCTTCTTGTCCCAAAAGAGGATATATAATATTGCCTGTAAAACCCAAAAACATAAATATCGCAGATAATATCCATAAGTATCGAACACTGCAATAATATGTTTTTCCGCATAACTTAAATTTTTTGGCACCATAATGTTGCGAAGAGTGAATCAACAGGCCTTGCAACATCGCCATAGGGATACAGTATAATATTACAAATACGGTATTGGCGATTCCTATATAAGCAAGTTGTTTGGTATCATAATTTCCGACAATAAGTGTGTCGACAATATTCATCATACCCACAGCCAGATACGACAAAGCAATAGGTAAAGCCATTTTTAGAATAAAACGTAGATTATAAAGCATTTTAATATCCTCTCTCGCCGGAAGATATATTAAAATATAAAAATAAACAATACTTATTTTGTAATACCAAATCTTAATATTTGCACTATATTATATTACAAATATAAGATTACTATGGGAGAACATTGATGACAAAAATTTTATCATTTGATATTGGCGGAACAAAGATTGCGTACGCAATTATTAATGAAAAAGGCGAATTTTTAAACGAAATCATCAAGGTATCAACTCCCAAAACATCGTCCGGTATATATGAACTGTTAAAAACAACAGTCAAAGGATTAGAAGATGAAATTGACGGTGTTGCTATAGCTACAGCCGGTGCGGTTAATAACGAAGGAACCAAGATAACCTCGCATGTCGGTAACCTTCCGCCAAAATATAATCAAACAGATTTTATGTCGTTAACATCAAAGCCGGTACTTCTTGAAAATGATGCCAACTCTGCCGGTTGGGCAGAATTTTCCATTGGGGCGGCAAAAGGGTGCAAAAACGCCGTAATTTTGACATTAGGAACAGGTGTCGGTTCAGGCATTATTGTTGATGGAAAACTACTCAAAGGAAAATCAGGAGCCGCCGGTGAAATGCATTTTCCTATAGATTCCGGACACAAACGCAAATGTACATGTGGGTTGTATGATTGTTTTGAAGCTTTTGCTTCCGGCACGGGGCTTAATGCAAATGCCCGTGAATATATGGGCGAAAACGCAACCAGTTATGATGTTATTCGAGGACTTAAAGAAGGCAATCACCAAGCAAGAGCCGCATTTGATCAATGGCAGGGATATTTGATAAAAGGAATGATAATGTTGGCTAATGTTTTTGATCCGGAGATGATTGTTTTATCCGGATCTATGGCTAAGTTTGTTGAATATGATAAGGTTAATAAGGCTGTCAACGAGGCAATTTTAACTCAACCGTTTATACTAAAAGAAGCTGTTTTTGAAAACAATGCCGGCATGATAGGTGTGGCATTATTGCTTAGTGAAAAATTAAAAAAATAAATTTTATTTAGCTTTTTTATCAAACCAAACAAAACGTTTATTGTAATATTCAAACGTTTTATATTCCGATTCCTAAGATGTTTTTTTACCCCAAACAAGCGTTTAGACTTATTTAAGGTCTGTGAATTTTTTGTTACAGCAAAATTTTGCGCGTATAAACAAAGTGTTAACCATTTTTTGTTATAAGAGTTTTTGCTGGCAAAATTTGCCAAAATTAGGTATTCTAAAAGAGTAGATTAAGTTTTGCAAAATTTAAAAGGAGAACGATTATGCAATTTATCAAAAACAATATTTGGACATTGTGTTTGGTAGCTTTGTTTGTAGTATTCGGCTTTGCCGGAGAAGCAGCTGCCCAAGGTTCTGTTATGGAACTTGGTAAGACCAAAGCTCTTAACGTGTTCACATCTGTAAAAACCATCATCTTCATTGTTGGTGGTTTCGGTCTTGTTGGTATTGCGTTTGCCGCAATTTTCGGCAAGATTAACTGGAAATGGTTTGCTGCCTTGGCAGTAGGTTTGGCTATTTTGGCTGCAGCTGGTTCAATTGTGAACTACGCTACCGGTGAAAATATGTCAGGCTTTAACGATACATTCTCTTCTGCTGCTGGCTAGTAGGAGATATCAAAAACAGGTTCAGGGCTGTATGGCCCTGAACCTAAGCCAAAAGACCGGAAGCGAACAGGGATAACAAACCTCTAGTGAAACGGTCTTTTCTTGCAAAACATTATTAAGATTATGATTGCATGTTTTTCTTGAACTTATTTTTATATCGCCTCTGAGTGGTACAAAAACAAATTCAAGAATTGAATAAGATAAAGATTTATTGTTATAGCAATGTGTTTTGCAGTTGAAGCAATCTTATTCTGTTCTTGTCATTGCGAGGCACATCGTGCCGAAGCAATCCATAAAACGAAACTAACGGCAAGTCTCAAACAAGGAGGGCGCCATGATAAACTTAAAAAATATAGTTAAAGTGCTTTTGTTAGCATTGTTTATCTGCGCCTATAGCGGAGAAGGGTTGGCGCAATCTAAACATCTGATTCCAATAACCGAACAAAATTATAAAGAATATGGATATACTCAAGCTCCTCCAGACACCTATTACAATCCATTTACAAATAAGTCGGAATATCATCCTGATGAACCAAAATTCGCTGAAGATTCAGCAAAAGATGTAGTTGAGACAAGCGGAAAGCAAACAACACAAGACCCTACATTTTGCGGATCTGATTATGGTATTTTTAATGAACTGGTCCAAACCGGGCAAAAAATATTCAAGCGTTTGCGTGATTTAATTTATGTTGTCGCCGGATTTGGAATCATTGCGGTTGCTGTCGGAGGTTTTTTTGGTAATCTGAACTGGAAATGGCTTGGAGCAATAGTAATTTCACTGGTGGTTGTTGCCACTGCCGGTGAACTTGTTGTTCTTATGACCGGATGCGAACAGTTTGGCGCAAGCTTGGTAACCAATACCCTCACAACACCAACAACATCCATGTCAACAGAACAATATAATGAAATGTACACCGAAAAAACAGAATCAGCCGGAAAAATAGCTTGGGATGATTATTTTGACGAAGGTTATGGTTATGGTCAAAGTTCGTCGACTACACAAAGTGGAGTAAGCTCGCCGAAGGATTTCAATCTGAATAAAGAAGAAGGCGTTCAATCCGAATAAAGATATAATATTTGGATAAAAAAGAATGTGCTGAGATTTATAAAAGGAGGAAGCTATGCCAAAATTATCTAAAATAAGCAAAGTTATTCTGCTATCAGGAATGATACTTGCTATGGGCTATATGTTTTCTCCGCTAAGCGCTTTTGCTACAGGAAGTAACAAATATTCTATAAATCCGGATTTATGGGATGAAAATGATAAAGAAGCATCTGCGGATGCAGGCAATGCCAATGCAACCAACACAAATGAAACACAGAACAATAAAAACACCAACACAGTAATCGGTGGCTCCGTAACCACATATACCACTAATGGAAGAACGACAGGCATCAAAACATCCGGAGGATATGGTAACGTTGACGATAAAGGAAAAGTTACTACGGCAAACAATACAAGCGCATGGGAAAATGCCGTGGTTGCTAAAAACTCAGCACAAGATTCTTATACCAAAGCAACAACAGCCTACAATAAGTGTTTAGCTAGTGGGGGTGATTGTTCCAAACTAAAAGAGGAGATGGATACAGCAAAAGCTGGATTACAAAAAGCTCAAGAAGACTACAACAAAGCCCAAAAAGAAACCAGTGAACAATATTGGGAAAATAAAAAAAATAGTGAAAAAGCTCAAAATGCATTGAATAAGGCTAAAAAGAAGCAAGAAAAAGCTCAAAAAGAGTATAATGAGTGTGTGGCTAAAAATGGTGCAGATTCTGAAAAATGTAAGAAAAAGCAAGATAAGTTAACAGATGCAAATACAGCTTTAACGACTGCTGAAGATAATGCAAAGCAATACGCTCCAGCTACAAATAGCACAGAATCTAATGAAGCAAATAAAACATTATCAGAAAAAGACGAAAAGTTGTTAAAAAAAATTGAAGATGCAGAAAAGAGTTATAATGAAAAATGTGGTGAAGGCGCTGAGGGAAAAAATGCCGAAGAATGTGCTCAAGCAAAAAAAGAGTTAGATAAGTTAAAAAAAGATAATAAAGCAAAATTATCAGATATAGCAAACCAAGCCGAAGTAGACTACAAAAATAAAGAGCAGGCAGCAAAAAAAGCAGAAGAAGAGTGTGAGCGCTATAGCGCTATGACCTCTAAAGATGCCCAAGCGAAAGCTCAACAAGCCTGCGCTCAAGCTGTTTCTCTGCGCAAAGAAGCTGATGCCGCTCAAGCTGAATATGACAAGCTAAAAGGGAATATTGTTCCATCAGGAGCCGGTGCTGCAGAAAGAAGGCTTAAAAAAGCGAGTAATGCAGGAGATGCCGGAGTTTTGGACATTTCTCAAAGCAGACAGATTACTGTAGGCGGATCCGGCCACGATAGTTTAGGTGGGTATCGTTCAGAGTTTTTTAATTATGGAAGCAGTTCGGATGTTCTTGAAACAGTGACACGTCGCGCAGCTTTGGCTGTCGTCAGTTTGAAGCCGATAGTTTACATATTTGCAGGTTTTGGACTTATAGCTTTTGCATGGATGGCAATATTCAATAAACTGAGTTGGAAATGGTTTGCCAATATTGCTATGGGTTTGTTCCTTGTTGCAAATATGGGACGATTAATTGAGTATTTAGTAACAGATGATGGTACCGGAGGATATTATATAGGTGTATGGTCGGATGGTGCAAAAGGTGGTGCGGATACTCGATTAGCGAATTCGTTTAAGGATACATATTATGTATATGGTGATACTGTATACAACGCTAAAGGAATACGTGATTTTCAAGAAGGTGCTTTAGCTGTCGGTGGAAAAACAACAGAAATATTTACTGCCTCTGCTGCCGGTTTCTGTAAAGGCACAAGTGGTTCCGGTTGGGCAAACTTTACCAGTTGTTTGAAAGATGTTGTATCAACAGCCAAAAAAGCCGCCAACACTGTAAAAACAGTTAAAGCTGCAGCTGAAGATATTGTTGATCGTGTTGAGACAGTTAAAGATACAATCAAGAATATATCTCAAGCAGCCAAAGCTATGAAAGGTGCAAGTCTAAGTGAAATTATAGCTAATGCCGGAACTATTCTTAATAATGTCAACGCGGCAGTTTCAACAACTACCGGTGCAGTAGGATCATTAACTAATGCAGCATCAGCTGTTTCAAACAATATTCAAGATATGGGTAAATCTGTTGCACAACAACAAGAACTTGCAGATCGTCGTGCTCGAGGTGAAGCAACAAACGCATTTGATGCTAAACTGAAAGGGCAAGAGTGGGATGCTGTTAATGGTGGTGTTGAAAATGTTGATGGACAATGGGCCGGAAAGGAAACATTTGTAAGTAAGGCTGGCAAAAAAGCAGCAGATATTAACAGCAAAACCAGTGAAGTAAATAACAGAGTTCAAGAAGGTTTAGCCCAAGTAGGTGCCGTAACCAATGTTGTAGAAAACACAGCTCTTAAAGACGTTGTCGGATTTGGCAGTGATAAAAGCTGGAACGACAAGCGCCGAGAGAAGAAAGAGAAAAGTCATCAAAACCAAGTAAATGATAATTTTATCGGTTCGCAAGAGGCCAACGAGGCATATCGCCAGCAAGTCAAAGAAGAAAATGACTTAAAACAAGCCGAAAAACAACTTGATAACGAAAAACGCAGACAAGAAGATTTGGCTAAAAATGAAAACTACTATACCAATCAGGCTTATGGTAAAGCAGTCGACGAAGCCAATGATCTTTATGATAAGATGAACGCTCAAAAAGAAGAAGCCGAAAGACTGGAAAAAGAAGCCAAAGAAAAGGCTAAAAAAGCGGCAGAAGCATGCTCAAAGAGTTCAAACAGCTCTGTTTGTACTACGGCCCAGTTGGCCGCAGATGCAGCCAAAGATGCTGCCGCAAATAAAAAACAACAAGCTGCAAATACACAAAAGCAGTATAATGAGGCAAAACAAAAGGCTGAATCATCCTATGGCACGGCTTTAGACAGTAACAAGAATAAAGCTCAGCAAGATTATGATAAAGCCAAATCTCAGGCTGCTACGGCAAAACAACAAATGGAAGAAACCTCAAACAAGGTTAATGATACCAAACAAGCTTTGTCATCAGCTCAAGATGCCTATAATACGGCTGTTTCTGAGGCCGATGCAGCAAAACAAGCTTATGAAAAAGCTGGAAGCGAAGGCAAAGCAGATGCCGAAATTGCAAAGCTTAAGGCCGAATATGAAGCTAAGCTTAAAGCAATGAATGAAGCTAATAAAGCAAAGAATCAAAAGCAATCAGAGTATGATAAAGCCAAACAACAATATAATGATGCCGAGAAATCATATAATAAGGCTTATAGTGATGCCAACAATGCAAGTCAACGTTTAGCATCATACACCAATGAAGATGTTAACAAGACAGGAGAAAGCCGTAAAAATACTAATGAAGACTTGGATAATCAGGCATTGATTAATCAATACAAAACGGAAACCAATCCGACAGCTGTTGCCCAAGCTTCAAAAAACAATTACATTCAAAGCAAAAATAATGCGGATATAGCTAAGTATAATGTAAATGAAAAGCAAGCAATTGTTGATCAAGCTAAAAAAGATTACGAAGCAGCGGCTAAAAAAGCCAAAGAAACCGGAAACGAGAATGATCAAAAAATCGCTGAACGTCTCAAAAATAATTATAATTTAGCTCAAAATGAATTGCAAAATGCTCAAAATGAATATAAAGAGCTGAGCGCGGAATTATCGACATACGAAGCTGATTATGCCCGTAAGGCAATAGCATCAGAAGAATATAAGCAAGGAATTTATACTTCTCAGATGAAACAAGCATCTTCAGATATAAATACTTATGAAGTTGCTTCAACCAAGCAATTAAAAATTGTTGATAATGCCGCAACAGCGTATATGCAGGCCAAAAACAATGCCTCTGATGGTAATAAAGAAGCATTGCAGAAGGCTGCCAAATTATATGACGAATACAAAAAAGCAAAATCAATATATGATGAATATCAAACAAATTTGAGTGTCGCACGCAACAATTATACTACGGCCAAAAACAGCTATGATGCTTCAGTAGCAGAGGTTGCAAGGCTAAAGAAGTTGCTTAAAACAAAGTAAAGTTAACTCATTTTTCATAAAACCGAGGTATAATCCAAGATGATATACCTCGGTTTTTTATTTGTTAAACAAAAGAGGATAAAGTTATCTGCTTTCTTGCAAAAAAAAACTGATGTTTTATCATAAAATAGAAGTTTGTAGCCAAGAGGGTATTGATGCGCGAAGTTATTTTAAAAGCTGTTGCCAATCCGCCACGTATTTTGTGGGGGCCGTTTTTGCCTGTAATGGTAAATTTGGGTGTGCAATTCCCAATTATGTTTATGTTTTTGGGGACTTTTGATGTTAACCCGCTATGGTTTATGATTTCTTTGGTCGGAGGACATTTTGCCAGTATTTTTATGGGAATTAAAGAACCTCATATATCAGCAATGATACAGGCATATGGTCAAACAGCCAAAACTACTACCAACCTATATAAAGAAAAGGGGAACAAATTTGCACCCTGATTATGATTTTTTTTCGACCTTTGTTGAAGGTTTGTCAAGCATAGAAGTAATAGTTGCAATGATAGGTTTTATATCGGCAGCAGCTTTTGCCGGATTCTGGGCTACCAAATTCGGTCATCTTGTATTGCCTCATCCCAATGAATCCAGAGTATCTGATTTTATGCCTTTTGAAAAATTATTATCGGATGGTATGACGATTCGTTGCTACAATGGTTCTTTGGCTCGAGTATTTCGAGTTACCGGTGCAGATTTATCCTTTGTTACCGAAGAAAAAATGGCATCAATGTTTGAGGCCAGAAAGGCTTGGATTGACGGAATGTCTGACCTTCAGGTAACCTGTCGCGTTATTACAATCAGAGAGCGTGTGCCTTTGGAAGAAAACGTCGGTAATTTTAATAATTTGTTGTTGGAACAAATTTCCAACATATGGCAAGATAATATCGATCGCGTATTTTTTAATACCCACTATATAGTTTTATCCGTAGCTGACCGCGACGAAAATCTCAAGGATTTGAACTATGCTTCTCAATCTCTTGTGGCTACTCTTAATGAATACGGGGTAAAGCCACTCATTGAAGAAGAAGGTAGTGCCGCGGCTGACAGTCCATTCGTTGTTTATTCTAAGCTTTGTTCGCCAATATCCAGACCAAACCCCAAAGTTCATGGAGCGACCGGCGCACATCTTAACCAGTTACTTACTGCGGATCATATTCATTTTACAGGCGAAAACGGAATAATCAAATTCTTCTCCGGTGATAAAGAATTGTACGAGGCGGTTATGGGTATTCGCTCATCCGGTGATTATATGGATGAATCAATGGTTGCCTCACTTCTTGCAATTGATTGCGAATTGGTGTTATTGCACAATATTCGTCCTATTTTTAAACCGCAGGCCAGAGCGCTATTAATGCAACAACAGCGCATGGCCGCGATGACCAGTTTCTCCGGAGATGTTATTGATCAATATAGTGAGGTTTTGGCATCTATTGAAGACAGTGACAGTGATCACCAGGCGTTGACCGAATATGCTATGGCAGTTATCCTAAGAGGCGAAAGTAAAGAAGAAATAGATTATGCCGAAAGCGAAGTTCAACGTATCTGTCGTTTGTTTAGCGTTACACCTGTTCGCGAAGGATGGGTGGCTCAAGCAACATTTTTCAATCAATTTCCCACATATGAAACTTTGCCGAGAACATACCGTTATTTGTCAAGAGTTGTAGCTGCCGCGGTTTCATTTGATAAACCATCGGAAGGTTTTTCAAAATCCGACTGGGGACCAGGAGCAATTTCTGTTTTTCGTACTACATCCGGTTCGGCTTATCGTTTTCAATTCCATGTTTCCAGTGAGGATTCGGCGGTTGCTCACTGTTGCATTATCGGACCAACCGGACAAGGTAAAACGACATTGCTCACATTTTTGGCCGGCCAAGCAATGCGCCATGCCGATTTGAAAGTGTTTTTCTTTGACCGCCACCGAGGTGCCGAGATTTTTACCAGAGCCGTTAAAGGTGCGTATGTTGGGTTTGAAGGGGATGAAAAAAATGTTTCTCTTAATCCTTTTGACTGCTCCAATACTCCTAATAACAGAGCATTTTTACGTAGGTGGATGAGAGCTATAACTCTTGTTGATGATGCTGTTTCAGAAAAAGAAATTGCCCGTGCGGTAACAACTGCTTTTGATTATTTGCGTCCGGAAGAGCGTATTATGACCAATTTGTATAAGAGTTGTTTCTCGCCGACCGGCAATATGCGTCGTGAATTGTTTAAGTGGGTTAATCCGGATCAATACGGAAATATTTTTAATGCAGAAAATGATAGTTTGGATTTGAAGTCCAAGAGATTTATGGCTTTTGACTTTACTCATATTTTTGAGGATGAAACATTAGCTCCTGCCGTAATTAGTTATATTATGCATCGAATTCAGTCTGAAACGGGTGAAACAGGTGTACCGTCATTAATTATGATAGACGAAACGGCGCCGATGTTAAAACATCCGATGTTTAGAGACTACTTTATTATCGGATTGCAAGAGGGGCGTAAAAAACGCCAAGCATATCTTTGTGCATTTCAACAGCCCAATGTTATAGACCGTTTGGGGGTGGGCGAAGTTATTCGCGGTCAGTGTCAAACAGTTATCTTTTTCCGAAATCCTCAAGCAATGCCGGAAGATTATGTAAACTGGAATCTGACGGAGGCTGAAACTGACTTTGTTTTTGGTCGTTCTTATCGTGATTTTCCATATGCCATTTTGTTATCTCGTCCGGCAACAGGAGAATCTGTAATTTTGGACGTCGATTTAAGCGGTTTAGGACCATATCTTAAATTATATAACTCAGGTCGAAAAAATGTGTTATTGGTTGAAGAACTTATCAAAGAATATGGTGAAGACAACTTTGTTACAAAATATTTAAATCTTTAATATAAACACTTGAAAATGTTTATATTGTAGTGATTTTGTGCTATCATAGTATAATGATACGCTTACTTGGGAGAAAGTATATGAAATACTGTTTGGCGCTTCTAATGTTTGGTTCTTTATTAATCTCAAAGCCGGTTGATGCAGTTGTTCCGACAACGGATATGCCCGGTACTTTAACTAGTGGTAATGAGGTTGCGCAAACAACTGCTTCAACTCAAGAAGCTGTAACTCAAACAACATTTCTACAAAAAATGGCTGCCAAAGCCGGTTCTGCCAAAAACAGCATTTCAAAATTAACCGATAAGGTAAATAACTATAAAGATACACAGTTAAAAAAACTAGAAAAACACAAAGAAAAATTAGAAAAATTAAAAGAGAAAAAAGCAGCTATAGAAGCAAAAAAAGCCAAATATGAAAAGAAGCTTAAAGATGCAAAAGGTAAAATTGAAGATGGAGTTAATAAAGCTAAAGAAGCAAAAGCCAAAGCCGAAGAATATAAAGCAAAGGCTGAAGGCGCTATTGAGACAGCAAAAGAATATAAAGCAAAAGCTGAAGGCGCTATTGAGACAGCAAAAGAATATAAAGATAAAGCATCCTCAACTATAGATAGCGCTAAATCAAAAGCAGGTATTGGTAATGATAGCTCATCTGCTGAAAATTCAGCCTCATTCGGTTCGTCAGCAACAGGACAAGATCTGGTTGATACTCCGTCGGCGATTCCTTCTCGCACTCAAATCAATGGGGCAGGAGGTTTAGCGGATGATTCACAATTAGAAAACACTCAAGCCGGAGAAACAAATCGAACAACAGATAAATCAATGCAAAAACTTGAAAGAAAAATTGAAAAACAAGATAAAAAAGAAGAGAAAGTCGATGCAAAAATTACTGAAACAGAAGCTAAAATTGAAGAGCTTGAAAATGAAATTCAAAATATTGACAAGTTTCAAAACCAAATACAAGAAAAGGCAATTGTGCCTACAGATGAAACAAATACAATAAAAGAAGACGATAAGGTTAACAATAAAAATATTCCAACTCGTAAAAGTTTCAAAACATCTATAATTATGCGTTCATCAGAAACTTTGGCTTTTGCAGATATTTCTATGGATGGAGGAACAACACCGGATGATATTTTAATTGTTCCGGAAGAAATTACTTTATCTGATCAATGTGAAGGGATTAGTTATAAAACAGCTGCCGAAGGATCAATGGACACATGTCTAAAAAAAATTAATGGTACTAGATCTAGTAAAGTTGCAGATGAGAATGATGAGGGAGATACAGAGAATACTGCATCAAAAGAAAGTATTGATGATGCAACTCAAATGATGCAGAATGGTTTAGCAGAGTATGCTTCGGCAGGTTTTTTTGAAGCTTTGAATATTTACAACGAAAGTTTCAATTTTAAAAATGATCAAGTTGACCCTGTTGTAAACAGATCGATAGGTTCTGTTGATGAAGCGTGGGTTAATGTAAAAGAAATGCAAAAAATAGTTGGTACAAGGTTTAATAATTTGCGTAAATTATGGGCCAGATCATTGGGAACTCAAGTATTTGAGGTTTATCAAAAATACGGGATAAAGTCGGCTTCATCGCAATAACAATAAGGGATGTTTTGAAATGAACAAAAGTTTAAAATATCTTTTTTTTATTTTAGCAATACTTATTTTGCCAAAAACAGGAATAAGTGTTGAAAATATTGATGATGGCACCAACGAAAACGGCGATATGATTCTTCCGCAAGCATTGCGTGAAAGATGCGGGCTGTCTAGCAAAAATCCCAATATTACCGATGATTGCTACAAAAGGTTGGCTTACGACAGTCAACGAGGAGATTCACCGGTATTTGAATCTTTTGGGGAAGAAAATTTACAAAGTTTTGAAGATTTACGAAACTTTATAACTAATGATTACACTGCAGATTATCTGAAACAGGCAATCCAAAAGATGATTGCTTCAGGAGAATATGATGAACATATAGGTAATTTGTTGTGTGAATTGGAAACAAAAGATGAGGCAAAGAAAGATTGTGGCTCTTATAAAGATATACAAGGGAATATCAATCAAGATAGCAATACGCAACAAATTCTACATAATAAAATAGCAACAGATAACAATAGTGTGATGATTGATGCTATTCGTATCCGCTCATCAATGATAAATTTAACAAATAACAGTACTATGTTTGATGCTATAGTGCCAATGTATGCTACAGAAAATCTAAGCAGTGAATGTGCTAAAATACCTTCTTCTACGGAAATTGGTAAATGTGATACAATACCAAAAAAGGATAAAAACAATGAATAAATATTGTGCAAAAATATTTATTTGCCTATTAATGTTAGGGATAACATGTGAATGTTATGCCAATTCTAATTTTATTAATAATGCATTGATTCAAAGCAATATTTATTTAAAACAAGCCGGACTGGTTCAAGAAAAATATTCAGGAATAGCCCGAGACATTACAAGCAAAAAAGTATCTCCGGATAGTTTAATCGGTAAAGATGCTGCGGCATTAAAGAAAAAAGCCGAAAAAAAGATGCGCTCTGCCGAAAGTCTTAAAGAAAAGGCTGAAAAATATCAAAAATATATAGAATACGCTAAAAAAAGCAAAGCCCAATTAGAAGCTAAATATAATGAATATAACGAAAAATATATGCAAAAATACGCTGATGCAATGAATAAAATTAACGAAGGCAGATCAATACTTAATGATTATCAAACAAAGGTGCAAGATGGGCTTAAAAAAGTTAATGAGCTAAAAGATGAAGTAAAAGAGTTCAAAAATGATGTCGATAAGTTAAAAGACAAACATCTTCCCGATGAAGAAATTTCAAACGAAACAACAGATGAAGAGGGCAAATCAGCCGAAGCAGAAGAGGAAAATATTGAGGATGAAATACCAAATGAAAATATAGTGGAAAACTACACACCACAAAATACTAATGTTTCGGCAGAAGTTTTTTTGCAAAAGAATAAAGTGAATGCCTTAGATAATACAATAAAAAATAACGAGCCGGATATAATTTCTGCAAAAGAAACATTTGTACCAGCCCAAGAGGTTGATTTTATGATTTCAAATCAGGCGGATGCAATCATTTCAGCAGGAGAAATGGCCGGCAATGTCGCCGAAGAAATAAAAGAGGCTATTGTGGAACCGAATATGGTACCTATTTCATCTGTTAGCTTCCAAGATGTATCGGTTGAAGACGTTATGTCTGCACCGGTTTTAAAAGGAGAAATGCCAAAACAAAAGTCAATAGAAATAAAAACAGATAAAGGATTGGTCGAACAACTTGTTCAATCATCATCTAAACGAGATGTAAAAGAATTAAAAAAACAAACAGAAGGTTTAATTGAAGCAAAAGATGTCAAGAGTATAAGAGACAAATTTATTAAAGATGGTGATGATAAAATGCTAAAAAAACAAAATACTAAAGAAATTAAACTAATCCCAAAGGAGAAGACAGATGTCAAATAAGGTAAAATATATCATATTGGCAATACTGACATTGTGCCTTTTGCCTTGGAGTTTATCTGCATCAGAGATTGCCAAATCCAAGGTCAAAGGTGATCCTGATGTATTATGGAATTCTCCTTTAGGTAGTAGTAATATTGAAAACAACGCCTATAATCGATGTCTGTTGATTAAAAAACTTAATCCCGAACATGGAGCCGCCAGTACTACAACAGCAAATCAATATGATACGCTTACTGAGTATATAACAACTTTATATGCCCAATCCATTAAAATATCGGCATATATTGAAGCCGAAAAAAATACCGAAACGTCAAAGCCTGATTTATCAGATAAAATAGCATTGATTGAAAATGAAGTAATTTTACGATTATCGGACATTGCCAGACGCGTAAATATTATTAATGCTTTTGAAGCCGGAATAGCAGTTTTAAGAGCTGTAAATGACATTACGAAAATGAATAAAAATACGTTCAAACAATTTAAAGCCATTGAAGATGGCGAATATAAAAATGTCAGTGATTGTGAAGTTCTGAAAGAATAAAACAGAGGAAGAAAATAATGAGAAATTTGTTTAACATATTGATTTTGCTTCTTACCGGAATATTCTTTGTTGTAAGAACAGATGCCTATGCTCAAGATGTTTTAACCGATGATCCTACAGAAACAAACTCCAAGTTTTCTGACTGGGTAAACAAACAAAAACACAATTTTGAAGAAACAAAAGAACAGCTTGGGCAATCACAGTTAGCAACAACCATCGGTAAAGGTGTTGAAGCCGGCAAAAAAGGAATCAAATTTGTCAAAGATAAAATCGGTGACGTGAAGCAGTTTGTCGAAGATGTCCAGCAATCAGATGAATATAAAATTGCAATGTTATCTAAGCAAATCGCTGAAAAAACCAAAGAATTGGCAGATCTTGAAAAAAAACGTGAAGAAGAAGTTTCAGCATTAAAAGATGATGCCGAGCTTACACGTGTTACTCTTCAAGAAAAAATATCTCAAGCCGAAGAAAACATACAAACAATGTCTGAAATTTCTTTATCTGATACCGAAGAACCTCAAAATATTGAAGATTTTGTCGATGTAAGTGAATTCGATATAACAGCACTAAAAGCTGAATTAGAGTCCGTCGACCGCAATCTTAAAGATGATATAAAGGCTGTCAGTATAAGTTATGCCGAAGAAATTTATGCTAAAGGCGAAGAAATTGCTGATTTAACCAGAGAAATGGAAGAGCTTATATCTAAAAATGATCGCAAACAAGATAAAGCGTCCAAAGATCCTGAAGCCGTTATAACAGAAGCTAAGGATAGTTTTTCCTTTGATAATAATGATAACATCATTACACTTGATGATCGCAAAAATAAAGAAAAAAAGAGAACTAAAAAACTTTCTTCGGTTGTTATGGCATCACAAAATATGTCGAGTTCTTATATCAACACTTCGCAAAACAAAAAAGAACAGCAAGAACTTGCGTCATTTTCCGCAACAACTCAACTGGGATCTTCAGATGTATTACAGCCGGCTATTGAAGACACAGTAAATCAACTTGATGATGTATACAACTATTTGCTCACTGAACTTAAAACTCTTGAGGCTCAATCAGCTTTTTATCTTGCTGCAAACAAAAATTATAAGGCAGATAAAGCCAAAGCCTCAATGGATATGTGCAATTATAGTGATGTCAAGAAAAAAAGTCTTTTTAGCGGTGTAAAATCTGCGTATGATAAGCTAAAAAAAGGTGTGAATAAAATAAAAGATACCGCAGGTGAAGTGATTTCTGGCGTTCAAGATTTAAAAGAAAAAGGCAATGAGTTGAAGAATATTGCTGATGATGTCAGCGGTAAAGTTTCCGGACGCACGGGGATGTTATAGGAGGAAAATAAAATGAAAAAATATCTGATTGCACTGATTTTTTTCCTTTTTACAATAGAAACACAAGCGCAAGCGCCTTGGGATATTGCGTATCATGCTGCTCCGCCATCTTTTGCGGTCAATTTACGCGAAGACATAGTTCAAACCGCTGCAAATTTACAAAGCACAACCAATCAAGCCAAAAGCATTCTAATGACAGCTAAAAATGATATAACAAATTTGCAATCTGCGGTAATGTCCACGTTTAACAACATTTCAAGCGGTGCGATTTTAAGTGTTGTCGGCAATCCGGGACAAGGTAAAACGACATTTTGCGGTAAAAATTTGGAAAAGGTGGAGGTTAATGAAATAGCAAACAAAATGCGAGAATTATTTTTCACTAAAAAGTCTGTTGGAACAGAAGATACCAACAGAGCTAAAGAAATACGCGAAAAATTTTATATGGATAATCTTTATGCTATATATGCCGCATCATTAATTATCCAACAAGAGCTTGAAAACGATATAAAAGCTAAGATTGCCATAACCAAATCATGTGTAAACGGAGACAGAAAAGCTTGTGACCTCCCCGAAGCAGCCGGCGAAAATGATACAATTTTTATGTATGCCAAAACATTAGAAACATTGGACAGTTTAATTAGAATGTGGGAAAGTGTATCTGCCTTAAAAGCTCGTCTTGTCGCAATATCAATGATTAATGATATTGATCACGCAGTTGCAACCGATGCTGATTCAGTCCAAGGAAGCAAAACATCACAAGATCAAAGTGCATTTATAATTCCTAAGGCTCATGCTGTTTTCAGTTCATCTCAAACAATTGCATCGGCGCAATTATCTTTCAAAAAAGTATCCTCATCATTGTCAGCTGTAGAGGCTGCAAATGATGATAATAAGCCAAACAGACTGACAGGAGGTACAATTGAATTTACTTCTCCGGCGCCATCTGAAAATATACACCCGATACTTCAATTAGAAGAAGAATTTGATGCAATTGACGAGTTAACAGGTGTTGAAAGTATTGTATCGGAAGCTGTAGAAACGCATAATATGATAGCATCTCTTCGAGAATATAAAGCAGAAGCCGAGCAATATGCCGAGCATAAAAAGAACTATCAAAAAGATTTAACCCGCCTTCAAGAATCAGAACAATGTGCTATTAAATATCTAAGTCGTTACTTTTCTAATCCGGTAAAAGTTTGGTCAGGGATATCATTAGGCAAACAAATTTATAATCATTCGTTGCGCAAAGGAATTTCCGGTTGGGCTTATGAAGCATATGAAGTAGCCAAAGCCGCAGAAACATCAATCATAACAACCGGCGATGTAGCACAAGATTCTATTGATGCAAATGAGTTAAATGATCTTAGTGATGATCCTGATTTATCAAAGGCGGATAAAGCCGCCGGAAAACTAAAAACAAGTGTAGATACAAGCAAACAGGAAAAATCAGCAGAAGAAGGTAAAAAATCTAACTTAAAGTTGTGGCAAATAGGCGCAGAAGCTTCAAAAATTTTAGCCGCAGACCCCAAATCTTGGGGGAGTCCGACCAATACAAAAATGATTTGGACCGATACTAAGAATTTTTATCGTCAGTATTTACAACGTAAATACGCTAATATAAAATCTTATTTAAAGGTATATACACGTAATGATGTACTTGCTTTGGTCGTTGCCAAATTAAAAGGAAAAAAGCAAGACATATCGGATACTAAATATCAAAAGAACTTGCAAAAAACATCTGAGGAATTATCACAAAAACTCGTAGCTAATATGCAAGAATCTAAAACAGTAAGCCAAAAACAAAATTCATCTTCAAATTCGGCTATTTCTAAATTACAAAAACAACGTGAATCTATAGTCGCACAAATGGACAAGATAAGCGCATCAATAAGGGATAAAAAAAATACAATTGCCGATATTCGAGCAACAGCTGAAGAAAAAACTTTTCAAGAAATTGATGAAGCTATGAACCCGACACTTGTTTATCCGACATCCGGAAATTCGGGATCGTCAAAAGTTACAGCGATTCTCGGTGTCGACGGAATGGATCGTATGCATTCATCTAAAATAAGTACAGCAGTTGATACTACAAAAATTAAAAAATTGGAAAATGATGAAAACTCAGATCAATCAAAGCTTGATAGATATAAAAAACAACTTGAACAAATAGATGAAAAAATAGCTATAGCGAAATTAGAAGCGCAAGAAAATAAGAAAAATATTCTTGATGAAAAGGAAAGTGTTGAAGGAAAAATAAAGCAAGCTATTGATGATAGTATCAAACTTGATGCCGAAAAATATGCTTCGGATGTAAAGAAAAATATTATGCCTATTTTAACGGCAAGTGCCGCAGCTAATCCGTTACTTAATCCTGTTACGCTATTTGCAATGGCTGAAAAAGCAGCAGATGAATCGCTTAATATTCTATATAAACAGGTTGATGCAATCATCGATAGCGGATATCAACAAATGTTGTCTTTGGGGGATGCATTGTATTCGCAAGATTCTCATCAAAAAGTTGTTGCGATTCACAATCAAACACTCAATCAAATACGAGGTTTGATGCTGACATATAGTGTTGCCGGTTTGATAAAAGTTGATAGTTTGGCTGTATATGCGAAACTCGCCACGATTGACACATCTGTTGAAACAGAGGGATTTTTTATTGGTTCTGCACCAAAAGCCAGAGATTTAAAAGCTCCGTTTGCAATCTTAAATTTTGATATGCCGCCGGTACGTGAAGTATTTCGTTTTGACACCGATGATTTTCTGAATGTAAAACCTTTAGTAAAAGGGAAAAAGGCGAGCCGTGCAATAACCTCATCGGATTTCTTAAATTTTGGCGGAGAAATTCCTTTGATTTGGCAATATATGTTAAAAGATGATGCTTTTATCGAAAGCAAATACAACCTAAAAGAACCTCTTAGCTCTGGTTGTGAAGATGTTGCTTTTTCTCGGGGAGGAATTTTCCCGTGTGTAGTTTCCGGAGGTAATTTGGTTTTAGATGTAAACAATAAGGGGGAATATATTGAACGTAGCGATGTAGCAGCGGCATCTCTTCCTAAATGCTTATTAATTGTTCAAAAAAACGGCAAACCTTATCATACTTTCTGGGATACTGAGGTAAAGATTTCTAAACCCCAAATAACACTGGGTAAATTAAAACAGAAAATAGCAAAACCTGCAGACAGAAATTGTGAATATAGTGAGTTGGGAATGCTTTTGGAAGCTGATGAAAACAATAATTTATCATTCAAGGAAAGAGCTTTTACAGCATATAGTGTTTTGGCTGAAGATACTGACGGTAAGAAAATAAACAATAACAAAAAAAATGAAATGGCCTCAGCATATCATGCAATGATAAGTCGAAACCAGATAGGCGACTTTTTGAATCAAGCCGAAAACGAAAAACTAAGTCGAGACAATTTAGCAGAGTATGAGAAAAAATATAATGAACAAATTGAAGGGTTAAAGGAAAAATTAAGAGCCTTCGGGTTTGAACCGTCAGATGATTTTGATCTTACCAAAGAAAAAGACTTTGCCCTTGCCGAAAAAGCGCTAAAAACAATCAAAAAACAAAAGATGGCTGAGGCAAAATCAGCTTTTGCACAAGTTAAATATGATAAAAATAATGATGTTGCGCAAGAAAAAGCAACAAATATGAAAAAACTTTTGGATATTTTACAGAAGGATTCTGAGGCGTATTTGAATCTCACAGCCATATCATATGATAATAATAACATTGATGCTGATTTAAAAAAGGCGAAAGCTGATAAAGCTGTTGTAGATAAGTATAAAAACAGTTTAAAAGAACAAGCCAAATCATATAATGATGTCGATGAAGCCTTTTGTGCAAACTATTAAAATAGGAAATAAAAAATGAATTCTGCGCAAATAGAGGGAGGAAACAAAACTTTGGCGATTGAAGGAAATGCCAAAGAGCCTCGCTATATCAGTCAACTGGAAGAAGAGCATAATTCTTTAAGACAGATATATTATTTGTGGGTCTCTCGCTTTTTTATTCTGACGGCCACCGTTTCGATGGTGTTTTTGGTTTTGGCCTCTTTATCTTTGTTTCGTTTGGCACCTCTTGTCAGTGTTGAACCTTTTTTGCTCGTGAATCAAAGTGCATCAGAAAACATTGTCAGAAACGAAGCAATTACTCAAGATATGGCATCAAGAGACAAGTTGATGGAAATGTTTATTCGTCAGTATGTCATAATTCGTAATACCATAATTAATGATCCTATAGAGATGCGTACAAGGTGGATGTCCGGCGGAATGCTGAACTATCTCTCTGCTCCGGATGTGTACAATGAATTTGGAAAAACAACAAAAACAATATGGGAGACAATATTTAAGCAAGTTCTTGTCAGGGAAGTAGAAATAATTTCCGTAACACGTCAAGGAGGAAGCCGTTCAAAAGTATGGAAGGTCGATTTTAAGACATATGATTTATATAATGAACAAGGTAAAACCCAAGCGCAACAAGAAACAACCTTAAGAGTCAGATATTGGACAGCTTCAATAACAGCATATTTTGTTCCTGAAAGATCCTTTGTCTTCCCTCGTCTCATTAACCCTCTTGGTTTTACTGTTACAAGATATTCTCAAACAGAGGTGGAAATATTCTAATTTGTTGATAAGTATACCTAACCCGTTAGACATTTAAAATAAATAGGTATAGTTTTATAATATCTGTAATACTATACGTACCCGAAAATGATGGAGAAAATCGTATGAAAACATGTTTAAAAATGCTTGTTGTGTTAGGGGTTATTGTACTTTCAGGGTGTTATGGTTCTTATTATGAGCCGGAGCCTGTGGGAATAGGTACCGGTAGTGATGAACTTAAGCTGTCTCCGTGTGCTTGCATGGAAATAGAGCTACCTAAAAATTTACCGGACTGGTTTGTTGCAACAATATAATGTGTAAGGAATGGAATGGTAGGAGAAATCGGGCAAAACAGACCAAATCCTCGCTTACTTGAAGGGCGTCGTGTATCTCAAAGATCTTCGTCTAAAATAGAAAAAAACGAAGTGTTTGTGGCAAATATTGCTGAAAAAAGATATCTTTGGACGGCAAGAGCTTTTGCTGTTGTTACTGCGTTGAGTTTGTGCTGTAATGTTGTGTTGATTTTAGCTATACTTCAAGTATTGCCTCTTTATCGTGTTGAGCCGTTTTTGTTAACTTTTCAGAACCGTTCGGAGCAAGTGTACAATATTCAACCGATAACAAATGAGTTGCGCAATCGTAAAGCTATTACGGAAGTCTTTGTTAGGGAATATGTCCTGTTGCGCTCCACATTTAGCAGTGATGTTGCAGAAACTGAGGCGCGCTGGATGCCTGGTGGCCCTATCCAAGAAATGTCGGATAATAGGGTTTATCAGGATTTTGTTGATAACGTTGCTAAAAAAGCTATAGATTTTATTAAAAATCAAGGGATGGAGCGTAGTGTTAAAATATTGTCGGTTAATGAGTTGGCAGATGGAGTTTGGCAAGTAGAGTATGAAACAAGAGATATGTATCCGGATTCTATTCAGCCGGAGGTTAGTTATTGGACAGCATCTCTTAATGTTGGGTATCGCCGTAAATCGGTTAAATATGGCGAGAGATTAAAAAATCCTGTCGGATTTACGGTTGTAAGATATGCTTTAAGCCGCAATAAAGTGGAGTAATTGAGTGTGAAAAATATAATAAAATCTAAGATAATATTAGGGTGTTTGTTGTTGTCCTCTGTACTTGCGACAGAGGCTTTGTCTCAGGTCGATCAACAGGTTATGGATGCCAGTGCGGAGCAGGCTCAAGGAAATTATACTCCGATGAATTTAGGGTACGCTGGGTTTAATTCTTTGGGTATGACACAAGCGGCGTGGTTGGATCCATTGCAAAACTTAGGCGAGGGGCAGTCAAAACCTGCATATTCCAGATATTATTGGACACCGGATTTAGTATTGCCGATACGTGTTCGTGAAGGTATGATAACAATGGTTAATTTCCCTGATTGGGAATTGATAGAAGACATCTTTATTGGTGATAGTGCTACATTTGATGGGCAAATTTCCGGCCCTAGTACTTTACTGTTATATCCTAAGCGTGGCGCAAACGTTGGTGTCGATACCAATATTATAGTGTTTGGGCGTTCTGGTAATCGTTATGTTTTTTATGTTAAATCGGAAGCTGTTAATACTGAGCGTTTAACCAATGCTATTATAGATATTGACGTTGTAGATGATTACGCTCCTGAGGGAGCTAACAGTACGCCTTATAGTGGGAGTGGCGGGATATCTTCCGGAGGAAGTAGAGGCTCAAACGGATCTATATCAACATATACAAAACGCTTTCAGAAATCTGATTGGCTGAAGTCAATTCCCGTAGATCCGAGTGATTTTAAATTTGACTTAGAAGTGTATGTTCCAAATCCTGATGATGTTGTTATTGCTCCCGAAAGAGTGTGGCGAGATAATATTTTTACATATATCGACCTTGGCAAAAAATCTCTTAATATGACACAACGACCGGTCGTTAGTATGATTGTTGAGCGTGTTGAGGTTCCGGTAGGGTTCAGAACTAAGGGGCCCGACAACAGGTTAATCATTGTTGAAGGTGTCGGAGATATGGTCTTGCGTAATGGTAAAAGATTAATCTGTATAAAGATGCGTCGTTCCGATGAAAGCGGTTTGGAGTTTGCGATTGATGCCAGAGATAATATGCCTCCTACATGGGAGATTGGACCGAATATTCCAAACCAACAAACAATGAATGGTGCGCCAATGAATATGGGAGGTGGAATGGGCGGCAATATGGGATATCAAGGTGTTGCTGGGCCGGCAATAGGTGGCGTAGGACAGGTTGATATTCAACTGGGACAGAGTCAAATAATTGTTCCCGAATACGCTAAAAACGGAATCCCAGGCCAGAATATGAATATTGCTGACAATTTTGATTACTCTAAAATGCAGCGTATAAGCGGAGGACAAAATAGTGCCGGATATAACACGCAGGTTGCACCACAATTCGCATATGGTGCCGGATTCCGTGATGTAGATAATTCTAATATTTCAATAGAATTAGGCGCTGATGGCGATGTTGCTAATTTGGAAGAATTGTGGGGCAAATTGTCATCAAAATATAGCGATCAGTTAGGTAGATTTACTCCGTTCTTTTCAGTCGATGCTCCGGCAGACGGACAAGGTAAGGAATTATTCCATCTTCGTGTAGGGCCGGTAAAAAGTTTAGATGCCGGAGACAAAATATGTGGTGAACTCGGACGTAATGGTGTATTTTGTAGTGTAGTAAGGACACAATAAAATAAAAATGAGTAAAGAGCCTTTAACACATTCGGAAAAATATGTTAAAAAGACCAATACGATTATTTTGATTATTGGTCTTTCCTCTTTGCTGATATTTATTTTCGGGCTTATTCTTTTGATAAACAGCGATAATAATTTTGAAGAATATGAAGAACCCGTATTTACGGATAATGCCGATGTGTTTGGTAAAATTACGACAACCGAAACATCACAAGGGATTGAATTTTCTACAATGGAAGGTGAGATTCCTTTAACTGCAACGCCAAATCCGGTACCAATGGGAGAAGTTGTTCTCGGTACAGATGCAAAAAATGTTTTAACACTTGGAACTAACGGAAAAGCCTCCGTCAAAATTGTTTCTGTAGAATTAGCAGATCCGCCTGATGCCGGTTTTACCTTCAATGACAGATGCACGGGGTTGTCTCTAAGCGGTGATGAGACATGTCATATTACCATGTCTTGGAAGCCTGTTGTAGCCGGAAATGTTCAAAATAATTTTATTATTTCTTGGCACGAAGTTAATTTAGGAAAAGATAGCGTTAAAGCTGAAAAAGTTCCTGTAACGGGAAATGCCGTAGCTAAAGAGGATTGCAATTATTGTGAAACCAATTCCGGTGAAACTATTGTCGATAAAAATGCAAAAGCTATACGTTATGCGATAGGACCTGATGGCAAAATTATCGGGACAATAGATGAGGACGGATTTGTTAGAGATGCTAATGGTAATATAATAGGACGAGTTGGAGCTGACGGACTTATCGTTGATAAGGATGGTAATGTTATAGGTGTGGCAGAGAACAGGCAAGCCGTATATGATGAATTTGGTAATTTGATAGGCTATGTTAATCCTGATGGCAGTGTTGTAGATTTAGACGGTAATGTTATAGGTCGGATGTTGCCTGACGGTACTGTTGTTGATTTAGATGGTAATGTTATCGGTCGAGCAGTTGAAACCGGCTTTGTTTATGACGAAAATGGTAATATAATCGGACGAGTTCTTCCTGATGGTACTGTTGTTGATATGGACGGAAATGTTATCGGTCGAGTTTTACCGGATGGAAGTGTTGTTGATTTAAATGGTAATGTAATCGGGGCCATAACCAAACCGGGGCGTGTTGCTGTTGATGAAAATGGCAAAGTTCTTGGCGTGGTAATGCCTGACGGAAGCGTTGTAGATGCAAACGGAGATGTTATTGGTTATGTTAATGAAAATGGTGAAGTAATAGCCAAAGATTCTCCTTTAATGGGTAAAAAGCTTAGAGTTGCATACGACGCAAACGGCAATATAATAGGTTATATTGATGAAAACGGAAATTTACTTGATATAAACGGAAATATTATAGGCAAAGCATTACCTGATGGCAGTGTTGTTGATTTGGACGGTAACGTTATCGGTTACGTAGGCGAGGAAATAACATTTGATAAAAATGGGAGAGTTATTGGTAAGCTTGTCTCTTTTGACAAAATACCTGTAGCTCCGAATGGTAATATATTAGGTGTGTTGCAAAATGACGGAACTATTGAGAACGAAAAGAAGCAAGTTGTCGGGCGAGCATTGCCTAATGGCATGGTTAGAGATGTGTCCGGTTCAAAAATAGTTGCTAAAATGGTTCGCGCCGGCCTTGTCATAGGATATGGCTGTAATCAAATGGGATATTTGGATAAGGATGGCAAAGTAAAAAAAGGCAATCAAGATACAAACTATAAAGTTACACCGGAAGGAATAGTTTTAGATGTTGACGGTAAATATATCGGAGAGACGTTAAAAGGCGGTCGAGTTTTTGATAAAAGTTGTAATTTTATAGGAAATGTTGATAACAACGGAATAGTTAAGGATTTAAGTAACAGGTATGTCGGATGCGTAAATCCGGATGGCAGCGTACTTAATGAAAAAGGTGAATTTATAGGTGCTGTTGCCAAAAACGGAGCAGCTGTAGATATAAATGGCCAGTATCTTGGCGAAGTAAATATGAATAATGTTGTTGTAAATGATGCTGAGTTACCGGTCGGTTGTGTCGATTTATTAGGCGATGTTTTTAATAGCAAAGGTGCTTATATCGGCAGAGTCTTAGGCGAGCGTTATGCTGTGTCCTTATTCGGAGAGTACCTCAACAATACCGATAATAAAGGAAAAGTTCGTATTTATGGAAAACCATCAGCCAGATTAACTCCCAATAATTTGGTTTTGGAGGAAAATGGCAAAGTCATTGGTTCTGCTGTTCCGGCGCAAACATCAATTATAAGTTCATCCGGAAAACTTATAGGAAGGTTATTTCCTGATGGACAGGTGTATGATATGAAAGGGGTTTCTCAAGGAGAGCTTAAAAATTCCGGTCTATCTCTATACAATAATGTTCACGGAGCAATATCTCCTGTTGGTGAGGTTGTCAATATAAAAGGAGATGTTGTCGGTACTGCTATAGATGGAGGAATTGTTGTTACTCGCTATGGCGATATAATCGGAAAAGTGAATCCTAAGGGGGAATTTTTTAATTCCAAAGGTGAATACCAAGGAGCTGTTGTTTGTAGAGGTCCTGCTATAGGGTATGATGGTTCATATATCGGATATGTAACATCTTCAGGAAAAGTTATAGATATAGATGGAAAAGAAGTAGCATCCGTAACTCATGACAAAAAAATTGTAAATTTATCAAACGAAATTATAGGAGAAGTTATTCCTGAGGGAATAATGGTTGATGTTATGGGCAACTATAGCGGATATCTTAACTCTCTCGGTGATGTGATTGGTCTTAAAAATGAGGTTATAACAGCGATACTGCCGGGAGGTTCAAGTGATAAAAATCTTAATTTATTGCTTCCCGGATATGTTATAGATTTTGGCGGAGAAATAATCGGAATGGTTTCATCAGATGGAACTGTTGTAAATTCTTCAGATGTTATTTTAGGTCGGGTTCTTTCAGATGGCAATGTCATAAGTATATCAGGAAAACTTATAGGTGAAGTGGTTTTAGGTGATATAATAATATCAAATGATGATAAAGTTGTGGGTTATGTTAATTTTGATGGTAAAATTTTAAGCAAAGATGCTAATATGATAGGCAAAATATTGTCGGGCGGATTGGCTGTTGATGTTAATAATCGCATATTGGGTAAAGTTTACAAAATCGGAGCCACTATTCTTGGTAATGACGGACAATATAAAGGTCGATTAGCTTATGATGGTTCTGTTACGGATGCAAAAGGTAATAACATTGGATATGTCAAAAGCAACGGCGCGTATGTTGATTTGGATAAAAAAGTATCTGGTTATGTTCTTGGCGAAGTAGCTAAAAACCGAAGGAATTAAGAATGTGTCTATTTAATAAAAATATAAAAAAACTTTTTTTATCAAGCACTATCTTGATTGCTATGTTGTTGGCATCTGTTTCAAATGCTCAAGAAATTACGGCTATAAGTTTCGAAGGGAAAGCTATAGGAAAAGTTATTCCGGATGGAAAAGTGGTAAGTTTTGATAACAAGTTATTGGGAAACGTTACCGCAGACAGTTTGATTGTAAATTCTAAAGGGGATCTTATCGGAGGGGTTGTTCCCCAGGGTGTTGCCATAGGTAACGATGCAAAACTTTTAGGAAAAGTTGGTAGCGATGGGGCTGTTCGCAGTGCTTCGGGGCAAGTTATAGGTCGTTCTTTGCCAAATGGTTTGGTTGTTAATGACTATTATGAGATATTAGGTCAAGTTATATTCCCGGGATTGGTTTATAATGATGAGGGAAAAATTTCCGGACGCATTACGGGAGATGGATATTATACAAACCTTTCCGGACAACAAATAGGTGTTGTAACACCAGACGGCTACGCATATAGAAAAGTTGGAAATGATTATTTGCTTGATGGTCGCCTTATATCCTCTAAAATGGTTGTTTCTTTGTCCGGTGAATTTATCGGTAGCGTTGTTCCCGGAGGTCAAGTAACGGATTTCAATTCTGAAGTTATAGGTCAAATCAAAGCTAATGGTTATGTTTACAACAAAAACAACGAGGTTATTGGCGGTATTGTTAATAGCGGGTATGCTTTTGATAATAATGGATATTATATGGGATTTATAAGCTATAACGGAGAAGTTGTTAACCAAAATAAAGTTGTAGGTAAGATGAGAGCCGATGGATTAGTTACAAATATCGGCGGGACAATAGTTGGTTCTTGGAATAATTTTTCTGCTACGGCAAATGATATGAATGGACGATATTTAGGCAGATTGCTTCCGGATGGCAGTATTGCCAAGGGAGAGACTGCTATCGGTTTAATAGGGGCCAGAGGTATAGTTTTTAATGCATCGGGATTACCAATCGGAATAACAACCAAAACAGGTCCTGTATTTGATTACAAAGGAGAGCTGAAGGGGCATGCTCTAAGTAATGGAACAGTCATTACATTGGGCGGAACTACCATCGGGTATATAATTGGTGAAAAAGCATATAATTTGTCTGGAGTAATTATAGGAGCTGTTTTAACGTCCAAAGCGGTTTATTCATCTGATAATACATTCTTGGGAATCAGCGGAATTTCTTCATCCATAGAAGGTAAGGGAAACAAACTTTCGCTTTCTCCTTTTGGTTATGTGTTTTCTCAGTCCGGTACAATCGATGGAAAGGCAAAGAATATTGATTCGTTCTATACTCCGTTTGGAACTGTTTTAGGATATCAGGGATTAGATGGAAAAATAAAAAACAATAAAGGCTTGGATGTTGGGCGTGTTGCTGGGTTGGGATATGTATTAAACTCCCAGAACCAAATGGTCGCGAAGAATATAACGGATACTTTTGCTGTTAGCAATAAAGGTAAAGAGATAGGCATTTTAAATGGTGAAAATATGTTGCTTAACAAATCGTTGTCAGCTGTTGCCAAAATTTTACCTGATAACAGTGTGTCTGAAATAAAATCAGGAAATTTAAATTATACGCCAAAGGTTGGCGAAGCTTATCCCGATTCTATAGCTTTTGATTTTAACGGACTTTTCCTCGGATATACAGATGTTTTGGGTAATGTAAACAATTCTTCCGGTGCAAAAATAGGTCGAGTAATCGGAAGAGCGCTCGTTTCGGATAACAACGGAATAATTATTGGTTATATAACGGGATATCAAGGTGCTATTAATGATAAATGTGAACTTTTAGGTGTGATGTCGTCCAGTGGAGGAATCTATAACTATCGTGGTGTATATGTCGGAAAAACACTTTCAAACGGTTCCGTAATAAGTGATAGCGGTTCGGTGCTTGGGTATACCATAAAGCAAACACCTGTTGTGGATTTTAACGGACACGTTATAGGTTTTAACGATTATACAGGTAAAGTGCATAACGAAAAAGGCGAATATATCGGTTGTTTAAATGAAAAGCAACAATTACGCAATGCTGATAATGCGCTCATAGGCGGTATTGCTGATTTTGAGCCGGCAATATCTTTTGATAACAAAATTATAGGATATAGTACAATAAACGGATTAATTGTTGATACATCCAATGATCTTATAGGTTATCAACAACCTAACGGTAATGTAAATTCAAATTCGGGCAAACCTCTTGGCGGATTGTTACGATATAAATTGGCTTTTGATTTTGATAATAAGTTTATCGGCTACATATCTTCAAACGGCAAAGTTTATGGCGCTAAAGATGAAGAGGTAGGAACAGTCAATTTTGATGGATATATAGTATCAAATGACAAAAAAATAGGTTATGCTCTATATGATTTTTATGTATATGATGATAACAATAAGGTTGTCGGTATTATCAATCGCAATGGTGAAGTTTCAAATTTTAGTAATCAAAACATAGGTGATTTTGATCGCGGATTTGTCCTAAAGAATGGTATAGTAACAGCTAGAGGAAATCGTGATTATAATATTCGCAATAAGGACAATCTTGTCGTTGGCGAATTGTTGCTGAACGGAAATGTTATTGATAACATTAATAATGTAATTGGGAAATTATCAAAAGACGGAACAATTAAAAATGATAAGGATGAAACTGTTGCAACAGCTTATTCATTGCAGTTTTACAGTTTTTCATTATCTTCAAAACGTCAAGCTGTTTATGACGAAAACGGCAATCTCATAGGATATCTTGATGAAAATGGTAATTTGGTTGATGCAAACGGAAACATTATCGGTAAGATGGGAGATGATGGCGAACCTATAGGTCTGGACGGAAAAAAATTAAAAAAAGAAGATGTAAATAACAAGATTGATATAAATAGCAGCGACAAAAAAACATCTGATGATACCAAAAGTTGGTTTAGTAAAGATTCTATTCTTAATATTTCAAATGAACGTCCTGAAATCAAAGATGAAGCATCTCCGGCTCTAAAATTACTTGAAGATAAAAAATATTACAAATCATTAGGGATAGCACTTACACCTGATGGTGAATACCTTGGTGATATTCTGGAAAATGACACTGTTGTAGATGAAAACGGAAATATAATAGGTTATCGTATGCCTGATGGTTTAATAATCGATGATGAAGGCAATTTGATAGGAACCGAAGAGCTGGCAGATATTGATGATGAGGACGAAATAAAAGATAAAGGCGTGTTTGTGCCTGCCGGAACATTCGGTCCCGGAGGAGCTTATGGTGTCGGAACAGGACCTGCGGGTAATTTAGGCCCGGGCGGAGGATATGGTCCGGGAGAAAGATATGATCCTACTCGTCAAGCAGCTTTGAATGCTGCAATGCAAGAACGACGTCAAAACATAAGTGTTGGCAAAATAAGTTCCGGTGTCAGAAAAGAGGCTTTTGACGGCTATCAAAAAGATTGGTCTGAACAAGGAATACCTAAGTCAATTTCATCATGGCGTGTTGATATGAGTGAGATGATTTTTTCTGACAAGCCTATTCCTGCGGTTATAGCAAGAGCTATTGATACTAATAATCCCGCACCGATTACTGCATATGTGGAACGCAATGTTTATGCCGAAGAAGGCCGAAACATAATTATTCCCGCCGGTTCAAGATTGATAGGTTCATTTGGTTCTATTACAGCAGCAGCAGAAGCTACATCAGAATCAGCAAGGGTTCAAATAAGTTGGGAGCGTTTAATACGTCCGGATGGTTCGATATTCATATTCACGGGTCAAACAGCAGATGCTCAGGGACGAGCAGGCGCATTGGGGTATGTTGATCAACAGTTGTTCAAAAAGTACACAATGCCTGTTGTAACAACGGTTTTGACATCAGCTGCATCATATTTTATTGCATCTGCTGATGACGCTGCCGGAGATATTGAAACTTCTAAGCAACAAGCCGCTAATGATGCCAGACAAAATTTCTTGAACGATATGGAAAGCCTGTTTGATGATATATTGGCAGACAAAACTGATGTAAAGGCAATGACATATATACCGGCTGGTACCAGAATTATAGTTTATCCGAACACCGATTTGTGGTTAAGAAACGTTGAAAGAGATAATGAAGAATCTCAAAAATTCCAAAAACCGGAAATCTTGATTGATGATGTTAAAACCGGTCAGAGTAACGATCAACGTAAACGAGACGAGGTTGCAAAAGCTGCTGGCGGATCTGTAGTGTATGATCCTGAAGAAGTTTCTGTTGAAGCTGCCGGTCCGGGAACACAACCGTTAATTGTTGATACTGCACCCAAGAAAACAGCCAACACAATAGCTCCGCCGCCACCTCCGACCGGAGGAACAATACCGGCATCAGGCACTACTCCGCCGATTACGAGTACAACAACTTCCGGAACATCTTCAAGTAGCGATAGTATACCGGCACTATTTTAGGGGGTAATTATAAAATGAGTTTTACAGTACTTGAATCAATTTTAAGACCGTTGGCTTATTGGTATGAACAAGATGGTATTGAGGAAGTAGCCATCAATCATGCCGGAGAAGTATGGTTGCGCTTGCGTGGCAAAAGAGCATATCCATGGGCTGTTTATAAAGATGAAAAGCTCAGCAAAGAATATTTGACGGATTTGTTATATATTATCGCTAATACTTACGAATTACCGTTTGATCCTGTTCAAGGTAACCCTGTAGTATATGCGACAATTCCAGGAGAACATCGTTTTTCGGCAATTTGTGGTAAAAACGTTATGTATGATAATGAGGATTTGACCGGCGGGATAGCATTGACTATTCGTGTTCATTCGGAAGATGTAGCCTTTGGGTTGGGAGATTACGGTTTAATGCAAGGAGGAAAACTCCACAAAATAAATCCTCTTAAGGATATCAAAGAGCCTGAAGATCCTTACGAACGTTTGCTATTAAGCATTAAACGAGGAGACCATATTTTAGTATCCGGCGCGACATCAACCGGAAAAACAACATTTTTAAACAACCTGTTGAAGATTTTGGACATCAATAAGCGCATTTTAACCATTGAAGATACCAGAGAACTTATAGTTCCTCACAAGAATAGAGTTCACATTACTTTATCTCGTACAGAACAAACCAACGCATTAACCTATGCTAAAGTTATTGACTTGGTAGTTCGTTTTACTCCTGATGCAATTATCGGCGGAGAGATATCCACCGGCAACGCCGGAGCAATTTGGGAGCTGATGGGGTCCGGTCACGATAACTGTTTAGCAACAATTCATGCGGAAAATTCTGAAGCGGCATATCAAGCATTTACAGACAGAATTTTACATACTTATCCTACTATTGATAGAAAAAAAACGATTGAAGAAATGCGTCAAAAACTTAGAGTGGTACAAATTAACAGAGACGGCAATCTTCGTGCGGTTACGGAAATTACTTAAAAGGAGGTCTAAGACCTCTTTTTTATTGGTTGTTAACTCTAAATTTACAAGATACGGATAAAATAAGGTAATATGGATGGAATTTAACTAAAAAAAAGAAAAATGGTTGCAGATATAGATACAGAAGCACGTCGTAAAGCAATGCGCAAAGGGGAAGAAGATCCTTTTGTGGTTGCTCAGCGCTATTTGAATATCTATCGTCAAATGCATATATTTTCACCGGAAAGAAAAGAAGCTTTTGATAAAATGTTGTTGGAACTTTCCCCTAATATAAGAGGAATGTTTTCTTCGCTTCCCGGAGGCAGTATGTTACAGGATTATGTTGATGACCTTGCAGAAAAAGCAGGGGTGGAAAAGTCAATTCCGTCAACATCATCTGTTTCATTAAATGATGAAGCGAATCAACAAGCTCAAATTTTAGCAAATGCTTTAGCTAAAGCTCAGACTCAGACACCACAAGCTAATGTGCAGGTAAGTAATACTCCGGCAAAGCTGTCAATGGATAAAGATTTTGCAGGAGAGTTTGCAAAAATAATTGGTGGACTGATGCAACAACAATCAGTTATTCAAAAAGAGGGACTGGAAAAAGTTTCATCTGATTTAAATAAAACACAATTATTGTTGGCAAAATTGTTAAAAGAAGACAAAGATGAACAACAAGAAAGATTAAAAAAATTATACGAGGCAATATCTCAAAGTCAAACCGCCTTAGGAACAACATTGAGTAATTTACTACAAGGCAAAACATCTGATGAACAGGATGATAGTTCTACACGAGAATTAATTAAAGTTGTTTTGGACGGACAAAAACAACTCAATTTACGCTTGGATAAAGTAGAGGAATTATCAGCAAATAAAGCAAATGATAATATACAACTTATTCAAGTATTTGAGAAATCACAAAATGAAATAATAAAAAATTTAAGCAATTTACAAACAAATGCTGTTATTTCACGTACAGATGCAGATGATGAGCGATTGGCAAAAATAATATCGCAATCACAGGAAAATATAATAAAAGCTATAATGACCGCTAATTTGCAACAAAACAATACATCTGCAAATCAAGCAAACAATAATGCCAATAACATTCAAATAAACACGGTTGATAACTCTTCGCAGATGATGTTATTGATTGATAAAATAGCCTCTCTGCAAGCAACAAACGAACAAAATCTTGAAAAGGTTATTACCAAAACTATTGAAGCTCAAAGCGAAATATATAGTAAAGTATATAGTCAACAAAATAAGGAAATAGCAGAAGCTATTGCTGATGCAATTAAAAACCTTCATCCGGTATCTCAACCGGTATACGTTATGCCTCAACAGACAAACACTGTCATTAAAGAGGCGGTCGTTTCTGAAAATAATTATAACTCTGAAGCATCCGAGTATTTAACTCAGCCATCAGAGACGGATGATGCATCGGCGTATTTTGAAAATTATGCTATTTCGGACATTGAAACGACAATTGGCGAAGCAGATATCAGGCAGGAAACTGAATTTACAACAGATAAAAGTGATGTTGTTTCATCCAATGATGAAAAGCCGGATAATGAGAGAGTTGCTGTCGAAAATATTGTTGAAATTACATCAAGTGAAACTACTCCGACCAAAAAGAAGAAAAAAAGAAAGAAAAAGAATAAAAACAAGGCAACACTTGTTGATGCGGATATTGTTGAGCAAAATAGTTTTATTCCTCAATCGGAAGATGATTTTTCTGTAGAAGACCTCCCGTCAGTATCCGAAGATGTTGATGATACTTCTTTTTTTGAAATTAAATCTGCAGATGAAAATACAAAACAAGAATACAACGTTATTGAAGAAAAAATTAACGATGAGCCGATAGCAATATTATCAGATTCGGGAATCACAAATGATATTTTTTCTAATGGTTGGAGTGACTTTTCTGCAGAAGAAAAAATTGCTTCTGAAACTGAGGATTGGGGTTTTGATATTTCGAAAAATTTAACAACGGATAACGATAATCAAGAAAATCAGGATTGGGAGTGGGTATATGTAGAAGAGGATGAAAATGGAGATTATTCTGAAGTTGAGGCAATCGGTGAAAACAGTTATATTTACAGCGGTGATTTATATTCTCAAGAACATATGTCCGGAGATAAACCTATTATATACGGAGGATCTTCGATTGAAATAAAAAGAGAACCTCAGATATTCAATGATAACGATTACGAAGAAATCAGTGATCCGTACCAAAATAGTATTCTAAAAGATTAAAATAATAATTTACATTAGTTAAATGCTACACTAAATTAAAAGAAAATAACCATCAAGCGGAGCTAAGATTATGGAGCAAAACAAAAGTTTTAATTCTGGCAAAGGAGCCACGGGAGATACGTGGTATGTTGATAATTATGTTTTGCTTAAAGAATATTACGATATGACAGTTTCTCGTATTGCTGCCCGTTGTGTCAGAAGTGGAAATATTGCAATAGAAGAATACAAGCATTATGCTTATATTTTGGATGTTTTGGAAGAAATCAGCGAAACGGGTGATTACATAATATCTCACCCTGATTTATACGGATATGTTGATAAAAAAATTGCCGGCGGACTTAATGCCTTAAAGAAGAATTTGAGCGAATTTAAATATGAGCTTCAACACAATGCAACACCCGAGATGATAAAACAGGATAAAAACGAGCTAAATAAAATGAAAGCGGCTCTGGGGGATATTGACAAGTCAGAAGACCCGACAGCCGGTGCGGGAATGTCAATGGATGATGTTGTTAATAAACTTATGCAGCAAAATAACATCAAACCAAATTTCACAGAACAAGAAAAAAATTCTTCTGTGCCGGAAATAAAGCGTCCGGAAGCTCCTCGTCAACAAGGACAAGCCGGTAATGGAGCGCCAAATCAACAAAAGCCACAAGGATAGATTATGACAACAAGGATAAATTTACACATAATATCAGTGATAAGTTGCATTTTTTTGGCTTCTTGCAGTGTTATTGAAAATCTAAATAAGTATTCTGAAAATGCTCCGGATACAGAACAGTTGGATGTTGCATTAGCACCGTCTGATAACGAAACGACAAAAAATGTTGCGTTGATGGAAGCTGAAAATCAGGATTTTAGCGCCGTTATCGAAAATCCTTTTTATTCGGATATTCGTACACCGCAAGGTGCGAACAGACTTGATTTGGAAACGCCGTTACGTTGTTTTGTTAATTGGGAAACCCAACAAATGATTTCAAGTGTTCCATATAATTTGAAAGCATTTAACTTAGTTAAAAATGGCAAAAATGATAATTTGCCACGATTCGAAGTTAACGGGTTTTCCTTTGATACTATGCCTGCAGAAAAGGCTCTTTTGAAGTTAACCAAAGAGGCCGAAATAAAATTGGTTGCAAAAGATGCTCCATATGCAAGTATTTCAGCAGAAAATTTGCGTGGTGATTTTACCGATGTTGTTAATATGATCGCCGATGCAGCTGAGATATATTATACTTATAATGCAACCAACAAAACGTTAAGAATTTCTCGCAAAGCTAATTTCAGTTTATTTATTCCTAAATCTAAAACAATTATGTTGGCCGTTTTAGACGTATTGCGAGGTGCCGGCATTACAGATTTTACGGCGGATTTTGATGATTATTCAATAACTTTTGATGCAGATTATGAGTTAAAGAATCAAGTTTTGAATCTTATCAGTTATTTTGAAGAAAACCCTGTGCTTTTAGCATATGATGTTAAAGTTTTTAATCTCTATCCGTATTCCGAAAAAGGTGTGGAATGGCAACAAATAATGCAAACATTTGATTTCGGTTCGATAAAAAGTACCAAAAGTGGTGTTTTGGGGCGTATTCTTACAACATCCAACGATATAAATATATCATCTTTAACAGCATTTTTGAGCGGACAAGCTCGTGTAGAAAGCGTCGGCGAAGGAAAATTTGTTGTTCCTAACCTTTGGTTTTCTCGTTTTGATATAGGCAAATGCATTCCACGTAACTCAATGCTTGCTGATTTATCTGTTCTGGCAAAAGCATCTTTTGAGCAGAACGATAAAATATATTCGAACATAACTTTAGAAAACAGTAATGGTGAAATTTCACAATTTTCAATAAGAAGCAAATTGGGTGAAAATTTCCTCATCATCGGGTTGCCCAATAATGTTTTTGCTAAAAATTCACCTTTATCCGAAACCATAATAATGGTTGTTCCGAGAATTATTAAAACACTAAAGACAAGTAAAACATTAGAGAATAATATGTAAGGATAAAATGATGGATAACCAACCAACTGCAGGACGTCCGCAACTGAAAAAAATAAAAAGACCGATAAACAGAACAGCTCCGGTTTCATCTCCAACGCCACAAAATACAGAGGCAAATCCTTTTAGTTCCAAGCCGGTAAATCAATCTTCATCTCAGACGAATCTTTCGGATATTGACAGTTATCTTGATGACAGATCTTCTTCTGTTCCAAGTAAAGAAGTTGTTTCGCCTTCATTTGTTGATAGCCAAAACTATCATCAGTATTTAGATGAACAAGAATATCAACGAGAGGTTTACGGACACGATGATACTGAAAGGAACCCCGCTTGGCTTAGTGTCAAAATGTTGATACTTATCGCCGGCTTGTGTCTTTTTATGGGTGTTGTCGCCGGCAAATTTTTATTTGCGGAATCAAGAGTTGTTCGTAATGGTCTTCAAGGTGTTGTTGTCAACAACGAAGTTCCGCGAGGACGCGCTCGTTGCGGAGTTGCAGAAAGAGGCCAGGGATGCGTTTTATATATTATGAATCCGCAAAGACAAGATATGTCTGCAAAAGATTTTTATGATTTGGCTGCTCAGATGACAGGGCGCCAGCGATTTATGATAGAAACCGGAAATATGCGATATGCAAATACCAAAATACGTCCGGGAGATATTGTTCAACTTAATATTCCACCGTTATAAATAATAAAAAAACCGCCATCAAATGGCGGTTTTTGTACTATAAGCTGATAAATACAACTCGATGAAGTTTTTGCAAGTCATCATCGGTTAATAAAGTTTTTTCTTCCGGATTCCATCTGACACCATATAACTGACCGGATTCGTTTTCTCTCACAGAAATAATTTTTGCAGAATTATTTTCTGTATAATACACCGCAATATCACCGACACTCACCGGCTCTTGAGGATCCACGAATAAAATTGCCCTTGCCGGCAATAAATTTCCCAAACGTCTGGTGCATAGATTAACCGCATATGCATCTTTTTTATTTTGTAAAGATATCGGACAATCAACCTTTTTAACTTCTTCTTCAACATCAATAATGATATCACCATTTTTACCGGCCACACCAAACACTGAAATTTGAACATTTTCAATTGCCCCTGTTCCAAACGATGCAATTGCACCGCGAGGAGTTGACAACAATTTGTATTTAGCATCGTTACGTTGAATAATTTCTTCCAAAAATCCGTTTTCATCCAAATCTTTGATTTGTTGTCTAAGTTCATCAACGGGCATTTTCAATGCTTTTGCGATATTTTTCATTTCTTTGTCAGACACTTCTCTTTGTCCCATCTCAATACGATGATATACAGACAAAGTCATATCGGCACTTTCTGCAACTTCGATAAGTGTAAGATTCTTTTCATTTCTGATTTGACGTAGTCCTGCGCCCAATGTTTTCAAGCCGCTTTTTTCATTAATTTTATTACGACGTTCTTGTTCACGGCGCCATGCCAAAACAATTTCTTGTTGAGAGTTTTGTTCATTAACAAACAAATCTTGCAAAGGGCAGTCCAAAAATTCGGCAACTCTGACAAGTTGTTCTTGATCAACACGGCGATAACCTTTTTCAATTTTTGATATTGCCGACAAAGAGACACCAAGATGATCTGCCAGTTCTTGCATAGAACGACCTCTCAAGCGACGGTACATTCTGATTTGATTTGGGAAAATAATTTCTTCCATTGTAGACTACCTCTTATCAAAAGTTAAAATATCTGTTTTGATATTAGTTCAACCGGCGCAATAATCAAGAAAATAGTACAAAAAAAGACAATTTGTGTACAAAATTTTGTAATTTTTTAAAACATTTTTTTATAAAAAAATCAAAAAACTGTAACACTTTATAAGTAATTTATGTGTTACAATAAGCTATGGTACCATAGGAAGGATTTGCAAACAATGATAAAGGCCTTTTTAGTCAGCTTTGTGCTTATAATAATTTTTAGCATGGTGTATGTTACTGATTTGTTTGTGTTTCTTTCCGGCAAAACGGCTCTGTTATTGGCTTTGGTAATGGTTGTAACAATGCTTATAATAGCGCGGATTATTCTGGGCAATCCTTATGTTGAGGACAAAAAGGATGATAAAAACGAGGAATAAATTTTTATTCATATCTCTTATAGGACTACTTTTATCCGTAGCCTCGTTTTCGTACGCCCAAATTATACAAGGGATAGAAGTTCAAGATAGCCATAAGTTTTTGAAAAACAGCTTAGATTCAGGTAGTTTAAGTGAATTTAAGAAAAAATATGGCGAAAGTATGAAAGATGTTAATGTTGTCGACTGTGGAACATCTAAATGTAATATCGCATACCGCGTTTGTATGAAAAAAGAGGATGATGCAAATTTTTGGCGTTCTTTAGGTAATACACTGTTAAATATTGAATACCATGGCGCTAAATATTCAATAGTTGGAGGAGCTCTGGGAGGGGTTGTTGGTAGTATCTCTGCTATAGCTAATGACGGATGGATTAAAACTGTCACTACTAAATATGTCTGTGTCGATAAAAATGAACAGGCATCATACGAAAAAAACGGTTATACAGTAGCAGCAGAAGGAGGGCTAACAACACATACAGCCACTAATAAACATAATGTGACAAAAGGACAAACAGTTAAAGAAATAAAAGATAAAGACTGTTATTTAGCTCAAACAGCCAAAGGTGAAGCAAAATATTATTGTATAAAAGTTGTCGGTGATGTTGCTATCGTAAATGCTGCCATAAATGCAGACGGAAAAGGCTCATGTCCGGTAGTTCCGGTTTCATTATATAACAGTCGTCAATGCTCATTTTGTTCACTGTTAGGTGTTGTGTTTAAAGTAAGTGATAATATTACTGTTTTGTCATATTCAAAATTGGCCTCGTCATTTGCGATTATTATGGCTTTAGGTTTGGCAATATGGATTGCAATGAAAACATTAATTTTTGTCAGCTCTCTTTCCAAACAAGATGCCGCTAAATATATCACCGAAATGCTGAAACAAAGCTACAAATTTGTAATTGCTTATTTTGCCTTAATTTATTTCAATAATGTTTTTGATTACATTATAGCTCCGCTTCTCAATGCCGGATTAATATTCAGTCAAGCATTTTTAGGTATATCATCAACAGAGTATCGTTTTGGTGCAGATGTAGGTGCAGATGTATATACGGCACTTATGAGCGGAAATTTAGAAAACATACAAGCGATTCAAGGTGAACTTCAAAGTGATTATGTTCGTAATCTTGATAACCAATACTACAACATAGTATTATATTCTCAGCTTGAGCAATTATCCTATATGGTTAATCTCAATTATTCATTGCTACAGGCAATCGGTAGTTCGTTATGGTGTTTAGGTAAAAAATATGTTTTCTTGATTTTAGGTGATGGCACAGATGGTTCTTGGGGACTTGGTTGGGGCTGTATGATATATGGGTTATGTTTTTCTGTTTTTGGTTTTCTATTAAGCATAGCTTTTGTTTTCTATCTTTTTGACGCGGTTGTTCAATTAGGTATAGTTGGTGCGTTGCTTCCGTTTTTGATAGCAAGTTGGCCGTTCAAAATAACATCTAAATATACCTCGACAGGTTTCAAGATGTTTTTAAACAGCGTGTTTACCTTTATGATGATGGGAATGGTCGTAAAAATAAACATTGGTTTGATAAGTACGGCCGTTGATATGAATACCAATGGAGAAATTGTAGAAACTGCAGGATTGGAAGCTCTTGTCACAGCCTTAGACAAAATAGATACCGAAACTCTCAAAAAAATAGTAAACATTTGGAGTGTAGGATTTTTATTGTTTATGTTTGCTAATATAATGGGCTTTTTGATGATGGCAAAAGTTTCCGAATTTACCAATCGTTTTGCCAGTGGTGGAATGAAAGCTGCTGCACCGTCGATTGCTACTATGGGCGCTTCAGCAATAAAAGGTACAGCCTCAAAACTTACAGCGCCAACTCGTGAGGCAATTGGTGATTGGGCAGAAGAAAAAGTAGAAGGCAGTGTTAGAAAAACAATGGAGTTTACCGGTAACCGCCTCAAACTTAAATGGACACGTAAATTGATATTTGGTAAACGCTATCAACGCAAAGAAAACGAACGCAACGAAAAGATGCAACAACAAACAGAAAGCGCAAAACAAGAGATGTTTGGTGACGGCAAAGCTAAACCGGTGGTTATCAGAGGAAATACTACTCTTGAAAGTGAAAAAACAAAGCAAAATACTACATCAACACAAAACACAAAACAAAATATGGAGCAAAATGCATCTCAAAATACAAATCCGAATAAAGTTACGATAAAAGGAGACGATACGCCAACGGATAAAAATAAAACCGATCAATCAACACAAAACAAACCTCAACAAGCTCCTGTTTCAACAGATGAAAAAGGACAACAAGGTCATAAATCCGGTAATTTAGGAGATATTGAATGAAACAACTGACAAACATATCTCTCTTATTAAAGAAAATATTCTGTATCATTTTAATGGTTACGGCTCTTGCATCTTGTTCCGATAAAAAAGACGAAATAACAGCCGGTCAAATTTGCGAGAATCAAGAAGCTTATGGTGAAGCATCGCTGTGTGTTGATGTAACAGATCAAACATGCTTAGGATGTGTTATCATCAATCTTATTTATGATGCGGTGGGTAACAATGTAATGAAGATGCACTCCGACTTTTCAAAAGGTGCAATGGCTGTAATGATGGTCGGATTCTCAGTTTGGCTAGCTTTAAGATTATTAAAGTTTGTAAGTTCCGTTACCGAAACCAATGTAGGTGAGGTGTGGAACGAAATTTTGCGCAAAGCTTTCATTTGTTTGATATGTGGATTATTGGCTTCGAACGGTACTATGTTGCTATATGTGATAAACACTTTGGTATTCCCTGTGTTCTTAGCTTTTCTTGAATTGGGTATAAGTATATTAAATAATGCGATTGCATCTTCATCCAATACAACAGAATTAGCAGCCAATCCTACCACAATAATGGTTTTTGGAACAGAGATAAATGTGCAGGGAATTAAGTTAGCATGTGATATAAGCGGTCCCGTGGCGGTTAGCGAAAGCGGGTTCCCTGAAGGAATAAAAAATGCACTGGAGTGTATGATAACAGCTCTTACCGGATATCTAACAATAGGCGGAGATATAGCTAATACCGTAATGCAAAATACCGATAGCTTTATGCCAAGATTAATGGGGTTACTCTTATATGCATTTTTCTGGGTTGTAAAAATAGGTTTTGTTTTCTATTTAGTCGATTCCATTTTCCAAATGGGCATAATCATTCTTTTATTGCCGATATTTGTTTTGGCTTATGCTTTTGGTCCTACCCGCAAATGGACGGGCATCGGATTCCGTCAGATTATTGCATCATCCGGATTTATGATGTGTTTTTCAATTATTGTTGCCTTAGTTCTCAATGCGATGATAAGCCTTGTTGCCAACAACCCTGAGATATTCAATCCTGAAAATCTTGAAGCATCAATGTCTGATATAAGTCTTGGGTTCTTGTGTTTGCTGATGATAGGATTCTTGATTTATGGTTCTATGGGTGTTTCACAACAGCTTACCTCAGCATTACTTGGTGCAAAAGTAGACAGCAACTTCCAACGCAACCTCAAAGCGTTCATTCAAGGTGTAGGTAAAGCAATTTGGAGTGGCATCGGTATGCTTATTTCTTGGGGTTCATCATTAGTACCGCAAAGTAGTGCTAATTTAGTTGGCAAAGTTCTAAAAGCAGCCAAAAAAGGAAATGCTTTGCGAGCTAAGCTTCAAAAGTGGGCAGGGCGTAAATAATAAGGACTGGAGAAGGACTATGATTTTTGCAAATATAAACATAAAATCATTGCTAAAGCCGATAAAGGTTGTGTTATTTGCATCCTTATTGAGTGTTTCCATTTCGCAGAACTTATCTGCAAAAGAAATAATATGTGGTAATACCAAGTGTAATATTGAAACCAGAAAATGTATAAAATTACCGCAAAAAGTATGTGCAGAATATTCAAATTATACAACCACGTATGGTGTTGCTGTAACTCAGTGTCTTAGATATGAATCTTACAGATGTGTTGGTAAAAATGAGGAACAATACAAGTCAAGCGAAGAAATAAAAGTATCGACTAACGATAGTGGTCAAGTGTTGACTGGAGAAAATGAAACTATAGCACTTCGCAAAGCTCAAACGGCGGCATATACTGCCGGTGAAAGGATGGAAATAGCCGAAGAACATTATTCCAATGTTCAATCAAAAGATATGTCCAAAACTGCTGAAAGGATTCTGGTTAAGACCGAAGCAACTGAAGACAGTCAAGAATCTTTTCTGGCAGAAAATGATACCGAAGATTTAAGAAACGCCATAAAAAAACTCGCTTCGTATACCACCATAAAAGGCTATACCGAAGGAAAAGGCAGCCCCGGAGATACCAATATAAAAGACGCTATGGATGATGCTATTTCCAAATTAGATGAACTAAAAGAAGATGGTCATATAACAGAAGACGATTATAACCGACTAAAATCCGAAATAGGCGAATTATATAATGTTGCTAGCCAAAATCTTGAAGCAGTTACAAAAAAAATAGGAGATGAACAAGCCTCAGAAAAACAAAGACAAGAACGTATGGCCGTTAGAGATGAAGTTATGCAAAAATGTGCAACTTCAGCGCAGTTAAGAGCACGTTACAACGCCGGATGTTGGTCTTGTTTGGTATTAGAGCGACTTACATCTGCATTTTTGCACGCCGCCAACAAAGGGTTGCCGGTGGTTCAAAAAGCCGGAATAACATTATTGCTGTTAGGTTCCGGTCTTTGGATTATGTTCTGGGCTTTAAAGAGTGTATCATCATTTACCCAAGTTCAGACCGCAAACATTTTAAATGACTTATTCAAGTTTTTATTTAAGGTTTGTTTGGCTTATGTTTTCATTACCTTAAGCACTACGGCAATAAGTCAATATTTTATTCGTCCTATTATGTCCGTCGGAGCAATTATCGGACAACAATTTTGGGATGAAAAAGTTGCTCTTTATACTGAGGATTGGGAAGAACTGACAGATGAAGATTATGCTGAAGTAGATAAAGTTGTTGAAAATATTATGTCTCAAATTCCAACAAAGTCATCTAAACAAGAGACAGTTATAAATGAAGGTGCCGGAAATGATTTAACACCAGAAGAAATAGCTGAAAATGAAGAAGCTAACAAAGAAAACGATGCAAATTTTGCAAAGACAGCGATTCCTAACCTCCTGATTCCTGGTGTACAAGGAGGTGTCATATCATCTGGTGCCGGTTGTCGTCCTGCATCTGCAACAGGAGGCAAAGGCTCAACATGTCACCGAGGTGTCGACGTCGGCGGATTAAACAAAGGTAGCGAATGTATTCCATATATTGCCGCCGGTCCCGGACAATTATATTATACTGAATTAGGCGGATATGGGCGTGTGGCATTAATCAATCATGGCAAAGTCGGAGATTACTACTGGGTTACATCATACAACCATATGAGTTCCGCTACAGAAACCCTCAAAATCAAAAATAGCTTGCGTAGCGGAATGTCTATTAAACAAGGTGTTCCAATCGGTTGTACCGGTGGAAGTGGTGGTAAAAGAGATGCCAGCGGAAAAGTCCGACTTACCGAAAACGGATTTAACAAGCACGTTCACTTTGAAGTATTTGCTTCAAAGCAAAACCCTGGTGGCGGTTGGCCTTCAGGCAAACAGGTTGATCCTTTGGCATTACTGGGGGGCGAAGTTGTATTTTTAAACGATATATGCAATCAATGTAATGGTAACAATCGTGTTGTATCTAAAGCTGCAGAAAAATTTCTTGGATGTAAAACAGAGACCAAAGATTGGACATGTCGCATTCCTGTCGGTAACGGTTGGGCTGCTGCCGGCGAAGCAATCCAAAATGTCAACTCATCAGTTGATGTTGGCGGTTCATATAGCGGTGATTATAATTATGATAGTTTGGTTGTTGATATTCCTCAAGAAATCAAATATACCGGCCCTACCAATATTATGCCGAAATCAATTATGAATTCGATTCTCGGTGCAATGCGCGCAATTACCAATACAACGGCTGACAATATGGTCTTAGGTAATATGGTAATGTGTTATGCCGGATTAGATAATGGTGGTGCTTGGCATGTATTCGATTTCAAGATTCTCAACATCTTTTTATGGCTCGAAGGTGCCATAATTTGGGCATTAGGCTTTATGCTGACATTAGCCGTGTCATACTACTTTATTGATATATCATTCAAAATAGGTTTTGCCGTTCTTGCCATACCAGTTGTTTTCGGAATATGGCCTTTCGGGTTTGGACAAGACAAATTATTCAAAGCAATAAGCATTATTGCCAAATCATCAGCAACATTTGCTTTCTTAGCTATAACTACAGCATTTGGAATGGATTTGGTTTCAGAAGCTCTTAATGGAGTGGATGATATCTATGCCAAAATAGATGCCTTTGCAACCGAAACCGTAGCTGAAAGTCAAGAAGATCTTTTCAAAGCCGAAATTGACAATACACTCTATCTGTTTTCGCCGACATTTATTATGATGGCTTTCGCTATAATCTATTTTTACAAAATGGTTCAGGGAACAATTTCCGATTTGGTTAACAAATTTTTCCCGGACAATGTATTTGGCGATTCATCACCAATGCACAGCGCTGCAACAATGATGACATCATTCGCTCATAAAATGGCAATGAAGGTAACGGGGGCAGACCTTGCCAAAGATATTGTCGCTCATCAAACAGGTCGTCTGGTCAAAGGTGGTCTGACAAAAGCTAAAGATGGTGTTGTTGGAGGTCTAAAAGCCGCTGCTCATCCTGTCAGAACGGGCAAACAAGCATATAATGCCGCAAAAAATCTGGGCAAAAATATTTCATCCGCCTTTGGCAAAAAGAAGTAGAGGTGTGTTATGAGAAAAGGATTCAACATAAGTCTAATAGCAATTTTAATAGCGATATTTGTTAGCTGTACTACTCAAAAGTCTTTTGCTTCACATGAACCCGCTATTTATTTTACGGAAGATGGTGGTGTAACCAATACATTTCAAATGCAAGCAGAATATTTAATGGAAGAATCTGCAAAGAAAAAAGGTTGTGATGGTGTCGATGAATGTAAGCCCTATTGCAAATACGAACGTGTTGAAAGTTGTACTTTTTGTTCGCTGTTTGCATTGGTATTCAACACTGTAAGCGCGATCGGTGAAAAAGCAATCACAACTTTTTCTAATTCCGTTGTTCGTGTTGTTGTTGTTGCCTTTGGTATTTGGCTTGCTATACAGACGTTGTTGTTTGTTTCTTCCGTAGAAACCCGCGATTTAAAAGATTTTATGCAAAATATAATCATTCAAGGTTTTTTAGTTATGCTTGTCGTCGTTATCCTCAAAACCGGCGCCGGAAATTTTTTCAATAACTTTATTTATCCCGTATATAAAACCGGTCAAAATGCCGCTCAACAAGTTTTTACCGACTGCCTGAATGAAGCCGACGGTGCAGAAAGTGAATCCTGTAAAGCCGATAAAAAGATTTTGAATAGCGATTATCCTTTAATAAGTCGCGAATACACAAACAGCCTAAGTCCTGATATGGGAGTATCCATCATCAAAACAATGACAATGATGGAAAATCGTGTCAGACAGATGAAAGCCTTAGGCAGTTCTTTGATGTGTGAGTCTTGGTCAAGCGAAAACCGACGTTTCTTTATTTTCCCATATTTTCGTTTCCTTTTTGTCGGATTCGCATTTTGGACTCTTTCAATGCTGATTATTATTTGTGTGCCGTTTTTAATGATTGATGCGGTATTCCAGTTGGGTGTCGCCGTAGCATTACTGCCTGTCGCGGTGGGATGTTTTGCATTCAAATCAACACGGCAATATAGCAAAAAAGTTTGGGAAACGTTTCTCAATTCAACTTTTACATTTTTATTTATATCAGTAGTTGTTTTAATTATCATAGGGACACTACAAGCTACGGTAACGTCATTATCAACGGCAAATTATTCAGTAGCTAAGTCTATTTGCGAAGAAACAGGACTTTTTTGTAATTTTGTTTCTGAAAAAACAATGGCTAAAAATGCACTAGACAATGTGGATGGTCCTTTCTCAGCAATGTTCAATATTGACGGTTGGGTAAATCATGGTGGCAGTCAATATCATGCCGCAATTACTGAAAATTTAGGCGTAACAACGCAAGTGTTTATAAAAATAGTATTTATTTTCTTGCTTGCTTGGGCGGTTCTTAAAATGGCGAAAAGTTTTGCCGGCGAATTTGCAAGTTCAATCAGCTCTACGGCAATCGGATCATCGATCGGTACAATGGCTGCATCAACAACCAAAGGCATGGCATTAAAAACAGCGCAACCGATGCGAGAAATTTTAGGCGACAGAATGCGTCGAGGGGCTTTCCGCTTTGCTCGAGGTTTAAGACGAGCTTCTTCCGGTCCAAGCTATAAAAAACAAAAAGACAAAATAATGCAGGAAGGCAAAACCGAAAACGGCAAAACAACCTACACCGACAAAAAAGGTAGAACACATACGCTTGAAAATGGTGTTATAACCACAACCGAGACCCAAAACGGCAAAGAAGTTACAACCATAAAAACTGAAAATATAACGTTGGTAAGAACAAAAGAATCTAAAATAATAAATGGTAAAAGGGTTGATGTCTATAATGATGAAATAAGACCAAATAACGAGTTGCTCAATGAGGTTATTCGTGATAACGGTTCAATTGATACCGAAAAGATGAAAAAACTTTACGCAGGTCTAAGTGGAGAACAACGTAAGCATATGCAAGTAGCAATACTAAAAGCCGCAACCGAAAAACGTATCGGTAAAGATGCTCATAATTATGGCAAGTCAGATAACGTTGCTCCACCCGAAATTGTCGAAATGAACAGCGAAACTGGTGAAATGGTTATCAAAGAGGTTAATGCCAAGGGTGAGGTAACATTCAGCAAAATGCGGATGCACGCTAATGGTCATTTAGAAACCAGTATTACCAAAATAAATGACAAAGGTGAGGTTACAACCTATACCTCAGACGGTATTCATAACAAGATAAGTAAAAGTAAGTTATCTCCAAATGCTAATGTTAAAGATATTAACAATTTAAAAGATGTCGAAAATAATATCGATAAAAGTAAAGAAGAAAAAGAAATTTGGGGATTTAGCAAGTATTATCAACAAAGTCGTCATCGAGTAAACGGTGTTCCGGATGGCATATATGGCAAAGAAGAAATTAAAAAAGCTCATAGATTCATTTCAGAAAAAGGTCATGAATTTGATAAAGCTGAAATAGACTATTTGTTTAATTAAAAAAATAAAGCCCTTGCTAGGGCTTTATTTTTTAATTAGAAGCTTCCGTTTTTTAAGAATTTAATTATTGTATCACACAATTTTTTGTCTTTAAACACACGCCATTTGCGTCTTTTTACCTCAATCAAGTCTTTAGCTTTTGTATCATTAATGATTTCTTCTTTTGTTTTTTTAGTTTCCCAAGACCAAGTGACAAGATTTAAGAATCTCTCAAAGAACGGTCTTTTAGTTATAACTATTCCATTTTCAATAGCAGTTAGCGGTGGTAATTTTGCAATTTTTTCCGGCGTCAAATCATCTCCCATCGGCCCGATCAAAAATTCGGTAATATAATTAGAACTTAATTTTGCAAATAATTTGCTTCCGTATATATAAGGAGAAACAAAAACTGAGCGCCCCAATTTCAAACGTTTTTGCCATTCGGCTTTTCCGGCAAAAAGGCCTTGCAAAACAGCACATCCCGCTCCATGAGCTACAAACGATACCGTATGTACATCTTCAAGATGATCCAAAAAGAAGTGCAGTTGCTTTATATGTGAAGCCAAATCTTTTTGAGTAGAGGGATAATTCACTGCCGCAACCAAAAAATCATTTTTTAATGCTCGGCGCCAAAGAGGTTTGAAAATATTTTTCGATTCTCCCAAAGAATGTAGCATAATAATCATATGTCCTTTTTGGCGGGCAATTTCATATGCTTCAATATATTTCACAAAAGCTCTTCGACATTCTTCAAAGCTTCCTTCATGGCGTCGGATATCCCAATTATCCAATAATCGACACTTTTTTGTTACATGGTTACGTTGAATTCTCCATTTTTGATAAAAGAAAACATCTTCCCAAAAGTGGCTGCCGCCACAAGTATAAAAACTTTCTCTCATTAAAGACTCGCTTATCTATATTTCACAAAACTCGATTTTTAATTTTCGAGTCGATACACTTTAGGGCATTATATGTGCTTTTTAGTTAAATAAAAGCAAATATTTTTTTTGATTCACATAGTTGTTAAAAATAAAAAATATAGATTTTTCAATACCTAAAAAAATATGTGAAAAAAAAGACATTTTTTTTGAATTTTATTGTTGACATTTGAAATCGGTTATCATATAACGCCTCTTGCCGATGCGGTAAGGCATGTTTTACAGTGTCGGTGGTTATAACAAATAGTAAATAAGAGAGAAATAAGAGGATACGCAGACAGTATTATATTTGGGAAGATATGATATTAAAGTCTGAAGTATTTGATATAAAGGAACCTATAAGAATTCTTTTTAATTGAGTAATTTAGACAGGATTAAATTTAATC
>JAZUAM010000024.1:0-82381 GCA_045637985.1 Alphaproteobacteria bacterium
TAACGCGGGTTCGAGTCCCGCTGGGATCACCAATTTGGAGAAGGCTGGCAAAATTTTTTGCCAGCCTTACGTTTTTCTGGCTTTGAGACGGTTCGTACGATTTTAAGGTTTTAGACTGTATATTTTCATTATCATATTCCAATAAGCTTTGATTTGCAATGGTTTGCTTCGGTTCATATTGTTTAACAACTTGTGTCATCAAAATCTTGTCATCCACAAATTCATTAAACGGAAATCTTAATTTATAACTCAATTTCCCTTCAGTTAAGGTAGTATGAATGAAAACAAATTCAGAAGTCAACGCCTTATTTTTCAACGATTTTCCTAAAATCTACTTTTAAATAGATATTGATAGATTTAAATAGATATAGCGAGGTAAAAAGTTTTGGATGACTTTGTGTTGTTGGGCTCAAATATGTATATTTTCACTCAAAACCGATAAAATTAATCACAGATACGATTCTTTACAGAGCAAAAAAATAAATGTTAAAGAAGATATATTCTTTAACATTTACTTTGTAATTGGCAGTTTTCCTATGTTTTTATTTTTGCGTTATTAGAGCTTCAATATAAAATGTTAAACTTTGTTTGGTTAAGAAACATTGTTTAACATTTACTCGTGCCATAAGCAAGCTGTCGGAACAGCAACCATATCTTCTCCAAAAGATAAAGTATTTTCACCGGAGTATAAAATAATTCCTATAAATTTTTTATCCTTAACAAGATTGTTCTTAAACCATTCCATATGTTTGAAATCTTCTTTAGATATGCGAGAACCTCCTTTAACTTCAATTCCTACCATATCTCCGTTTCTATCTTCTATGATGAAATCAATTTCACGGTTTTCTCGGTCTCTGTATTGATAGAGGTTATAATCATAATTTAAATCAATTTGTGCTTTAAGTTCGTTAAATACAAAGGTTTCAATAATCTTTCCGTATCTGTCTGCATCTAATGCTACTTGGTCATAATGCCATTTTAATATAGCTGCCATAAGTCCTGTATCGTTCATATAAAACTTATCACGTTTGCCTACACGGTCGTAATCCGTTCTTATCCATGCAGGAACACGTTCACAAAGATATAACTCTTCAATAAAATTGATATATTCTGTTAAAGTCGGTTTTGAAATTTGGCAAGAGGAGCAAATACCTTCTAAATCCATATATTTGCTTGACCAAGCAGCTAAAGTCATCAGAACTTGACGAATAGCGTCTTCTCTTTTGATATTTGCAATATCTTTAAGGTCTCTATTTAATAAAGTATGCACATAATCATCATGCCAATCCGCTCTATCTTCTTTGGATAATAATACCGGTTCAGGATATCCGCCCCTAAAAGCTATTTCTAAGATATTATGCTTGGTGCATTCTTCAATTTTATCAGGAAATTCTTTATTGAATGCTCTTTCTATAAAGTTTGGTTCAACACCTCTGATTTCTCCTTCGGTTAAAGTTCTTAATCTTAGATTTTTAACACGACCGGCAAGACTTTCGTTTACTTCAGGGCGACTGCTGATGTTTGCAGAACCGGTAAGAACAAATTGTCCTTTATCATCATTTTTATCTACAATACGCTTAATTTCAGGAATAAGTAATGGAGCTTTTTGGATTTCGTCAATAACCATGGTCTTTGCAGAATGCACTAAAAAACCCTTAGGGTCATCTAATGCTGTTTTTAACAAAGTAGTATCATCAAGACTTCTCATCGTAAACTGATTGCCTTGCAGAGCTTGTTCTGTTAATGTGGTTTTACCAACTTGTCTTGCTCCGGAAATAATAACAACTCTTCTTGTTGCCATTGCTTTTGTTACAATCTTTTTGTTCCATCTGATAAACTTTTCCATTTCTATTCTCCGTATGTCTTTATTATTATATAACTTATTTTTTGCAAAAAGTAAAGCAATATTATCGCATTTTATAAAACAAGTTATCCGCAAAATGTAAAACACATAGTTGCATTTTGCAAAATACGGTAAAGTAAACTTATTCTAATCTTCTAACAACCAGTCTATAACGTTTATAATTTTAATGCCATCGTCCAATGTTCCTGTTTGTAAAACATCGGTAGTTAAAATTACTTTCGGGTAACTGTCTCCAATATTTCTTAAAGCATCTAATTCCCGTTCACGAGTAGCTTCATTAGTAATCATTTCGCTTACTTGATAATATATTTTATCATCACCTTTGATTGCTATAAAATCAATTTCTTTATCTTCTATTTTACCGATATAAACCTTATATCCACGACGAAGGAGTTCAAAATATACAATGTTTTCAAGAACTCTACCTGTATCAGAAACCTTACTTAAAGTATAATATCTCAATCCCGTATCAACCATATAATATTTTTCAAGGCTTCTTAATAGTTCTTTTCCTTTTATATCATATCGTTGTGCAGAGTAAAAAATAAATGCTTTTTCCAGTAAATTCAAATATTCCTCAACAAAAGCATTGTTTTTACTGCTGATGCTTTTGTCTGAATATAATGTATTGGTTATGCTGTTTGTGCTACTGCGATTTGCAATATTATCAGCCATAAAGCGAATTATTCTTTTAAGTATATTAACATCCTTATTATTTGAATGTGCTAAAATATCTTTAACCAATACGGTATTATATATTCCGTCTAATGTTTCAGAAACTCTTAATTCATCAAAATTACAATCTATCAATGGAGGCATTCCGCCAAATTTCATATATTGAGCAAATTTTCTCTCTACACTTAAACTTTCAGGAAACTTATAAAATGTAAGAAACTCTTTGAAAGATAACGGATACATCTTAATTTCAACATACCTTCCGGAAAGAAATGTTGCCAATTCAGAAGAAAGCATATAAGCATTAGAACCTGTAAGATATAAATCAACCTTTGGTTTCAGGCGTAATGAAGCGGCTACTTTTTCCCAAGATGGAACTTTTTGAATTTCATCTAAAAAGATATAGGTTGGCTTTCCTTTATTGTTTTTTATTTTTTCTTCTAATATTTCATTAAGCCTGTCTGCCGTCATATCTTTATATTGCATATCTTCAAAATTCATTGAGATAATAGAATTTTTTGCAGCACCATTTGCTTTTAATTCATTTGCAAAATATTCTAAAACTTTAGATTTGCCGCAACGTCTGATGCCTGTAATAACTTTGATAGTGTCAAAATTATCCCTCCAAGCTCTTAATCGTTCTAAATATAAAGGTCTTTCTATTAAATTCTGTTCTGTCATGGCAATCTCCTTTATTTTAAGTATAATCAAAAAAATATATTTTTCAACAACTTTTTAAGAAAAATCTAAAAAACTTTTATTTTTATCTAACTTTTTAAGAAAACATAATGCTCTCTTAAATGAGCATAAACTAAAACCACTACTTTATATAAAAGTAGCGGTTTTGCAGGATAATTTATTGTTTGGTAGGCTATATTAGCTTTTTATCCTTGTGTTTTTAGCTCAAAGTTTATTTTAAGCGGCAAGAAAAGTTCTTATCATTTGGACTTGCTCTTTCATTGCCAACACTTCTTCACGATGCTCTAAGAAAAAGTTGATATTGATGACCGATTTTTGTGCGATTTTATTTGATTCCTGCTCACCAATCCAAACAGCAGGCTCGAAAATGCCTGCTGTTTTTTAGAAAGCTTTTAGTTTAATTCATATTTAATCCATACCACGACCGGCAACACGTTTGAATGTTGGCATAATATTTGGTACTTCATAACGATTTTTTTGTTCTACAGAGATAACGTCTTTAATAAAACCTTCTCGATATTTTTCCGGAATTTGAAGTTTTGTCAGTTGAACTTCCCAAAACTTTGCCATTTTATCAGCATCACCGGATAAATAACCTCCAATATCATTCAAATTATTGCGCATTGCACCTCTGATTAATTTATCGGTAATTTCTGTTCTATATCTTATAAGTTCCGGATCTTTTGAATGTTCTTTTTCATAACAGTTTGCTCCGGGGATAAGACCTTTATGAAGATATAGAGGAGTATTAAAACCCTTATAATGATGAAGATTTATTCCCGGATGCATTTTGATAAATGGTTGAATATCTATAATAAATGCTTGTTCATCATTAGCCGAATATAAAATATTACCGGTATTACAAAACAATCCTCCGCCGGTGTCAATTGAATATTTACGAGATGACAAAAAATGAAGATCGTCAAATAAATAATCAATAGCCTTATCCGGCATATTAGCAACCGTTTCGGATAAAATACGTGTTCTGATTAAGGCTTCTTCCGGCTCCGGTTTAGGACGACCTGCTTTATGAACTTCCAACGAAAAACCCGGAGCATATAAATTAATTGTCATTAAGGCTCCGTTTTCTATTCTATCATCATTGCCCCAGTAAGCTATCGGTTGAGCATAGTTACGTCCGGCAAAAATATCTTTTTGTTTGACAAATGAGATATCTTTAAATTGTTGGCGCAATTCCGATATTTTGGGTGCATAATGGCTAACACGCACCGTATATTGCGGGCTTGTGTGTATTTTATAAACTTTGGCCTCTTCCCCTTCTCCCAACGGAGTATCGTACATTGCAGAAATAATCTCGTCGGCAGATGGTAATATTATTTCTTTCGGATATTGAAAACTCATTGCGTCCTCCAAATATTGATGGCTCAATATAACAATTTAAAAAAGCATTGTCAATCATTTTGTCTATTTTGGAAAGCTTTTGTCGTAAATATATTTTGTTTAAAACATTATTCCCCCGTAATGCCGATTGAACAACACTATGGGGGAATCTGTTATCTTGCGAAAACAATTCTTTTGCGTTTGAAACGTTTGGAACTCTTCTGATATTCCTGATAGGTTGCAGTAATAGTCTGAAAACTTGCATTTCCTATCCAATGCCAAGAGTTATAGATTTTTCCGATTTTGCCACCAAATCTTTGTTTTAGGTTGATACAAACTTTGTACCCTCCTATATATAAGGCTCTACCACTATATTGGTTACCATATTTAATATCCAACGTTGCAATCTCACCAATATTCAAAACCGTATCTTCCAAATCGGGTTCCGGAACGTTTAAAACCAGATTTTTCCGGTTATTGCAAACAGCTTTATTGATTTCATCAGTTAAGGCATATCCTAACCAATACCAAACATAGCTTATGACACCAATTTGTCCGCCAAACAAATTTTTTAATGTTTTACATTGCTTGAATGTTCCAATATAACCCGACGGATTTCGTCGTCCGGTTGAAATAATTGTACCAAAAGCAAGAGCCTTGCTTATCATCTCGACTTGTTCATCAATATCATCAACCGATGATTTTTGATCCAAGCGATTTATCCAAGATTTGTAAGCTTTATCAGCTTGTTGTAACAGTTGTTGTTTTCTTTTTTCTTCCATAAAAATTAGATAAATTAGAGTGTTAATTATTATTTATTTTGTTCTTTTGATTACACATAAAATAAAAATCTGTCAATAAAAAAGCATTGGACATACCCAAACGAAAATATAAAAACAATAAATCGAGAACGAGCTAATGCAATTTATTACAGAGATTTTTATAAATGGAACGGACTGGACAAATTACCCTACAAAGTGCGAGGGTTTATTGTTGACTATGGTGCTCCAACAAGCCCGTTGAACGCAATAAAGACAACTCATAAAGTCTTAGGACTTTCACCTAACGGAAATATTATAGGAAACAATACTTTGAATAAATTTTCACAATTTACTGATGATGATTACAGAGAATTTACAGAAAAATACAAAACAGAAATGAAAAATTATTATACTGATTTGACTATTAAAAACCCTGATAATTTAAAATTTCTACAAGGTTGGTTAAATAGAGCCGAGAGAGCTCACTTAGCAAAATAATTTTCTGCGAGGTTGTTACAACAACCTCGTAGTATTTCTTTATTTATTATGTTGGTAAAAATGTTTTAATTTTACTCCTTTAGGGAAATAAGGCGATAAATCATCAATATATTTTTTCAATTTTTCAGGAATTTGCGTTATCTTTTTTTCATAAGGAGCATAAACTATAATATTTTTATTTTCTGATTGAGAAAGGTTTGCGGAAACGAATACTATCCATATCTCGTCTTTGTTTATGTAAAAAGCTGACTCATATATTTTGAATAAACCTGTAATACCATATGTTTTTAATATGCAGTTTTCACATTCAATTGTATAACTTTTATCGTATAAAGTAACAATCCATGCATCATAATCTTCTTGTTCCATATTTTGCATAAAATATTCGTTTAATAAAGCATAGCTTGTTGGAAAATTCCATTTAGGATTTTGATTTTTGAAATAATGAAACAAATTAGTTTTTCCATCATTTGATTTTTCGTATTCTGTACGAAGAGATTTAACATAAAAATTCCATAAACATTCTTCATTCTTATAACATTTATCGCGATTTTTTTGCCATATTTCAGTTTTTTCTTTGGAATAATTAGTTGAAAATTCAATATCTGCTTTTGCTAATTTTTCTGATGAACAAATTGTCTTCTCGGTGCTACTCAACTCATTACGCCAACAATCAAAGCTTGTCAAATATCGTAGCGGAGCATCTTTATTTTCGTACGTTCCGCCAATATTCCCTTGTATCCCGCAAAATGTCCGCTTATCCAATCGACTTCTATACTTTCTTTAGCAAGATCAAGCTTCAATGTTATTTTCTTTATATCTTGCTCGTTATCTGTGTTATAATATTCGGCTTGTGTACCTGATATTTTGATAAATCCATCCACATCACAAGTATGTGAACCATGAAAAGTAGAAATAGAAAAATGACATTTGTTATCTTTACAATCAGAAATGTCCAATCCTCCACCATAAGCAGGTGCATATCTTCCGTATTCCCAACGTCCTTCCCATGGAGATTTTTTTTGACATGAACAAAGAAATATCGTAGATACAATAGTTAATAACACAATTTTTTTCATAAATTTTCTCCTTTGGGATTAAGGCTTTTGAGCTATAATCAACGGAACCGACATTTCGCTTTCGCTGATACCGGCATGTTCAGCAACAAGATTTACTCGTTCTTTTTTGCCGGCATCATAATGCAACATCTTATACCCTAAAGATATGGCTACAAAATCGCCGATAAAATCATTAATTTTAGGGTGCGGTGTTCCGCTTCCGAGCAAGCCTGAAGATAAAAATTCGTCTTTGGTATAAAGCCTGAAATCGTCCCCAAAAATTTGATTAAATTTGACAGCAAATTTGTCTTTGTATTCCGGCTTGATAAAAAATGTTGTGTAGCGGGCTTCTAATGATAGCGGGCGAGCTAACATTTGGCAAATCTCGGGATAATCGTTTATCCAAATACTTTCAACATTTACTAAACCATGGTCGGCTGAGATGATAATAAAAGCATCTTCAATTTCAGCATACATTTTTTGCAAATTAGCTTCAATTTCCAACATTTGCTGATGAGCCTCGTCAGAATCAACTCCGAAGTGGTGCATAGAATGATCCGGTTCCGGCCAATAGGCACTGATGATTTTACGATTAGAATTGCTTTTAGTAATATCCGCAATGCGTGAACACATTTCCGCATAAGTTTTGGCACCATTAGGATCAAATGGCGGAAAAACACGATGATATTCAATATCAGGATTTTGCTCGGTTATCCGAGTATAAATTGACTTAAACTTCAACAAATCATCACCAGGATATGGAGTGGACAATTTTTCGCCGGTGTAATAATCGGTGTTTAAAAAATTTTCAATAATACGATTGTGTTCTTTATAATAGCTTGTCCAACCTATCCACCCGCTTTCAAGAGGCGAAAGACCTGAATGAAAAGTTGTTGTGGCTGCAGTTGTTGTGGGTGGAAAAACCGAATATATCGGTGTAACGATATGCGAGGCAATAAAGCTGTCTTTGGGTAAATGACGACGGATATTATCAACTGACATACCATCCATAATCATAAAGACAATATTTTTATGATTTTGAGCTAATAACATCTCGTCCAGTATTTTGAGTGTCGGATGAAAGGGAGAAACTCCGTAATATTGAAGCAATGAATTGCTTAGTGCCAAAATACTGTTGTTGTAATCAAAATCAAAACAATTTTTCATCTTTATATTCCCTACTCTTTCTATTAATATTGTTTAAGCCTACCTCCGGTATAAAAGCTTGTCAACAGATAACAAAAAAGGTCTGCCTTTTGTTAAAAGCAAACCTTTTTTGTTTTATGGTTGTGGTAAGTTTAATACCCCCACTTTTTCTTTTCTCGCCACTCAAGGTAAAAACCTATGAGTAGCATCCACGCACCGCTTCCTAAGAAGCTGATTGCCAACTCGGGAGCGCAGTCTGCTCCACAAAACAGTGAGATCCAAAAAACAGATCCCACGATAGTCAAAATGATACCTAGTGTCATAATGACCGCTTGCAATGTCGTTTTCATTTTCTTTTTTTGTTTTTAGTTTTTAGTTTTTATTCAACTTTGTTTCAAGTTCATCCACAAGGCTCTTCACCTTTTCTTGCGGATTGTTCTTGTAAAGCCAGATTGCTAAGCTTTCCATCTGGTCAAGATGACAAGATGCTATCCACTTATCTTCATCCGGCACCGACTGATAGTAGTCGCGCAAGAAGCGGATGTATTCCAACAAGTCAAGCTTGTTATTTAAGATAGGAGCTAAGCCATACAGGCTGTCACCTCCGGTCATAATGACAATCTGCTTGTTGGGGAAACAATCACTTAGATTGATTCTCTCGTCAAGCTCTTGTCGATTATCGACAATTGAGCGAAGCTGAAGTTCTCGATTAGTACCTTCAGTTAAGGAAATTGACTGAAAACCGATATAGTCTCCATCCTTTCCTATTAGGCTACCACTCTCGCAATCAAGGCTTCCGCTTTGAAACCCCTTTACCGATACCGCGTTGTACATATCGATGAATGTGGACTTGCCACTGGTGTTCATGTATTGGAACACTTTTGTTAAAGTTTTTTTATCCATTTTTTTATAAGTTTAGAAAATTAATAATGTTTTTTAATGTCTCTGTTATACCACATTTTTGCGATGCACGCAAGTTCTTTTTGTCTATTTTTTTTGAAAAAAATGATGAAATATGAAAAATAATCATAAAATATTATCGGAGACATTATAAACAAAAAATTTAAAATACTTTATTTTAATGAAAAAATGTGATATATAGCGGAACTATGTAATAACATAACAAGGAAAGGATAAATTATGTCATCTGTTATAACTATGATTCCGGTCAGAATGGCTTCTACTCGCTTGCCAAACAAACCGCTGCTTGATGTTAACGGAAAAACAGTATTGCAACGTGTTTATGAAAATGTCAAAGCTTATGTTCCGGGGGATATTGTTATTGCTGCCGGAGATCAGATTTTGGTTGATGAAGCTGAAAAATTTGGTGCTAAGGCTATTTTGACAGATCCAAGTTTGCCAAGCGGAACTGATCGTATTGCCGCCGCATTAAAAGAAATTGACCCTGACGGAACAAAATATGATATTGTTGTTAACTTCCAAGGGGATGGCGTAAACGTTGACCCCAGAGTAAATTTGTCTCTTATCGAAATGGTTGAAAAAACAGACTGCGATATCGCAACCTGCGGTATGGTATTTAAGAATGAAAAAGATGTTAATGATCCGACCATGGTAAAAATTGTTATGGGATTGCCTGAAGGACAAAAAGAAGGACGTTGTTTGTATTTTACTCGTGCAGCAGCTCCTTATATTCGTGATCCGGAAAAAATTGACAACAAAGATTTTTATCATCATATCGGTATTTATGTTTATAAGGCATCTTCGTTGAAAAAAATTGTTGATTTGCCTGTTGGTGTTTTGGAAAAACGCGAAGCTTTGGAACAATTGCGTGCTTTGGAAAACGGTATGACTATCCGAGCAAAAATTGTTGAAAATATGAAACTTGTTGATGAAGCTCCTGCTGATGTTAATACTCCGGAAGAGTATGAAGCAGCATTAAAATGGATTAAATAATGTTTCTTTAAATGTAAATAACCCCGCCAAACGGCGGGGTTATTTGTTTTTTGACTGTTTTATTTTTCGTTTTGGGCATAAAGCCAATTTTTGAAATCAACAACATCTTTAACTTCGGGTATCCAATTTAGTTCTTCCGGCAAATCGGTCGTAAATTCGCAACGCATACGTACAGGATGTGCGCCAACATTAATAGCAGCGTGTTGATTATAAATTCTATCATCAACCAAGCATGTTTCTTCTGCTTTTAAGCCATATTCATCAAAACAAGCCTTTAACATATCTTCTTTTGCCGTATCATGCATAAACTTACCATGTTGCACACACTTGATTGTCAAAAAGTCAGTTACCGGAGCCAAAAGCTCATTCAAAAATTTGGTTTTCGTTGCAACATCAAATGTCGCCGACATCGTAAATTGGCGATAGCCTTTTTCATGCAACTCTCTAAGCGTTTCTATAACATTGGGATATAGCGGACGATTAGTAAAAAATTCGGGAGAATGACAAAAATCATAATCAAGCTCTGTTCCTAATGTAGGGTGTGTTTTCAGCTCTAAAGCACCATATTTCGGAACAATCGGTAAAACTTCGGGCAACTGTTCCCAAGTAATGTTACCATACATCGGAGAATATTTCGGATGTTTGGTTAAAAAGTTATAATATGCGTAATTTAAATTAGCCAATACGCCATCAACATCCCAAAATATATTTTTTATCGTCATTACAAATATTCCTTATTCAGTTTAACAAAATTAATGATGAGCTTATTATACATAAATATTATAAGTTTTAAACTCTTTTTTTTAACTGATAATGTTTTACAAATATTTGTTTATTTTGTATAAAATAAGCTCTATTTCTTTTTTCCGATAAGGCGATAAATACAAGCCACAACAGGATTTTGCGGACGAAGAATGTTCAATATATCAGCTCCGCATCCCTTTTCTTTGGCAACATGATAGGCATCAGGACAATCAACTTCCAAATGTTTGGAACTTAAACCTAAAATATTCTTTGCTTTCGGTAATCTGGAAAGAGCAATACGTTGTCCATAAAAAAGCGTCAGATTTGCACTGACGCTCGAAAAATCCAGATGGCTGGCTTGTTCAGATATTCTGAACAAATCAACTTCGTAATGTTTGTTCGTACAGATTGCGTTAAAATTGTTATGAAACATATAAAGTTCCAGACTTGGAATACTCAAACTTGTTTTTATTCCTTTGTATGTTCGCGGAAGATATTGATAACGGCTTATCATTCCCTTTTCGACAATGGCTGTTGTCGAAACAACATCATTCCAATTCAGTCCTTTTTTTACACGCCCGTCAATTTTTAGGGTACCCTTTAAATGAATTAACCCGTCGCTATGGCGACGAGTGTCTTTTTTGATTTCCTTAATTTTGATAAGGTGGGCGATGTATTCTTCTTTTGTGTCAAAAACACAAGAGATTGTTGAATTAATATTACTGTCGCTACAATCACGACAACTGGCAGATTTACAAGCTATTTGCATATATTATGCTAACTCCGTCTGTTAACTACGTGTTAATATATAACAAATATTTTTGTCTAAATCAAGTGTTTTTTTACAAAATTTCAGAAATATGCGCTTTTGCTTGGTCTCGAGCCAATTTATCGACACGTTCGTTTTCCGGATGTCCGTTGTGTCCTTTTACCCAAACCCATTTGATTTGATGTTTTTCAAGCTGCGACTCGAGTGCTTGCCATAAATCAATGTTTTTGACCGGAGATTTTTTATTTGATGTACGCCATCCGTTGACTTTCCAGTTGGGCAACCACTGATTCACTCCATCCATAACATAACGGCTGTCAGTATATAACGTTATTTTACACGGTCTTTTTAATGCTTTAAGAGCTTCTATGACTGCAGTTAGCTCCATACGATTATTGGTTGTATCGGATTCGCCTCCGGATAGCTCTTTTTCAATATCACCATAGCGCAATATTACACCCCACCCCCCTGCTCCGGGATTGCCGGAACAAGCTCCGTCAGTAAAAATTTCGATATCTGACATTAAAATTCTCCGCGGAAATAATCATTGAAAAATTCATTCATAATCATATTGTAATCTTCTTCACCTTTGATTACTTTTGCAACAAATGAACGAAGCTTGTTTTTGGGAATAAAAATTCGAAAATCTTTCGGCATTGCATTGTTTGCACCTATAACTCCTTCGAGCTGAAAATCATCATCGACAAATGGAGATAAAACTATCTCAACATTACAAAATTTGATTGCTCCGCGTGGTGGCAAACGTAGCTCCGGACGAGTAATTATATTAAGTTGCCCTTCGATTCCGGTGATAACCTCCATTTGATTATAATTAGAAAAACGAACTTTGTTATACTCGCTGCCATCAGATAAAACTTCTGCAGATAAAAACATTTCTCGAGCTATAACATTTGATATATTGGCTCCTTGAAGTTCAAATGATATTTTTACATATTGTTCCGGCGGATTATCTATACTGTTGGGATAAAGCATATCTTCATCTTGGTTATGAAGAGCCTCTATATTTTTGTTGGATATTTTAAGTTCAATATTTGGTTGCGGATGACGCCCGAACATACCGGCAATAACGGCATATGGAGCCGGAACATTGTTGGAACCTGAACGTATATATATTGCCGAATTGCTTGATGTCATAAGCGGGGCAACATCGCTTTTGGGAATGTAGGTTGCAATGAAACCGTCGCCATTATCATCGACACTGACAATATGGTTACGCACCTTATTATGACTTGGTATGGTGCAACCGGAAATTGCATTTTCGAGCCAACTTAAAAATCGATGAACATTACGAACCTTTACTTTGGCCTTTGCAACATCGCCGACTTCTATATCTCGCGAACATTCAACCCCCCATATAATTACACCCCCCTCGGAATTGCCAAAACCGGAAATTGCTTTTGATAAATTTTTGCGATCATCACGATGAAGGGTATTGAAATTTTTGCCGTCAGATGCTGCTTGTTTAAAATCTATGAACAATTCTTCGCTTTGGCGTTCTACAATAAATTCATCAATAGCATCTTCACCAAAATACACCAATTTTTGGAATATATCTTCTGCGCGTGACATATGCAATCTCCCGAAAAAAAATGACGGCAATATATTGTCGTCATTTTAAACATATAATCTTTAATATTTTGTTTATGACAATACTTTTTGCAGTTCATCATATTCCATATATTCACCTATTGCTCCAAGCAAAGTATAGGTCGGTTTGGAAGAAAATATTTCTTGTGCTACTTCACGGATGTTCTCGCGTGATACGGCATCAATTTTGGCTATTACCTCATCTATTGTTAAACTACGTCCATAAATAAGATTTTGGCGAGCTAAAACTTCTGCGGTTGATGATGAACTTTCCAACCCCATTTTAATACTTGATTTGAGCTGCATTTTTGCTCTATTAAACTCTTTTTCCGTTACCAACTCATTGCTTATTTTTTTGATTTCGTCAACAATAACCGGCATCAAAACAGGAAGTTCTTTGGCCTCTGTTCCGGCATAAATACCGAATAGTCCGGCATTGCTGTGAGCTGCCGTAAAAGAATAAACCGAATAAACAAGTCCTCGTTTTTCTCTGATTTCTTGGAACAAACGCGATGACATTCCGCCGCCTAATATGGTTGATAAAATTGCAGTGTCATAATAATGTTTGTTTTTGTACGGATAACCCTCAAAACCAAGAACAACATGGCTTTGTTCAATGGGTCTTTTTTCGATAAAAAAGCCACCGGAATATTTTTGTTTTTCGGTATCAAAATTGGTATGAGGACGAAAATCGCTCATACGATCTTTTACCATATCAACAAATTTTTGATGAGAGATACATCCTACGGCACAAATAACCATATTTTCGGCAGCATAGTTACTACCGATATATTGAGTAAGAGTATCCCGATTAAAATTACGCACAATTTCTTGCGGACCAAGTATCGAACGACCTAAAGCCTGATTTGGAAATGCGGTTTCTTGAAAATAATCAAAAACAATATCATCCGGAGTATCAATAGTCTGTTTAATTTCTTGGATTACCACATCTCTTTCTTTAATTAATTCTTCTTCCGGAAATATGGAATTCTTGATAGAATCACACAAAACATCAATCGCCAGTTCGGCATCTTCTTTCATCATTTTGGCATAATAAGCCGTAAATTCTCTGGATGTATAGGCATTTGACTGCCCACCGACATTTTCAATCTCTTCCGAAATCTGCAGTGATGTACGCTTTTGAGTGCCTTTGAATGACATATGTTCCAAAAAATGAGATATTCCGTTATTGGATTTGTTTTCATAGGCAGAACCGGTTTTTACCCAAATCCCCAAAGAAACAGTTTCAAGTTGGGGACGTTCCGATGTTATTACTCTTAGTCCGTTTGATAATGTTGTCAATTGCGAATTCATGTTGTTTTCCATTTCTTTATTTGTAGTTTATCTTTGAGCGAATCTCACAGCTCTTTCGGCCGATTTTACGGCAGTTTCCATACAACAAGGATAATCCCTCATTGTCCAGTCTCCTGCAATATAGACATTAGGATATTCTGTCAAGGGGGTTTGTGGTCTTAACATATTATTCTTAGTGTCTTGTTTGATTGTTGCATTGGGAAATATTGTTGCTTTATATGGTGGCAAAAATCCGGAATTAACTCCACGTATGATATCTAACTCTTTCCATACTTTGATTGCAACATCAGATAATTTATTTTCTTTTATATCAGCATCAGAGATAACCGCTGTCAACAAATTGTTACCGACAAATATCCAGTCGGCTATACCGTTTATAACTCCGATATATGATGCACCTTTGGGCAAAAATATCGACTGTGATGTATTAAATGTTATATTAATTATGGACGAATGTTCTAACCGATTAACACTCAAAATCTTATTACAAGCCAAATTATCAAGAGCAATTATAACCTTATCATTTGCGCCTATATCTACGCTGTAACTTCCAAAATCAAGCATAGCAGCCATACCGAATTGTGATGATATTCTTTGCAATCTGCTATTGAGTTTTACTTCATCGGCATATGCCGCCAACATATTAATTATACGAGGGGTTAAATCTTGTTTAGAAAACCATATTTTAGTTTTTTTATGAGTAAAAGGAAAAAGTGTTTTCAAAATATTGTTTCGAATATGTTTATCTATATCGGAAGCTTCGGTATTGCAAAAAGATTTTAATATATGGTTTGAATTATGAATAATCGAATTATCCAACGTATCAGTTTGCATATCAATAAAATATTTATTCTTTAACCATTCGTCTTTTTTTATAAATTGAGACATAAATTTATTGGCACCGACAACTGCATGAACGGCATTATCAAGCTTTAATCCGAGATTTTTATGAAAATATGAATACGCTCTTCCACCTAAAACCGAAGAAGCCTCATAAATAACGACTTTGTTATTTTTATTTTTTTGTTTCAAAAACCAAGCACATGCCAGTCCGGCCAATCCGCCTCCGACAATGTGGTATGTAATACACGGTTTGTTCAACCTTTATCTCCCGCAAAAAGCTTTGATTATTAAAAACATCTTAGCTATACGACCGATATGGGGTTTCGGAGATATTACCTCCCATCCGCGGTTTTGCATTATATCAAAATAATGCTTATATACATATGCCAATGCCTTTATGTTACGAGCAATTTTTTTATCAAGTTGTTTTATTAGCTCAAATGCTTTGCCGTAATTACTGTCAGCAATCTTGGCAAGTTCTTCACGCGCCATTGATAAATTTTTATCTATCAATACCGTCATCGGATCGGTAGTTTCTATCCCTGCTTTTTGTAAAAAATCTCGCGGAATGTACAAACGACCGACCATTGCATCTTCCCTTACGTCTCTTAAAATATTTGTAATTTGCAATGCAATACCTAATGTCTCGGAAAGCTCGTTTATCATCTTTTCATCTTTGCACCCCAACACTCGCAAAGACATACTACCGGGAGCGCTGGCAACCCCGCGACAATAAGTATAAAAATCATTAATTGTCGGAGCCTGAATTGGGGATGGTAAATCCATTGATATACCATCCAATAATCTGACTAAATCTGTTTTGGGAATGTTAAAGCGCATACAGTTTTTATAAATATTACGCCCGATTTGCGAAGCCGGAACTTTTTTATCATATATATTATCAAGTTCTTTGCGCCAAGCATCAAGCAACTCAATTTTGTGAGATACAGGGTCATTGCCGTCTACAATATCATCTATGTGTCGGCAAAAAGCATATAATGTATACATTGCCCTGCGCTCTTTGGTCGGCAAAATATGCACGCCCCAAAAAAATGAGGAACCGGATTTTTTTACTATCTTTTTTATTATTTTATTCATATTACAGGCCTTAGTTTCCGATATTTACAAAATATCGCCCGCACAAACCCTTGAAAAAAAGCTTTACACCATGAAAATATTCCTAACTTCGGCGAGCATTGTAAAATATCAACTTTTTTATATCTTTGTATCATAGAATTAGTTAACGAAAGTATAACACAAACCTCTAAACGAAGACGAAAATCTCTTATGAGCGAAGGTAAAACATTTGTATCTGCTTGCATAGCTTCTAATTTAGCTATAATTTCAGCCAACATTTCTTTTATTTCCGGTTTAGTATAGCTAAGCCCCAAATCCGTTTTGCAAATATTGTATTGAGACAAAATATCATCAGGAATATATATTCGTCGCAACAAACTGTAATCGTCTTTTATATCCCCCAAATGATCAAGGATTTGTAATATTACACATAAATTTTCAGCAGGCAAATAAGCTGAAGGGTTTTCATCATGTAAAGCCAACAAAAATCTGCCTACCGGAGCTGCTGAATATCGACAATAATCCAGCAATTCCTCCCAAATTATTATATCCTTTTGTTTGGCATCGCGTTCAAAAGCAACAAGTAAATCTGTAAACAACGAAGCATCCAGCCTTTCTTCAACAAATAATTTGCCCAATTTTCGGATAATTACATAACTGTTGCCCGAAGACGGATTTAAAAAAGCATTTTGAATATCATTTAACTTGGTTATTTTTTCTTCTTCGGTCAACAATGATGAATCGGCTATATCATCAGCAAATCGAGCCGCTGCATAATATGCTTTTATAATGTTTTGAAATTTTGGTTTAATTAACATTCCGACCGGAAAATTTTCGTTATGATAATTTGCATCTTCATTCATATTATTTTACGCCTTAATTTGTGTAACCCATGGCAATATATCTTTTAATGCCCTGCGGCAATATGCTTCTTTGCGTTCCATGCCTTTTATTTTGCGAAATTTGCCATTGGTTGTTGTTTCTCCGACAATCGTCGGAAACAAACCGAAGTTTACGTTCATAGGTTGATAATCTTCAATATTTGTGTCATCTCGCAAATGCTTATAAACAGCACCAAACGCTGTGGTTTCCGGTGGTAAAACCGCTGTTTTATCAGTAAGTTCGCATGATTTGAAATAACCGACCAAATAACCTACGGCAGCGCTTTCGACATATCCTTCACATCCGGTTATTTGTCCGGCAAATGATATGTTGGTATGAGATTTAAGACGTAAATATTCATCCAATAAAATCGGTGATTTTATAAAGGTATTTTTGTGAATTCCGCCAAGTCTTGCAAATCTGGCATTTTCAAGTCCGGGAATTTGTCTGAAAATACGTTCTTGTTCGCCATATTTCATCTTAGTTTGAAAACCAACCATATTACGCAGTGTATCCTCTTTGTTGTCTTGTCTGAGTTGGACAACCGCAAACGGCTTTTGCTCCGGATTATGAGAATTTGTCAGCCCTACAGGTTTCAAAGGTCCGAAAAGAAGAGTATCTTTTCCGCGTTCGGCCATAACTTCTATCGGTAAACAACCATCAAAATACGAAGCTTTTTCAAAATCGTGAAATTCTACCTTTTCCGCAGAAAGCAACGCATCAACAAAAGTATAATATTGTTCTTCATTCAGCGGACAGTTTATGTAGTCAAATTTGTCACCTTTGTCATAACGAGACTGATACCATGCTTTTGAAAAATCTATACTATCTTTGTAAATTACCGGAGCTATCGCATCAAAAAAATTAAGACTTTGATTGCCTACCAAACTTATAATGGATTCTATTAAAGGTTCAGATGTTAACGGACCGCTGGCGATAATAACATGAGGTAAATCAAGCGGAACAGATACCTGTTCTTCTTCAACAAAGCTGATTAACGGATGTGATTTCAATTTGTTGTCAATATATGCCGAAAAACCTTCTCTGTCTACAGCCAATGCTCCACCGGCAGGCACTCTTGTCTTGTCTGCGGCTTCCATTATTATTGAACCTGCAAGGCGCATTTCTTGATGCAAAACACCTATTGCCGAATTATTAAAATCATCCGAACGCAATGAATTTGAGCAAACAAGCTCTGCTGCTTTTGCGGTTTTGTGTGCCGGAGACATTTTTTGCGGTCTCATTTCGCGGATAACGACACTTATTCCGCGAGAGGCTAATTGCCATGCTGCTTCGGATCCGGCAAGCCCTGCCCCAATTATATGTATTTCTTTTTTTGACATCATAAACGACGTTATAATTAATTTTGATACAAAAGTAAATAAAAACTTCCGTTTATAAGTTGAGTATATTGTTTGCCATTAAAAATAAAAACCAATATAATGCGCTCTGAAAGGTATATCGGAGATGTTTTTGAGATGAAAATTAAATTCTTGATAATTGTTTTAATAACGCTGATGTTTGCTTGGCCTATGCCGACAAAAGCAAGCGAAGATTCTGCCGAATACCCGTTTCCGGAAGATTTTAATTTTGATGACTTACCTGATATTGAGGCTCCTCTCAACGATACCTCTGATACAAATGTTATTGACAAAACAGATGAAACCGGTTCGATTTCGGATGTAAAATTGCCGATTGAAAAAAAAGAAACATCTGTTTCAAAACCAAACGAATTTGAAGCCCCCATAATGTTACCGGAAACAAAATATACTCCGGCAACAGGAACTATATCCGGTGTCGGAAACAAAATTGTCGAAAGTTCGGATGAACCGATATTTATTCCCAAACGCCCTGATATAGAAACGGAAACCGATGCTTTTGACAAAGACAAAAGCCTGACGGAAACGCTGAAAGAAAGCGACCCCGAACAACCTAAAAAAATGTTGGAAGGAACATGGGTTGAAAAATTAACTTCATCAAACCCGTTATCTTTGCTCACGGTTAATGATGAAAAAGATGATAAAGAAAAAAAAGAAAGCAAACTTGAAGAATTGGTAAAAAAATCTCGCAACAAAGATAATGCGGGAAAATCAAATGCATCGGTATTTGATATATCCGGCGTAATGTTGAGAATGAACCTTAAACAGGTTGAGCGAACATTAGAAAACCGAGGTTTCAAAAAAATAAATGCCCGTTTTGAAATACCCAATTTTATTAAATGGCGCAATGAAGAAACTTGCAGAACAAAAGGTGTTGTCGGATATGAGCGCTTGGAAGCTTGTGTAATCAGCATGGCAAAAAAAGACGGACACCAATATATGCAATATATAAAATACGTCAAATACGATTCAAAAGAAGAAATTGAAGTATACTTTACAAGTAATTTTACGGAAAACAAAGTTTATAAAATCGTTTATAAATCTACGATTGCCAATATCACGGGAAATTCTCCGAAAGCCGTTTATATCAGAAATATAAAAGTCTATGATTTTTGGAAGAAAATAAATCAAAAATACGGACATCCGGATAATAAAACAACCGTTACTTGGGGAATGGGCGGAGACAAGCCGTACCTTAAAGCTTCAACCGGAAATTTGTTATTGGAAGATCCGATGTTTCGAGAGCTTGATTATACCAGAATGTCCCGCGAAGACCAACGTTTTATAAACAGTGAGTTTTATAATTTTTAAAAAACAACAGGATTAAACAATGAATAATAGTCGTATTTGTGAATTAGTTTGTACTCGTATAAGCCATGATATTGTCGGTAATATCGGAGCTGTAGCTAATGCGGTTGAACTTTTGGAAGATGATGACCTTGATTTTTTGGGTGATATAAAGTCGATATTAAAAACAAGTTCACAAACATTGACTGCCAGAATGAAATTTTTTCGATTAGCTTTCGGCTTGGGTAATACCGGACTGACAAATAACGAGGTTGTTATTAAAACAACACAAGATTATTTGCATACTTTAGGTAACAAAGATTATCCCATAACGTTGAAGATGAATGTGTGCGAAAACAATCAGAGATCCGCAATGTTGATGGTTATGACTATGGCGGATACTCTTATCAGAGGTGGAGAAATAAGTGTTTTTGAACAAAACAATCAGCTTATTTGTAATATTGACAATACTTTGAAAATATCATCTGACAAATTGGAAAAAATACGTGATGTTATAAACAATGCGGTAGAAGCTGATGATGCAACTATGGCTCCTTTGTGGTTTTTGTCAGAACAATGTGATAATCGCAAAATAAGTCTTTTACAAACAAATGATTTTGTCAGATTGGTGATGGAGTAAAAATATGCCGAGTTGTATTGTTGCTGATGATTCAAAAATAATGAGAATGCTTTTATCAAAGATTTTGGAAAACTTCGGTTATACGGTTTCCGGAGCTGAAGATGGCGAAGATTTGTTGGAACAATGCGCTAAAAATATGCCAGATTTGATTATTTGTGACTGGCAAATGCCTTTGATTGACGGAATTGATGTATTGTTAAAAATTCGATCCGATAAAAAAATCAAACAACCTATTTTTATGTTCTGCTCTTATATTAAAGATGTCGAAATTATATCTCAGGCAATTAATGCCGGTGCTGATGACTTTATAATGCGTCCGTTTGATGAAGATATTATTGCATCTAAACTTAAAATTATAAAAGTATTACAGGGAGTAAAATAATGCGTCGGCAAGATTTTGAATTTTTGTTAGATTTGTTAAAAGAAAATGCCGGTTGGGAATTTGATGAAACCCAATATTTTATCCTTGATAAAAAAATGAGTAATTTCATACGAGAAAAAGGATTTAATTCTGTTGAAGAATTGGTTATGGAACTAAAAACGAATAATCGGCCTTTGATTTCACAAGTTGTTGAAGCTATGGCTTTTTCGGATACGGCATTTTTCAGAGATTTTGATGTTTTTTACCGTTTTCAAAAAGTGTTGTTGCCAAAACTTAAAGAAAAATGTCGAGCAACTAAAAAATTAAATATATGGAGCTTGGGATGTTCAACCGGACAAGAAACTTATTCAATAGCTATGGCTATTAATAATGCTGACAAAATGTTTGCCGATTGGGATATTAATATCTTAGGGTCCGATTTATCATCTGTAGCTATAAGCAAAGCACAACGAGGAATATACAATAATTTTGAGATTCAAATGGGGCTTAATGCCAAAACAATATTAGAATATTTTGATTTTGAAAATGAGCAATGGTTTGCCAAAAATAATATCAAAAATATGATTGAGTTCAGACGTTATAATATGTTGGAACAAGCAATTGTTAAATCAAAATTTGAAGTTGTATTCTGCCGTAATGTTTTGCGATATTTTTCGCCGGAACATCAGGATGATATCTTAAAAAGAATAAGCGAAAAACAACCGCAAGGCGGATATTTGTATTTAGGCAAAGGTGAGTATATTCCGGCTGTCGATAAATATTATTACAAACTTGATAATGCCTCCGGTGCTTATGTGGCAATCGGAAATACATCATCGGCAATAAAGGCAACAAACTTAGCGGTATCACCATCAGATGATGATGCTATGCCCAGTTTTACACGACCTAAAGGTTTAATAAATTAATTTGATGCTATGTATGTCATTGAAAAAAATAAGCACCTCTGCGTGGTGCTTATTTTTAGTTTGTTACTTCACGAACCATGCGGCACAACCGCCCCAACATGTCTCGGTATCCATATATCCGGTTGCACAACCTGTTGCTTTGCGGCATATGATATAATCCAAAGCACCTTTACTTGTTTGAACATCATAGACATAACCATTACCTGATTTTGCGGCAGCAGCTTTATTGTCTATTTCAGTTGTAGAAGATGCTGTTCCGCTTGCAACAAGCTCATAACCACTGGCACATCCGGTTAATTTGCCACAATTAAAACCTCCTGCCGGAATTTTTGTTATATTCATACCCGTAGCACTAAGAGTTGTTCCTCTACAAAAATATGTTGTACTTCCGGAGCTTACAATACCGGTAGAACAACCGGTAACTTTTCGGCAATCAATAGTTCCGCCTTGTTGTTTTGTTGATGTACTATACCATGCTACAGACGGAGACACAATAGTAGCACAATCAGCAGTACCGGTTCCTATACAAGGAGCAGATTCAGAGCAAGTTCCGTCAAAATAGTGATATGTTGCCGTATTATAATATAACGGATTACCTGGTTTAACGGTAGCACAATCATTTTGAGCTGTTGGAGACGCAGCATATAGAGGTGGTGTATAAGCACTTACACCGGTAACGCAAACGGTTGAATATGTAACGTTATATGTTTTGGTATTTAAATTACCTTTGTAAGTAATAAGAGAACTGTCATCAGATACGGTAAAAGTGGTGCTACCGCTTCCTTGTGTTTTAATACTCAACTTTGTATTAGTCATCTTGGTACCTGTTTTACAAGTAAACGAATCATACTTGAAACAAGTACGTGTATCACCGGTTGAAGTTCCTCCGCTTCCGGCAAGTCCTTTAACGCCGGTTTGTGATTTGCTGGTATATGTAAAATTGGTGCTTACATTACTAACAAAATCTTCTGAAGGCAGATAGTTTTGCGTAGAATTACAATTACATGTTGCGTAATAATTGGTTGTTCCTAGAGTGCATCTGGAAGTATCAGCCGGTACAGTAAAACCCTCTGATGTACATTGGGATTGAGTAAATTGATATTCATTGGCGCAATAACACTTATAACATTTTTTTTCTTCAAACTTCGTAAACTTTTTGCAAATAGCATTATACTGCGGGTCATCATATTCATTTTGTGCATTATCACATGTGGCAGTTTTGCCGATACATCCTATACCCTCACAGTCGTTCACTGTTGATTTGGTATTAGTACCAACCCCTATAACATCTCTTCGGTATTCGGTAATATTAACAATATCAGAATAGGCAGGTGTTGCAAGTATCATAGTTAAGACGATGATTGCTGTTTTTTGTAATAAATGTGCCATTTTCGCTATCCTCGCAAAATAAACGCACACCACAACGTGCGTGAGTATCTATATTTGTTTTATAGTATCACAAAAAGGTTAAAAAAGCAATAAATTTCCTTTTTTTGTTATTAATCAGTTTTCTTTTTTGCAAAATGAAAATGACGTCAAATTGGCACTGATTTGTTCTATTTTATCAAAAACATCATTTATCGGCTGTGAAAAATCAATAACAATCCCTGGAGAAAGATAACATTTTTCAACTTTGGCATCATAAAAACAAAATGGCGTGGAAAACCAATGTAAATAAGATATGCTGTCATCAATATGAAAATTAATATTATTACGACGACAAAAATCGGCTTTGGCTATATTCCACAAATATTCGGGAATATCTATTGTTCCGTCGGATTTTAGCTCTAATTTTCCTAAAGCCTGATAATAATCGGATATGGCAAAAACAAAATCATATTGTATATTTTGTTTTTTTAACGCCTCTTCTACTTTCAATTTTGGACCACCGGTAATTATATAAACAAAATGATTACGCGCTTTAGCTTCTGAACAAAACTTTGCAAAATAGTCTGTTTTTTTATCGATAACACCGTGATAATCCAGACCTATTTTGAGTTGGTTGTCAGTTGCCATTAATATCTCCAAAATTGTCTTTCCACAAATCTTTGAGCGAATTAGGACTTAGAGCCGAAAGCGGATTAATATCAATTACAGGCTCATCAATATTCCCCACAATTTGATAATTTACCGCAAATACAGTACCATCTTTTCCGCTCAACAAAGTACCGACAAGCGGAATTTTTCCTAAAAATGTGTTTAATCCATAGGCCGGTGCTATCAATCCTCGAATGTCAAACTCTTGATATCCGGTATGATATCCGCCATTTAAGGATATACCGATAACATTACCAAAACCTTTTGCATCTTTTAATATAAACCTTGATTTGTAATATTCAAACGGAGCATCAAAGTGGGTAAATGCAATACCGTCTCCGGAAAGCATATCTACAAAACCGGTAAATGATGCTAATGTTAACAACTTAGCAAAAACGTTGGTTTTGATTACATTAAAGTCACGAGCTTTGGCATGTCCGACAAATTTTTTATCTGCTCCGCGCTTACCGTTAATGCTAAGTTGTCCGCCTCGGACATAGTCGTATATTCGTAAAAATCTTAAAGTGGAACCTGCATCATTACTGTCAATGCTCAGAAGATACTCTGAGTTGGGACGTGGTGTATAATCAAGTTTTAAATATGGCTTGTGATTAGGATTGTTTTTGTTTGATTTAAAATTGCCGACAAGATGCATTTCATTGATACCGATTTTGTTGCGTATTTGCGCAGAACCGGCAAAGTTGCGAATTGATATTTTGTCATTAGTCCAAAGTTTATCCACGGCAATATTTATATCGGTATCGGGAGTAGTGTCCCAAATATCTTCATCTTCTTCATCAAGCTGTTGACTGTTTTTCAGAGCGGCTCTTTTTTTACGGCGCTCGGCAATCTTGTCTTCATCTTCAGCAAAAAATGCCGATAAATCATATGATGAACCGGAAACAATAATTTTGACTTTTTCTTTTGGTTGATAAGAAAAATCAATCTTGGCCTTGGCATTTGTTTTAGGACCTTTTATGTCTTTTATATCAACACTTTTAACTCGCCCGTCATCAGCAAAAGAAACACTTCCGTTAAGCTTAAAATCCGGTTTGGTTAAAGTAAATTTCGGTATTGACGAAACTTTTGTTCCATCAACATTAATCTGAGCGGTAATTTCGCCATTTGTGCCGGCTTTTTTGGCAAACCCTAGAAAACTGTAATCAATAATTGTTTCTCGCAAATTTCCATGAATATCTACAATCGTTCGATTATCAGGGTATACCGTAACAATTGCTTTGGTAGGAATTGTTCCTTTGATATGCGGAGCATTTAAGGCTGAAACATTAAGACCTATTTTTTCTTTAAAGGCATCATCAAAATTAAAACTCACCTGATAACGACGTTGATAATTTTTGGCAACAAAATTTTCATTCCATAAAAAAGTCAACGGAAGTCCTTCAATATTAGCCACTCCGGATATATTCATTTCTTGATTGTCTAAACGAAAACTTAATGTTTTGGCCTCAATTGCTTTATCTTTAAGTGCTTCTTTTATGAGTACATCACGCAAAACGGCATTAACATCAACCTTAATACTTGCCGGATCCAAATCTTGTCTTAATTCAAATTCCAATCCCAAATCAGCAATGGCACTACCCTTTATTATTTCCGGATTAAGTCCCATATCTGTCGGATAATTAAGCGGTTCGTGATCGATTAATTTTAGGATATCCGTAATCGAACCGATAGCATTAAGTTCTAATTTTAAAAAATTATCTTCTTTATTCAGGTCATATAAATCAACATAACCATGATTTAAGACAACATTATCAGATTTGGCTTTGTCTAAATCTATTCGAATATTATGCGATGTAAAAGTTGCCGTCCCATATATATTGGTTACTTTAGGCATGGTGTTAAGATAAACAAGATTACCTTCTTCGATATTTGCTTTACCTGACAAATCCTTAAACACAATACCTTTTGTTTTATCATCATAGCCGAAATCAAAAGAAAAAACTCCATTTTTGATTGTTCCGCCGGATAAACTTTCTTTACACCAATCCCATGCTTTGGCACCAAAATATTTAGGCCAAAAACGGCTTAATTTATCGGTTTCCAATTCTTTGACATTTGCGGTTAACCGAATAGCTAAATCTTTGTATGATGACTTTAAGAGCCACTCTTTTAGTCCCTTAACTTCAAGTCCCAAAGAAGCCGTTTGATTATCAAGATTGAGACCGGCATTTGTAATGTTAATTTGTTCAAGATTACCGCTTAATTCTCCTTTGAGAATCAATCCGGAGATATCATAATCATAGTTTTCATCTTCAGAAAATTTTATTTTTCCTTTTTCACCATTAAGCTCAAATGATATTCTATCAATTATTTTTTCACTGTTTGCCAATATATCGCTTTTATATTCGGACAAATTTTGCAAATTAAATACCGTGTTGATATTACCATGCAAAGGTATCCTGATATTATAAAAATCTTGCGATGACGTATTTTGTGTCACTATTTGCAACAAATCAGCCGGTATTAAATCCGAAAAATAAAAATTTAGTCCGGCTTGAGAATCTTTATAGTTATAATCTATTCCCAAACCTAATGATGATGTACTTTCACCAAACGGCATCAATGCATTTATTTCCGTGGTCAACTTTGTAAAACCGCGATTAAAATAATAGTTTACATCGCTGAATAACCACCTTTTGCCTAAATCAACCTCTAACAACTCTACATCGGCATCGATTATTTGAATATTGTTGATGTAACTCTCGGGGTATGTGTTGTCTTCGGAGTTAAAACGTTCCCAAAATTCTGCAGCAATGTCATAATAATACTCAAGTTTTTTACGACTGATTTCATCAGAACTTTTTTTATCATCTACCCCATAACTATTAAAGATGAAAATTTTTGCTTGATCAACTTCTATTGAACTTGGTGCAATAATTCCGCGCAATAATGCCTTTATCGAAAATGACAAGGAAACTTTCGGGGCATTTATGGTAATGGAATTTTCTTTTTTATAGACCACATTATTAGCGATTATTCGCAAAGGTTGAACAGAGCGAACCAACTCAAGATTCACGCCATCCAATGATACCTGATAATCAGTATCATCATGATTAAGCGCGCGAATTATATATGGTTTGAGAAACGGAATAGCGATTGAACCTCGGTAAAGTTGCCATATAAACAGCAATAATCCTACCAGTATAACAACACCGGCAAAATCGGCAATTTTATGTAATGTATAGCTACGATTACTCAGTTTTTTCATTGTTTTTCAACCAATTTTCGTGACACGCAAGCCAAAACAAAATATCTTCCCAATTTTTGTGTTCGTATAAATTTGAGTGTGTCGCGGTATTATCATTATAATTAATCATTACCGGTTTTTCGGCATCATTTGTTATACAACTCATTGAACGAACTATCGATGAATTATCTTTCAGCGATTTTTTGATACTAACCATCGGATATTTTGAAACAACTGCTTTACTTAATGCTTTTGCTCTTTGTACGGGAACAACCGTATCATTTTGGGTTACCATAAACAAAACAGGAAGTTTTATCTCTGATAATTTCTTTGTGTTGTCATATTTATCTTTAATAATCGTTGAGAATGGAAATAACGGCCATACTCTATCTTTTGCCACGTTTAAAATACTGTCAAAGGGAACTTCTAATACGAGTGATGCAAAAGAAACGTCTTTTCCCAAAGTATGAGCGGTGTGAATTGAAGTATAGCTGCCTAAAGACATACCATATAGAATAATGTCTTTGTTTTGCCATCCTTGATTATATAAATATTGAACTGCCGCGATGGCATCTTCTCCTAAATTTTTTTCATTAATTTTGCCTTTTATTCCGCCAAAACCTCTATATTCGCCGATAAAAGCACCATATCCGGCATTTGTTAAAGGAATAAGTTTGTGATAAAAAGCCTCGATATTATGAGAATTACCATGAAAATAAACGACTACTTTATCTTTACGTGTAGGTTTAACATACCAACCGTATAATTCTGTTCCGTCTGATGATTTATATGTAACCTCTTCTGCCGAGAAACCTTTGGCAATCGCATTGCTCAATAATGATTTTTCGGTTGACGGATTGTAAAAGAAGTGTTGCGGAAAATAATAAACAGCAAAGCAAAAACCAATATAAGCAACAACTGCAAAAATTGCAAAAAATTTTGCCGTTTTTTTAATCATTGTTGCCCCCTAACTTATCGGCCAATGCTGCTGATAAAAATAAATCGATATCACCGTCTAATACCGCTTTAGTGTCGGATGTTTCAACTTCGGTACGCAAATCTTTTACCATTTTATAGGGTTGCAAAACATATGAACGTATTTGATAGCCCCAACCGTTGTCTCCTTGACTGTCCCGTTGTTCGTTGGCTTTGTCTTCGCGTTTTTTTAATTCCATTTCATAAAGTCTGGCCTTGAGCATTTTCCAAGCGGCTTCACGATTTTGAAACTGAGAACGCTGATTTTGACATTGAACTACAATTCCTGTCGGTTGGTGAGTGATACGGACAGCAGAATCCGTCTTGTTAATATGTTGTCCGCCCGCTCCCGAAGCACGATATGTATCAACACGACAATCAGCTTCGTTAATCGTAATTTCAATATTATCATCAATTACCGGATAAACTCCGACAGATGCAAAACTTGTATGTCGTCTGGCATTGCTGTCAAACGGAGATATGCGAACCAATCTGTGAACACCGGTCTCTGATTTTAACCAACCATACGCATTATGTCCGCTGATTTTGATTGTGGCTGATTTTATACCGGCAACATCGCCTTCGGTTTCTTCAACATATTCAACTTTATAATTGTGAGAATCTGCCCAACGAGAATACATTCTTAAAAGCATCTCCGCCCAATCTTGAGCTTCGGTTCCGCCGGAACCGGAATGAACCTCTAAAAATGTATCGTTAGCATCTACTTCACCGGACAGCAGAGCTTCTAATTCGGCATGTTTGACAGATGATTGCAGTTCACTTAATTGGTGAGCTATTTCATCAAGAGTTTCATTATCATCATCAACCTCGGCAAGCTCAGCAAGCTCGCCCAAATCTTTATTTGATTGTTCCATCTGATTGAAATTATTGATGCTAAACTCAAGATTGTTTTTTTCGCGTGTCAGTTTTTGTGCCTTTTCAGGATTTGACCATAAGTCAGCTTCCGATGTCAGACTTTCGAGTTCTGACAGACGGATACAAGCATTTTCATAGTCAAAGAGACCTCCTCAGCAATTCCAAAGATTGCTGAATTGTTTGCATCATTTCGTATATATCCGCACGCATTTAACTAACTCCCTTAATATTCTGCACCGATTTGAATTTCGTCTTCACTTGTATCTTCATAAATAATAGGAGAAACAGGTTGTTCACTATCTTCTGTTGTTACGGCGCTCACATCCTGTCCGATTACTTTTTGTTTGGCGGCTCTTAAAGCTGCTTCGGGTTTTAAGGCTTCCCATATAACCACGCTATCATTAGGAGTTGCCGGTTTTCCGGTAGCATGATTGATGCGAACCAATTTAATACCGCTCGGTATACGGAAAGGAACATCCGCCTCATCTTTTAGAGCTTCATTCATAAAATCATAAAATATCGGTAAAGCGGCAGCAGCACCTGTTTCAAATTTTCCTAAAGATTTAGGTTCATCAAACCCGACATATACCGCAACAACCAAATCCGGAGAAAATCCGACAAACCACGCATCTTGATTGCGATTGGTAGTACCGGTCTTACCTGCAAGATGTTTACCTAAAGAACGTAATCTGGCTCCGGTTCCATATTGAACCACACCTTCCATTATGCTAACCATTTGATAGGCACTCAGCGGATCAACTATTTGTTCTCTGTTATCCTCAAGTTGAGGAACGGATTGATTTTCCCATTTGTCAGGAGAACAGTCTTTACACTCGCGCGTGTCATGTTTGTAAATCGTTGACCCTTTGCGATTTTGAATCCTCTCAATGAGATATGGTTCAATTTTTTTACCGCCATTAACCATAATTGCATATGCCGATGCCATATTAATCAGTCTTGTTTCTCCGGCTCCCAATGACATTGACAATAAATGCGGAAGATTAGGATTAACCCCCATTTTTTTGGCCTCGGCAGAAACTTTATCCATACCGACATCTTGAGCCAAACGAACAGTCATAAGGTTACGTGACTTTTCAATTCCTTGACGAAGTGTCATTAATCCGTAGAACTTTTTGGAATAGTTTACAGGTTTCCAGACAGGTTGTCCTTTACCTTGATCCAAGACAAACGGCGCATCCAAAATAAGATCTGTCGGTTCGTAACCGTTTTCAAGAGCTGTTAAATAAACAATCGGCTTAAATGCAGAACCGGTCTGACGACGAGCTTGTGTTGCACGATTGTATTGAGACTTTTGAAAAGAATATCCACCAACCATAGCTAAAATTTTACCGGTATGAGGATCCAAAGCTATTAAACCGCCCTCAACATTTGGAAGCTGACGAAGATAGTAACTGTTTTCAGGCATATTGCGAGATGATGTATCTTTAGCAGAAATCTTTTCTACCAAAATAACATCTCCTACGGATAAAACATCAGACACTTTCTGAGGCTGACCACCAACAGATTGATTTTTTAAGTTTTTTCTGGCCCAAGCCAAAACACTTAAAGGTATTTCACCTTTTGAATCGTCTTTAAGTTCTATTTCCGCTTTATCACCCGAAACTTTTTTTACAACGGCAACTTCCCATGTATCTTTGCTTCCTGCCGGTTTTTCAACCTTAGCAAAAACTTCTTTCCATCCGTCTTCAAACGAAATATTTTGCATAGCACCGCGCCATCCGTGACGGCGATCATAATTATCTATTTCTTTTGCAAAAGCTTTGGTTGCTATTTCTTGAAGACGAGGATTGAGGGTTGTTCGTATCAATAATCCTCCCTCATAAAGAGCATCTTCACCAAATTCTTCTTTTACCTGACGACGTACATCTTCGCTAAAATATTGCGCGTATTTAACCAACTCGCCACGACCGGATATAACCTCTAAAGGTTTTGACTTAGCTTCAAGCGCTTCATCTTCGGTAACATATCCGTCTTCAAACATTCTGTCGATTACCCAATTTCGACGTGCCACTGCTGCATCATACTTTGTTTTCGGATTATAATTGTTTGGCCCTTTCGGTAAAGCTGCCAAATATGCAACTTCTTCCAAGCTAAGCTCATCCAACGCTTTGCCGAAATAATTCATTGCTGCTGCGGCAACACCATAGGAACGATTTCCGAGATAAATTTCATTAAGATATAATTCCAAGATATGTTGTTTGGAAAACGCTTGTTCAATTCTAACAGCCAATAAAGCTTCTTTTATTTTGCGTTTGTAGGACAGTTCTGATGACAGCAAAAAGTTTTTGGCAACTTGCTGAGTTATTGTAGAAGCCCCTGTGGGACGACGTCCCGAACCCAGATTTTTGACATTAACCAAAACGGCACGAATAATACCTATAAAATCAACACCAAAATGATTATAAAAATGCTGATCTTCTGCAGATATAAAAGCTTGTTTAACACGCAAAGGTATCTTATCTTCAGGAACGAACAATCTTTTTTCCGCGGCATATTCCATCATTACCTGCCCGTCACCGGCATAAAGTCTTGTTGTTACGGCAGGCTCATATTTTTCAAGTTGTCGATATTCCGGCAATTCTTGAGATATCTGCCAAACAGATGTTATTATAACAACAAATGCGATTACCGCAAAAAAGAAACATGTACTCAAAAATGATGAAATAGTCTTAAGCATAATCCTAACCAAGCGCAAAAATTTATTAAATTTCCGTTTATTGTTTTAGTAAAAAAATATCGTACTGTCAAATATTAATGCTTGGGATTTTGAAAATATTTATCAATTGCTTTAACTGTTGCTTCCGCAAGTTTGCGACGATATGATTTTTGACGCAGTTGACGTTCTTCCGTAGGGTTGGAAAGATAGCCCAATTCAAGCAAAACAGACGGAACATCGGGAGCTTTTAAGACGGCAAATCCGGCAAAACGATGTGTGTTGCTTACTGTTTTTACAATTCGAGACATTTGGTTACTTAAAAGTGTTGCAAATTCTGACGATGAGTTGTTTGTTTCACGCTGTGCCAAATTAAGCAAAATATCGCTGACTTCTTTAGAGTGTTCGGCAAAATTAAGACCGGCAACAATATCTGCTTTATTTTCTTTTTCTGCCAATGCGGCAGCCTCTTTATCGGATGCCGTTTCAGACAAAGTATAAACAGACAAACCTACGGCTTTACGGTTTCTGGCGCTGTCGGCGTGTATTGATATGAATAAATCGGCATCATATTTGCGAGCTATTTTTACCCTGTCACGTAAAGGAATAAAGACATCACGCCCACGCGTTAAATAAACTTTGTATTGAGTTTTTTTATCCAGTAATTCCTTAAGTTCTTTAGACATCGACAATGTAATGTTTTTTTCATAAGTTCCGCTATATCCGATGGCTCCGGGATCAACTCCGCCATGTCCGGCATCAATAACAATTACTTTGCGTTTGCTTTGTTGAACTTTAGCCTTAGGTGTGTAATCTACATTTTTTTTAGAATTATCACCAAACGAATCGTAGTCATCACTACTGAAAGCATTGGTGTTACCCAGTCTGGACATAAAATCCCGTTCACTGGCCGCTTCCAAATCAATGGCAAAGCGCCAATTAAAATTGCTTTGCGGAGGTAGCATAAATACTTTTTTAATTAAAACAGGTTTTAACAAATCAAAAACTATTCGTACACCTTTAACACCCGTTGAACCGACACGAACATTTTCAACAAATACATTCTCGTCTTTGTTTGAAGATACGGCGGGAGAAACCGCCACGCCTTGCGTATCGATAACCAATCTGTTGGGCGAGCTTAAGGTAAAAACTTTGTAATCGAATTTAGAATCGGCATCAAATACTATACGAACATTGCCTACCCCCTGCCCTATGCGAAGCCCCGTTATCTTAGCCGCATAAGCATTTTGGGCAAACAACACAAAAACCGTCAATAATATTGACAGCATTATATGATGTATTTTCAGCCTTTGTTTTTCCATTACAACTCCTAAATATCCTATCTTAGGATTATAGCTCAGACTTATTTACAATGTGTTAAAAAAAATTATAAAGATAGTAAAAATATTGTTGTGTTTTTAATCAAAGCTGTATATGCTGTTTGTAAAGTTTTGGCAAATATATTTATCGAAGCCGGCTCAGTTTGATAAAAGAGTAAATGTTTTGTTAGCCGTAGTTTTGATATCGCCGCTTTTTCATAACGATTAGGTGCTGCATTGCCGAAACTTATAAAGCAAGTTTTTGCTGAGAGTTTTTAAAGATTTTTAATGGTCGATCGCCAATCAACAACAATAAATTATGATTGACCTATATACAAATTGAGCGCAATCCTATGGAATAAATAAGTCGCTCCGAATTGTATTTTTTTAACGTAACAGCTTTGTCTGTATTGCGTTTTTGTGTATATCTTTAAACTCTCCTGTATATTATAAAAAAATATAACTGCGTTGCGCGGTAAAAAGTTGGGAGATTATATTTATGACAAAAAGAATGTTAATTGACGATACACAACCGGAAGAAACAAGAGTTGTTGTTGTTAACGGAAACAAACTTGAAGAAGTTGAATTTGAAAGCTCAAATCGCAAACAAATCAAAGGAAATATATACCTTGGAAAAATTATGAGGGTTGAGCCTTCTTTGCAGGCTTGTTTCGTGGATTATGGCGGAAACAAACATGGTTTTATGGCTTTTGGAGAAATTCATCCTGACTATTATAATGTAAGTGATGAAGAAATTGCCGAAATTGAAAAAGAAGTTGATGAGATTATAGAAAACAAAAAGCGTATAATAAAAGAGAGAGAACAAGAAAGAGAACGACGCGCTATTGAACGTGCTAAAGCAAGAGAAGAAGCTATGCGCGCTCGCGAAGAAGCAGCCAAAGCAAAAGCTTTAGAAGAAGCACAAAAAGAAAACAGCGAAAATGATGATATTGTTGTTTCAGAAAATAACAATAAATCTGAAGTATCTGAAGAAAATAATATTAATCATGATATAATCTCAGAGGAAAAAGTTGCCGAGGAAGCTACGGTTATTCATCGCCAAAGCGAGGAAGAATTTATTGCCGAAGAAGAGGCTAAAGAGGAAGAAGAAGGCGGAAAGAAAAAAACAAAACGTCGTGTTTTGAAAAAGAAATTTCGCAAACAAATCGCAGCTGAAGAAGCTAAAGAATCATCCGATGAAATAAAAGTTTTGGCTGAAGATGAAGGCTTGGAAGAAGCCAAAATTTCAGAGGAAGTTTGCGTTGAAGCTTCAAATGAACAGGATATTGAAGCTGCTGAAGATAAGTTTGAAGAAAATGATGACAAAGATGATACCGATGATTCTTTGGATGATGATGACGACGATGATGATGACAATAATATGGATTTTGAACTGCAACGCAAGTTGATTAAAGCCAGAAAACTTTACCACAGACACAAAATTCAAGATGTTATACAGGAAGGACAAACTGTTTTGGTTCAGGTCGTTAAAGAAGAACGCGGTAATAAAGGGGCTGCACTTACTACATATTTGTCTTTGGCAGGAAGATATTGCGTATTGATGCCAAACCGTATCAAAAGCGGTGGTGTTTCTCGTAAAATTACAAATGCTTCCGACCGTAACCGATTAAAAGGAATTGTTAAAGAACTTCCTCTCGGTGCTGATATGTCTATCATTGTCAGAACCGCCGGTGAAGAAAAAACAAAGGCTGAGATAGTATGGGATTATAATTATTTGATTAGAGCATGGAATCAAATCCGAATTGATTCATTGAAAAATAAAGCTCCGCAAATGATTTATGAAGAAGGTAATTTAATTAAACGTGCTTTACGTGATATTTATACCAAAGAAATCAGCGAAATTTTGGTTGCCGGAGATGATGCTTACAGATTAGCTCGTGATTCCTTTAAGATTTTGTCTCCGCACAATCTTAAAAAGATTAAAAACTATCGTAACAACGATATGCCACTGTTCCAACGTTTTCAGGTTGAAGGACAACTTGATAAGTTGCATGATTCGACTGCTCAGTTGGAATCTGGCGGATATTTGGTTATTAACCCGACAGAAGCTTTGGTATCTATTGATGTTAACTCCGGTCGTGCTACCAAAGAAAAAGATTTGGAAGAAACAGCCTTAAAAACCAATTTAGAAGCTTGCGATGAGATTGCCCGTCAATTGAGATTACGTAACTTGGCCGGATTAGTTGTTATTGATTTTATTGATATGGATGAGCCGGCTAATAATCATGCGGTTGAAAAACGTATGAAAGAGGCTTTGAAAAAAGATCGTTCTCGGATTCAAGTAGGAAAAATGAGTATTTTCGGATTGCTTGAGCTATCTCGTCAAAGAATGCATTCTGCTTTTTGGGAAAGTAATTATCAGGTTTGTCCGTATTGTCACGGAAAAGGTATTACCAGAACATTAGAATCTGCCGGTGTTTATATTTTGCGAACAATTGAAGAAGAAGGTTGCAAAAATCGTTCATCTAAAATAACTGTTTCTGTTCCGGCTGATGTTGCTGTTTATTTGTTGAACCAAAAACGTAAAACATTGGTTGAATTAGAAACAAAATACAGACTTGAAATTGTAATTTGTGCAGATAATTCTATTAAATGTGTTTCCGATTGCAAAATAGAACGTGTAAAACAAATTGTTAAAGAAGAAGAAAAACAAACAAAAGAAGAAATTGTTGAACGTAATGTTGCCGAACAAAATGTTGAGCATCAAGAAGCAATTGAAGAACAAGAAGATATTGCAACAGATGAAGAGCGAGAATTCAGAGGGCGTCGCGGACGTCGCGGACGTTTTGATCGTCGTAGAGGAAATCGCGGAAATTATAACAGGTTTGCCGATGCCGAAAAAACATCCGAAAAACAGGAAGCCGTAATCTTGTATGACAGTCATGACAACAAGGTCGAAAAGGCTGAACCTAAAACTACCGAAGATACTGAAAAGAAAGGAAAATCGGCTTGGTGGAAAAAACTTATCAAAGGATAATTTCTTTGAAAAACATTTTAGTAAAAGGGCTGCTTGGCGGGATTTTCCTGCTGGCGGCCTTTTTGCCATGCAGTTCTGATGCCCAGACAATCCGGTTGATTTCCGATGAAGAAACCGAACAATATTTAGCTGAAATCTTACTTCCTCTGTATAAGGCTGCCAGAATTAATTTTTATAGAAATAATATTTTTATAGTAGACGATAATTCTTTGAATGCATTTGTAGCTGACGGAAATCGGATGTTTGTACATACGGGAACAATAATAAAAGCCGATAACAGTGATGAAATAAGCGGGGTTTTGGCACATGAAACCGGACATATTATGGGTGGACATATAATCAGACAAAAATTAAAAAGTCAGGATATGTACGAAGTTTCATTAATATCGGCAATTTTGGCCGGAGCTACGGCAGCGGTAAGCGGACGTGGAGATGCTGCGATGGCGGTTTTGTTGGGCGGACAAAGTTCTGCTTTGAATCATTATACCAGATATCGAACCGAAGAAGAGCGTTCTGCCGATGAATCTGCCGCAAAACTTTTAGAAGCAACTAAGCAATCCGCTAACGGTATATTAAACTTTATGAAAAAAATCACTAAAGAAAATATTTTGAGCGGACGTGAAGAAACGCCCTATTTTCGAACCCACCCTATTACTAATGAACGTATTGCGTTTTTTGAAAGAATTGCAAAAAATAATCGTTATAATGAAAATAAACAAAATGCAAAATTTTTGAGAATTAAGGCAAAGCTGAAGGCTTATTTACAAAAGCCGGAACAAACTTTGCGGGAATATCCCTTGGCAAAAACGGACATTGTATCACAATATGCTCATGCAATTGTATTTATGAAGCAATTAAAGTTTGCTCAAGCATTGCAAAAAATGGACAGTTTATTGGCTATTGAACCGGATAATCCGTTTTTTTACGAACTTAAAGGGCAAATTTTGCTTGAGACAGGAAAACTTAAAGAAGCTAAAGACAATTTTGCCAAAGCTTATAATTTGATGCCGGAATCACATTTGATGCAAATTAATTATGCTCAAGTTATTTTGGAAGATAATCCGACAAAATCTGATGCACAACAGGCAATCAGACTATTAAATAAATCATTGATTAGAACACAAAGCGGGTATGCTTGGATGTTGCTGGCAAAAGCCTATGGATTGTCTGATAATATGGCGGCAGCAAATTATGCCTCGGCTGAATATTCGTTGAAAATCGGCAACAAAGATGCAGCAAAACGCCAACTTAAAGAAGCTTATAAATATCCGCTGGATAAACAGCTCAGACTAAAAATTGATGATTTGAAAAATCGCATAAAGCACTTGGACAAATAGGTTGTTTATTTTGTCTAAAAGCAATTGCATAATGTATTTTTTTGTGTTATGATAACCATAATATTAAAAGCTATTGAGGAGATTACTCAAAATGATGACCGAAGATGAGAAGAATGAATTTGGAACGAATGAGTATCAGTACATAGTTCGAATATCAAAAAAAGACATAGTAGAGGCTGACGTGGCTGCTCATTTAATTGAAAATTGTGACAGCGGTGAAAAGTTAGCTGTTTTTGCAGACAAATTATCTGTGCTAAAATCTTCTCGTTTTATCGACCAAAGACAGTTAAATCGATTGGAACAAATCAATACAATATGTGTCGCGTATTTTTCACAATGCGATGGTATTCCGGATGAAGAATGGCCGAAATTAGAGTGGGATGCTGATAAAGGTGATTTTGTTGCAAAACAACCCCAAAACAGTAATACTCAACAACAATCTAATTCGGATGATGTAATCGATTTAGAGCAAGGTACAAGTCAACCTACCCCTGGTGGTAATCAGCCGACAGGAAACGATGAAGAAGATGAAAATGCGCCTGATTTTGTTAAAAAGTTTACCGATAGCGAGCGCAAATTAGCTTGGGTAAATAATGACAAAGAAAAAGATGATTTTCCTTATTCCTACAGTTTTTATACCAAAGGAAGTAATTATCAAACATGTGAGCCTGTTGCCGGTTTAACCATAAGATTTAATTCTCATTTGGTATTGTTCAGCGATGGAAATGATTTACGACCATTTATTGAGACAATGAATGCCATCAAAGCAAATGGCGGACAAAAAATAAGATTAAAATTAAACGGAACTGATAATGAGCAAAAAAGTTTTGCCGCAAAAGCATTGATTGCTTCAACACTTACGGGAATTGAACTGGATATGCCTGATAGAGATCTTACCGATATCAATGTCCGCAAAACATATATGGAGGTATTAAGAGAGGCTCATCCGTTAATGCCAAAGCTGATAGAGTTTGAAGAAAAAAAAGCAACTGTTTTTGCTGAATCTGTAAAATATCAACGAGCTAAAGACAAAGATAAAGATGATAACCATATGAAAGTTCAGATTACCGGAATATATGAGGCCTATCAAGAATTAGCTTCATCGTATACATCTGTTCCGACAGAAAATTTGCAACCAAAAGAAATGTTAAAGATATTCAGTTGCGGAATCAACAATATTCAAAACACTCGGGTTCAAAATATCGCTAAACAAGTATACAGAGAAAAAGCAGGTAGAAGTTCTTAAAAACTATGCTTTTTGTTTCCAACTGCCGTTTTCGTCCTGTTGCCAATAAAAACAATCGAAACCGGCAGTTTTTATTTGTTTCCAAAAAGCTCTTGCTTGAGACAAGCTATCTTCCGAATTGCCGTCAAATAAATTGAATACTCTATCAAATACGGCTATTTTTTCATCATCGACAAAAGCTCCGTCAACCAAAAAAAGCATTGTGGCGTTATTGGGATTGTCATCGCCGGAAGTAAGCCATATAGGTTGTTGTTCGGCGTTGCCGTCTTTTTTGCTGCCATGAGGTAAAAATGATTGTTCTTCATAGGTCCACAAAGCGGTATTTAAAAATTCCACGCGTTCTTCGCTGCCAATTTTTACAAGAACGTTATTGCCGGTAGAAATTGCCTTTTCCAAAAGTTTGGGCAATGTTCCCTCAACAGTTGCTTTTTGCAAATGATAAAAGTCAACTCTAGTCATCGGCACCAACTTTCAAATGTATTGTTTGAAGAAGCCCGTTATCTGATATTTTGACTTCGACGGGTGGTCCGCCGGCATTTTTTGCATATGCAACATATGCTTTTAAGTCGTCAATTGAAGAAACATCCTTGCCATCAAGTCTTTGAATTATATTGCCGGATTTAAGTCCTTTGACATAGGCATCGGAATCTGCCAAAACCTCAGTTATTACAACAACGCCATTTGCCTCATCTGCAACAATACCCAGTTCTTCAATATAACCTTTGGGTTTTTCGTTTAGGGTAATATCAATGGTGTTTTTCAGCTCTTTATCTGTTGTTTCGGGCATAGATGATACCGTCAACGTTATATCTTTTGTTTGCCCATTGCGCCAAATACGCAAAATAACATCATTTCCTATCGGTGTTTCGGCAATATTTCTTGAAAAGCTTTTGGCATCTTTAATATCATTTCCGTTCATAGAAATAATAATATCTCCGGCCTCTATTCCTTTTTGTAAAGCGGGAGAATTTTCGTTCAATGAATTAACAATAACTCCGCCTTTAAATATTTGGCTGTCGCTTATGGTAATGTCCTGATTGTTGGATACAACTTTGAGTCCCAACCAGCCTCTTTCGACTTTTCCTTTAGATATAAGTTGCTCGACAACAAATTTACTGAGATTTATCGGCGTTGCAAAACCTACTCCGATACTATTACCCGTAGATGAAAAAATTGCCGTATTAATTCCGATAACTTCACCATTCATATTAAATAAAGGACCGCCTGACGAACCTTGATTGATGGATGCATCGGTTTGGATAAAATTATCATATGAACCGGCATCAATATCTCTTGATTTTGCACTGACAATTCCTGATGTCACACTTCCGCCAAGTCCGAAAGGATTACCTATTGCCAATATCCAATCGCCTACTCTGACGGCATCGGAATCTCCCATTTTGACAAACGGAAAAGCTTCACCGGAATTAATTTTAATAAGAGCAATATCGGTTAATTTATCGACACCGACAACCTCTGCATTAAACTGACGATTATCGGAAAGCTTAACCATAATTTCCGAAGCCTTGTCAATAACATGGTTATTAGTGATGATGTACCCTTTAGCATCAATTATAAATCCGGAACCAAGAGAAGTGCGCCCTCCTTCATCTCGTAAAAAATATTCATTAATAAACTCATTAGCACTTATAATCTCGGTTTTGTCCGATAACAAAGCATCTTCTCGTAAGGTGGATATGTTAACAACACCGGGGAGAAGCTTTTCAACCAATGGAGCAAATGACTGATTTAATATCTCTGTTTTTTGCGCATTGACTGTCGGTATAATCAACAAAAAAGATATCACAAGTGCTATGAGTTTTTTCAATTTTTAACGTCCTATTTTTGTTGTTTGTTTAAAGTAATCAAAAAATTCGGTATCCGGAGACAACACCAATGATGTATTGTCTTGAGAAAATGAATTTTTATATGCTTCTAATGAACGATAGAAGGCAAAGAAATTAGGATCAATACCGGCGGCTTTGTTCCATATTTCGATTGCTTGTTTATCGCCGGTACCACGTATAATCTGAGCTTGTTTTTCGGCTTCAGCAATGATTACGGCTTGTTCTTTTTCGGCTGTGGCACGTATTTTTTGAGCCTCTTGCTGACCGGTTGCTCGAAACTCTTTGGCTTCGCGTTCGCGCTCGGTTTTCATACGTGCATTGATTGCCTGCAAAACTTCAACCGGAAGATCTGCACGACGAATACGAACGTCTGCAACACTAACACCTATCTGACCGGCATCACTTTTTACGGCTTTGGAAATATCAGCCATAATTTGAGTACGCTTGCTTGAAAGCAATTCTTGAAGAGTTATTCTACCCAAGACCTTACGTACGGATGAGTTGACAATTTCTTCCAACTTTGAACGAGCTTGATATTCCGTACGGACGGTTTGATAAAACTTTAGCGGATCAATTATGCGATAACGGGTAAAGTTGTCAACATCAAGACGTTTTTTGTCATTTAATACAACTTCTTGTGCGGGAGGATCGAGATTTAATAAACGATTGTCATAAATAACAACTTTTTGAATAAACGGAATTTTGAACTTTAATCCCGGTTCTTTAATTTCCCGTACGGGTTCACCAAACTGTAAAACAATTGCTTGTTCTGTTTGATTGAGAATAAACAAAGATTCAAAAAGCACCAACAAAACGGCGACAACACTTCCGCCTATAATTATCTTAATTTTATCTGACATCAGTTGCCTCCTTTATTTATTTTATCAAGCGGAAGATATGGAATAACATTGTTTCCTTTAGTTCCGGAATCGATGATAACTTTATCCGAATTACCTATAACTTTTTCCATTGTTTCGATGTACAAACGTTTAATAGTAATGTCTTTTCCGTTTTTATAGGCATCATATACCGAAAGAAAACGCTCTGCCTCACCTTTTGCTTTGCTGACAACAGCTTGTTTATACGCTTCGGCATTTTGAAGACGTTGTGCAGCCTCACCGCGTGACTTCGGTAAAATTTCGTTGCGATATGCTTCGGCTTCGTTTTTAAAGCGTTCCATATCGGCTTTGGCACGTTGGACTTCGTTAAATGCATCGACTACCTGTTTGGGTGGATCGGCTTTTTGCAATTTTACACGTACAATCTTTATACCGGCTCCGAATTCATCCAAAACTTTTTGCAATTCTTCTTTCGTTTCATCTTCAACCTTGCCGCGATCACCGGAAATAATCGGCAACATTTGCGATTGACCGACAATTTCTCGTAAAACGGATTGAGCGGCGACACGAACCGTTTGATCAGGATTTTGCATATTAAAAACATAGTCCTTGGCATTTTCAACACGCCAAACAATCGTTAAGTTAATATCAACAATATTTTCATCTCCGGTCAGCATATGACTTTCGGTAAAAATATTTGATTTTATTTCACGAGTTTCCTGAACCCCCAAATTTATACTGCGCTCTTGGGTTATATTTACTTTACGAATTGTCTCAATCGGATATGGAAGATGATAATGAAGTCCGGGGGTTGTAGTTTCGTTATAAGCACCAAAACGTAAAACAATTGCTTCTTCATTAGGTTGAACCTGATAAAAACCGGATGCAAGCCACAAAACAACTATCGCTATTATACCCCACCACCATTTGAAGTCAAATTCTATGTTGTTTTTGGGCTTGAATTGTTTTAGCTTCGGACCGGAAATTTCGTTATCGGTCCAAGGGCCTGTTTCTTTATCATTGTCCTCCCACGGACTAGGAATTTTTGCCATTGTTGTATTTTCTCCACTTTTTTAGTTGCATCATTCGGATTATATAATATAAATAGCTCAAGAAAACAACAATCGTTCATCTATCAACAGGGGAATAGAATGGAAACTAAAATTAAAAACACAGCCTTAAAATATTTTACAAATGATGAAATTGCGGCTGTAGCTTTCAATAACGGGCGTGCGGTTATAAGTTTGCACAACACCCAAGAAAACAATGAGTTAGCAAACAAACTTAAAGAAGAACTTTTAACTTTTGAAAATATAACAAAAGCAAACATAATCTTTACGGCAACAAAATCAGCACCAAGTTTACAAGATAAACCGGATTTGTGGAAAGTTAAAAACGTAAAAAAAATATATGCCATTGCATCAGGAAAAGGCGGTGTCGGAAAATCTACAACTTCCGTAAATTTGGCATTGGCTTTGGCTTCTTTGGGCAAAAAGGTTGCTTTGTTTGATGCTGATATCTACGGACCTTCTATTCCAACCATGTTAGGATATGAAAATCAGCCGGCAATATCTTTGGATGGTAAAACATTTGAACCTTTTAAGGCATATGAATTAGAATCAATGTCAATCGGAACTCTTATTGATAGAGATACTCCGTTGATTTGGCGCGGTTCTAAAGCATGTGGCGCTATTGAACAACTTTTAACCGAAGTAAATTGGGGCGAAATTGATATTATGTTACTTGATATGCCTCCGGGAACAGGAGATATTCAGATAACTATTTCTCAACGTCTAAACCTTAATGGTGCCATTATTGTTTCGACACCTCAAGATATAGCATTGATTGATGCCGTTAAAGGAGTTAATATGTTTGCTAAAGTTGATGTTCCTATATTGGGAATTGTTGAAAATATGAGCTATTATATATGCCCAAAATGCGGAAACAGAGATGATATATTCGGACATGCCGGAGCAAAAGAAACAGCTGAGAGATTGGGCGTTAAGTTTTTAGGAGAGATTCCGCTGAATTATACAATCAGAACTCATGCTGATGCCGGAAATCCGATTGTAATAAGCGAACCTGAAAGCGAATATGCAAAAGCCTATATTGAAATAGCAAAAAAAATTATTGCAGATTAAGAAACTTAATGTTCGGAAAACTCTTTGATATCATTCGGAAAATTGATATCAATGAGTTTTTTCTTGTCTTTAATTTCAATCTGTTGCGTATAATCCGAATGCTCAGCAAAAACTGTTCTGAATGCCGCATTTTCCGGTACAATATCTGCTTTATCATACAAAGATTTGCTCCATAAAACAGGATTACTTTTTATCCCTTTATTAGCCAATACACATACTTGTTTTTCTTTTGTGATATCAAATTTTGATATCAGTTTGTTGAGTTCTGAGGCTGTAATATTCGGCATATCCGCCGGAAGCAATATAGCCCCTTCGCATGATGAAGGTATCGACTTAAGTCCTAAATTTATTGATGTTTTTATTCCTGAAGCAAATGATTGATTATATATTACATTAACATCAAGCTTTGACAAATATTCTTCCATTTCTTCGTTGCGATGTCCGGTTATAACAAATACCGGCTTGGCATTTGATGCTATAGCCGCGTTAACCGCATACATAAACAACGGGGTTTTGCTTTTGTCTTCAACCAACAATTTACTTGCTCCGGATCTTCGACCTTGTCCGGCGGCCAAAACAACAATACCAATGTTTGCTTTTTGTGATGATGTCGATTTTTTTGTCGGCATTATTAATTTATCAAATATTTTTTCTGAAATTTGATTTGTTTCGACAAGTTCTGCAGACTGCTTGTTGTTAAACAGTGCTTCAGTTAAATGCTCCTTGTATATTGCCGTCCTGATAAAATTGTCAATTTCTGAAGTATCAATATCATCATAAGCAACGGGAAGTGATATTACCTTTATTTTGCCCTTTTGAGATATCATAAAATCGGATGCTCCCACTATCGGAACGGAGTAACTGACAATATCATCAACAGATTGTTTTAACGCTGTCGCAATTACATCATCCCTGCCGGAAGATTTTAAAGGACTTAAAACAAAAACAACATCAGCTCCGGTTGAATATGCATCGAACAAAGAATCAGACAAATTATCTTTGTTGTATGTGCTGCTGATTTCTTTAATAAAGTTTATTCCGGTATCATTAAGATTGGTAATCAATTTCATTACTATTGAAGTAAATTTATGATTTTCAGCTTCGTCATTAAATAAATGGGGATATACCAACACCGCTTTAGGATTGACAAAATCTATTACATTGAGTAACTGCAGATTACCTGATAATTTAAATATCATATCATTGATATCATTTTCACTGACTAACGGTGTTGTAATTTCTAATTCTGCAACTACATCACCTTTTTTTACCAAACTGTGTGGGGCAATGGTGTTTAAAATGATGTTTTCGTTAAAATTATTGAACTTATTAAGACGATTTTTATCTAAAGCAAAAACACCATCTACAGCAGAAACAATACGACAGATACCGTCTTTTTCAACCACATATCCAATTCCGCTTCCACTAACTTGGGCTGCAATTTGTTTTAATGCCGTTTTATATTCAATATCACCGTCTTCAAATATTGCACCAAAAATTGTGGTTAAACCAAACATTTTGAATATAATGATATCTTCGGGTGTGATTTTATGTCCTTTGGGAAAATGTTTTTCTCCAAAATACATATCATTGCATAAAATCATTCCCGAAGATCTGCTGATATTTGATTGTTTATATCGCATTGTTTATTTCGACTTCCTCAACTAGTCAATATAGTTTAATAACGACAAATTCAATGCACTTGTTAATACCTGATATGAAGCTTCCAATGAATTTTGTGCGGCCAATAATTTAACTGTTGCTTCGGTTTTATCTACGTTTTTGATGGAATATACACTATCTTCCAAATTACTCTGCACTGCCTCCAAACTTGTTTGAACATTATTCAATGTAACATAATTGGCCGATATTTTGGCAATAACAACAGACATTGTTTCATTTTTGCCGGAAGTTGCTTTGCCGTTATTATCAATTGCAGATTGCAGTAGATCCATCGCCGAGTTAACCAATTGGTTGACTTCGTCAGCATTTACAACATTACCGTCATCATCTGTTTGTATCATATTGCCTTGAGCTATCATTCCGAATGCCCTGAACAATTTGTCAAAAACACTGTCATTGGCACTGATATCCATAGTGATACTTTGGTTGTCAGAAACTCTGAAGACTTCTGTTGCAGAACCTCCGACATAATAGCTTTCGGATTTTATCTCCCATTTTGATTCTACCGGAATCTCTATCGGAGTAGTATCAATATCCGCCGGAAAATAACTTGGATCCGCAGTAACCAATAAATCTCCGTTATCTTTGATACCGACAACCTGCATGGTAGGAGATACGTTATTGCTACCACTAAAATTAACAACACTGCCAACAGTAAAAGAGGTGCTGATTGTTACCGGATTGGCGCCATTTAAGCCGTTAGTGTATGTTGCATCGGCCTGTACCGGTGTTTCGTCGGAAAATGTTATTGTTTTGCCGTCTGCCGAAACAGAATCAACAATATAGGCTTTTTGATTTCCGGCTCCATCATTGAGAATTAGGGTATCCCCTGCTCCAATGGAATTAAAAGCTCCTCTGATATCGGACTTTAATGTATTATCAAGAGCAGACAAAGTTAAGTCTCCTGTGGTTGCTTCACTTCCGGTTACAACCGGGGAAAGAAAACCATTTTCTGCGGATAATATAAACCCATTATCCGGTGCATCAACGTCGGTATTTTTGCTGATTGTCAATTTTCCGCTATCGGCAGCGGTTGCCACACGGTTTGCTAAAGCAGCATTGTCGGTTGTCGGATATTTTATGTTTATGCCGTCATAATAACTTTGGAACTCTTCAAGCGAGGTGTATTTAAACTGTGTCGGAGCTGATGACGAACCGGCACCAAATATATATTTGCCCCCGACAGAGTTGTTTAATCCGTCTGACAACAAAGACATTGCCGAATACGCAACGGTTTGAAGTTCGGTAACCGAAGATGCTGCTTCGGTGTTTATCGGTTTTCCGTCAGTTAAGTCTGACAATGCCGACAAAGCATTATTTAATTGGCTTTTGAATGAACTTACGGAATCTTCAATCGTTTCCATTATTGTGCTTTGAGCCGTAATGGTTGTATTGAGGTTAACATTATTCGTCATAAAATTTTGCGTAACATTCAATGATGCTTCCATACTGACAATGTTGGAAGATGTCATACCATAACCGGCATAGTTAGCATATTTAATACCGGTAGTGGCTTGATAACTGTATGTATCAACCATTGATTTTGTTTTCATACTGGTATTAAGTAAGTTCATATAATTTGCATATGTAGGAACACGTGTCATTGTCTATTCCTCCTTTATTTTATACTAACCCCAACAATACGTCCAATATTTCCCTTGAAACGGTAAATACTTGAGCGCATGCGGCATAAGATTGTTGATAGATAAGCATCTGAGAAAGTTCTTCATCAATATCAATTCCCGAGATTTGAGCTTCTTTATAAGAGATAGCTTCCGTCAAAGAACTTTGGTACTCGTATGATGACTTGGCGGTATTGGTAAGACTTGCAACATTACCGACAAATGTCGATGTAAAAGTAGATATAGTGGTTGTTGTTTTTGCCATATCTCCCGATTGCTTAAAAGTATGAGAATTGGTGAAAACTGCAGCCAATTTATTAGCAATGTTATTTGATGCAGAATTAAGAACATATGTTCCTGATGCAGAATCAAAATCAGGCGAACCGCAAACAATCTTGTTGGCATTTTCGATAATATCTTGTCTGACATTTATCGAAGCTGAATAACCGCAATTTGATACTCCCATCTCAAGCTTTTCAAAAACACCACCGCCGGCTGTTTCGGCTATTTCAAGCTGAGCGCCTTCAAGGCTTTCTATTCTGAGCATATAACCGTCGCCATTGGCAATCAAAGAAGCTTTAATATGAGTATTTAAATCTTCATTGGTGTTTATCTCGTTGGCAATATCCTGAATAGTCATTGACTTTGTTATGGTTACGGAACCATAGTCAAAACCATTTATCGAATCAGAAAAACTCCAAGTTGTTGGAGCGTTTACGCCCACAGCAGTTTTACTGTTAACAACTTTAGAATCATAAATATATTCATTCTGATTAACGGCAAAGAAATTATTTAGACCGAAAAAGTTTGAAAAACCTTGGTCTGTGGTATCGTAAATACCGTCACCATTCACATCAAAACTTATGGTTACGTCTTGCGGTGTAGAACCGGCGTTTGATGTCGTTTCATCAACAATAGAGATTGTATAACTGCTGTCGCCGGTATCAATAACCAAATGATTGTTGCCATCCATTTTTACAACAGCATCAGTCAAACCTGCTTTGGTTTGCATCCATTTTTGGATTTCTGACATCATAGTATCAAGATTTCCTTCTTTGAAACCAATATCTCCAACCAAACTTGCCGTATCAAACTGTTTGCCCTCTTCATCAAAAATTATAAACCGAACATCGCCGGAATCTATTTTGATGTTTTGGGTGTAATTACCATTTTTATCGGCAATAAATGTTGAGGTACCTACCATCTCGGACGGCATATTAGGATAAGCTGTTCCTTGGTTGTGAACGGCATTGATATTATCATATAATATTTTTGATAATTCATCCAGTTGACTTTGTAATGACGGAAGGGTTTTATCCCTTATTTCGATTAAACCGCCGACAGAACCACCGGTTATTTGTGATGTGATATCTTTGCCGTCAACATAAATACCGAGTATGTTGCCGCTATCGTAACTGTTGTCAGCTCCGACTTGAGCCAATGCCGAATGAGATAATTCATGAACTTCGTTGTCAAGCAACATAACACCAGTAGTGGTTTGAACTACTACCGCTCCGGTATCACGAGTATAGTATGTAACATTCATATATGTGCTTAATTCGCGCAATGCTTCATCTCGTTGATCCTGCAGATTGGCAACCCCATCTCGCCCCAAAACAGTATATTTGACAATTTCGGTGTTTAACTCATCAATTCTGTTGAGCAATGAATTTACACCGGTTACTGCGCCGTTAATCTCCATATCGGCATTACCGCGCAAACTTTGAATATTGGTTGATAAATAATTTAGTTTTGATGTTAATGCCTGAGCATTACTGAGTAATTCATAACGAGATGCCGCAGATGTAACATTGGTCGAAAATGTTTCAAATGCGCTTTGCAAATTACCGACATTTGCCGCAACAGAATTGCCCCCTTCCGTGGTTCCCATAAAAGTGTCCATCTGGCTGAGATATTTATGCTGTGATGACAATGATAATGTTTCGGCATTTGATGAAAGATAATTTTTGAGTAAGCTTTCATCTACCGTACGTTGAGTCGTACCTATTGTTACGCCCATAGTATTACCGGCTGCAACCAAAGCTGACTGAGCTGCAGTTTTGCGGGTATATCCTTTGGTATCGACATTGGCGATATTGTTGCCGATTATTTCTAACTGTGATTGCGCGACCTTCATTCCTGATATTGCACTGGATAAACTGCTGATTAAAGCCATGATACTTCTCCTTATAGCGTACGGTTAAACGCTAATGCGTTATAATTGTTGCCCAACGGAGTGTAGTTTCCGTGTGATCCGTATGAGGTAGCGTTGGAATTGTTGGTTACTTTTGCGATGTTAACAATCGTATCCATAACCCTTTTGCCCGCTTCCATTCTGGTTTTTAACAAAAGTTCGTTGGTTTTCAAACCATTGTCTAATTCTTTAGATAATTCTTTCAGTTCTTCTTTAAGCGGCGTTTCAACAGCTGATATTGAAGATCTGTTTTTTATAAAAAAGGCACTCAATGAACGGTATGCCGCCACTGTTTTCAATTTTTGTTCATATAGTGATTTTACCATTTTGACATCATTGTTTTTTAAGGCTTCATTTTCCTTATTAATTACAGTTGTAAAGCCCGTAACAATCTGTTTCATCATTTCCATTTTACTTAGGATTTCTTGTGTTTGTAATTCTTCCATAGCACACCTCCCTATATGTTAAACTTCTGTTCATTTGATGCTTCCTGCATTTGCAAAACAGCATTCATTACATAATCTTTCACCCCTATGGTACCGATTTTGGCCATTTCTTTACCGTATTCATCCAACAATAATGAACGATAAATTTTTTCGGCATGGCCTCCACCGAATATTCCGTCCGTAGATACACCTTCAAACATACTTTCCATCATACGTGTGAGGAAAAATGCTTCAAAATTCTCAGCACCTTCTTCAATTTTTTTAGAATTAATATCTGGTTGGTAAGAAGTTGCCTGAAAAAAAGCATTTGTGATATTCAAATTTTCCATAGCGCATCTCCTTAAATAACTTCTATCTCTGCCTGAAGCGCACCGCTGGCCTTGATAGCCTGTAAAATACTTATCAAATCACGCGGGGTAACGCCCAATGCATTCAGTCCGTCAACCAATTCTTGAAGATTGATACCTGTATCAAGAACTTGCATTTTGGCTTCGGTATCTTCTTCTATTTCGATAATATCGGTATCAACAACTATTTGTTCTCCCAAGGTAAACGGTTCCGGTTGAGATACAAAAGGAATATTTGTAATCTTGATAGTCAAATTGCCCTGAGCTATTGCCAAACGATTGATTTTTACATCTTTACCGATAACAACAATGCCGGAACTTTCATCAATAACAACCTTAGCTACGGTATCAGGCTGAACTTGTAATTGTTCAACTCTGGTCATTAAATCAACAATCCTGTTTTGATAATTTTCGGGAATTGTCATTGTAACCGTTCCGGGGTCAATAGCTTGAGCAATGGATGTTCCCATCATGGCATTAATTGCATCGGCAATACGACGTGATGTTGTGAAATCCGGATTACGCAAAGCAATGTTCATTGTTTCGATACTGTTAAGCTCAAAATTTATTTCACGCTCAATGATTGCTCCACTGGCAATACGACCGGATGTAGGAACACCTTTTACAACTGATGAACCTTGATTTTGATTGCCGGCAGCAACAGCTCCGGTGGCAACAGTACCTTGAGCAACAGCATAAACTTCGCCATCAGCACCTTTGAGCGGAGTTGCTATTAATGTTCCGCCTAACAAATTTTTGGCATCTCCCAAAGCCGAAACAGTAACATCAATACGTGAGCCTTGACGCGCAAACGCAGGCAGATTTGCGGTTACCATAACTGCGGCAATATTTTTGGCTTTGATTTGACCGTCACGAGCATTTACGCCAACCTGATCCAACATTGAAATCAAACTTTCTTTAGCAAAATCGACTGATTTTATATTATCACCGGTACCATTAAGACCAACTATAAGACCATAGCCGACCAATTGGTTGTCTCTGATACCTTCAAAATCAGCAATATCTTTGATACGAGATACGGCAAATGCAGGATTAACTCCTATCAAATTGCCGATGACCGCACCGGTTATAGCTAATGTTTTCAATACTTTCACAAGTTTCATCTCAAATTTTCCCCAAAATTTGTATGGTTTATCTCGGGGATATATATGCAATTTGCGTGCCATTTTTACCAATGATAACAAAAAACGATTTAGCTTTGTGCTAAATCGTTTTTTTAGAAAAGCTTTCGAAACTATTTTAAATTAGTCATTGCTTATTGATTTTTCTCTTAAAAGAAGCAAAAAACTCCTTTAATGTAAGAACCATTAGCAGCAACCAAACCATAATCCCGATTACGGCTGGAATGAAGAAAATGAAACATAATATTTTCCAGTCTTTAATGATCGAGCCAATAAAGACAAAAATACATCCCGTCAAAACAGCCAGTGTAGCATGTAAAGGGTAATCGTCTACCAACTTGATTAATTTTTTCATAAGCATAATTTTTTAATGTTCAATATAATTGTTTTATTTAATGTGACTGATATATAATGTTTTACTTTTAAAATCAAATATTTTTTACTCATTTCTATAATAATTGTATTTTAAGCCTTTCATAAAAAAAAGAGAAGTGAGTTTTTTGAAAACGCACTTCTCTGTTAAATTAATGATAAAAAAAATAGCGAGGATACAGACAGTTTGCCCACTTCCTCACAACACTTTTATTGTAAAAAAATATAAAACTTTGCAGGTCTTCATATTGCAAGTTTAACTTTTCTTAATATAATCTGTTTTTACATGATTGCTCACTTAATCCAGCAGATATACATCCTTGAATAAATTGATTATCATAGGGCTGATTACTTTTTTCTACCATTAAGAAAAATGTAATAATGGCAACAATACTTATGATTATGAGCGACAAAATAATCTTTATAAACAGAAAAACTGTTGAGACTGTTTTTTTTATTATTTGCTTATGGGTAATCATAGTATTGTCCATCCTCTATTACAATGTTGTACACCGATAGTTTTTACTGAACCTTCTTTTTACAAGCACTTTCACTTAAACCTGCAGCCATACATCCATGAATAAAGCCCTCATTGTTAATATTTTTTTTATGCTCAATTGGCAAAAAAGCAATAAATCCAATCATAATACCTGTAATTACAAGAACAAACAAAAAAATTATACTTTTAATCAGTGTGTTAATAAGTATTTCAATATTTTCTTTTAATATATTTTTGAATGAGTTCATTGCAATCTCCATTCGGGTATTTACCGCCTAAAAAGCGACCTATCATGTTAGCATACTGATCCCCTATACTGCTGTCAAGTGTATTTGAGGCTGTTTCTCTATCATATGTTTCTCGAATATTTGATGCCAATTCTGCAATATCTGCTCCACCTTGACCATATTGTGATAACACACAATTAATATATGCATGTTTATATTTATCACTCAAATTTGCATTTTTTAAATTTTGATAATTATTTATTATATTGGGAATTGCCTTTGTTACTGATATTCCATAATCAATAATATTCTGATATTGAGGTTGGTAATTTCCTTCATTCCTGACAACATTATCATAAACTTGTTTTCCTTCTGCGGCTGTTTCCCATATCTGCGGTTGAATATTATTTTGTATTTGTGATGTTGATGACAATGGTATCGGAGTAGCGGTATGTTTCATATTAGCGATATTGGAAGCAATATTTGAAATGCCGAAACCATAATTATTATCCGAACTGCCCCAAAAATTGGTACCATATTGCGGAAATTTATCTGTTATACCTAATGATTTGTATTGTTCCATAAGTTCATTTTCTCTTTTGGCACGAGCAAATTGATATTCTATTTCATCTCTTATATCAAAATCTTTATGATTGACACCATAACTGTCAATTCCATGTGTTCCTGTTTGGTAACCAAACGGCGAAATATATTGCGAATACATATTCTCTTTTCCTTTCATAAAAAAAGAGAAGTGAGTTAAAAAAACACACTTCTCTGTTCTGTTAAATATAAAAAAAATGGTAAGGTTACTTAATAAAAGGCAATCCTTTTTCTTTTTTTTCTATGTTTTCTTGGGTAAGCGGTACACAGCCTATTTGTTTATCCCATGTCAAGCAATCGTTTCGACATATTTTTTGCTCCGGATCGTAGATTTGCTTTAAATCTAAGCATCTCGCTTTTTCGTCAAAAATCAAATAACAAAAAATACTGATAGTCAAAATTCCTATTATAGCAAAAATATTTATTAGTATTTTCAAAAACATTTTTAATATTGTTTTATTTTTAATATTTTTCATTTATACCGTCCGCTCTATATAAATAACAAGCTTCCTTTGAATTTTTATATATACCATTTTTTGCTTTTTGTCTACCAATTAGATTGATGCCTTTATCATGAACTTTATCTTGATAGGCCTCTGTTGCTGTTAATCCTTTTCTAATTTGGTTATCCCAAAAGTCAAACTCCTCTTTTGCATTTCCTAATTTTTTTGCAATATTTTCTCCTATTTTTCCTCTTTGAGCTGCTTCATAATTAGCTTTACAGTGAAAATAATCATCGGCACCAATGGTATTATCTTGTTTCATATCAACATAATTACGAATCATGTCTTTTACTGCTCCAACAACTTGTTGCAGAGGATTTTGTTGTATTATTGGTTGTTGTATATTTTGTATTTGTGATGTTGATGACAATGGTATCGGAGTAGCGGTATGTTTCATATTAGCGATATTGGAAGCAATATTTGAAATGCCGAAACCATAATTATTATCCGAATTACCCCAAAAATTGGTACCATATTGCGGAAATTTATCTGTTATACCTAATGATTTGTATTGTTCCATCAGTTCATTTTCTCTTTTTGCTCGAGCAAATTGATATTCTATTTCATCTCTTATATCAAAACCTTGGTGATTAACTCCATAACTATCAATTCCGTATGTTCCTGTTTGATAACCAAACGGCGAAATACATTGCGAATACATATTTTTTCTTCCTTTCATAAAAAAAGAGAAGCGAGTTTTTTGAAAACGCACTTCTCTGTTCTGTTAAATATAAAAAAATAGTGAGGTTACGGACATCTTGCCCACTTCCTCACTGTAATTTATTTTATAAACTCACCCGACGGGGGATTAACCTGAAAGCCCAATTATATAAACCCAAAAACTTGCTATTAAACACAATATTGCTATGACAATGACATAAACTAAAGTAAAATAAATACAATATGCTAAAAATGTATTAGGTTTAAAAATATTTTTAACAAGTTTTACCTTAAAAATATATGATATTAAAAATGCTATCCCTGAAAAGAAAAAAATAACTTTATTATTTTCTTTTCCCGAAATCATAGTTATCAAATTGGTCATTATCTGCGGAATTATTGTAAATAACACTAAAAATATTAATATATTTTTTATATATTTTTTCATTTCTGCTCTCATAATAAAGATAAACCATATTTCAAATTTACCCTTATTATTTGGGTTCGTCTAGTAGTTATTTTTTGTTCGTCGATAATTTAAATAATGGTTTACTTTATTTTGTTGTTTCAAATTATATTGATAATCGTGACTATTAATAATTTTTCTCGCATCATCGTCATCCCATGTAGAAATATCTCTTTCCATAGGATGTTTCATTTTTACCAATTGTCTGACATATTCATCTTCACCTTCATTTAAGGACTTTATTCCTTTTAATTCTGTGTATACATTATCATATATATCTGACATATTACGTAAAAATTCATTTCCGGTTGTTTTCATACTATGCTGCACAGCTTTGCGTAATAAATAATCCCAATAACTCATTTTTTCTTCCTTTCATAAAAAAAAGAGAAGTGAGCTTTTTTTTGAAAACGCACTTCTCTGTTCTGTTAAATATAAAAAAATAGTGAGGTTACGGACATCTTGCCCACTCCCTCACTATAATTTATTTTATAAACTCACCCGACGGGGATGTCAAGTTGTCGAACTTGTTTTATAAACAATAATGTGAATATTTTGTGAAAATGGTAAATTGGTAATAAAGGATAATTATAAAATAAAATGATGTTATGTGAATACAAAAAAGGTTGTGCAAATTGCACAACCTTTTGATTTTGTTGATATTGTAATAATACCAATTAACGTTTTGAGAATTGGTAAGAACGACGAGCTTTTGCGCGACCGTATTTCTTACGTTCAACTGTTCTGTCATCACGTGTTAAGAAACCAGCCTTCTTCAAGCAATCACGAAGTTCAGGTTCAAACTCGTTCAAAGCTTTAGAAATACCGTGTTTGATAGCACCGGCTTGACCAGACAAACCACCACCTTTAACTGTACAAACTACGTCAAATTCATTTACGCGGTTAGCAACTTCAAAAGGTTGATTAATAATCATCTTCAAAACCGGACGAGCAAAGTATTGGTCAATTGATTTGTCGTTAATGGTAATTTCACCTTTACCGGCCTTAATCCATACACGTGCTACGGCATCTTTTCTTTTACCTGTTGCATAAGAACGGCCTAATTTATCTTTTTTAGCCTTACGAACAACAGTTTCTGCAGCTGTATCAGAGGCTGCTTTTTTAATATCTTGCAAAGATTCAATTTTCTCAGCCATGATTATGCGCTCCTTTTATTCTTTGGGTTTTTAGATGCAATATCCAAAACAACCGGATTTTGAGCTGTGTGCGGATGTTCAGAACCTGCATATACTTTTAATTTTGTCATTTGTTGACGTCCCATAGGATTACGAGAAATCATACGTTCAACAGCCTTAATGATAACTCTTTCAGGAAAACGACCTGACAATACCTTACCGGCTGTAGTTTCTTTGATTCCACCGATCCAACCGGTGTGTTTGAAATATTTTTTAGCTGTTAATTTGTTGCCTGTTAATTTTACTTTTTCAGCATTAATAACGACAACATAATCACCGCAGTCAATGTTAGGAACGAAATGTGCTTTGTGTTTGCCGCGCAAAATTTTAGAAATTTCTGCAGCCATACGACCAAGAACAACGCCTTCAGCATCAACTACATACCATTTTCTCTCAATATCTGAGGGTTTTGTTGCATATGTGTTCATTTGTTTTCTCTCTTTTTAGAATTAAACTTCGGGGTAAATATATATAATTAAATTTTGTTGTCAACAAAAAAATATCATTATTTTTCAATATGTTATTTGACGGTAAAATATTACCTTTTGTTAATGCGTTGTTTTTGCTTGGTTTTGCATTTTTCCTGTAACAGATATTTTTATATTTTTGTAAAAATATTTATTTTTTAAATAAGAAAAATACAAAAACATACCAACAACTATACATTAGTTGTGCATTGTATAATCCAAAGTGATGCTTATTTAAATTTTTGATTAATCAGACAAAGATAAAAAGGCTTTAATAAAATGCGTCATTATACAATATTCAAATATATACTTTGGTCAACTTGTGTCGTGTTGTTTTATATTTTCTTTCTGTATAATCCGGAAGCAAAGTCATCAATAAATACAACCGATGTTTTAACCGTGAATGTTATTCCTTTGAAAAAACAAGACATATTTGTTACAAATGAATATGTCGGATATGTAACTCCGATTAAGTCAGTCAATCTCGCAGCGAATGTCAGCGGCTACATTGATGAGGTGTGGGTTGAGGGCGGACAAGAAGTTCGTGAAGGCGATAATTTGGTGTTGATTGATCAACGAGAGTATAAAGCCGAACTTGATGCCGCAAAAGCAAATGTTAAACAGGCAAAAGCAAATTATAATAATGCCCTTACCTATTATAACAGAATGAAAAAAGCCGGAAATAAAGCTGTTTCGGCATCAGCTTTAGATGATGCAAAAGCAAAATTTTTGGCGACCGAAGCTCAGTTAAAACAAGCTGAGGCTGAAGAACAAAAAGCCAAAACTCTTTATGATTATACCGTATTACAGTCCCCTATTAACGGAATTGTAGGGAATGTAGCCCTGACAAAAGGTAATTATGTTGCACCGGGAAATTCATCTTTGTTGAGTATTATTCAATTTGATCCTATCAGAGTTATGTTTGCAATACCGGATAAAGAGTATTTGAGTGAAATAAAAAAATATCCTGCCGGAAATCTTTTTGAAACGGAAGAAATAAAAATAAGGTTAGCTGACGGCAATATTTATGATGTAAACGGTACATTTAAATTTACTGACAATCAGGTAAACAAAAATACAAACTCCATAACGATATTTGCTGATTTTGCCAATAAGGATAAAACATTGCTGGCAAATTCTTATGTTGATGTGTTGTTGTCAAAGAAACTGAATAATGTTTTTTTGATAAGACAAAATTTTGCTACGATAAAAAATGATGGTGTTTTTGTTTATATTATGCAAAACGGAGAGTTGAAGCAAGTTAATCTTGATATAGCCGGATATTATAACGATTACTACGTGGTTGAAAACAAATTCAGTCCGAAAGATTTTTTGGTTATTGATAAAATCGGAAAAATTAATCCGAAAACAGAGTTAAAAATGAAAATCGCCGAAATAACAACGGAGAAAAAATAATGTTTTCTGAATTTTTTATTGATAAACCTCGTTTTGCCGGTGTCGTCTCCATTGTGATGGTTCTTTTGGGACTGTTGGCTATTGCCGTTTTGCCGATATCACAATATCCGAATATTACACCTCCGCAAATAATCGTAAAAGCAACTTATCCGGGGGCTTCGGCACAAGTATTGGTTGATACTGTAGCAATTCCTATTGAAAATGCCGTTAACGGTGTTGAAGATATGCTTTATATGTCTTCAAGTTCTGATGATAACGGAAGTTATACTTTAACCATTACCTTTAATGTCGGTACAAATCCGGATATTGCAAGAGTAAAAGTGCAAAACCGATTACAACAGGTAAATTCTCAACTTCCGGAAATTGTTACCAAAGAAGGAATCGACATTACTTCTCAACTATCCAATATGTTGGCAATGATTGTGCTTCGTTCGCCTAATAATACTTTTGACAGCTTGTATTTGTCAAACTTTGCATATAATAACATCAAAAATCCTTTACTTAGGATTGACGGAATGGGTAGTGTTGATATTTACGGGCCTCAACATTCGATGCGGCTATGGCTTAAGTCTGATGTTATTGCATCGTTGAATTTGAATAGTACGGATATAATCTCGGCCGTTGAAAATCAAAATATTCAGGCATCCATCGGTTCTATAGGTTCTGCTCCAAGCCCAACCGATAATCCGGTTGTTTTATCATTGACGGCAAAAGGATTATTAAATTCTGTCAGTGATTTTGAAAATATTGTTGTTGCAACTTCCGAAAACGGAGGAATTATAAGGTTAAAAGATGTTGCCAGAATAGAAATCGGAGCAGATAACTATAATATGAACGCCAATTATAATAATGCTCCCGCAGTTATTATCGGTTTAAGCCAAACTCCTAATTCAAATTCTTTGGATATTATGAAAAATGTGCAGAAAGAAATTGAATTTCTAAATAAAACATTTCCGGAAGATATGGAACTTAAAGTTGCTTATGATTCAACTGATTTTGTTCGCGCTTCAATAGCCGGAATTATTGAAACATTAATTATTACTTTTTCTTTGGTTGTATTGGTTACATACATCTTTTTGCAAAAAATTAAAACCACCATTATTCCTTTGATAACAATACCTGTTTCATTGATTGCAACATTTGCCGTTATATATGTATTGGGTTTTGACATTAATATTTTGACATTATTTGCTATGATTTTGGCTATCGGTTTGGTGGTTGATGATGCTATTATCGTGGTTGAGCGTGTTGAATATCTTATGGACAAAGAAGGTCTTGACGCCAAAGATGCGGCAATTAAAGCAATGAAACAAATCGGAAGTGCTATTATTGCTACCACTTTTGTGTTGCTTTCTATTTTTGTTCCGGTTGGATTGATGGCCGGAATAACCGGAAAAATATATCAACAATTTGCCGTTACAATAGCTACATCCGTTGTTTTTTCGGCAATTAATGCACTAACTTTAAGTCCGTCGCTTTGTGCTATTTTTCTTAGAGGAGATAAACATCAGGAAGCAAACGGATTCTTCAAAAAATTTGATAATTTGATTGAAAAAGGACAACAAAAATACCTAAAAACAGTACATTTTTTTGCAAGCAAGCTTAAAACTACAACTATTGTTACCATTATAACCATTGTTTTGATAGCCCTTGGTTTTAAATTAACTCCGACTTCTTTTTTACCGGAAGAAGATCAGGGAATTATTTTTGCCAACATTCAGCTTTCAAATACAGCTACAATAAACCAAACTAATGAAGTTTTGGCTGATATTGCTCAAGATGTGTTAAAAATGGAAGGCGTAAAATATTTTATATCTGTTGCCGGTTATTCAATCTTAGGCGGTGGCGGAGAAAATGTTGCTCTGGGAGTTGTCGGATTAGAAAATTGGGATAAGCGAAAATCAAAAAAACTTTCTGCCGAAAATATGACTGCAAAATTAATGAATGAATACGGGCAAAATTCAAAAGCACAAATTGATTTTTTTGCTCCACCTTCAATTCCGGGAATCGGTAATTCGAACGGTTTATCTTTTGAGCTTTTGGCACTTGACGGTAACATCACCGGAAAACAGTTGTTTGATGAAATGGAGCGTTTGTTGTATGCATTAAATGAAAATAAAAATCTGGCATATGCTTTCAGTACATATACGGCAGATACTCCTCATGTATATTTGGATATAGACAGGACAAAACTTGAGGCATATAAAGTTCCCGTATCGTTGCTGTTTACTACATTGAATAATAATTTGGGGTCAAGTTATATCAACAACATAACATTAGACGGACAAGTAAATAAAGTTATTGCTCAGGCAGATTATCAATACAGGCGCAGTATTGACAGCGTTATGAATTTATATGTTAAATCTGATAACGGAGCAATGGTCAGAGTAAAAAGTTTTGCCGATGACAGAATAGAAATATCACCCAAGATTCTTTATCGTTATAATACATATACGGCTGCAGCGGTTACGGCTCAATCGGCAACAAATGTCAGTAGCGGTACGGCAATTGATACGGTAGCAAATATTGCAAATAAAATTCTGCCTAAAAGTTTTCAGATATCGTGGACGGGTCTTAGCCTGCAAGAAGTTGAGGCTGCCGGTTTGGCAACGCTGTTAATTATGTTGGCTTTAGTTTTTTGTTATTTGTTTTTGGTGGCCCTTTATGAAAGTTGGATGTTGGCTTTTTCCGTTATGTTTTCAACTGTTTTTGCTATTTTAGGAGCTTTAATCGGATTACATTTTATGGGACAAGCTCTGAGTATTTATGCACAACTGGGATTAATTATGTTAATCGGTTTGGCCGCCAAAAATGCTATTTTAATTGTAGAATTTACCAAGGAATACAGAGAAAAAGGATATTCAATTTTAGAGGCTTCCGAAAAAGGTGCCGGAGAAAGGTTTAGAGCTGTTTTAATGACCGCATTGACTTTCATATTGGGTGTATTTCCGATGATTGTTGCCAGTGGAGCCGGCGCAGCAAGTCAAATTGCCATAGGTTCATCCGTATTTTTCGGAATGATTGCGGCAACCTTTGTCGGAATCATATTTATTCCCGCATTGTTTGCTTTGTTTGAAACATTGAAAGAATGGCGCCCCTTTGCAAAAAACACAAAAAATCAGGAGGCAAACAATGAATAGATGGCTTTTAATCTGCAGTGTATCCCTTTTATGCGTTTCTTGCAGTATCGGACCTGATTATAAACATCAAGATGTCTTTAGTGATGCCGAAATAACCGATACATTAAATCTGATAAATAATTCAAAAAAACAATTTAATGCCGACTGGTATACTCTTTTTAATGATGCTGATCTAAATAATATTATTGAAGAAGGACTAAAAAACAGTCCCGATATTAAAGTTGCTTTAGAAAAATTGCATCAATCAAGATATAATTTATACATTGACAGAGCAGGTTTTCTTCCCTCGTTTGACGGCAAAGGAGATTATAATAAAAGCAATCAAAATCTTGCCGGAACATTACCGATAAAAAGTGATTATTATCAGGTTGGTGCCGATGCATCTTGGGAGCTTGATATTTGGGGCGGACAAAGACGCTTAACCGAAAGCGCAAAAGCAATGTTGAAAGCTACCGCAGCAAATCTTGATAATGTAAAAATTTCTTTGGTTGCAGAAATTGCCACGCAATATATTAGTTGGCGATTAACCGAAAAAATGATAAATTTAACCGAAAAAAATCTTAATCTGCAAAGACAAATTTTTGAAACGGTTAAAGAAAAATACAACGCCGGATTAACGGATAATTTGGCTTTTGCTCAGGCTCAATCCGTTCTAAATACGACAGAAATGCAGTTGCCTAAATTAAAGTCTCAGGAAAAAAGTTATCAAAATTCTTTGGCCGTGTTGGTCGGAAAATTGCCATCAACAATAGTCAAAAATACTATTAACCCTTTAGATAAAAAATTAACATTAAATATAAAAGCTTTATATGATATACCTGTTGATACAATCCGAAACAGACCGGATGTTCAACAAAGCGAACAACAACTTATTGCTGAAAATGCGTTAATCGGACAAGCAATTTCCAATATGTTTCCATCGGTTTCTTTAAGCACGTTTTTGGGGTATCAAAATAATACATTATCCCCTATTTTCGGACCGGATTTTAATATGTATTCAACAGGAATATCTGTTACAATGCCTTTTTTACATTGGGGAGAATTGTTAAATAAAGTTAAGATACAAGAATCGACAACCAAACAAGCTTTTGCTTTATATCAGGCCAGTCTTTTGACAGCCATAAGCGATATAAGTAATGCCGTTAAAATGACGGAAGAAGAATCCGTTCGCAATAATTCTGCAGCAAAAAATGTACAGGCAACCAAGCAAATATTGAATCTGAGCTTAGATAAATATCAAAACGGTTTGACTGATTTTACAGATGTCTTAAATGCCGAAAAAAACAAACTTGCTGCCGAACAAGATTATTTGCAAAGCAAGGCTGATATTTACATTAATATTATCCGATTTTATAAAGCTGTCGGTGGCGGTTTAGCAACTAATCATAATAGTCCGGCTTGCCAAAAGGATGTGACAACTGAGGCTTGCGCGCTTTATAAAGATTGATATTGGTAATTTCCGGAATATCATGTGTACGATACCAATAGCCCTTTTTCTTCATACATGCAACGTATTCCTGAGGGCTAATGTCATCATCGTCGTAGCGCGAATTAACTACTAAGGGTTGCGCTCCGTCATAAGGAACATAAGTTGCCCAAATTCCCCTATCGGCATACCAATCAGCTTTTGTGTTTAATTTGGTTTCTTCAGTATAAAACCATGATCTGAAATCAGGAAACAACTGAAATGCTTTGGCTGCCAACATACATTCACCGTGATCGGAAGCAAATTTTTGGACACCGGTATGGGTACGTTCCCAGTGGTATACTACTTGACCGCTACCGCCGCTGATATATGCACAAGCACTTAAAAACAAACATCCTATAACAGCTATTTTTTTCATATCAGAAATCCAAATTTGTATAGTTACGTGCCGGTAAAATTCCACGAATTGTGTCCTTTAAGATATCCTTAAAAGCCGGACGTGATTTTATCTTAGAATACCATAGCTTTGAGGTTGAAAATTCATCCCACGGAACATCGCCTAAATAATCAACAATCGAAAAATGTGCCGCAGCTGTCAAATCCGCCAATGATAATTCTTCGCCGGCCAGATATTGATGTTTTTCCAAAAGCCACTCAATATACTCAAGATGATAACCGAGATTATTAAGACCGATTTTTAAAATCTTAGAATCCGGAGCAACTCCATTGGCAAAACGTTTGTGAACCTTTTCGGTTACGATATTGCGATATACTTCGCGATAAAATTTATTGTCAAACCAATCTATCATTCGACGAATTTCGGCTTTTTGCTTCGGAGTACCAAAAATAAGGGGAACTTCGGTAAATGTTTCCTCTAAGTACTCGGAAATTGCATAGTGTCCGACTATTACATTGCCGTCATTTAAAAATACGGGAAGCTCACCAGCCGGATTTAATTTGTATAAATCAGGCGAAATATGCCAAGGCTCTTCTTCCTTGAGGATGAAAAGCATTTTCTTTTCGCTCATTTGCAATCGTATTTTACGTGCAAACGGCGATGTTGTATGATGAACCAATAAAACCATAGTTTCTTAAATATATAATTGCTTTTATTTGCCGTCAAGTTTGTTATTCGGTTTTTCAGATAATGAATTTATATTTTCATCTTTTTTAACGACATCATCTTTATCCAAACCAAAAGTCGGAGGAACAACCCCTTCGTATTTTTTTTCAAAATCGTTTATAACATTTTGGATATTACGTTTTAACATGTCCGTATTTTGAGTTTCGTTAAGATATTTGGTTAAACGCTTTGAAATTAATTCTCTGTTTCTGGATGTTTTTGATACTCCTACAAAAACCGGTATATTCCAAAGAGCTTCCTTGGCCGGAGCTATTTGTTTTTTTAAGCCTAATCTTATGGCTTCCAACATACCGAAATAATAGCTTGAGATGATATAATCAGCTTCTTTGGTAAACAATTTTTCAAACATTTGATAAACTGTATCGACCTCAATCGGATTAAGTTCGGCAACTTTTTTTTCAACAAAATCACTAAAGTATTCGCCGGTATAGCGAACACCTTTAAGTTTCTTTAAGTCATCAGTAGTTTTAACTTCGTTAATTCTGTTCGGCAACATAAAAACGGTTATGGGATTATGCATAGCTGCAGGATATAAAAGATGAAGCCCCTTAAACATTTCGGTTTGATAATATGCGCCGACCATAAAATCGATATCACCTTGACGAACCTTTTGCGCCAAATCATCAAATGTTTTTTGTTGCAAATCATAGTGCATTTTGATATTTGCTTCTTTTATAAAAGTATCAATCATCGGTTGAAAAACCGTATGAAATTGTCCATACACAACACCATCAGGATTATCAACCCATCCGAACGGAGCATAATTTATGTATCCGGTCATATGAAGTTCTGTAACTTTTTTGGGATGTTTATCTTCATAACGAACAAATGCCAGGGCGTTATGCACCAAAACAGTCAAAACCGAAAAAGTAAAAACTGTGAGCAGAGTTTTTTTCATTGTTGCTTTTATCTCCGATATTTATTATATTTAACTTAATGTATAACTTATCGGTTAATAAATGTTTTATTTTTTAGGATTGCTGTAGGATATGAATGCGGTTGGTGGATATGCCCAAAATGAAATAGCCGGAATGAACGAAGCTGAGTTGGAAATACGAGCTTTGATTAAGGCTGCATCGGCATTAAATAAAATTAAAGAAGATTGGGAAAATTCTCAAAAAGATCTGTCTCAAGCGTTGGATAAGAATCGAAGACTTTGGAGCATTTTGGCCTCGGCCATGACTGAAGAAGATTGTCCGCAACCTCCGGAAGTAAGAAAAAATATCCTTAATTTAGCATCTTTTATATTTAAACGTACAGTTGAAGTTATTGCCAGACCTGCTCCGGAAAAGCTTGATATATTGATTAACATAAATATGAACATTGCTCGCGGTCTGTCGGGAAAAGCAGAATAAATCTTATTAATTTTGCACAACAACAAAAAAAATATAAAAAAAATAAAAAAATGTATTGACTAAAAAAAATAAATATATTATCAATGCTTCCAGTTTATGGGGATGTGGCGGAACTGGTAGACGCGCTAGACTCAAAATCTTGTGGCCTCAGGCCGTGTCAGTTCGAGTCTGACCATCCCTACCAACGAAGAAGCTCTGATTTTGTCAGAGCTTTTTGTTTATTTGATATAAAAAAATCGGAAGGATAAACTGATGTCAAATGAAGATAATAAAAGTTTTCTCAAAAAAATTTTAGGTTTTATTTTGCGCAATCCTATCAATATCTCTTGCCTGCTAGGCATTATATATTGTTCGATACAAGCTTTTATTTTTGACAATCAACCGATTTTACATAAGGGAATATTAAGCGCTATTGCAATAGTATGGGCTGTTTTGTTTGTTATCAATCATCTTTTTAAGCTTATTATGCTTTTGGCTGTAATTATCGCATTAGTATTCGGATATAATTATTGGACAGGAAAAGATAAACGCCTTTGTGAAGAAAATGGCGGATATTGGAATTCTAAAAAAGAGGTTTGTGAAGAAAAACAACCTTGGTGGCATCAGATTCTGAATCTATTAAAATAGTATATTCAATATGTTAGCGCTGTGTTATGGATAACTTTGAGAAAAATGGTTTCTTTTTTGCTTTTTTCTGTTATAGGTTTAAAGTATTTTGATAAAAACTGTGGCTATTTGAATGAAATATAAGGGAAAAATTAAACTTAAGCGGAAGTATTCGCCGCATTATACTGAAAAAAAACCGCTGTTTTCTGAAAAGGAAATTATATTCAGAAACGCCGGTAAAGCTATGGTTTTAAAAATTTCTTCTAAAGCTCAATTTTTTATTTTGGCTTTTTTTCTGGCTACGGCTGTTTGGACTGCCTACTCGCATCATATGTACAATAAATCCGGTGCAATTATATCCGGTAAAGACCAAGAATTGGTAGAAACAAGAGATGCTTATGTCGAATTGATGGGGGATTTTGTTGCCATACAAAAAAACATTGATGAAGTTTTGTCATCAATGAACAGCAAAAATAAGGATATTGCCAAATACAAGCGACAGGCTATGGTCGTAGAAGATAAAATAAAACAAATAACATCAGGAAAAGATTGGGCTGATGATAAAAAAGTCAGTGACAAAGCTGAGCTGAATGAGGTTTTGTTACAGAGAGATTTGGCTGTTGCCGAAAGAGATGCCTTAAAAGAGCAATTGGAACAATTGGAAATAGCAGTTAAAAACATAAAAAAAGCCGAGCTGGAAGTATTTAATAAAGTCGAATCGATTGCTTCAAAAGAAATTAATAAGCTGAAAAGTGCTTTTTCTAAGGCAAACGGAGCATTGCGACAACAGGGATTATATTTCAATCCTTTAGCTAACTCAAAAAAACGCGATGCTAAAGGCGGAACGTTTATACCGGAATCTGCATCTGAATTGCAAGATGAAATTATGATTAAGAAAATCAGTAATATATATAAAACTGTTGATGACTTAGAATATTATCGTGAAGTTGCGGAATTTATGCCATTCGGTAAACCGGTGTGGAGTTATTGGGTCAGTTCGAAATTCGGACGTAGAGATGATCCGTTCAACACCAAAAAAGCAACTCATAAAGGAATCGATTTAGCATCCAGAACAGGCAATAAAATCAGAGTACCTGCCAAGGGGAAAGTTGTTAGAACTCTTATTTCCAATAAAGGATACGGTAATCTTGTAGAGATTGATCACGGAAACGGATTTATAACAAAGTACGCACACTTGCACAAAATTTATGTAAAGAAAGGTGATTATTTAGAAATTGATCAGGCTATCGGCGAGGTTGGTTCAACAGGACGCTCTACCGGGCCTCATTTGCATTATGAGATTTTGTATCAAGGTCGTCCCGTAGATCCGATGCCGTTTATGCAGGCCCGAGCATCATAACTCGGATGAAATATAAGGAGAATAATGATGAAAAAATTGAAACGATTGATTTATTTGAAGCTTGCTCGCAAACTAAGTAAAAGCACTACCGGAGCTCCTGTTCCGAGTATTGTGAGTGAAAACACCAAAATAAAGGGTGATATTTGCAGCGACGGAATTATTCACGTTGACGGACATGTTGAAGGAGATATTTCTTGTGACGAGTTGATTATCGGCGTTAAAGGAAGTGTATCAGGATCTGTCACGGTAAACAACCTGCAACTTTACGGAGTATTAAAAGGCAAGGCTTTGGCTGACAATTTGTTTATAGCTAAGTCTGCAAAATTGGTAGGAGATGCATCTCACAACACCATAGCCATTGAACCGGGGGCATATATTGACGGACACTGCATCCGTCAGGGCGGCCCGATACCGGCTGAGGCTCCGAAACCTGATTTAATGCTGGTTGATAAAACTAAAAAAAATAAATCAGCATAGTAAGCAACATCTTTTATAGGCCTGTGTTTTCACAGGCCTTTTTTGGCACGTTTTTTGCATATATTTGTTCGGATTAATTTAAATAAATGAGGCAAAAAAAATGACATTAGCCAGTTTTATTCCATCTGTTTCGGGCATGACCGCAATGGCTACGGCTCAGCAATCTGTATCGGAAAATATTGCCAATATGAGTACAACAGGATATAAGCAAAATGAAACACTGTTTCATACGTTACTGGGTTCGTCGGGACTTAATGTCGGCTCTCAGAGCGGGCTAAGTTCTTCTCGCGCATCTATTTGCGGTGTTGATGCTTATAATCGCACAAATATAGGAATTGAGGGACTTGTAAAAGCTACCGGTAATACTTTTGATGTAGCTCTTAGCGGAAACAGTAATGCATTTTTTATGCTTGATGACGGATATGATAACTTGTTTTATAGCCGAGCCGGTGATTTTCATACAATAGATCAGGGAGGAAAAGCTTATTTAATGTCTTCCGGCGGTTTATATGTTCAAGGCTTTTCAGCTATTAACGGAAAAGATGAATTTAGCAACAATCCGTCAAATATTGTTATTGAAGCCCCGCATCGAATAGAGCAAAAAGAAACCACCGAGGCTTCTATCGTCGCTAATGTTCCGGCAGAAGAAGTTGATAGCAGTGTATACAGCTTTTATATTTATTCAAAAAATTATGATGGTTCAAATCTTAATATGGTTTTGAAAAAGGTTGAAGGCACGGAAAATATCTGGGATGTATCTTTTGAAGCTGAGGATGGAAAAGTCTTGAGCGAAACAACCCGAGTTGTATTTAACGAAAACGGAACAATAAAAACTCCTGAAAATATTAAGGTGGCAATAAACTGGAATGACGGAAGCTCAAGTAGTCTGAATATTGATATATCTAAAATGACTCAATTTGCGGCAAGTTCACAAATAACAAATATCCAACAAAACGGTGCTCCTTCCGGTGATCTTTTGGGAGTTGCATTTGATGAAGATGGTGTTTTAAGGGCAAATTATAGCAATGACAGTGTATACACAATTGCAAAACTTGCCGTTGTAGGTTTTACATCACCGGAAAATCTGACCCCATATAACAGTACATTATTTGAAGCTAATGGTGAAACCGGCAACAGCTATTATGCAAATACCGATGGCCTTATAGCTCCTGAATCGTTAGAAAGTTCCACCGTTAATCTGGAAGAAGAATTTACCCAAATGATTGTTGTGCAAAGAGCTTACAGCCTTAACACTCAAAGCTTTACGGTTAATGATGAAATGTTATCATTATTGGTTGACTTGAAGAGCTAACAAGATGAATTTAATAACTAAAACATTTTGGTTAGTATGGAATTTTTGGTTCAAACTACCCGACAAAATACGCTATGTATTGGTCGGTGGTTTTAATGCAACAGTGCAATATTTGTTGTTTATATTGTTTCTATGGTTGTTAGGCGAACAACGATATCAATTTTCTTTGGTATTGTCTTGGGTAATATCATCATTATCTTCTTTTGCCACACAAAAAATCTTTGTATTTTGTACAAAAGGTAATTTTCAAAAGTGGGTACAAGAGTATGTAAAATGTGTCGGAGTATGGATTACATCATACTTTATAAATGCCGTAATTTTGGACTTGTTGGTTCGGCTTGGCGAAATAACACCATATATCGCACAAATTATCGCCATTGCTTGCACAACAATAACGGGTTATATACTATTTAAATATTTTGCATTTAAGCACTAACAAAAATAACAGCTCTGTAAATTACAGAGCTGTTATTTTATGAAAACCAAATAGAACTATTTAGATTTTTTGCTTGAAGTCTTCTTTGTTGCAGACTTAACATTGGTCTTGTTGTTTGTTTTGGTCAAAGAAGCCTTTGAACAAGAAGCTTTTACAACAACAGCCTTAGAAGCAGTCTTTTTTGATGAAGATGCTGTTGCCTTAATTGCAGAAGCAGGCTTCAAAATGATTGATTTTGCAGTACGCAAAGAAGAAGCCTTCACTGTTGTTTTTTTAGGCATTAAAACTTTTACTGAAGAAGCTTTTTTAGGAGCTTTTAACTTTAATGAAGCTTGTGCTGACAATTGATTAATTGCGGCATCCCAATCACTCAAGCTTGTGTTAGCCTGACAACCGTTGTTTTTCCAGATATAGTAAGCAGCTTCACGAATAGCATCTTCATTGAAATTATACATTTTAGTTCTCCAAAATAAGTTATAAACGTTCTGTCGTGTGTAGTTATATAGAACTATTGGTTAAAAAATAGTTTAGAGAAATATAAAAAATGTATTTTTTTGAAATTATTTAATCCATTTAGCAATGATATTCATAATCTTGTTTATTATGGCATTTTCTTCAACTGTTTCTCTTTCGTCAACTTCGTTAATTTCAAGTTCGACGGAAGCGCCTATTTTCATTAAAGATAAAGCCTTCAAAACACCGACTGCCGCTATTGCATCACCGGTGGTTGAGGTCGTCATTTTATAAGCATCGCCCTTACCTTTTAAGGTTAAAAATATTTTTTTGTTGCAATAATCTCGCTCAATATCAAGTCCGAGATATCCAAGTTCGGTAAATTCCTGATATATGCGTTTGGTTGTTTCAGCACAAATACGCATAACGTATTTTATACCAATTGTCAGTGCCACATACGGCTTATATTCTTCCAAAGCTTTTTTATCATTTAAGACCTTAAAAACAACGCAATCAATATCATTATCAGTATGGCAAGATTCAATAAACAGCGCTATGGAAAACATATTAATGGAAAAATCTTCTTCCAATACACGGACAATCACAACTTTTGTATCAGCAAACTGTTTAATAAGGCGTAAAGCTTCTCGCCGATAATCGTCAAGAGTTTTTCCGTTAAAATAAGCCACTGTGTAAACGGGTCTTTCTTTGTCCAAAAAAGTATTATCCGGACGACTGTCTAAAGCTATCTCAATCATTTTTCGCCTATATGTATATAAAAACAACTACGGACTTATAGCATTTTTTTAGACCATTGACAAGTGGTTATTTTGAAATTTGTTGTAATTGTACTCCTTTCGCTTTAAAACAAAAAAAGCGCCCTTACAGGCGCATTTTTGTTTGTAAAAAGCGGGAGTGACGGGGCTTTTCTTGCTCATAAGCTCGTTCCTCGCTAACTCGCTTCGGTCACTCGGTTTGTAATATTCGTTTCGCTTCGTTTTCACTTGCTCACTCATTAACAAACCTTCGCCATCGGCGTGAAAAACAACATTTTGAGGTTGTTTTTCGCTTGATGCCCGCGACCAAGGTCGCGTCTTCGAGCGCGCACTCCTTTCGCTTTAAAACAAAAAAAGCGCCTTTACAGGCGCATTTTTGTTTTAATGGCGGGAGTGACGGGGCTCGAACCCGCGACCTTCTGCGTGACAGGCAGACGCTCTAACCAACTGAGCTACACCCCCAAGAACGAGTTATCTTATAAACAACAAAAAATATAATTGCAAGAACTTTTTTTTAATTTTTGCATATTTTTAGATTTTATTCACTTTTTGTGTATTATACTATGCTGAGTTATACACATAAACCTTATTAAATACTTTATTTAGCGAGCATTAATTTGTATATTGTCGCAGTATTTTAACTTGTTAGGAAAAGAAACTTGAAATTACGATTAAAATCAAAACACAGACAGAAAGTCATAAACACTTGTTATTTTAGTGCGGTAATGGCGGCGTTCGTTTTGTCTTTGGCTCATAATAACCGAGTGGAAGCATCGGTGGATAATAAAGACTATTTTTCTTATATGATTATTGAAGATAGTGTTAATCAAGAGTTGGATAATGCTGATGACTTTTCTGAAGAATCGGTCAACAGCATTAAAGAGATGTTTAATATCGTCGATAAACTGGTTAAAAACAAAAGTGTTGAAAAAGAAGTTACCTTGCAAAGCGGCGATACGCTTATCTCTTTATTGTCTCGTCTTGGCGCAAATCGCGATACGGCAAACGATATATATTATTCATTAAAAGAACACTATGATCCTCGTGATTTGAAAGCCGGGCAAAAATTAAAAGTTAATTTGTCTATTGATTCTCAAACCGAAGCTCTTAACAATATTAACTATTTAATGATTGAACCTAATGTGGGCGAGAGAATCATTACGGCCTTAAAGGACGGAAAATTTGAAACATATGTTGAAAAATCTGAATTTATTGATGAAATAAATTCAATTACCGGTGAGATTGACGGCAATTTATCAAACGCAATGAATCGTCAAGGCGTTCCTATGCGAGTAATCAGTAATTTTATTAACCTTTTTTCATATTCTATTGATTTCAAGCGTGATTTGCACAAAGGTGATAAATTTGAGATTGTCTATGAAAGCCAAATTATACCTGACGGTACAGTGGTTAAAAGCGGTAATATTCTTTATGCCGGTTTGATTTTGCGTAATCAGAAAATTGCTTTGTATCGTTTTAAGGATTCTAAAGGTAATGTTGATTATTATACAAGTAAGGGACAGGCATTGAAGAAAACACTTGATCGCAAACCTTTATCGGCTAGAAATGCCCGTATTTCGTCTCCTTTCGGTAAAAGATTTCATCCGGTATTGAAAAAATACAAAATACACTGGGGAGTTGATTATGCTGCTCCTAAAGGCACACCTATTTATGCCGGCGGAGACGGTGTGGTTCAAGTTGCAAAATATAACGGTTCATATGGAAATTATATCAAAATACGTCATAATTCCGAGTTTTCGACAGCATACGGTCACATGAGCAGATTTGCTCCGGGTATTCGTCCGGGTGTTCGAGTAACCCAAGGACAGGTTATTGCTTATGTAGGTTCTACAGGACGTTCTACTGGCCCTCATCTTCATTATGAAGTTATCCAAAACGGTCGTCGAGTTAACCCAAGGACAATTAAAGCATCAACCGGTGAAAATTTGGGCGGAAATAATTTAGCTCAATTTAAAAAAGTTGTAGCTAAAATTGATAATGATTTCGGCAAGTCTTTTGCTGAGAATCGTAATGTTAAGTTAGCTCAAAAGTAGGCTTTTATAATACCAACAAGAAAACCTCTTCATAAAAACAATGAAGAGGTTTTTATTTTTTTATGGTAGTTGATTACATATTTCCAATTGTTGTCGTAATTTATTGATACGTCCTAACCATTCCCAAAATGCCGGTCCATTCAAATCAGCAATTTCGGCAGCAACTTTTTTTCCGGCAATCGGATATACGGGACAGATTTCATAACTTGTTTGAGCGCAACAATTCAAGCTTATTAGCCGCGGAACGAGAAAGAAATCAGGTATCATTACTTTTTGTTTATTGATATACTGTATAGTAATCTCCTTACAATATTATATTATGTCAATCCAAATAAACCTTTTCTGTTTACAAAACTGTAAAAATACAATATTTATGAAGTATAAATGTTTGATTGCGGAGAAAGCTCATGGATAAACAACAACAAATTAGAGACTTTTTGGAAAATAAAATCAAGGAAAAAGGAATGAGTTTAAATTCATTATCCTTAAAACTAGGAAAAAATTCGACATATCTGTTTCACTTTATAAAAAGGAAATCTCCCAAACGTTTGGATGAAACTGCTCGCAGAAAGCTTGCTTTAATATTAGAAGTGCCTGAACAAGAATTGTGTGATTTTCCACTGCATTCAAACATTATACAAGACAATTTCTGCACTATATCGAATTTGTTTAACCTTGGAAAAACAAATACAAATGATATTGTGGCGATAGATGTGATTGATATGGATGGCCCCAATAAAGGACGTTTTGAGAAAGTTAAAGACAATATCGTCGGGCAAGAATTTATAACCTCTGATGTTGTAAAAATATACACATCATCCAATCCTCGTCATATAAAAATTATTAAAGTTTCCGGTGAAGCGATGACTCCAACGATTAATCATGGTGATATTATTTGGCTGGATATGTCGTACAGCACTCCGGTATCTGATGGTGTTTATATAATTAACACTGCTGGAGATATCGTTATAAGACGCTTACAGATAAATCCTTTTGATAATTCAATAGAAGTTTCTGCCGATAACAAAGCCTATAAATCCTTCAATACAACCGATTACAAAAGTTTGAATATTTGCGGAAAAGTTGTTTTTATATCCCGCAGAATGAGTTAATCTTATACCACTTATCCACTGCTATTGGAAAATAACAAAAACAATATTGAATTGTATATCACATTGCTTATACACAATAGAGATGTGCAATAAACAACGAACTTTTTCATAATATATTAAATGAGTTATTCTTTTATTTTGAAAATAATATTTTTGTAAATGATGGAGTTTGTCCGCGATCGGCTAACCTTATATTCGCTTTTTCCGATTATATTGGGAATATGCTTGATGAAGAAATATCTTTTTATATAAACAGCGAGAAAAAAGATGATATAGAAAATTTCAGACTTGTTGCCAGACAGGGAATTGAGTATTGGCTTAAACAAAATATGAAAACTTTAATGATATAAAAAAAATCTCCGATTTTTTAATAAAAACCGGAGATTTTTTTATTATATTTGTTATTATTTTTTACCACCCATCAAACTAATTAATTCGGCAGGAAACATTGCAATTGTTTGAGATTGTGATGACGATATATCTTTCATTGTTTGCAAAGTTTTCAGCTGAATAGTTACGGGACTTTGTTCCAGTGTTTGGGCTGCTTCGAGCATTTTTTTGGCGGACTCGACTTCGCCTTGTGCTGCTATTATCATTGCACGGCGATTACGTTCTGCTTCGGCTTGTTTAGCCATAGCACGTTTCATATCTTCGGGCAGCTCGATTTCTTGAACATTAATAGCATCAATATCTACACCCCATTTTTCTGTTGCAATATCTACAATTGATTTGATTTCATCTCCGATGCGTTTGCGTTCTGAAAGAATTGTGTCTAAATCATTGGTTCCGACAACATCTTTTAATGCTGATTGGCTTTGTTGAACAACAGCCAAAACATAATTAGCTATTTCTACCACAGCTCTTTCAGGATCTTTAACTCTAAAATAAACTACGGCATTAATATTAACAGGAATATTATCTTTGGTCATAACTTCTTGTTTGGGAACATCAACAGTCATTATACGCATATCGATTTTTTGCATCGTTTGAATATATGGTATAAACCATCTTAAACCGGGATCACGAGTACTGGTATACCGTCCCAAAGTAAAGATGATGCCTTTCTCGTATTGCATCACAATCCTAAAACCCGGAATAACGATAAATATTATTAGAAAAAAAGCTAATGGAATCATAAATGCGGTTGTTTCGCTCATTGTCTATTTCCTTTCATTGTTGTACAGATTATTTTTTTGCGACTCTATTTATACAATCAGTATAAATTTGCGATATTATTGACGGATACGCAATAATACCACAAACAATATTTTGTCCGGACTTTACAGCTTCAGGCATTTCCCAAGCCTTGTTTGCAAGCTTATATCTTGCCATATCAGCAAATAGTCTTGCCTCCATATATTCGCCAAATGTAGAATTTTTGATTATCGGTGATGTTTGAAAACGAGAAACCAATGATGCAAACAAATCTTTGTGTTCCGGCAAAACATAGCCCTCGCCTTTAATCAACATCTCAAAACTGTTTTTTGTAACGGGATTTTTCCAACCACCGCCAAACAAAATGATTGCATTAGGAAGTTTTATTTCGATTGGTATTAAGCTCAAAGCCTGAACGGCAATATATGCCGAAAAATATTCAAAAGTATGGACAACATCTTCAAAGTTTAATTTTTTACTTTCTATGTATGCAAAGATTTTATCTTTATGATAGTAGGCTGGATCTCCTGATTTTGGCAAACTGCATTCATAGTATTTGCGGCCGATATTAAAAAGATATTGCAATAAATCTTTATCAAGAGTTCCTTTTTTACCAAACATTCCGTCTTTATCAAAAGAATGATTCGTATGTTGCCTGATGTAATTGTCTACATATTCGTTAAAAGGTCCGGAATCAGCACTTATTTGAGCAACACCACCGAATACGACCGCAAAATTGGATGTATTTCCGCCGTTGTAGTATATCCCATCGCCTTCTGTTGCCGAGATATGAGCATTGTGAGGAGGAATCAAGGGAGCGCCTTCAAAACCTGCAAAGATAGCGTCTGAACGAAAATCATAAACAACCGGTATTCCTGTCATATCTGCTAACATTTGTCCGGATCCCATTTGTACCGTGTATGGTGCCGTTCCCTCTGCACGAGCTTTTGACGGAGGATTGTGATCCAATGTTTTTCCGTGAAAACCTATTGCATCGATTTGTTTTTTATCGATATTATTTTTACGGCACATATCATTGATACATTCAGCAATTTGAGTAATATACTCATCATGTATTTGCTTAAAATCGGGATTTTTTTCAATTTCTTCTTTAGTTTTGTTGTATGATGACAGGCGCAAATTTTCTATTTTTTCTTGCATTTTTCTGTCATACGGCTTGGTATATGAGCATATGTCCGTCATTATATCGCCATCAAATTCTGTCATTATTAAATCTATAGCATCCATTGAATTGCCGGTCATATTACCGATTATTCTGTATTTAGTCATATATCATTCCTCAGTATTATACTGGAATAATATTATTTTAGATTGTTTTAATAAGCAATACAAATTTGAGAAAACATATCTGCCGTTGGCTATTTTTTATTATGAGATATTTTTAATATTTTATCCGGATTTTCCGTAGTTGATTTTGTGAGTTGTCTTAAAGCTTTGTCATAATCTTTTGAATCAAAAAGCAGATTAACCAAATCCAGAGGATTATTACCATTCATAAGTTGTTGTGCAGCGATTTGATTGGCTACTTGTTGGACTATGGCATTACGAAAAGTATCCTGAGCTTGTGCTTTATCTTTATTTTGCTTACGGCGTTTGTAGTCAAAGTATTTGCGTTGGAATCTGGCAAATTCATAAACCGGACACCCTCCCGAATTATATCCTTCTAACTCAATATCACACATTTTTTCGTTTATCAAAGCAGATATCCCTCTTCCTTGAAAATCTCGGTATACCATCCAATCAAAAACAAGTTCGCTATCTATTGCCTCATCCACAATATACTCTTCTATTTGATTAAAACCGATAAACACAGTTCCATTTGATATGTTTTCAACCAGAATATTGTTTTCAAGATATTCTTTATCATAAAAATTTTTGGAACGATGTTTGGTTAACACGACGCTTAAGCAAAGCGCAACTAAGGCTAATTTTAACTCTTGATTGGTTTTATAGGCTATTTTGCGTGGATCTTTACACACCTCTATATCATTGAGAATTTTATGAGTACTGAAATGATTTAGCTGAGATATAATATCTAACTGGCGAGGAGAAAGAAAAATATCGGCTTCAACTTTTCGTTCAGATACATGATTGACAATTTTTTGGATTTCATCTTGTAATATTTGTGTTTTTTTATCCATTGCCAATACCTCTCGATTGCCTAAACTCAAGAGGATTATATCATAAAATTAAGCGGCTAACAACATATAATCCTTAATTATTGAATAAATCTGCTTTTTATTATGAATGATGCTATTTACAAGAAGTCAATAATATGTTAAAGTTCGTACATATTAAATAATAACGAGATAATCATGGATAAAGTATCGATAGTTTTACCTGTTTATAACTGCGAAAAATATGTTCGCCACACGATAGAATCTGTTCTTAATCAGGATTATAAAAATTGGGAGCTGATTGTTGTGAATGATGCTTCCACAGATAAGTCTTTGAATGAGATTTTGAAATATGCAGAAAAGGATGTGCGTATAAAAGTTCATTCTTTGAAAACCAATAAAGGTGTTGCGGCTGCACGAAACGAAGCTATAAAGCATGCTGACGGAAGGTATGTGGCTTTTATTGATGCGGATGATTTGTGGGCTAAAAACAAGCTGTCCAGTCAAATCGTGTTTATGAAAAAACATAATGCAGGACTATCCCATACATCTTATGCTCTTTTGACAGAAGACGGACAAGTTCGTGAACGAGGACAAGTTAATGTTGATGAATGTGTTGATATAAAACAATATATGAAAACAACTCAAATAGGTATGTCAACAGTAATGATTGACAGAGATAAAATTAAATATATTCATTTTCCTGACGACAGAGAACTTTGCGAAGATGCTCGTTTATGGATGAAATATATGCGAGAAGGTGAAAAATTTTATGGTTTGGATAAGATTTTGCTACTGTATCGTATGAGACAAAACCAATTAAGTCGTCGTAAAGATAAGATGGCTTGGCATGCGTTTAAAAGATATATGAGTGAAAAAAGTATTTCTCCTATTGAGCGAATTTCTTGTTATGCAACTTATGCCCGTAATGCCATAAAGAAATATACGCGCCCAAATACCGTCGATATGAACTATATAAAAAGTCAATTTAATTGTCGATAGGTTACAATCGTGCTGATATAATTTTCATAAACTGAAAGTGTTATTCAAACTGTGTAATCCAATTAATATTATTTTTTGCGATAAAACACATTTCAATTTGTTCTTTAGTATTTTTGTCCTCTGATAATATCGGTAATTCATCTTTAGAAAAATACGCGCTATCCGTTGTTTCTATATTTTTCTTAAATTTACCACCAATAATTTCGCATAAAACAAAAAATTTGCAGATATTATAAGCGTATACAGGAGTGTTGTGTTTATTTCTATCTTGTATTGCAATAATTTTTGTTGCTCTTACTTTCAAACCTGCTTCCTCTAGTACCTCTTTTTCAGTATTGGTTTTTATTGTTTGATCAAAATCACACCATCCTCCAGGAAGAGACCATCGACCATCATTTTCTTTTACTAATAAAATTTTATCGTCTTTAAATATAACAGCTCTTGTATCAATTTTAGGAGTTTGAAAACCACTTTCATTACAAAACAAATTTGTTACTTTTTCGGTAGGTATAGAAGAATACCTGCTTATAATATCAGCAGATATATCTCTTAATCGTGTATATCTTTCTTTATCAAATACATCCTTTGTATAAGTAAGTCCGTTTTGTGCTATTGACTGTAACTCTTTAGCCCAATCTAGCCATATAATATCATGTTTTTTCATGTTTTCCTTCTAATAAATATAATTTTCAATGATTTTATGTCTAATAGACGTTATTATCAGATAAATATCGATCAACATCGTCCATACTAAAACATATTTTTTCTACTCCGGTATTTTTTATTGATTTTATATAAAAGTCATTTTGGCAAATCTCACTACCTAAAAAGGCAATAATGTCCATATTTGCTTTTTGGGCAGCTTTGATACCGGCGATTGAATCTTCTATCACTATACAGTTTTGGATTTCAATATTCATTTTATTTGCTGCATACAAAAACAGATCAGGGGCGGGCTTTCCCCTTTTTACCATATCTACCGTAAACAAATTTTGTTCATTAAAATATTTTTGCCAAAAACCTATTAAATTTAATTTAGTAATTGTTCGGTGCTTAACTCCTCCTGTTGCGATACATTGTTTGGGTATTTTTTTTATTATATTTTCAATACCTTTTGTTGGGGATAAGCCATCAGTATTGAGTATTTTTTCATCTATTTTTATTAAGTCAGACCAAAATTTATCATTGGTTTCATATCCCATATTACGTAAAAATTCACGATTAGACAAATCAGATAATCCACAGATATTGTTAATCGTTGTGGTAAAATCCCAATTTAGATGCAAATTTTGATTAAAATAATTTTGCCTGTTTCTTAAATATATTTTTTCACTATCGGCAATTACACCATCGAAATCCCATATTATCAACTTGTTCATTATACTTCTCCTGTCTTAAAATAGTTACATGAAATATATTAAATTGTAATTAAAGTAGTGAAATAATAGTCAGAATTGAGTAGTTATGTTCGATTATCGACAAAAAAACTCCTATAAACGGAGGCTTTTTTGTATTGGTGATGCGTAACTAACAATTTGCGAGTTGAATTTTAAGGAAAATCAAATGAACAATTAATCAAGATTTAAAATTAATTTTTTCACTTCAATCATATTGTTGCAAATGTATACATTTCCTAATGAGTTGATTTGTTTGATATACTCTTCCTTATCATATAAGATATGTTCAAGATAAGCAATAACAGTCATGTTGGCTTTAAGACCAGCAATTATTCCGTATATGGAATCTTCAATAACAATACAATCTTTAGGATTATAATTCATTTTATCAGCAGCATATAAAAATAAATCAGGTTCTGGTTTTCCATGAGTGACGAAACTAGCAGAAAAAACCTTATCTTTACTAAAATATCTTTCAAGTTTAAGAGGTTCAAAACGAGCTTTAATTCCCGCTAAAGAATTTCCCGTAGCAACACATTGAGCAAATTCCTTTAACCTAAAAATATTTTCAATATTTTCTGTTAATGTAATATTTTTAGTTACAATTTCACTTATTTTATTGTTAATTTGTTTTACAATATTTGCATTAGCATCTTTACCCAAAGAGACAAGGGCCTCCAGTTGTTTAAGTTGTCCTTTGCCAATAATATTCTGGATAATATCATCTCTAGTTAGTTCAATATTGTATTCTTTTGCAAACTCAAGATATTTTTCTGCAGCAATATGCTCTGTATCTGCAATAACACCATCAAAATCCCATATTATCAACTTGTTCATTATACTTCTCCTGTCTTAAAATAGTTACATGAAATATATTAAATTGTAATTAAAGTAGTGAAATAATAGTCAGAATTGAATAGTTATGTTCGATTATCGACAAAAAAACTCCTATAAACGGAGGCTTTTTTGTATTGGTGAGCAAGAATCAACGAAAATCGGGCCCAAATCGGTCATCAATATCAACTTTTTCGTGGAGCATCGTTCTGAAATATTGGCAATGAAAGAGCAAGTCCAAATGATAAGAAGTTTTATTCATGATTAAAATAAAATTAGGACTAAAAGTACAAAGAGAAAAAGCTCAAAGTAAGCTACAAATTTGCCACTTCGTATTGAAAATTTAAATATCGACCTAATATTATATGCAAAAGTTTTTATTTTATTAGAGGTTGTACATAAATGATTGACTGGAATATTGTTGGAATTGTATTAACTACTGTTGCAACGTTTGGATTAGTGATTATTGGTTTCAGACAAACACAAATACAAAAAACTCAAACAGACATTCAAAATAAAGCATTAAAAATATCTCTTTTAGAGCAAAGAATTCAATGCTTAAACGATATAAATAATGTACGTTCTTCTTTTTTGGTGCCAAAAGAAATTGTAAATCGTATAAATTTTTATAATACAGGTTCCGGAGCCTATACGATTTCTGATATAATGAAATCGCAAGATTCATATATTTCAAATTACATAAAGGCTATTAAAAATTCCAAATATCTGTTTTCAAATAAGCAACATGATTATTTGCATGCGACTATTAATGATATCTCTAATTTATTGGCTATTAATAAAGAACTTTTATTTAAATCTAATTTTATTGTAAATTTAAGCAATAAAGAAAATAATGAAAAAAAACGAAAAATTCTTGTTCTTAAAGAAAGAGCTATCAATAACAATGAAATACTTGAAAAAGAATTATTTGAAATACTACAAGTAGATTACAAACAGTATACGGAAACAACCAATCGCCTTATTAAAAATTTTTCAAATGAAGAATTTTTTGCTTCTTTTGATGAATATTTAGATGTAGGAAGCATTTAATATCATCATAGAACATATCGACTAACAATGTTAAAAAAACAACATTCTTTAACATTTTCTCTGTAATTGGCAGTTTTACTTATGTTTTGTTTTGTGGCTATTAGGACTTAAATATAAAATGTTAAACTTTGTTGGTTTAAGAAACATTGTTTAACATTTAAGCTTCTGCAGACTTAATACTTAACCTTAAACCTAGAGCCAGTAAAATTTTATAGATTGTTTCAAATCTTGGCTTGGTTGCTCCGCTTAAAGATTTATATAAACTTTCACGACCGACACCCATTTTTTCAGCTAAATTATTATACCCTTTAATTTTAGCAACTTCTTGTATGGCTTTTATAATATTTTCAGGTTCACTTTCTTCTGCAACAGCTTTGATGTAATTAAAGATATCTTCATCAGTTTCAAGCGTTGTTGTTCCATTATACCAAATCTCACCTGAATCAATATCTATATCATCAGTCCAACAGATACCATAACCACCACAATCTACTTTAGCTTGATTAAATAGGTTGTTTTGTTGTAAATCCTTAAAAGCTTTATGATTTTGGATTAAATTGTTAAAATCATAAGTCTTTACAACATCACACGAAAACAAGGCTTTAATCTTAAAGTCTGGTAATATTTCTATATTTTTGATTTTAACAAACATTATCTTACTCCTATTTCAAAGGCGGTAATTGTCTAAATTCTTGTGTATTCCAAATTTCCATCAAATCTTGTTTGTGCAAACTAATCCATTCTTTAACCATTGCTTCAGCTCTTGTCGGAAGGTCTCCTTCTAGCATTTCAATTGTTTGTATATCAAATAGTGCAGTATGTTCACCATAAACAACATGAATATGTGGAGGGTTATGTTCACTTCCTAACAAAAACATTTTAATGATTATTCCATAGAATCTAGCAATTATCGGCATTTGTTATCCTTTCATCATTGATTATATATAATATTGTATCCTACAAGATACAATATGTCAATAGGATTTAGGAATTATCAATACCGACTAGATAGCTGCAACTCCCTCAAAATCTGTTTCACTTCATCATTCGGAATATATTTTTCAGTATCATCATATTCAAATCGGTGATTGATTATTTTTTTGCTCATAATATAAGAAATGTTAATTGAGTTATCGCCATAGGACTGGTGGTAATGGATTAAGGGCAAATCTTTATAAGTAAATCCATTGTTCCAAAGCTTAATCAAATTACCGATAGTTATTTTATCTACTTTATAACTGCCATAAGGACAGGCAAAGGCATTAATTATCAAACCTGAAATGACAAATTCGGCACAAGTCCTATTTTGTAACTTGTGCCGATTATTATAAATCCACTCACAATGGCTCAAAAACCATTGTTTATCTAATATTCGCATTAAACCCTCACATTCTCAACCGCATTGGCAAGCATTTGTTGGTTATAATTAAAGTAGTGTTGAGTAGTTGCGATGTTTCTATGATTGGCGAGTTTTTGCACTAAACAGATATTAACTCCCGAATTTACCAGTTTTGATACAAACAGATGTCTGCCCAAATGGCTTGCGCCTTTAATATTGAATTTGCGGTAAATTGATGAGAATAATCTGCTTATGCTTACTCTATTATAAGGCTTATTGAGTTTCTGGCTTGTAAACAAATAGGTTTCCTGTGTCAGTTTATCGCCCCATTTTCTTTGCAGATGTTTCAAATACTCGCAAAACTCTTTCTTTAACTGGCTATTCATATAATATTCGCATTTATTCTTGCCTTTATTTTTATCGTAATCAAGACAAATGACATCTTTGATTTTCAAATCATCGGTAAAAATATCCTTGATTTGCAGATAAGCAAAATTAATTGAGCGCATACCATTTAGACTGCAAAGGAACATCATACGAATTTGTTCGGCATGATTCATGGACTTTATGAAATTCAAAATGTCCTTAATTTTCTTATCATCTACAAAAACATCATTTGTCATAATTACCTCTCTTTACAAATTGTAATACTTCTCAACTCTTTGGCGAAGGATTTGCTGTCCTTCTTT
>JAZUAM010000025.1:0-38137 GCA_045637985.1 Alphaproteobacteria bacterium
AACAAGATATAATAAAACAGAAGAAAGTATAATTGCTTTATTTGATGAAAAGTCATCTTGGAGTGTATTAGAGATAGCTCAAGAACTTAATAAAAACAACGAAACCATCAAAAAGAATGTTCAAAATCTTGTGAAAAAAGACATTTTAGAAAAACAAGGTTCAACCAAAGGAACATTCTATATTTTGAAAAAGTAATAGGTTTGTCAGGATAGATAACGTGGAGTACATTATAGATACTAGCTCAGACCAGTTTGAGCTTTATCTTTTTGTAAGTATCGGGAATATAAAGATATTCAAAAATCTTAAATCCAATGGGGTCTTATCCACCAGGAATAGAAACAACAACTGGTTGAGATGCAATTTTTCCGAATACTTCCATAATTCATAATATTTAAATAGTTTAACATCATAATTTTTAATAGTGGGCAGATGATAATCTATTTTATTATAAAAATCAAAGTGATGCAGGATTTTTATCTGGTTGTAGGTGATGCCTTCTTTTTTTATTTTAAAACAACATACCATATTGACATTTATAATTTTAAATGTTATTTCTTGATACAGATAGAAGGGATATATCTTACATTAAGCATTTTCATGCAGGAGTTTTTCTCTGGTTGTAAGTGAGACCCTTCTTTATTGTTTTAAATAGTTTAATTCTTTTCCTTTTTGATATTTTTCATTAAACCTGTCAATTGTCTTTAACTGCTTCAATAATTTTTGAGCATTCATTTCTCTAATCATTTTATAAATTAAATTATGCATTCTTGCAGGAGGGTTATTGCTATCAGTTAATAATGAACCATAGTGGAATATTTTATTTCTATACATTCTGATAATATTTAATTTACTGAACATTAGTTGTAAAACAACTTTATCCTTACTACCATCAAATATTTCTTTTAGGAGTTGAGGATGTTTATTCCATATTGCAGAATTATAAGCAGATGAGAATAGATATACCCAAAATCCTAAACTTAATTCAGATATAAGGTGATTTTTATCTGTTGGATTCTTTTTAGTATCTTTCATATGTGAGATAGCACTATTCATATTATCTTTATTTCTATCAATAATATATTTAGGATTCATTATCCAATCTTCACCTAAATATTTAGAAAATACTAAATCTATCTTATTCCTTAAAATGATTTCAAAGTAATACAATGAAGAATAGAATGATTCTGCCAATTCACAATTATATAAATGGCACTTAACAGCATCATCTTTTGATATACCTTTATATTTAGCAAGTCTTTTCTGTGATAATAAATCTGTAATTTCATCCATTTTTAGTGTCCTTTTCTTATGGGATGGAGTTTATAGTAATTGATTTAAAATTCAATAAAAATATGGCTAAAAATCCATTATATGAACTCTTTTAATTGGTATTGGAGCTCTTCATAATAGGAGATTATTTCTGTTAATAATTCATCAATATTCCACCACCATTAAGGTGGCAATAGCCATCAAGACTGTCTCCCATTGAGGGAGGATTTTTTTATTGCAAAAATCGGAAAGTGTGATAAGTGTTGATTTATAGATTGATTATTTAGAGTAAGTTTAATTTAAAATTATATATTATGGATTTTTTAGATAAAGAAACATGGCATCGTTTGGGCTCTCCATTTGCAAATATGGCAATGTGTTTTAAGATTAGGGTTACTGAAGAGGATATTGGGTATATAAATAATATCATAAAAAAAGATAGGGTTTATAGCTTAATTAACACAAGAGTTGAGTCGCCATATCCTCCTAACAGCAAAGATACACTGCTGTTGTACGCATACGGATATGTAAACACTATTCTTTTTTATGAAGAATATTATAACTCACCGAGTTGTCCTAAAGGAGTGAAACAAATACTTTTTGCATATATAGGTCTTCAAAGAGGTTATTTTGATGTTTCATATCCAAATCTGTTAGAGTATAGACGAGGTATCGTTGAACGATGGTTTGAAATGGTTAGGAAATAATAGTTGAGTAATAAAGGGCGGTTCTAAGCTTAAAGCTTAGGACTGTTTTTTATTCTGTAATCATTTGTATTTTGGTTAAAATTGTACTTTACAATATTTTTAGTACAGATATGATTTATTTATGAATTTTTATATTGGAGAGTATGAATGCTAAAGCTCGTTTTACCGGAAGAAAAATATTGGTTATCATTTCTGAGAGGGGTAGAGGAATTTAAGAAATTTCCTACACCTTATGATACTTTGGGTATAAAAAGTGGTTTGGAATACAGTAATTTTGTTGATTATAAAGTAAGTTGTGAAAATAACAGGTTAGGTGTAGGGCTTAAAGAAGGGTATGTTGCGTCTACGAGGTTATGGCTAATAGACGATGATAAGTTTGTCGGGGTTTTTGATGTTAGGCATAGTTTGACTGAAAATTTGAAAAAAGAAGGTGGCAATGTTGCGTATTATGTTATTCCATCAGCAAGGCGAAGAGGATTGGCTCAAAAAGGATTAAAGCTTTGTTGTAGATATGCCAAAGAAGTTTTGGGGCTTGATGAGGTTTTGGTTACTTGTAATGCGCTGAATATTGCTTCGTATAAAACGATGAAAAAGGTTATGCTTGAATTTGGCGGAACAGAATTATCTTCGGTAAAGCTTGAAGATAAGGAAGAGAAAAGAGTTTGGATAAATACAAAGAAAGAAGCTTTGATATCCCGATAGGTTTTGTCAAAGATTTTTGTGCGTCAATTTTTCGAAAAGTTGTAAATTTTGCAAAAATAATTTAGATGCTTCGTAACATATGGCAGCATCCCATCCAAGGTGGTCATTGATACCCGGTACAAAACAAAATTTATTGCAATTAAAATTTTTGCTTACAGCCAAATATGCTTCGGGTTTGTGCCAAGGATTTATCGGTTGTCCATTAGCGTTGATAAAAAGGCTGCCGTCCGGTTTGCATCCGGTTATATTGCCGTAACTTCGTTTTATATATTCAGATGATGAGTTCATACATTCATCTAATAATTTTTGTTCTACGATTGTAAGAAATGAGTTTTTTTGCCAATGCAGTAGTAATTTGTGTGAAAGTTTTCCAAAGGCGAGAGCCGCATATGATATTGGTAATCCCCATTGGGCAGTTGTTTTTTCAGTTATGCCAAGTGCTCGATTGATAAATTGTTCGGGTGATGATGCATCAATGCCTTTTTCGTTGAAGAATATTATTTTTTCGTGTTTGTTGAGGTGTACATGACCGTTACGATTACAAAGATTGTAATAATTTAGGTTTTGGTAACTGTCGCAAGATGATATTAAATTATTATTGATATAAATTTTGAATTGATTGTAGCGCCATGCTCCGAATGGGTGTACAAGTTTTTTTTCAAATTTTCGAAGTATGTGTAAGTGTTTTTTGATGTTAGAAGTAAGTGAATCTTTTGTACATAAATTCAGTTCGCCGGTGGCAAGCATTACAGATGAAGCGTCATTTCTTAAGGTTGCTCCTCGAAATTCGCTACGGTAATATTTGCAAATTTCGTTGAGACTTTGATTGATATATTGGGTTAGATTTTTGGGGAATTGTATTAAAGGCGGGAGATTAAATTTTTTACAAATGGTATTTTCAAATGATGTAAATTTGTGCCATATGTTTTTATCAGTTGGTAAAATATCTATGAGGTCTAATAGGTTTTTGAAAGCGTTGACAATGCAAGCGTTGTCCCAATTGATACCATAAGGAAAGGCTATTTCTTCCCAGGGACCGCAACTTTGAGGAGATATGCCTTGAATGTAAAGATAATGAGTAAAGCGTACTATTGTTTTGATAAGGTTGTTTGAAATGTGGGAATTTGTTGATAGCAATTGTTTGCAGCAGATAGTCATATATTTTAGTAGTTCACCATGGGATTCAATACGTTGGTTAATTTGCCAATTTTTATCACGATAGAGGTTGCCATTTTGTTTTTGGTAAAATACATGAGCAATACCTTGATTTTGTCTAGCGCTTGAAGGATCTTTAAATACTCGTTCAAAGGCAGATATTTCTGTTTTAGAGCAATAACATTCAGCTTGTTTTTCGATGCCGGCAATAAATTCGTCGGGATATAGGTCTATAATAAGAGGCATCATTCCCATGTGATCGCGAGGCCATTTTCGGGTCATATGTTTAGTTGAGGTATTTATAGTTACATCAGGTAAATGGTGCGAAAAGTTTAGGTTAAAAACGCCACTATTTTTGGCTAAATTAAATAATTTTGTAAAGTTTTTGACTGTTAGTGGTTTTGATAATATTTGATATATTTTTTTGTTATTTACTTTGAACGATACTGTTTGTCCGTTGTAGCGCAGATGTTGCAATTCAAAAATATTTTTTTCGTATTCGGAGGCGTTTTGGATGCAAATGATAGTATCAAGCAGGGGTTTACGATATTTATTAATTGCAGAGATATTTAATTTTTTGTTGTTTGGGTCAAGTATTATTCCAGAGGTAAAATTTTTTGATCCTATAATTTTTTCTAATTCAAAAAATAGTGAGAAATGTTTGTTGTTGGTAATTTTTTGTTTACTTTGTAGTAGGATTGTAACTTGAGTTAGAATTTCTTTGGGAGAATATTGCATAGTTATTATTTTCCAAATAGTTGGTTGTAGATATAGGTAATTATCAGGTTTATATTTTCAAATGCTCTAAAAAGGCATCGCAGCCTTCAACAATATCCCAATAGGTTTCGTCAAAGTTGCCGGTATACCAAGGGTCTTTGATATTGCGTGGTTTGTTTGCAAAATCGAGTAAGCGGTGAATTTTATTATCCGTATCCATGCCGACAATAGATTGGATATCTTCAATGTTACTGTCGTCCATCGCTAAAATATAATCATAGTAAGCATAATCAGATGGGCGAATACGGCGAGAATAATGTTCTTCAAAAGGCACATGCATAGCTGTCAAAATATCGCGAGTGCCGTGATGGATACCGGCATGGCACATTTCGTTATAACTTTCGGTAGCGGCAGAATCTATTTCAAATCGGTCAGACAAGCCTCGTTCATCTATCATTTGTTTAAACACAAATTGAGCCATTGGTGACCGACATATATTTCCTAAACAAACAAATAAAACTTTAATCATTTATGTTTTCCAGATTGTTAACAGTTGATTTAAGATAGGAATAAAATTGATAAAAGTCAAAATATTTATAAAATTTAAAAGCTTGTAACTTTTTATAAAATATATAGAATGTGTCAAAAGAGGAAAACAGATGATTACAAAAGAATATATTGGAAAAACAGTAACAGTAAAAATGGATAGACCCAAGGGAACCAAACATCCGAAGTATGGTTTTGTTTATGAGGTTAATTATGGTTTTGTTCCGGATACTGTTTCCGGTGATGGTGAAGAATTAGATGCATATGTGCTGAGTGTTGATGATGCTTTGGACGAGTTTGAAGGGATATGTGTAGCGGTAATTCATCGTACAGACGATGATGATGATAAATTGATTGTGGTGCCGAAAGGAAAAATATTATCTGATACAGAGATAGAAACACAAATAGCTTTTCAAGAAAAATGGTTTAAACACATTATTGTAAGGGAATAAAATGGCTAAGATTTCTAATTCTATTGAAATGATGAATAATGATGTTTGTTTTCAAACAGAGGATAATCGTCGTTTTAGGTTGCGTGCTGCAGCTATAATTATTGAAGACGGATGTGTATTGTTTGCGACTAATGATGTTGAAAAATATTATTATTCAATTGGTGGAGCGATTGAATTGGGCGAGACAGCCGAGCAAGCTGTGTTGCGTGAAGTGTATGAAGAAACCGGAGTACATTATGAAATTGATAGATTAGCTTTTGTAGAAGAAAACTTTTTTAAGCGTGAAGATGGTGCAATGAAGGGGCTTGATTGTCATGAAATTTCGTTTTTCTTTTTGATGAAACCGCGTGGAACAAAAGAAATTGACAGTCATAGTATGACATTAAACGGAACAATAGAAGAAAAAATGTGTTGGTTGCCGATTGAAAAATTGGATGAATTTGAAGCATATCCTATGTTTTTACGTAATAAATTGAAAGATATGAAAGCATATCCGGAACATGTGGTTACTAAAAAATAATGATAAGGAATATTTAAAATGAAAAGTTTTTGCTATGATACACAAGGTGTTTGTTCGGTCAGCATCAGCTTTGATTTGGATAAAGGAAAGTTATATAATGTAAAATTCACAGGTGGTTGCATGGGGAATTTGCAGGCAATTGCAAAGTTGGTGGAAGGGAAGGATGCTAAAGAAATAGCAGATGTTTTGCGAGGAAATGATTGTAAAGGAAAGGGGACTTCTTGTGCAGATCAATTGGCAAAAGCTATTGATTATGTTTTAGCAATCGGCAAGAAAGCGGCTTAATTTATATTCTGTTCCAAGTTCGTAATTTATTTTTTTCTTCTTTATCTCTGAAGGCTTGTTCAAGGTCTATATTGTGCATATTTGCCAATGAACATATATATATGAACACATCTGCCAGTTCTTCCGCAATATTTCCCGCTTTTGAATCAGAGGCAATAGAGCCGGATTTGTTATTTTTGCGTATTGCTGAAATAAGTTCGCCACACTCTTCGGCTAACAGACAACATTCATAGAATTTATCAGTGGTATTGAAACCTCGTTCTTTTTTCATCTGCAGAACATAATTTTGAAAATCATTTAGTGTCGGATCAGTTTTTAGTTCCAGCATTGTTGAATACCTTTAATAAAATCATTATTATGAGTTTCCATCACCCAAATGACGAATTATAGGTAATGGTTTACCGGCAAGAGACGGTACCGGTACCGGATTTTCAAGTTTATCCATAATATCTTTGTAGAAATTTATCAGTGTACGTACTCTTGGAATATCCTTAGTATGTCTGTTGGCAAACAGATGGTATGTTACCGGAGCATTGCAGGTTATGTTGTCCAAGCATACAAGTCCTTGTAGGGCAAAACTCAAAGGCATAATGCCAATACCGGTACTGTTCTCCAAAGCATTAATTAATGCCAGAGTATTATTTGATGAGAAACATATTTTGGCTTTTTTGAATTTTTCTTCACCGATAACCTTTTTTAACATACTGTCATGTTTAGTGATTAGTCTATGATTTTCTACGATATCATCAATGTCCACAGGATATCCTTTTTGTGCCAAATATTTGGATGATGCAAAAAATCCGCAATGAACTTTTTTTTCTGATATTGTACATATATCAGGATGATCAATTTCTTCAAAAGTAAGGGCTATATCGAAATTTTTGGGGTTAAGTGATGAAATATCTGTGGATGTCACTGAATTAATACGAAGTTCTGGGTAAATATCAAATAAGTCTGATAAATCTTGAGGAACCATGTATGATGCGTACCCTAATGACATAAAAACTCGGACCTCCCCTTTTATTTCTTGGTTTTCAAGTCGGATATTTGAAATATCATCAAGAACTTCTTTGATTTTTTCAGCTTTTTCAACAATGCGCTGCGCTACACCGGTAAGACTTGATCCTTTAGTGTTTGTCGAAATTAATTTTACACCGAGAGTTTGTTCCAAATTATCCAGATATTTATTTATCGTGTCTATAGAAGTGCATAATTGTTCCGAAGCTTTTCTTTTTCCTTCACATTGCTCAATAGCATGCAAAAAGGCAATGCTTTCTAAAATGGATATGTCTTTCTTGCTAATCATATGTTCCTCGCTCACTGTTTTTGATTGTGGTGCAAGGTGGTCGGAGAGTTCAGAAATCAAATGCATTAAGATGATCCTTTAACCTTTAAAGTCAGTGAAGACTTCTGTACATTCGTTAAAGCTCCCCGACCATACAATATATTGCATATCAGGAAAATGGTTCTATAGCCAGTTTCAGACATATTGTCTGATAATGCATTGAGCTTCTGACGGCTCAGACAAACTTGATACCTAATCAAGATTGTTCTGTTATCAACATAGAAAAGTGAATATTTTTTTCAATAGCCTATTTTTTGATATACGTTATCGAAAAATTAGTACACCTGTGTATAATGTTATATAAAAAGAAATGTTTTACAAGTATTATTAAGGAATTTGAGAATATATTTTATCAGTTTATAATGTTTTGTAAATTTGTTGCGTTTTTCGGTAATGCTGATATGTTATGATAAACTATTTTTTAGAGAGGATTTAATATGGAAAAAAATAAATATTCTAAACAAGTGATGGCGCTGATGAAAGGTTTTCAACAAGATGAAATTAACAGCGCAGCAATATATTCGCATTTTGCAAAATGTGATAAAGATAAGAAAAATTGTCAGATTTTGCATCAGATAGCCCAAGATGAAGCTCATCATGCTTTGGTTTGGAAACATTATACATCTCAGGATTTACGTCCGAATATGATAAAAGTTTGGTGGTATAGATTTCTTACATATTTATTGGGGTATACTTTTGTTATAAAACTGTTGGAACTGCATGAATATGAAGGTATTAGGGGGCTAGAACAGCTTAAAAAGGAAATACCGGAAGTAGAGACTATTATTGAGGATGAGAAGAAGCATGAACAACAGCTTATTGAAATGTTGGATGAAGAACGCCTCAATTATATAGGAGCGATGGTATTGGGATTAAATGATGCTCTTGTAGAGTTGACAGGAGCTATTGCCGGTTTAACTTTCGTGCTGGCCAATACAACATTAATAGCAATGTCTGGTGTTATTACCGGTATTGCGGCCACTTTGTCAATGGCTGCATCAAATTATTTGGCAGAACGGGCTGATGGTAATCCGAATGCATTAAAAGCGAGTTTTTATACGGGAATTGCTTATTTGGTAACGGTAGTATTTTTAGTGATGCCATATTTGTTATTTCCTAATAGTATGTATGTTGCAGCACTTGTTTGTATGATCGGTATAGTGATATTGTTGGTATTTGTGTTTAATTTTTATATCGCGGTAGTAAGATCAGAGCCATTTTGGATTAAATTTACAGAAATGTCAGCAATAAGCTTATCGGTTGCATTGATTTCATTTTTAATAGGTTTGGTTGCAAAGATAGCTTTTGGGATAGATATCGGATAAATATAAAACTTAAAAATGAAAAACTCTTTCTTATATATGTTAAGAAGGAGTTTTTTTATGATTGTAGTTAATGATAAAATGCAAAAAGGGTATGTTTATGAATTAGCAGAACCTATAGGTAAAAATTTTGCTTATGATTTTAAGCCGGAATTAACACCTCAACAAATGTTAGAATTGGGAGTTTTTGAAGGGCATTATTTGAATGATTGTCAAGATGAATTTCCTAAAGAATGGTTTGTAAAGGCAAAAATGGCGAAAGAAGAACCAGATGAAAAAATTAATTGTTTTGGAGTAAAATCAAGACAATCATTGTGGGTGTGGCGACAAAACGGTTGGATTATTGAACCGGATGTCAGGGGATGGTTTCAGTGGTATTGTCGTTATTATATGGGACGTAGGTTGCCAAAAGTTGATGAGATACAAATTAAAAGGTGGCGTGCTTTTAGGCGTCATAAAATACAAATTATGAAAAATTGTATGATTATGGATTTTGATTGTCGCAAAAAACAAAGACAGGCATTATTACAGTGGGCTTATAATCCTTTTTTTTGAAGTTGCTAAATTTTTTTATAAGTAGTAATCTTTAGGTGAAGGAGATAGCTATGGGTAAAATAAAGTTTGCAATTTTTGATGTCGGTCAGGTCTGTTATCCGTTTTCTTTGAAACCTCTTAATGATTTTTGTGCGCTCAATACTTCAGATAAATGCGATTTTAATAATAAAAAAGGAATAAGTTCTTTTGATTATAAGCCGTTTATGTCAGGTAAAATAAATTTTAAAGAATTTTGTGAGGATTTATGTCGTCATTGTAATATTGGTTATTCAGAGGATATAGGAGCAAAAATAGATGAAAAATTGCATCAAGGTGTTGGAGAATTTTTTGAAGAAACAATAAGGATTATGGGCTATTTAAAAGAAAAAAAGATAGTTTGTTGTTTGCTTTCAAATGCATTGCCTAATTTAGCCGATACGGCAAAAAATTTGGTTGCGTACGATAAAGTTTTTGTTTCTTTTGAATTAGGGGTGTTAAAACCTGATATAAGGATATATGAAAAAGTATTAGAAAGATTGCAGGCTGTTCCGGAAGAAGTTTTGTTTGTTGACGATAAGATAGGAAATGTTGAGGCTGCAAAATCCGTCGGTATAAACGGCATAGTTTTTAGCCGAGCAAATATTGAAAATGATATAAAAAGATTAGTTAAATGAGGTCTTTTAGATAATTTAATTTACAAAAAAGGTTGTTTTTTACTGGTAATATGCTATAAGTGGCTAAAATTAATCTTTTTATGTAAATTTTGAACAAATTAAAATATTTCTTTATGGAACAGGTAAAAGTTATTGAGAAAATGATTTCTTTGGTTGCGTTGTCACCGGAGGAATGTCTGGCTTTGGTCAAATTATTGATTGCCAAGTGGAAAATAAAACAAGAAGATTGTTTTGTTGATGAGCCTAAACGTCGCGGACGGAAACCGAAGGTTGTTTCTGAAACAGATGAAGTTAAGGAACCTAAACGTCGCGGACGGAAACCGAAAGTTGTTTCCGAAACGGATGAAGTTAAGGAACCTAAACGTCGCGGACGGAAACCGAAAGTTGTTTCCGAAACGGATGAAGTTAAGGAGCCTAAACGTCGCGGACGGAAGCCGAAGGTTGTTTCTGAAACGGATGAAGTTAAGGAACCAAAACGTCGCGGACGGAAGCCGAAAGTTGTTTCCGAAACGGATGAAGTTAAGGAGCCTAAACGCCGCGGACGGAAACCGAAGGTTGTTTCTGAAACGGATGAAGTTAAGGAGCCTAAACGTCGCGGACGGAAACCGAAGGTTGTTTCTGAAACGGATGAAGTTAAGGAGCCTAAACGTCGCGGACGGAAACCGAAGGTTGTTTCTGAAACGGATGAAGTTAAGGAGCCTAAACGTCGTGGACGAAAGCCGAAGGTTGTTTCTGAAGCAGATGAGGTTATAGAAATCCCAAAAACACTTAATTCTGATGATGAAGTTTTGATTGAAGCAGCTAAAAGGTATCGAGATGGACGAAAATTGCTTGAAGATGATGAAGTTATTGTTCCTGTTACCAATTCGAAAAAAAATAAAGTATTTATGCATTATTCCGATTATCCCGAGTTAAAAAAACAAACTTTGGGGCCTAAACAGGAATTTGAGCTTTTATATAAGTGGAAAGGTAAATTACTGCTATCGCATTACATTTTAACAGAAGTGATGCCAATAGGTATTTATGTTCCTTATAAAAGTAAAATGTTCGGAAAATATATTGGTTTTGTGATATATTTGTATGATGAAAAAGTAATACAAGTAGGTAATGAGGCTGTTAATGATGCTAAAACTATGGAGTTGGTAGATGGTGAAAACTGGAATGTTATGGATTCATTACAGTGGTGTACTATTAAACAGGTATCAGAAAGACTAAATCGTATTTTAAGAAAAATTGGCGGTGATGTGTTGGGTAGAACTTATCAAACAAGAACGCCAAACTCAGCAACAGTAACGGGTATTGGAAATATTCGTTATACAGTTAATGTGAAATGATTTTTACCTTTAAGAAAAACCTCTATGTATTTGATGATACGTAGAGGTTTTTCTTTTTTGAAGTTAGTATTTATTCATCATCGATGGCGATAGCACCGCCAATCATTTCAGAACTTAAGTGACCGGCATCTGCTTTGATTTTATTTTCAATTTCGAGAGCTATTTCCGGATGGTCTCGTAAGAATGTTTTTGCATTTTCACGTCCTTGACCTATTTTATCTCCATTGTAAGAGAACCAAGCTCCTGATTTTTCAATAACGTTGGCTTTGACACCAAGGTCAACTATTTCACCGGTTTTAGAAATACCTTCGCCATACATAATATCAAAATCAACAACTTTGAAAGGGGGAGCAACTTTGTTTTTAACAATTTTGACTCTGGTTTGAGAACCGATAATGTCTTCTTTGTCTTTGATTTTTCCGATACTGCGAATATCAATACGAACAGAAGCGTAAAACTTTAGAGCATTACCTCCGGTTGTTGTTTCCGGATTACCAAACATAACTCCGATTTTCATACGTATTTGGTTGATAAAAATAACCAAAGTGTTGGAACGAGCAATGGTTGATGTTAGTTTACGCAAAGCTTGCGACATTAAACGAGCTTGTAATCCCATATGCGAATCGCCCATTTCTCCTTCTAATTCTGCCTTAGGAACCAAGGCTGCAACAGAGTCAACAACCAAAACATCAATAGCTCCGGAACGAACCAGAGTGTCTGTGATTTCCAAAGCTTGTTCACCGGCATCCGGTTGAGAAATTAAAAGATTTTCTAAATCAACGCCTATTTTTTTGGCATAAGACGGATCTAAAGCGTGTTCGGCATCAATAAAAGCACAGGTTCCGCCATTTTTTTGAGCTTGAGCTATTACACTTAGAGCAAGAGTTGTTTTTCCTGAACTTTCCGGGCCATAAATTTCAATAATACGACCACGAGGAAGACCTCCTATCCCCAATGCCATATCAAGTCCCAGTGAACCTGTGGGAATTCCTTCAATATCTACATGAGCGTTTTCTTGCCCCATTCTCATAATTGAACCCTTGCCGAAAGCTTTTTCAATTTGACTTAAGGCGGCGTCAAGTGCTTTATCTTTATCCATTGGTTACTCCATTTGATATATGTTAAAAAGAATCGATATAATAGTATAATGTTCTATTTATGTTCTTTTTGCAAGTTCTTTTTTTGATAATTGTGTTTTTTTGTTGTATAATAGAATTTTCTCGTTGATTTTTCAGAAAATTTTTGTTCTTCACCTTCTTTGTACTCACCAAGCGCAGCTGTTACGGCGGCACCTAATATTACAACAGCCCAGTTAAGGTATAACCATACCAATAGTAAAGGTATGGCAGCCAAAGCGCCGTACAATGTGGTATAAGCAACGGAAGAAGCTATAAATGTTCCAAAGAATCTGCGCATTATATAAAATCCGACAACGGCAATAATTGCGCCCCAAAAAGCGTGCCAAAATCTTACTTTTTTATTTGGTACCAAAATATAAACCAGCATTAGTGCCAGAATTGTAAAAAGTGTAGGCAAAGATGATTGTAAAAACGATACGGCGGCGAAATCTTGGGGCATAAATTTTTGCAAAGTATAAAAATATCCTCGTAAGGAAAAACCTACTCCGTAAAGTAAGGGACCTAATGTTACCACAGTCCAATAAAGAGTTATTTTTGTTTTGATACTGCGCGGTTTGTATACTTTGAATATGTAGTTAAAAGAGTTTTCAATCGTTGACAACAGCAATATTGCAGTTACGGCAATACCGACAACACCGACGGTTGTGAGTTTTGCCGTAGCAGATATGAAATCGTTAAAATAAGTTGTAATTTCTTTGCTTATTGATGGTACCAAATTTTGAACCAATGTATTTTGTAATTGTTCTCGAACCTCACCGAAAACAGGAAAAGCCGAAAATATAGCCAATCCGATAGCAATCAAAGGAACCAAAGCAATCAAAGAAGTATAGCTCAGTGATGAAGCAACTCTGAGGATATTGTCTGTTTGAATACGTGATGTTATAAAACGAACAAGTTTATGAGCTGATGTAAAATGTTGACGAATGTTGGGGTAATTAAAATTCATATTTGTCCTTATATGCTAAAAAAATGGTTTACAAATTAAGTCAGATTCTATAAAAGTTTATAACGAAAAGCAAGAGAGTAAAAACTCTGTTGTGTATTGTGTGTGTAAAAATTATGAGGAATTCGAACTATGTCTAAAGGTTTGATGGAAGGTAAAAAAGGCCTTATTATGGGATTGGCTAATGATAAGTCAATTGCATGGGGAGTGGCTCAGGCTTTGAATGAGCATGGCGCTCAAATAGCGATTTCGTATCAAAATGATGCTTTGGAAAAAAGGGTTAAGCCCTTGGCAACACAATTGGATAAGGAACCGTTATTGATAAAATGTGATGTTTCCGACAGCGAAAGTGTTGAAGCTTGTTTTAAAGAATTGGCTGAAAAATGGGGAAAAATTGATTTTTTGGTGCATGCCATAGGTTTTTCGGATAAAAATCAACTTCGTGGACATATGATTGATACTACTAAAGAAAATTTTGCAATGACTATGGAAATTTCTTGTTTTTCATTTATTGAAGCTTGTAAATTTGCAGCTCCGATTATGAATGATGGTGGTTCAATTGTTACGATGAGTTATATGGGATCAGAAAGAGTTTTGCCTAACTACAATATTATGGGAGTGGCAAAGGCTGCTTTGGAAGCATCGGTACGTTATGCTGCGATGGATTTGGGGGAGAAAGGAATCAGAGTTAATGCTATTTCTGCCGGTCCTATTAAAACTTTGGCAGCATCGGGTATAGGTGATTTCAGAAAGATGTTGCGTTGGAATGCTTTGAATTCAGCTTTAGAGCGTAATGTTACTCCGGAAGAAGTCGGAATGGCGACGTTAGGATTGTTGTCTGATTGTGGTGCTTGTATTACCGGTGAAGTTATTCATGTTGACAGCGGATATCACATTCAGGGAATGCTTAGAATGAAAAATATTAAAGAAACTGTTGAGGTTTTGACGGAAGGAATGTAGTTAAGTATGCGCAATATGTCATTTGATGTATTTGCTTTGCGAAAAAAAACGGCAATCAGAATTTTGCTCAAATCGTTGATTTGGGCATTTGCCTTATTCGGAGCATTGTTTATTTTGGTTTTAATTTTGCTTGTGGGATATATAAAATCTCCAACAATGGTGGTTGAAGTACCGGAGAAAACAATTTTGACGGTAAATTTTGATGTACCTGTTAATGAAACGAAGCAAGACAGCTTGTTGACGGAGGTTGTTCCAAGTAGCAGTATGTCGTTTACCGATATTTTGACGGTTATGGAAGTAGCTTTGTTTGATGACAGAGTTAAGGCCGTTGCCGCAAAAATTAATGATAGCGGTTTAGGCTTGGCTCAAACAATGGAATTGGCCCAGACAATGATGCGATATCGCCAAGCAGGAAAAGAAACCTATATATTTTCTTCCGGCTTCGGTAATATGGTTGGAGGGACATCAGAATATCTTTTAGCTTCGTCGTTTGGTGAAATAACAATGATGCCGGGAAGTTACTTGGGAGTAACGGGAGTAGGAATAGAAGTTCCTTTTGCCAGAACATTATTGAATAAAGTAGGAGTTTTTCCTGACTTTTATGCTCGTTATGAATATAAAGGCGGGATGGCTTCTTTTACAGACAAAAAGGTGCCAGAAGCATTTAAGATGAATATGAATTTTCTTATTGCTGATTTGAATATGTCGGTATTGAAACAGATGATGGGGTTTCGATATACTGATGTTACGGGCAGGGAAACACTTGATATTTTGGATAAAGCACCTTTGGATGCCGAGTATGCTAGGAGTTTGGGACTTGTCGATAAAATAGATTATGAAGCTGATTGGATTAGTCAAATTAAGGATAAATATGATGCTGAAACGTTGAATATAGATGATTATGCATCAACGATCCATTGGAATGATAAGGGTAAGAAAATAGCAGTTATTGTTTTAGATGGTGTTATTGTTGATGTTGCCAATATGTCATTGTCCGGAGAGAAAGAAATAAGTTCGGAACAAGTTTTAAATCAATTTGACGAAATTAAGAAAGATAAAGATGTTGTGGGAATTCTGGTTAGGATTAATTCGCCGGGAGGAAGCTATTTAGCATCAAATGAGATATGGAATGCATTAAATAAATTAAAGAAAGAAAAAGATATCCCTCTTTATGTTTCTATGGGAGATTATGCAGCTTCCGGTGGATATTTTATATCATTGGCCGGAGATAAAATATATGCAACAAACGCAACAATAACCGGTTCAATAGGTGTTTTTGGCGGAAAGTTTGTGTTGGAAGAATTGTGGAAGAAAATGGGGGTTGAGTGGGAAGTCTTTGCTGCTAATTCAAATGCTTCAATGCTTAGTCCAAATTTTAAATTTAATGATAAACAGCGCAAAATTTTTGAAAATTCGTTGGATAAAATATATAAAGATTTTACCGAAAAAACGGCAAAAAGAAGAAATCTTGATGAAAAGGAAACGGATAGATTGGCTCGCGGGAGAGTTTGGAGCGGAAAGCAAGCTTTTGAAAACGGATTAATTGATGAATTGGGCGGTTTTAATGATGCATTGTCTGATCTAAAAATTAAAAGCGGAATAGAAAAAGATGAAAATTTTGTTTTGGATATGTATCCTAAACCCAAAACACTACAGGAAAAATTATCAGAAGTTATCAGAATGTCGCCTTTAAATAATGTAAAAGTAACAGGTAAGTATTTTGGTGTTGATTCTGAAATGTTAAATGTGTTAAAAATGTTGCAATATAATGCTGTTATGCCGCCAATGGTGTTAACATATTAAAGAGAGGAAAACAGATGGCAGTAGATGCTCAAGAAGTTAGAAAAATTGCTTTTTTATCTCGTTTAAAGATAGAAGATGATAAAGTTGAAGCAACTAAAGAAGAATTTAATAAAATTTTACAGTGGGTTGATACTTTGAAAGAAGTTGATACTGATAGTGTAGAGCCGTTGGTTTCGGTTAATGAAAATAATATAGCTCTTCGTGAAGATGAGGTTGTTGCAGGTAATTGTTCTGAAGCCATTTTGTCTAACGCGCCAATGAAGGAATATGGTTATTTTGCAGTTCCTAAGGTGATAGAATAAAGTTTATTATCAGAATTTTTGGTTTGATTAATGATTAGAGAAATAAAATGACAAATTTAACAAAATTGACAATTGCAGAGGCCAAAAAAGGTCTTAAAAATAAAGATTTCAGTGCAGTTGAATTGACAGAAGCTTATATCAAAAATATGGAAACAAAACGCAAGCTTAATGCGTTTGTTTGTGAAACTCCGGATAAAGCTTTGGAGCAAGCGAAAGTCAGTCAGGCAAAAATAAACAATGATACCGCCGGTGATTTGGAAGGTATTCCGTTGGGGATTAAAGATTTGTTTTGTACTTGCGGAGTTCCTACAACGGCATGTTCGAATTTGTTGAAAGGTTTTGTACCACAATATGAGTCAACCATTACACAAAATTTGCTTAATGCAGGTGCTTCATTTTTGGGTAAACTTAATTTGGATGAGTTTGCTATGGGTGGAAGTAATGAAACATCAGCATTCGGTCCGGTTGTAAATCCGTGGAGTAAGGATAAAGATTTGGTTGCAGGTGGCTCATCCGGTGGTTCTGCTGCGGCTGTGGCAGCTGAGATGTGTGCGGGAGCTACAGGTACGGATACCGGTGGTTCAATACGTCAACCGTCAGCTTTTTGCGGTGTTACCGGAATAAAACCTACATATGGCAGATGTTCTCGTTATGGAACAATTGCTTTTGCATCGTCATTGGATCAAGCAGGTCCTATAGCTAAAGATGTCAGAGATTGTGCAATAATGTTGAAAGCTATGGCCGGGTATGATGTGAAAGATGCTACTTCGGCAAAGGTTGAGGTTCCGGATTTTGAAAAGTTTTTAGGTGGTGATATTAAAGGAATGCGAATTGGTATTCCGAAAGAATATCGTGTTGACGGATTGGATGCAGAAGTTGCGTCTTATTGGGATAAAGCTGCTCAGATGTTAAAAGATAAGGGAGCTGAAGTTGTAGAAATTTCGTTACCGCATACTAAATATGCTCTTGCAGCGTATTATATAATTGCTCCGGCAGAAGCTTCAAGTAATTTGGCGCGTTATGACGGTTTACGTTATGGTAACCGAGTTGACGGTAGCAGTTTGGATGAAATGTATATAAATTCTCGTACAGCTGGTTTCGGAAAAGAAGTTAAGCGTCGTATCATGGTTGGGACATATGTTTTGTCTGCCGGATATTATGATGCGTATTTTGTGAAGGCACAAAAGGTTCGTCGTTTAATTCGTGATGATTTTGTTAAAGCATTTGAAAAATGTGATGTGATATTAACACCGACAGCTCCGGTAGCGGCTTTTCCGATTGGTGATAAATCGATGCAAGAAAATCCGATTACGATGTGGCTTAATGATATATTTACGGTTTCAATTTCATTGGCAGGATTGCCGGCGTTGAGTTTGCCAATCGGACTTAATAAAGATGGCTTGCCGTTAGGAATGCAGATTGTTGGTAAAGCTTTTGATGAAGCGAACGTATTTAAGGTTTCTTCGGCTTTGGAAACTCAAGTCGGATTTAGAGGAGTGAAATAAAATGAGCGCAATGATATTAAAAGGCAAAGATTGTGATTGGGAAGTTATTTGCGGTCTGGAAATTCACTGTCAAATTATATCTAAATCAAAGATATATTCGGGAGCATCGACACATTACGGATCAGATGTAAATGAGAATGTATCGTTTGTTGATGCGGGAATGCCGGGGATGTTGCCGACACTTAATAAGGAATGTGTACGTCAGGCAATTAAAACAGGGTTGGGATTAAACGCAAAGATTAATAAATATTCGGCGTTTGCTCGTAAAAATTATTTTTATGCTGATTTGCCACAGGGATATCAGATTACACAAGATAAATTTCCGATTGTGGGCGAGGGTGTTGTAAAAATTGAATTAGAAGGTGGAGAGACAAAAAATATAGGGATTGAGCGTTTGCATATTGAGCAAGATGCCGGAAAATCAATCCATGACATTTCGCCGACCAAGACATTTATTGATTTGAATCGTGCCGGTGTAGGGTTGATGGAGATTGTTACCAAGCCTGATTTTCGTTCGCCGGAAGAAGCAGGAGCTTTTTTGCGTAAAATGCGTTCGATTGTGCGTTATTTAGGAACTTGTGACGGAAATATGGATGAAGGCTCGATGCGTTGTGATGCCAGTATTTCTATAAGAAAGGTCGGAGAGATGACTTTGCGTCCGCGAGCAGAAGTTAAAAATGTGAACTCGGTTAAGTTTGTAATGCAAGCAATTGAAGCCGAAGCAAAACGCCAGTTTGAAATTTATGAGAGCGGTGGGCAGATGGAACAGGAGTCACGCCAGTTTGATCCGTCAACAGGACAGACAAAGTTTATGCGCAAAAAAGAATTTGCCCATGAATATCGCTATTTTCCGGAGCCGGATTTGTTGCCGTTGGTTTTGACGGATGAATTTATTGAAGAAGTCAGACGTGATATGGTTGAGTTGCCGGATGTAAAGAAAGAGCGTTTTGTTAAAGAACTCGGTTTGACGGAATATGATGCGCGAGTTATTTGTGAAAATAGAGAAACTGCCGAATTTTTTGAACGTGCGGCCAAAGGTCATGATGCAAAGAAAGTTGCAAATTGGTTGATGGGTGATTTTTTTGCAATGTTGAACGAGAAAAAATTGTCGTTAGATGAAAGTCCGATTTCGGCAGAAAATTTGGGAGCATTGGTTGAGCTTGTTTCAAAAAATGTTATTAACGGTAAGACAGCAAAAGATGTGTTTGCGATTATGGCAGAAACAGGCGAAAATCCGGAAAAGATTGTTGAAGAACGCGGATTGAAACAAGTTACGGATATGGGTGCGATTGAAAAGATTATTGATGATATAATCGCGGCTAATCCGGATAATGTTGCGGCGTATAAGGCAGGAAAAACTAATCTTATGGGGTGGTTTGTGGGACAAGTTATGAAAGCATCTCAAGGAAAGGCTAATCCGGGGGTTGTGAACCAGATACTGAATAAGAAACTCGGATAAAATATATACATTTCCGGTTGTCGGATATTAACCAAAAAACGCTTGCATTTGTTTAAATATATGTTATACAGGGACGACTCAAACTGGGGACGGATGTCTTTTGGTTTGGGCGAATCGTATGTATTTAACAATTTTCGTGGGAGGCCAGCCATTGGTCTAATAACCACGAAACCTAACAAAAAGGTGATGAAAAATGGCTAAGTCTAAGAAAAAGATTTTAGGTTTAATCAAGCTTCAGATCCCTGCAGGTAAGGCTAATCCATCTCCTCCGGTTGGTCCTGCTTTGGGTCAAAAAGGCTTGAATATTATGGAATTTTGTAAAGCATTCAATGCTGCTACACAAAAGATGGAACCGGGGATTCCTGTTCCGGTTGTGATTACAGCTTATGAAGATAAGTCTTTCACATTTATTACAAAGCTTCCTCCGGTTTCTTACTATTTGAAGAAAGCTGCCGGAATTAGCTCTGCTTCGAAAGAACCGGGTAAGGTTGTTGCCGGTAAGATTTCTATGGCTCAGGTTAAAGAAATTGCTGAAGCAAAATTGCCGGATTTGAACTGTTCAACTGTTGAATCAGCTATGAATATGGTTAAAGGTCAGGCTGTTTCTATGGGTATTAAGGTTGAGGAGTAAGCAGATGGGTAAAAGAATTGTGAATGCTTATAAGAGTCTTGATAAGGATCAGGCTTATTCTTTGAAAGATGCTGTTAAGATCGTTAAAGAAAATGCTAAGGCAAAATTTGACGAAACTATTGATATTGCAATCAATCTTGGTGTTGATCCGAAATATGCCGATCAGATGGTTCGTGGTGTATGTGCTTTGCCACACGGAACAGGTAAGACTGTTCGCGTTGCTGTTTTGGCACAAGGCGAAAAAGCTGACCAAGCAAAGGCTGCAGGTGCTGATATTGTTGGTGCTGAAAACCTTATTGATTCTATCTTGGCCGGCAAAATCGAATTTGACCGTATGATTGCAACTCCTGATATGATGGGCATGGCCGGTAAGGTTGCTCGTGTATTGGGACCAAAAGGTTTGATGCCGAACCCGAAGTTGGGTACAGTTACCGCTGATGTTGAGGGAGCTGTTAAAAAGGCTAAGGCTGGTGAAGTTCAATATCGTGTTGAAAAGAACGGTATTGTTCATGCTGGTATTGGTAAGGCTAGTTTCTCTGAAGAACAAATTTATGAGAATGGTAAAGCATTTATTGATGCTATTGTTAAAGCTAAGCCGGCCGGCGCAAAAGGAACATATATGAAAAAAGTTTCTTTGAGCTCGACAATGGGTGTTGGTGTTAAGGTTGATACATCAGCATTGTAATTGATAGATAAACTATCAATAAATTGAGATGATCGCCCCCGATTGGAAACAATCGGGGGTTTTTATTGGGTGAGGAGAGGGAAGAAAAAAGTTGAAAATTAATTCTAAAAAGGTGGTAAACTAACAAAAGTTAGAAAATGATTTCTAATTTATCGTGTTTTACGGTGTTTTTAGCTTTACTTTTCCAATTTATGAAGATTCTATGTGACAATAGATTAAATTTTTATGTTAAAATTTGTTCTATTTTTAATATTTTGTGTTTTAATAATTTTCTCTTTTGGTTATATTTTTTGCGTTTTTTGCCCCACATTATATTAGAAAGTACAGTGTATTTGAAAAGTTTCATTTTATTTTTTTTGATATTAAATATTTCAATAGTTTGCTCTTTTAGGTTTTCAATTTCTTCCAATAGTATGTTAATTATATCATAAGAGGAATTGTTTATTTTCTTTTTATCTTCTAATGCATTTAATAGCCAATCTTTTGAACGTTTTATTTCGGCATCTTTTATTTTGTTAACAATATTATAATCAATATTTTCTTTTAATATATTGCATATATTGATATTCTGATTTTTTAATATACATCTGTTTTCAAGATTAAACATATTAAATAAAGATTTAAATCTGCTATATCCTCTTTCAACATTAGCAATACAAATAAAGGGTTTATTAAAGATAATTGCGAAACAAGCTCCATGAAAACTGTCAGTAACAAAGAAATCACAATTTTTTATGTTATAAATCCAATTTTCAACAGATGTTTTTTCTCCGCGTGCACCATCAAACATATCAACATTTTTATGATTAGGAAAATATTGTTTTACCTCATTCAATATATTGTTTGAAAAATCATTTTTATCGAGAACATAAGAAGCAATAAAATTAGAATATTTTGCAGTAGAATTATCAATTAATCTATCCCAATCAGATAAATCTGCTAAAAATACAGGGTCTAACACATGAGTAGCCTCAACATCAAAAGTTTTTTTGCAAATATTTACTCCATCATCCTCTCTGACAGAAATATTATCAAATTGTTGCATGTAATATTTGGTTAATTGGGTATCTTTATAATCGCCTTCAAAATAATCAGTTCCAAAACTGGCCGCATATGCAATTTTCTTTTTTGAGGAATTAGCAAAATTAAGGTAGAAGGTAAAATTTTCATTATACCATTTGAAAAAGTTGTATCTCCATACTTGGTCTGATCCAACAATAAATGTATTCGTTTCCTCGTTTAATAATTGTAATTCTTTTTTATTTCTACAAGGTTTTGTTAAATTCAAATATTTTTTTGCAAAGTTTGTGGATAAACTATCTGTTATTTTATTTTTGTAGGGGAGAAGAATATAATTTATTATTTTAGGGTTATATTTCATATTCTTAATAGTTTCTTGTAATGCATAACAGGTTAAAAGTGCTCCATAATTATTACTGTGCCATAGATTCAATATACCGCAATCATATTTACTTCCCAAAGTTATATCAACATTATCTTTTAGTGATAATTTGTTTAATCTTTCAAAAAATCCTTTTCTGTCATCATGTGGGATAGACGATCTTACAAGACAAGGATTACCGTTGATTGCATGTTTTATTGGTACCTTCCGCCATAATTTTGTTTGTTTTTTCAATGTTTGTAAGTATTTTTTGCCTTTAGGTGAATTTGTTAAAACAAGAGACAATCCCTTTTTATCATCCAATTTTTTAGAATATTTCCATATACCCCAAAAATCACCCAAAGTAATATCGCCCTGACGTGGAAGTTTAGCAAAAGGGCATTGCGAACAAGAATCTCTTAAGCAGAGGTTTTTAAGAAAAGCATTCATGAAAGTATCTTGTTCAGCAGGGAATGAGTATGTGTTAGCAGTGGTAATAGTAGTAGTAAGATAGGGTGACCATCCATTTATCTTATCCCTAAAGTTTGTATTAATAACTTTTTCATCTTTGTTTTGTACAAGTTCTTGTAAATATTTTTTGTAAACAGCTGGTGACGGAACACCATGACATACAATATCAATTGTTAGTAAATTGTCATATTGTTTTTTCAAATACGTATTCAATCCGGCAACCTGGCATGGTGTACCGCTAAATAATACCAATTTATCAGCTTTAAGCAGTTTTTTAATTTGTGTGTAAACATCTGTAGTATTACTTTGAAGATATTTTGAGCTTTTTAATTTGTATAAATCATTTTTATTTTTGATTATTATATGTTCAACAAGATTATCTTTATTCCATGCAGCACCACAGACATAACCGCCAGAGTCCAAAATATATTCCGCTAAAAGAGGAAAAACCCCTCCGGAAGAACTTTGTTTTCTCAATTCATCATTAGTAGAGACAGCTAAACAATCAGGTTTTTTAGAATTAATATAAATAGGATGTTCAGACGGACAACAATCAAAACAAAGGCCGCAATTGGTACATTTAGCAGTATCAATTTCTGGATATAAAAATCCTTCAGAATTGGTCTCCATTTTTATTGCTTTTACAGGACAAGCATTGTAGCAAGTCCCGCAACCTGTACAGTTGGTTATGTAAGATATGTTATTATGCATTATATTTTCTATGATATTATAAGTATGTTGATTTTTTTAATTTTTTTTGTTCATGGTATTTTTTTTTGTAATGATTTCTGTTTATGATGGTTATTTTAGAATAAAATTTGAACCATATGTATTTAAGAAAATTAAAATGGATATGATTTCTTACAGGAGAATTTATGTACAATATTTCTTCGTAAAAAGGACTTTGACGAGCATACTTCCAAAAATTACTTGCTAAAATGTTTTGGGGGTATTTCCAAGGTTTTATGCTTCCAGTAAAATGTACGATATGGGAATTATTAGATGCTGAGATATAATCGTTATAATTTTTCTCTGGATAATTATTTTTGTGTATATCATTTAAATAAGGAGCCCACTGAAAATTGTATTGATAGTTAAGTAGCAATACATTATTTTTGCATATAATGTTCATAATATCTTGATCTGGGAAGCAAAAATCTTTTTCTTGATTTATGATGTTTAAAAATTGTTGATAAAAATTTATTTGGTTAAGTTTTTGGATGTTCATGATTAGCATGCCGGAATTAAAATAATTTGTAGGTTTAATGTTTAAAGAACTAACATATGAGTTAAAAACACTTTGTTTGTTTAAAACACCTATGTCATTTGTTGCTGCTAGATAAAATTTTTCAATGTCTATATCAAAAAATATTTGAGGATTGCTATTAAAAACCAAGTCGACATCTACGTATAATATTTTTTTTTGATTTTTAAATAATTGAGGTATAAGAAATCTATAATACATTTCTTCTGTGAAATGTAATTTAGTTTTTAGTTGCTTTTTATTGCAAGATATATATTTTAGCACGTTAATAAAATTTATTTTTAGTCTTGTTGATTGAAGCTGTTCGATTTTTTTTTGTGTTTCTATGGATACACTTGTGTGAAGTACATATATATTGAAATTGTTATCATTATTTGAATTTTCAAGTATTGATTGAATTGAAACTGCAAGATATGGAATATATAATTCATTTGTTGCATAAACGATAGTTTGGTTATTGTTTGTTGTCATAATATTTGAAATCCTTGTATAATGTAATTTTGTTAAAATTTTATTTCTTTACCTAAGATCAAAAGTTGACGTTTTTTAAGAGAAAAACGTACAAATTTTCTCTTGAGTTGGTTAAATTTTGTTTTATATATTAGCCAATGCCTTCCATAAAGGTTAATACAGTTATGGAAGGTATTTTTATTAGTTAAATCGTGTTGTGTTATTAGTTGGTGTATTAAAAAATTTTTTAATACCTTTTTTTCTTTTTTATTTTCGTAAAGATTTAAAGCTATTTTGGTTGTTTTGGTAATATTTTCAAAAATATAACTTTCATCCTTTTTAGAATTCATAGCAGAATTAGGATTGAAACAGTAATGATAACCAGCATAATCTATCAAAGCAAATTTATGTGTGTATAATAAAAAATTAACAGAAAAAACGATATCTTCAAATTGGGTAAGTTTATTAACAAATTTTAATTTATTTTTATTTATTAATTCGCTTTTCCATAATTTGTTCCATATATATCCTCTTTTTAAGAGTGATAGACTTTTTGATATAGTAGAGGATAAGTCGGCATTCCACATAATTTCTTTTATTTTTTTATTACCAGTATTTAGTGTATATCCACATTGCACAACGTCAGCATTATTCTTCTTTGCTGAACGTATCAATGTTTCATAATAGTCTGCTTCAATCCAGTCATCAGGGTCAACAAATCCTATATACTCTCCCGTCGCATTATCAAGTCCTGTATTACGCGCAACAGAAACCCCTTGATTTTCTTGGTGAATAACTTTTATTCGATTATCCTTTTTAGCATATTCGTCTAGTATCTTACCGCTATTGTCTGGACTTCCGTCATCCACACAAATAATCTCTAAGTTTTTATATTTTTGGTTGATTATACTATCCAAACATTGAGGTAAATACTGTTCTACATTATAGACTGGAACAATAACCGAAATTTTGCTGTTTTGTTCAATTTTCTCAAATTCTGATTTGTTTGGAAAAAGTTTTTCCATAAATAGCTTGATGTTTTGGCGATTAGTTTCGGTTGTTTTTTCACAATCGTTTAGGCAAAACATTTTTGGTTTGATACGCCAAAGCTTTTGCAATCCTTTGTCTGATGATATATTAATGCTAATACTGTCTTGTTTAATTAATTTGGAAAATGGCGGGATAATATCTAATAACTGAGATTTCCATTTTTTGATGTTTTTTTGAATTCCACATTTTTTACATATCATCCAATAACCGATTATTGATCGTTGAAACGCCGATTCTTGACGAAAACGTTGTTTGGCGGTTGCATTGCTCAACTCGCCAAAATTATTAATACAATTTTGAAATTCGCTTTTGAGATATGAATCAATATTATGATGCGGTTGATGTTTAAAGTTGGTTGCAAATGTGTTAAATATCAACTTTTGCATAGCATCAATATGTTGACTATATTGTGATTTTGCGATTTTAGCTTTTTTGGGATTTGGAGTTAAACGAACAATTGCTTTTCCATTTTTAGTAAAAAAATCTTGTGCTTTTACATCATTGCCAAAAAACATATCATCGTTAGCAAACAAAAAATGTTCTGATAAATTAGGAATTTTGGCAAGAGCTGTTTCGATGGCTTCTGAATTAAAAAGCGGAAGATTTTCTTTAGGTAAAATATCTTCGTGGTTAATCATTGTTATTTTAGGATGGTCAGTGTTTAACCAATTTGGTGTCTGATGATCGCTTACAATGTATATATGATTAATCCACGGAGCATATTGGGCAACCGAGCGAAGAGAATATTTGAGTTCGTCATTATTTGCAAAACGGCAATTGTTTGTTGATTGTGAATCTAGTTTGTTTTCAACTAAAAGGTGTTGTTGTTTTTTGGTGCGCCATGCCTCATCAGTATCATCACACCATAAGTATACAAGGTCTATCGGGAAATTTTTTTTCATCATAAAATCCTTTGTTACAAATAACACAGCATGCGGGTGAGAATTTTTTGTTTGTGTAAATACAAAAACATGATGAGACGGTATTTGAATCTCATTTTTTTGAAATCAAACATATCTGATTGTATTAAACCATTGATATACTCTTGATCTTGGCTGTTTTTTTTGCCTTTTATAAAAGGTCTGAACAGTTTTTTGAAAAATACATTTTCAACTAAATATTTATCAAAAATATTCATGTTTTCAGAGATGATGTTTTGCTGAATTATTCTGGTACGAACCTGGTTGTACCAATTTATTTCTTTGCGCAAATTTTCTTTTAGTTTTTCATCTTCGAGGCTGCGCATTATAGAGCCTTGACGATATCTGTGAAAACAAAGCTTTTCTTTTAAATGAACTAAACTGTTTATCTTTGTTAATAATTCTAGTGTAAACAAATTGTCTTCGTTGGGAGCAATTCCCGGAGCAAAAGGTGTTTGTTTTACGTATTCTGATTTATATATTTTATTCCATACAATGCCGGACATACGAGTTTTGCGACTTGTGAGAAGTTTGTTTTTGATTGCATAAAATTTTAGAGGATTTTTATATGATTTTATCTCAAAGTTGTCTTGTATCTTGTGGGGAATAACCTTTTCACCATCTATAAACGGAACGCTATCAAACCAGAGCATGTCTGCGTTTGTTTTTTCAATGTTATTATAGGCAACTTCTAAAGCTTTAGAATGAAGAAAATCATCTGAATCTAAAAACATGGTGTATGGTGTATCTATATAAGGATAAGCAGCATTTCGTGCTTCTGACAGTCCTTTGTTAGATTGATGTATTACTTTTATACGATTATCTTTTTTTGCGTATTCATCCAAAATTTTGCCGCAGTTGTCCGGAGAACCATCATCAATACAAATTGCTTGCCAATCTTGAAATGTTTGGTTGATTATACTGTTTAAGCATTCCGGAAGATATTTTTCTACTTTATATACGGGAACTATTAATGATATTTTAGGCATGTTGTGTTCCTTTTATTTGATTCCGGATGAAGTTGTAGACGGTGGCTTGGCTGACGCCCAAAATAACGGCAATCTCGCCTTTGGATTTGCCTTGTTTTAATAGTTTAACAACCTCAGGTTGTTTTCCATCAAGTTTTTTGCGTAAAACTTGTCCTTTTTTGATGCCCAATTTAATACCTTTTTGTTTGCGGGTTTCTAAGGCGGCTGAGGTGGTTGTCGAGACCAGGTTTTTGCGGATATCAATCGCAAGGTCAATACCATCTAAAAGATGAATATCATTCGGTGTAAGCTTGTATTCTTCGCTGGCAGACATGACGGTAATTTGTTGTTGAAGAAGTTTTTTTAAGTTGTCACGGATGTCATAAAGTGAGCCGCCAAGACATGATATTTCGCTGATTATTAATGTGTCGCCGCTTGTTATGGAAGATGAACACAACTCGTTGATGTCGCTATCGGAATATATAATATCCAACTTTAGGTTGTGTTTTGTTGAAAATTCGCGAATCAATGATTGCTGTTCTGACGACGAAAAATTGATGCGATTATGAATATATCCTACAACCATTAGTTTAACTCCGATGATTGTAGGTTGAAAAATGATGTGAAAAAAGGTTTTGTTCTACTAAAAGTTGAAGTTTTATGAAATTTGCGGGGGGGGGGTAATTCCCTTTGAATAACAATGACTTAGATTGATATTGTGCATATTCCCCTCGATAAAAACGTAGTTCAATAAATGTATCGTCTAAACTTTTGGTGTTGTTTTTTTATAAAACACAACCTTTAGGGAAAATAAGCACGTAAAAGTTTTAAAGTCAATATAATATTTACCAAAGGTTTAAAATGTGGATTGTGAAAGTTGAGGCGTAATGATAAAAAAGTGCTTGACAAGTGGTGGTTTAAATATTATTAACTCCCTCAACGAATGGCTAATGAGCCGTTCGACCTGTCCAAGACTGCAAGTGGATGAGTAGGGAAAATGAGGAGCTTGGCTCTGATAATACCTTAAGTTCTTAAATATCTTGCATAGACGGAGTAAGTGAGAGATTTTATTTGTTAAATCGATTTTTTTCTCCTGGGCAGATTGAGTCCCGTCAAGGGTAATGTGGGAGAAAAATTTAGCTTTCTTCATCAGATTATGTCTTGGCGGATTGGTTAAAAAAGCATATCCGAATGTTTTCGTGTATGCGTAATTGGAGACAATAAGTGAACCGCGAAGAAAAAACACAATTGCTGGCTGAACTTAATGAATTGTTCAACAACGCTGAAACTATCGTTGTTTCTCACTACAAAGGTTTGACAGTGAGCGAAGTTTCTGAGTTGCGTGATAACATTAGAAAAGTTGGTGCCGGCTTTAGAGTTACTAAAAAGCGGATTACTCGTCTTGCTCTTAAAGGCACAAAGTTTGAAGCTTTGACAGATTTGTTCGTTGGACCGACAGCTATCGCTTTCGCTAACGATCCTATCTCAGCTTGTAAAGCTTGTGTTGAATTTGCTAAAACTAATGAAAAATTGTTGGTTATCGGTGGCGCTATGGGAACAGGTGTTCTTTCTATCGATGAAATCAACCGTTTGGCTACAATTCCGTCTATGGACGAACTCAGAGCCAAAATTATTGGTTTGTTACAAGCTCCTGGTGCTCAGCTTGCTCGTGTTACCAAAGCTTATAGCGAAAAAGAAGCTGCATAGTCAGAGTAATAACTGTTTAGTTTAATTTGTTAATTTAATATTTTGGAGAAAAAAAATGGCCGATTTAGCCAAATTAGTAGATGAATTGTCAGCTTTGACTGTTATGGAAGCTGCTGACTTGTCAAAAATGTTAGAAGAAAAATGGGGCGTTTCTGCCGCTGCTGCCGTTGCTGTTGCTGCTGGTGGTGCTGCTGCAGGTGCTGCTGCAGCTGAAGAAAAAGATGAATTTGATGTTGTATTGGCTGATGCTGGTGCAAACAAAATCAACGTTATTAAAGAAGTTCGTGCTATCACAGGTTTAGGCTTGAAAGAAGCTAAAGACTTGGTAGACGGTGCTCCTAAGACAATTAAAGAAGGCGTAGCTAAGGCTGAAGCTGAAGAAATGAAGAAGAAATTGGAAGAAGCCGGCGCTAAAATTGAATTGAAGTAATTTCAATTTAGTATTTTAAGAAATTAAAGTCCTGCCTGAATATTTTTAGGCGGGACTTTTCGTTTGACTAAAGTGGCAAAAAGTAGTATAATTCGTGTTATAAAAATTTAAGTTTAATATTATAATTAATTAAAAAATAAAGCGTATGGAGAGAATTGCTTTTTATAGCGGATCATTTGATCCGTTTACATACGGTCATTTGGCTGTATTGGCTCAGGCGTCTATGATGTTTGATCATGTTGTTGTAGGTATTGGGTGTAATCCGAGTAAAAAGTCCTATTTAACTGATGAAGAAAAGGTCACAATTATCGATCAATCAATTAAAGATTTGGCCAGTATGTATGGTCATCGAGAATTGATTGGTAGAGAGTTTTCACCGGCAGAGGCTTATCTGGCTCAACATCCGGAGAAAGTGTCTGTTGTAACCTATAAAGGTTTGACAATAGATGCTGCTGTTGAATGGGGTGCTTCGGTTATGATCCGTGGCGAACGTCTTATCGGAGATCATGATGAGGAGATGAGGTTGGCTCATATCAATCAGGAATTGTGTGTGGTTAGGGGATATAATCTTCAGACCGTTATAATTCCGGTTCCTGATATCAAGCTGACGTATACATCTTCGACAACGGTGAGAAACCTGATGGCTATGGGTGAATACATAGCTGCAATGAATTATGTGACACCGAGTGTTCATAATTTGTTGGTTAAAAAATCCTTGCGTCAAGAATATGGCTTGCTGACAGGTGGTGTTAACTATGATGCAAAGGAGTTATTTGCAGCATATAGCACGAGGAAATACCATAATTTTTCGCATATTGCTTATATGCTAAACTTTATGAATATTTTCACGCGAATGGATGATGTTGATATTGATAGGAATGCTATGTTATTAGCGCTTTTCTGGCATGATTTTTATCAAGGAGATCAAGCAGAGGAGTTGTCAGCTGTCAGGGCTAAGGTTGCAGCAACAATATGCAAAACGCAGCCAGAACTTGTGCAAGAATTAATTATGGCTACAAAACATAACCTAAATGCTAAAGGAGAGTATGCCCAGCAAGCGCTTATTCACGACTTAGACTTGGCTATTCTTGGGGATGGTAAAAATTATGGTCTTTATGCTTACAGAGTGCGTGAAGAGTACGCTGAGAGCGTGGATTATGAAGTATACGTCAAGAATAGAATAAAGCTATTAAACAGCTTTTTGGAAAAGGAGCGTATTTATCTTACTCAATATTTTTTCGAGAGATTTGAATCTAAGGCTCGTGAAAACATTCGAAAAGAGCGAGATTTTTGGGGTTCTAAAAATCTGTAAAAAATTAATTAGGGTTTCTCTTTCGATGTGGAAGAGACCCCTTTTTTTATTGTCAATTTTGAATATTAGCGTATAAGTTGAAGAAGGTATAACAAATAAGAGAATTAAAATGGCGGAAGCTAATATAAAAAAATTACCTTTGAAGAGTATTTTGATATCTTCTTTAAGATATTGTTTGGATGACAGAAAAAAATCATTGTCTTTTACATGTATTGCGTATGTTTTAGGAATATTGGCTTTGCTTAGTTGGAAGAGCTTATTATTTTGGCCGGTGCTTTTTTTGATATATGTGGCGTGGGGGACTTTTTTTCGGTATTATTTTAATAAGAAACCTTATATAAATTGGCATAGTTTGCTTAATTCGATGGTGCCGTCGACAAAAATTGTGGTGTTGGCAGTAGTTATCGGAACAATTTTGGTTGTTTTGCCATTTGTTCCGTTATTTTTGAGTATATCTTCAGAATTTAATGAAAAATATTTAATGTTTTTGCAAGGCGATATCGAGCATGTGGGTATGCTTGTTTTGATTGCAAACGTAATGTTTATGATAGTTTCACCGATGATTGCTTACAGGCCGTTTTTAGCTTGGATTTCTGCTTTAGTAGGAAGGTCAGGATCTTTGAGATTTGCATGGAACAAAACTAAGGGAAATTATGTAGAATTTTTATTGATTGCAATTATCAGTTATTTAAGTGTTGCCGTTATTCGTTGGATTATTTTATTGTTTGGCGGTAGTGATTATGTTACGTTGCTTTGGGGCGCTCCGATAGTGGTTTATTTTAATGTATTATCTGCCAAAACTTACGAGTTCTTCTTTTTAGATATTGAATAAAAAAAGAGCGGCTTTCTTTTTTGAAAGCGGCTCTTTTTTGTTAAGCAAAGACAATTGTCTTATTCTTCCCAATATTTGGCAACGAAGTCGTAGAAGATTGTGTTGTCAATGGATCTCAACTCCGGATTGCTACGGAAGTAAACACGTTGCCACTGATGTTCGCTACCACGCTGTGGAAGAGGTGTGTATCCGTCAGGAACAACATCTCCGTAGTTAATTGCCGCATATTCCTGTTTTCGTTCAAGCCACTGATATTTTTCGTAGGTTTCCCCTTTGTCAGAAATGTGCTTGATGATGAAATCATGGCCTTTACCTGCGGAAATTTCAATCTGGTGATCAAACTCTTTGAGAAAGATGGGTGTTTCGGATCTAGCCAAGAGCACGATTAAGAAATTGTGAACTTGGTAGATTGCAATTTCCATATTGTAAAACTTGCGCGAGATGTTTTTGCGCATCCAGAATCTGTTGGTTGGTTCCAACATAATTTCACAAACATAGTCAGAGCTAACGATTGCGACTTTGTGTTCTTTGAACACTTTTTCGTAGAATTTGTTCTTTTCAGCCTCGCTGATAGGAACATTGTACTTCTTTTCCATATCTATATCTGTTTTATAATTCACTAGGGAAGTGAATATGAACTCAAATAAAAAAAAGTCAAGAGTTTTATTCAATAAATTATAATATAGATAAGAAATCGTCTTCACTTAAGATTTTTATGCCTAATTCTCGGGCGATTTTAGCTTTGGAACCGGCATCTGTTCCCTCAATTACATAATCGGTATTTTTTGATACGGAACCAGCAACTTTTGCTCCGGCTTCTTGAGCTTTGGACTTGGCTTCGGCTCGGGTCATTTTTTCTAATGTTCCGGTAAATACAATTGTTTTACCGGATAGGATAGAATCGCTTCGAGATGTATCAACAAATTCGTCAATATTTATTTGTTGAAGTAATTGGTTTATGATTTCAATATTGTGGCTTTCGGCAAAAAATTCAACCATATCAGTGGCCATTGAAGCTCCTATGCCGTCAATAGTAACCAATTTACCGGTTTCTTTATTTTTCATATCAGTCATAAAATTTGTAAATGTATTATAATTTTTTGCCAAAAGTCTTGCCGTTGCGGTACCGACTTGTCTGATTCCAAGTGCATAGATGAATCTGGGAAGAGAGATTGTTCGTTTGCTGTTTATTGCTTTAAACAAATTATCTACGGATTTTTTGCCCCATCCTTCTTTGCGTTCAAGATGGATTCCTTGTGCAGAAGAAAACAAATCATCACCGCCGTTTCTTTGTTCAAGAGTAAAGATATCAACAGGTGTTTTTAAGATTTCTTCATGGTAAAAATCTTCAACTATTTTATCGCCTAATCCGACTATATCAAAAGCGTCACGAGAAACAAAATGTTTGATAGCTTCTTTGGCTTGAGCCGGACAAGATAAACCTCCAGTACATCTGCGAATGGCTTCGTCTTCTTCGCGTATGGCGTGCGCACCGCAAATAGGACAAGTTTGAGGAAAAATAAATTCTTGAGAATCTGTCGGGCGTTTTTCGAATTTTACGCTGACAATTTGCGGAATTACGTCGCCGGCACGTTGAATAACAACGGTATCTCCGATGCGAATATCTTTGCGTTTGATTTCATCTTCATTATGCAAAGTTGCATGTGATACAATAACACCACCTACATTAATCGGTTCAAGATCTGCTACCGGAGTTAAAGCTCCGGTGCGACCGACTTGAATGCGAATGTTGTTTATTGTTGTAAGGGCTTGTTCTGCCGGAAATTTGTGAGCGATAGCCCATCGCGGAGTGCGTGTCAGAAAACCCAGTCTTTCTTGCAACTCAAGAGAATTTACTTTGTGTACTATGCCGTCGATATCATAGGGGAGGGAGGCACGTATTTCTGTTAAATGATTAAAGTTTTCTTCTAATTCTTTGATGCTTTTGCAAATTTTGTTGTGTGGATTTGTCGGGAAACCCCATTTTTTTAAACATTCAAAAAATTCTGATTGAGTTTTCCAACATTTATGAGATGTTTCTCCCCAAGTATAGGCAAAAAGACTCAAGTTGCGTTCTGCTGTAATTTTGGAATCGAGTTGGCGCAAAGATCCTGCGGCAGCGTTGCGCGGATTGGCAAAAGTTTTTTTGTTTTCAAGAGCATATTTTTCATTTAAAGTCAGAAAGTCAGCCTTTGACATATAAACTTCACCGCGAATTTCCAGAATATCCGGAACTCCGGAGGGAAGTTGTTGCGGTAATTGTTTGATTGTTCGCAGGTTTTCGGTAATATCTTCACCGGTTGAACCGTCACCTCGAGTTGCGGCTTTGACAAATATTCCATTTTCATAGCGAGCAGAAAAAGAAAGACCGTCGATCTTCGGTTCGCTGATAAATTCAATTTCATCTGAGGTGTTGAGAAAGCGTTTTATGCTCATTACGAAGTCAGCAACTTCTTCAATAGAAAAAACATCACCAAGTGACAACATCGGAAAGGTGTGGGAAACTTTGTTAAATCCTTGTTTGATTGAGGCTCCAATCCTTTTAGACGGCGAATCCGGTCGAACTAATTCCGGAAAGCGAGCTTCAATGTCAAGATTGCGATGTTTCAGTCGATCATATTCGGCATCGGTTAAATAAGGAGCATCATTTTGATAATATGCCGAATCGGCTTTGGATATTTCGTTTGCTAAATATTCAAGTTCTGCTTTAGCTTCTTGGACAGATAGTTCGTTAACTGCTTTCATTTTATTCCTCGCGTGGTTTGGGATATAATATAAGATGTTTGCGGTTTAAATCTATAAAATTTTCCATTTTTTCAAAAGTATTGTTGCTTGATTTTTGGTTGATGATGAGCTATATTGGTCGTACTAACAAAGTACAATTTGTCTACTATGAGAAAATTATTAATTTTAGCAGTTTTGATGACGGGATGTTATTGGACTGCAAATGCACAGGCCACGTTGCCAAGCAGTTATTACGTAACAAAAGCCAAAAAACAAATTGAGGCGGAAGAAAAATCAAAGTATGAAGATTTGGTTTTTGTTTATACTGAAAGAGGAGCTTTGACTATGCTGATACGAGATGGCAAAGTTGAGCATTATCCTCTTAAAAAGGTGGTAGAAAAAACAGCAGTATGGGTGGTTCCGTATTATTCGCCGATAAAAAAAGAAGATCCGGTTGAAGTTTGGCGAAGGAATGTTTTGTTGTTTGCTGAGCTGCAAGAAAAACTTGAAGCAGAGAAATTTGAGCTTTATAATTCTTTTGCATCAAAGGATGGAGAAGTATTTATCTATCGCCGGCGAGTTAAAAAATAATTTGTACGTGCGATTAAAACAAAAACTCAGGTTTGATAAAAACCTGAGTTTTTTAGTTTTGTATGAACGATTCGTTGTTACGGTAATATGCTACCTTTAGCTATATTTTAAATGTTTCGTTTTTAGATGATTAAAACACAAAAATATTATTATATTTCAATATGATATTGCGAAATGTTGCGAGGAGGGTAGAAATGTGCTATAATTATAGGTAGAAAATATATAGATATGTCTATCATTGTAAATATGCATATTTTACCACCCTACGGTGGCTATATATATTTGGTTTTAGAATTGGCTGTTCTAAAACTTTCCATTTTCCATTAAAATAAGGATTATATAGCCCCGCAGGCATACGAAAGTTTAAGACATTATCTTTTTCTTTTGTGCGGTAATTTATGTTAAATCTCGGTTATAAAAAATTATGCGCTTTATAATCGGGGCTTGAGAAACTGGAAATAAACAACAAAGGTGTCAAAAGATATTATTGTTGGTTATATGGAGAAATAAAGAGAGTAATTTGGTTAGGAAGGAAATGACCTTTCGGTGTATTACACTGGACTCATTGGCTGTTGCTGCCATGTCCCCTCATTTCGATAGATTTGAGCTTAGTAGAATTCCAAATGAAAATTTATTTCAGAAGTATAATCAGATAATGTTCAAGTAAACACAATAGTTGTTAAATATAGTATCTCAAGTTGTCTAAATCCACAAGATTATGACAAAGATCAGTAACAGCAACAATACTGTCAACAACATGGTGATCTTCGCTGGCGGTTACGACGGTGAAATGATCGCAATAATCAATGCTTGCCGTGAGGCTGGTGTTGAGGTTGTTGATAAGCACCTCGGATGGGGAGCATCGGCTTCGGCTTACTCTTCTGAAATTGCTCAAGCGGTTTCAGAAGGGAAGACACCAGTTCTCGTAGAGCTCTCGCTCGACATAGAGGTGCCTAGCACTTCTATCATTGTGGATCATCACAATGAGAACGTAGGCAAGCCGGCCTCAATTCTTCAGGTACTTGACCTGCTTGGAATTGAGCCGAGCTGTGAGCAGTTGCTCATCGCTGCAAACGACTGTGGTTATATCCCTGCTATGTTGGCTCTTGGAGCTACAGCTGAGGAAGTGGCTAAAGTCCGTATGCTCGACCGCTCTGCACAAGGTATCACTCCTGAACAGGAGATCGAGGCTGAGCGTGCTATTGCCGCGGCTGAGGTTGTCAACGGTGTGACCATCGTACGTATGGCACACAGTAAGACAGCTACAGTGTGCGACCGCCTTTTCAACCTAGAGAAAGAACAACGTTTGTTGATTCTTTCGGGAGATGGCGAAAGCAATTTTTTCGGAAACGGAGAGTTGTGTAAGCTTCTCCAAGGCGAAAAGACCGGAAAGACACCGGAGGGTTGGGATACATTCTCCAACTTCGGTGGTTGGATTGGTGGAAACCTTCCAACATCGGGGTTCTGGGGCGGCTACGGCGACCAGAAAGCTGTTCTTAGCTATATTGTGAATTATTTCGCATAATAGTTGAGAAAATAGGTTATTAGGTTGTTACCTGTCAAGAAACGCAACCATTTTATAGGTAAAAATAAGTCCCCCAATCCAGCCTTTAATTGGTGCGGGGGCAAATATATGAGAAAATGCCAATATTGTGGCCGGGAACTGAAATGCATTGGAGGTTGGTACTACCCGGTGTATGAAGAGTGTCCAAACGGCTGCGCTGAGAAAGCACGCCGTGAGGCCGTGAAGAGAAGCGTAGAGTTTTCTCGACGCGTACGTGAGAAGCAGGATAGCTGCTCACACGAGTGGCATATGTGCGTTCAGGACAATCATGCCTATGAACGCTGTTCAAAGTGTGATGCCACCCGGCCAGTGGGTGGTGGTTCTTGGTAAGAACGATGCCTAATGAAGAAGGAGAGTTTTAGAAACGCTCTTTCTTTGTAATTTTATTTCTCAGGGCTAACGATCATCATCATTTGTTTACCTTCAAGCTTGGGAGCCTGATCTACTTTGATGAGACCTTCCAAATCTTCAACCAAACGATCCAAAATCTCCTTGCCCATATTGTTGGCACTCATCTCGCGACCTTTGTAGCGCATAGTAAACTTAACCTTATTTCCTTCAGCCAAAAATTTTTTAGCTTGTTTTACTTTAACTTCGTAATCATGAGTTTCAATCATTGGACGAAGTTTAAGTTCTTTGATTTCTACTACTTTCTGATTCTTTTTAGCTTCGGCTTTACGCTTTTGCATTTCGTATTTGTATTTGCCGTAATCAAGTATCTTACACACAGGAGGAGTTGCTTGTGGCGATATTTCTATCAAATCAAGACCGGCATCGTCTGCCATTTCAATGGCTTGTGATATTGAAACAATACCGTGGTTCTCACCTTTTTCATCAATTAATCTTACTTGTTTTGCTGTAATTTCTTCATTAATGCGAGGTCCGTCTTCTTCGCGTACTGGCGCATTGTTGTATTCCTTTGCTATTGTAGCCTCCTATGGTTGTTCAAAAAATTCACCGATTATAATACAAAATTAATATTATTTTTCAAGTGGAAAAAATATATAAACAGCAAGTTTGAATCGTATATGCAAAATAACAAAAAAAATAGAATCGTTTTATGAAAAAAATTTTGTTTATATATAATATAGAATCACGTTATAGAATCGTATTGCCGAATATTGGGCGTATATAGATTATTTTTTTTATAAAAAAGGGAGCTTTTGAAAAGTTGTTAGTATAATATAACCATGTTTTTTCAATATGTTATGAAAAAACTAACAAAAAATTAAAAAAAATGTTTTTTTCTTATTGACAATTGGGAATGGCTGCATTATACATCAGCACACCGATGCGATGAGCGAAGGTTGATTGGTGCGGAAGCACTGATGTTATAAGACAAAGTAAATAAGAGAGAAATAAGAGGATACGCAGACAGTATTATATTTGGGAAGATATGATATTAAAGTCTGAAGTATTTGATATAAAGGAACCTATAAGAATTCTTTTTAATTGAGTAATTTAGACAGGATTAAATTTAATC
>JAZUAM010000026.1:0-39270 GCA_045637985.1 Alphaproteobacteria bacterium
AAAATTGCAATTCATAAAAATTTTACCGCAAAAGAATTAAAAAAACGCCAATTGCGACGACAAAAACAATACCGAAAAAAATTAAAAAAACGTCTACAGGAGAATATTTATGGTCTTGTATAACCAACTTCCTATTTATCGTGATTCATATCGTCTTTTACTCGAAATATACCAAATAACTAACAAGTTTCCCCGCGACTTTAAATACACTCTCGGACAGGATATGAAAAAAAGTGCCCTTGAATTATTCAAAGAACTATACAATGCTAACACCTTCACCGAAAACCGTAAAGAATACATTGATAAATTTTTGTCTTCGTTCGAGCTCCTGAAAATAGAGATGCGTCTTTGTGTTGACTTACAAATACTATCTGTCAACAAATTAGCTCAACTGAGTCTAATTATGGACTGCATAGGTAAACAAGCTTCCGGTTGGCGTAAAAAAGTGACAAATTAAACTTTACAAGTTTCACTGCACCCCATTTCTTCACACCCAAAAAAAACAGCCTTACCTATTCGTTTGAAGAAACACCACCAAACTATACCATAAAAAACACCAAACCAAAATTAAAAACGTATCAAATTAACCAACGGATAAAAACAAAGAACATCCTCATATGATTTAGTTATGATTTCATCGAACAAGGGGAGCCAACAAAAAAAGACCTACTTTATGTAGGTCTTTTTTTGTTGTTCTGTTTGGAAACCATCTTCAACAGAAGGCCTCTTATATTTTATCTTATCCGAATAAATGACCGCCATGCGCTACATCAGATGCCGACAAATCATTTAAAGCAATACAAACAAACTCATGTTCAACACCAAAATTTTCTACTGCAAAATTTGTCAAAACATCAACCACTGCTTGCTTATTTCTAAACCCGATTGATGCCAATTCAATCCACGCTCCTTTAGTTTTTTTACTCCCTCCAAATGCCAAATTTTCATTATATTTTACTTCAGCACATACATAAGAAACCGGTTTTCCTAAAACATCAGCCACAACTTTAGCGACTTTCTCAACCACATTAGTATCATTACTAAAACCATTAGTTTTAACTGTCAAAAACGGCATTTTATCCTCCAAACTATTTTTAAGGTCGCTGAAAAACATCAGCGACCTTTTTCAACACTATTCCTGATCCTCAGAAACAACTTCAGGCTCTTCAATCGATACTTCTTCCGTATCATCAAATTCCGGAATATTATCACCCAAAACTTCTTCGCCCTCCGATGCCTCTAATTCTTCTTCATCTTCAGCATCTGCTTCCAATTTTGTTACAGATACAACTTTTTCATCATCCGCAGTTCTAAACAAGATTACACCCTGTGTTTTTCTTCCTGCGATTCGAATATCTTCAACAGGCATTCTGATAAGTTTTCCTGCATCAGTAACCATCATAATCTGATTATCGTCTTCTATCGGGAATGAACTTGCAATCTCTTTATTACGAGCAGACATTTCCATATTGGCAATACCTTGTCCGCCACGTCCCGTAACACGATATTCATACGAAGACGAACGTTTTCCGTATCCGGTTGTTGTTACCGAAAGAATAAACTGTTCGTTTTCTTTCATTTGTGCAAACATTTCTTCATTCAACACAGTCATTTCAATACCTGTATCAGCAACCGATACATTACAATCATCTCCACGCTCTGCCTGAATTCTCTTCATTGCTGATGAGATTTTCAAATATTCATCACGTTGTTCTGATGATGCATCACTATGTTTCAAAATCGACATCGAAACGACTTCATCTTTCGCGCCCAACTTGATACCTCTGACACCCGTAGAATTACGTCCGACAAATACTCTTACCTCTGTAACGGGGAAACGAATACACTTACCGCTTTTAGCTGCCAACAAAACGTCTTCGTCTTCATTACAAATTCTGACATTAATAAGTTTATCGCCTTCATCCAATTTCATGGCAATCTTACCATTTGATTGAACATTAACAAAATCCATCAACGAATTTCGTCTTACATTACCCGAAGCCGTAGCAAACATAATAGACAAATCTTTGCAATCAGCCTCATTTTCAGGCAACTTCATAATTGTAGTAATTGTTTCACCTGCATCCAACGGCAACAAATTAATAAACGGTTTTCCTTTTGATGTAGGCGACCCCAAAGGCAACTTATAAACCTTCATCTTATAAACCAAACCTTTTGACGAGAAGAACAATACCGGAGTATGTGTACTGGACACAAACAAACGAGTAACAAAATCTTCTTCTTTTGTAGCCATACCGGACTTGCCTTTACCACCGCGTTTTTGCGCTCTATAAGCATTAAGCGGAACACGTTTAATATATCCGGCATCAGTAACCGTAACAACCATCTCTTCGCGCTGAATCAACGATTCTATATCGGTATCATATTCAATATCTTCAATCTTAGTACGTCTTGGATTAGCATATTCATCTTTAATAGCCACCAATTCATCCCGCATAATACCATAAAGTTTTTCTCTAGAACTCAATATGGACAAGCATTCTTTGATTTCTTCACCGATTGCGATTAACTCCTCATGAATCTTATCACGTTCTAAACCTGTCAATCGTTGCAATTTCAAATCCAAAATAGCTTTAGCTTGAGCCTCTGACAAACGATAAGTACCGTTTTCAACTTTTCTGTCAGGTTCATCAATAAGCTTAACCAACGCCTCTACTTCTCCTGCCGGCCATGCTTTTGCCAACAAAGCATCCTTAGCTTCTTGAGGATTTGGTGCATTTCTGATTAATTCAATTACCGGATCAATATTTTCAACCGCAATCGCCAAACCAACCAAAGTATGCGCTCTGTCTCTGGCTTTATTCAGCTCAAATATTGTTCTACGACGAATAACTTCTTCCCTAAATTCAATAAACGCCTTTACAATATCCTTCAAAGTCATCATCATCGGACGACCATTATGAATAGCCAACATATTCATACCAAAACTGGTCTGCAACGGAGTGTATTTATAAAGTTGATTCAAAACCACATCAGCTTGAAAATCACGCTTAATTTCAATAACTACACGCACCCCTTGTCTGTCCGATTCGTCCCTTATCTCAGAAATACCTTCAACTTTCTTTTCTTTAATAAGTTCTGCGATTCTCTGTATCATTGCAGCCTTATTAACTTGATAAGGAATCTCATGCACGATAATAGCTTCTTTATCTTTATGCAATTCTTCAATGGTGCATTTCGCCCTCATCATAACCGAACCGCGACCTGTCAAATAGGCCGACTTGGCACCTGAATAACCAAGTATTAATCCGCCTGTCGGAAAATCCGGCCCCGGAACAATGCGGATTAAATCTTCAATTGTAATTTCCGGATTATCAATATATGCACAACAAGCATCAATTACTTCGCCCAAGTTGTGTGGCGGAATATTTGTTGCCATACCGACAGCAATACCGTTTGTTCCATTAACCAAGAGGTTAGGATATCTTGCCGGCAAAACTGTCGGCTCTTGCAAGCTTTCATCATAGTTCGGCATAAAATCGACTGTATCTTTATCAATATCGTCAATCAATGCATGAGCAACTTTGGCAAGTCTGGCCTCGGTATAACGCATAGCTGCAGCACTATCGCCGTCCATAGAACCAAAGTTACCTTGTCCGTCAATCAATGGTACACGCATTGAAAAAGGCTGCGCCAAACGAACCATTGCATCATAAACCGAGCTATCACCATGCGGGTGATATTTACCCAAAACATCACCGACGATACGGGCTGATTTTCTGAATGGTCTGTTATAATCATAACCATTTTCATAAGCCGAATAAATAATACGACGATGCACCGGTTTCAAACCATCACGAACATCAGGAAGCGCACGCGAAACAATAACACTCATCGCATAATCAAGATATGAGCGACGCATTTCTTCCGAAATTTCAACCGGCATAATATCTTGTTTACTTTCAATCAAATTATTTTCTTCCACCTTTTAGATATCCTTTATAAAAAGCCATATTAAAACTGCCCAAAGCATATCAATTTTATGGCTTTTCAACCACTTTTTTTTACCATTTATCCCACAAAAAAACACCTCTTTTCGCTCTACGCTCAAAAAAAGTGCCTTAAAATCGATTTTCAACTAAAAAAGTTAACACGCCAATCATCCATCGCTCCTCAAACACAAAAAAGCACCTTTTAAAGGTGCTTTAAATATTCAGCAAAAAACCCCGATTATAAAAAACGGGGTTTTTATTACTCTTTAGAAGTGTTCATCAACACGACGAATCAAATCTTCAATATTCTCTGGCGGCCAACCCGGAGTATCCATACCCAAATGAATACCCATCTTAGCCAACACTTCTTTGATTTCATTCAAAGATTTACGACCAAAGTTTGGTGTTCTGAGCATTTCGGCTTCTGTCTTTTGAACCAAATCACCGATATAAACAATATTATCATTTTTCAAGCAGTTTGCAGAACGAACAGAAAGTTCAAGTTCTTCAACCTTTTTCAAAAGATTACGATTAAACGGCAACTCTTCTTTTTCTTGTGTTACTTCAGCTTCAGGCTCATCAAAATTAATGAATGGTTTCAACTGATCTTGCAAAATTCTTGCAGCATATGCAACTGCATCTTCCGGAGAAACAACTCCGTTTGTTTCAACCACTAAAGTCAATTTATCATAGTCTGTAGCCTGACCGACACGAGTATTTTCTACTTTATAAGAAACCTTTCTGACCGGAGAATAAATAGCATCAACCGGAATAACACCGATAGGAGTATCTGCAGTTTTATTTTGAGCCGCCGGAATATAACCTTTTCCTGTATTAACAGTCATTTCCATATTAAGTTTTGCGCCGGCATCCAAATTACAAATAACCAAATCAGGATTCATAATTTCAACATCATGCCCTGTTTCAATCATTGCAGCTGTAACAACACAAGGTCCTTCAGCTTTCAATGACATAGTCTTTGTACCTTCGCTATGAACAGCCACAGCCAAACACTTAACATTCAAAACGATATCGGTAACATCTTCTCTAACACCCGGAATTACCGAAAATTCATGCAACACTCCGTCAATTTTTATACTGGTAACAGCGCCGCCTTGCAAAGACGAAAGCAACACTCTGCGAAGAGCGTTACCCAAAGTCAACCCAAATCCTCTTTCCAAAGGTTCTACGACTATTTTAGTTTTATTTGCTCCATCCAAAGCATTAATATCCAAATTAGTCGGTTTAATAAGTTCTTGCCAATTTTTTTGAATCACTGGAATGCCCTCTAAGTTTCTAAAATGCATATGCAAAGTTCAATAAAACGCCCAAAGATTGCGGAGCCTTTGCTTTCTCTCCGCAATCCTAACGAGCCAAATACTATACGCGGCGTCTTTTTTTCAATCTACAGCCGTTATGAGGAATAGGAGTAACATCACGAATTGTAGTGATAGTAAATCCGATAACCTGCAAAGCTCTGATAGCCGATTCTCTTCCGGAACCCGGTCCTTTAACTTCAACTTCCAAAGTTTTCATACCATGTTCTTGAGCCTTTTTACCGGCTTCTTCAGCAGCAACTTGAGCTGCATAAGGAGTAGACTTTCTAGAACCTTTAAAACCTTGAGCACCGGCAGTTGACCAAGACACTGTATTGCCTTGAGCATCTGTAATGGTAACTCTGGTATTGTTAAAAGAAGAATCTATATGAGCAACACCTGCGGAAATATTCTTCTTTTCTTTTCTTTTAATACGTTGTGATACTGCTTTTGCCATCTTCAAATCACCTTATTTCTTCTTATTAGCAACAGTTTTACGTTTACCTTTACGAGTACGAGCATTTTGTTTTGTACTCTGACCTCTTACAGGCAAACCTTTACGATGACGCAAACCTCTGTAGCAACCGAGATCCATCAATCTTTTGATGTTTACGCCGACTTCACGACGAAGCTCACCCTCAACAACAACATCATTGTCGATTACTTCACGAATTTTAGCAACTTCTTCATCACTCAACTCATGAACACGGCGCTCAGCAGAAACACCGGATTTTTTACAAATGTCCTGAGCAGTTTTTCTACCAATGCCATAGATATAAGTCAAAGCAACTTCAATTTTCTTGGCAGTTGGAATATTTACACCAGCTATACGAGCCAAATTAACTCTCCATTTTTAAAATTAAACCACATTCAAAAAGTTGATCACCACTTTTCAAAATTAAGCCGGATTATATGACAAAATTTCCTAGTGTCAACCAAAGATTTAACAAAAATTCCAAAAAAATGCACTTTTTCAGAATCATACACCCCAAAAACAACTATGCAACAGCCAACAATCCGTCAATTTTGCTTGCAACAGCTGATATAGAGCCTGTTCCATCAACACATCTGAGCAATCCTTTTTTTTCAAAATACGGAATTGTCGGATAAGTCAACGCCCTATAATTAACGAGTCGATTTTGCACTGTTGTTCTGTTATCGTCGATTCGACGATAAAATTCTGTACCGCCACACTCATCGCAAACACCATAAACTTTTGGCTTTTGATGTTTGTCGTGATATCCGTGACCACACTTCATACAAGAATAACGTCCTAATATACGCTCCATAATAATCTCATCCGGAACCTGTATTTCAACAACAGCATCCAATGTTATCCCTTTTTTATCAAGCATTTCAGCCAAAACTTCAGCCTGAGGCAAAGTACGCGGAAAACCGTCCAAAATAAATCCGTTTGCACAATCCTCCTGCTCGATTCTCTTTTCAAGCATTCGAATAATCATTTCATCCGGAACCAAATTTCCGCCATCAATAAGAGCTTTAATCTCCAACCCCAACTGCGAACCTGTTTGGGCTTCGGCTCTCAACATTTCGCCTGTTGATAAATGGCAAATAGCAACCCTTTCTTTCAACAAACGAGCCTGCGTCCCTTTCCCGCATCCCGGAGCGCCTGTCAAAACAATATGCAATCCCAATCCGTTGCTGTTCATCTTTTACTTTCTCTTTCTTGACGCAAGCTGAGCCTTACGGATCAAACCTTCATATTGATAAGCGATCAAATGAGACTGTATCTGTCCGACAAAATCCATAGTAACCTGAACCACGATAAGCAACGTTGTCCCACCCAAAATAAACGGAACAGAAAGCTTGCTTATCAATATTTCAGGCAAAATACACAAACCAACCAAATATACCGCACCCAAAACAGTCAAACGAGTAATAACATAATCCAGATACTCTGCCGTATTTTTACCCGGTCTTATACCGGCCACAAAACCACCGTGTTTTTTCAAATTATCGGCTGTTTCTTCCGGATTAAACACAATTGCGGTATAAAAGAATGCAAAAAACGCAATCAAAAAGGCATACAAAGCCAAATACAAAGGCTGACCGTGTCCGAGCATTTGAGACAAACTCTGAACCCAAGCCGGACCGTTTTCTGCAGTCAAATTAGCAACAGTTATCGGCAACAACAACAAAGAACTTGCAAAAATCGGGGGAATAACTCCTGTCGGGTTAATCTTCAACGGCAAATGCGAGCTTTCAGCGGCTCCCATTCTTCCCATAACCTGACGCTTTGGATATTGAATAATGATTTTACGTTGAGCTCTTTCAACCAATATAATCAAATAAACCAAAGCCACAGCCATAACCAACAACATCAATATTACACCGGCAGACATCGAACCGACACGCCCCAATTCAAAAGTTTGCGCCAAAGCAGCCGGAATATTAGCGATAATACCAACCGTAATAATTAATGAAGACCCATTACCTACACCACGAGCCGTAATTTGTTCACCCAACCAAACAATAAACATTGTACCGCCGACAAGCGAAATAATGGTTGTAAACTTAAATACAAACCCCGGCAACAAAACTGCAGACATTCCGGTTGATCCGCTCATACTTTCCAAGCCTACGGCAATACCATAACCTTGAATAATTGTAATCAAAACAGTCAAATAACGAGTATATTGCGTAATTTTACGATGTCCGGCCTCGCCCTCTTTTTTCAAAGATTGCAAAGAAGGAATAATCGACTGTCCCAACTGAACAATAATTGATGCCGAAATATAAGGCATAATATTTAAAGCAAAAATAGTCATACGTTCCAAGGCACCGCCGGCAAACATATTAAACATCCCCAACAATCCGCCTGAATTTTGAGCAAACAATTCAGCCACCACTGTCGGATCTATCCCCGGCAAAGGCACAAATGTACCAACTCTGAACACAATCAAAGCCAACACGGTAAACCATAATCTTTTCTTTAATTCTTCAGCTTTTCCAAAGGCTGACATATCAACATTTGCAGCCATTTTTTCTGCTAACGAAACCATTTTATTATCCTTATATTTTCATTTAAAACAAAACATCAGACTAGTATCTAGCCATTTTAAGTCAAAATATTAATACAACAAAAATTTTTTTATGCAACTAATTTAATTTTATCCAATAAAAAATCTACTTATTAAGCATCTTTTAACAATTTATCTGTTAAAAGCATAAATTAGATGAGTCTATGTATCAAAAACGGCGATTCTTTTTAGACACTGTCATCCTTTTTTTATGAGGCATTCCTCATCAAAATCACGGGATCTCATCAAAAAAAACAAAAAAGCTTTGCTAGTGACGTCAAAATGTGATATAATGAAAGATATTTTAAGGACTAAAAAAGGAGGATATCCTCATGTTGAAACAGAATGTTAGCGTCGTAACCCGTTGTATTTCCATTAAAAACTCATGGGGGGGGTAAAGCCTCTTTTATATAGTCTTGCTTTAACTACAACACTTTGCACACCCTCTTTTGCAACCACCACAACTCCCGAAATAAATGTCGATTATTTAAACGAATTAACCGGTCCTAAGGTAACTTGGGAAACTGCAACTGAGTCTGACTCTGATATTGTCCTTATTAATGGTGCTTACTACAAATACACCTACCACAAACCTGATGATTATACCGAGACTAATACGAGATTGGAAGGAAATATGGATGAGAATGATGTCAACAAAGTAGTGTTTAATGGGATCAAAACTAGTGGTCTAGATACCTATCACCCAACAGGCGGAGCTATTTATAATACAGTTTACAAAGGAAATATAGCTTCCGATTTTATAAATAATACCATTCAAAAAAATATTTACGCCTCTGGCGGAGGGCTTAAAAACAATCTGATTATAAATAACATAAAAGGGAATTTCATAAGCAACTCTAGCATATCACAAAATGACGAAGCACATGGAGGTGCAATTTATAGTGATGAATTCTCAATAATTAATAATCTTGCTGGAAATTTTATAGGAAACTACGCACAAGGTTTTGATGGTGCATCTGGAGGTGCTATTGACAACCATGCAGACACTAACGGAGCTAGTATAATAAATACGATTACAGGAACTTTTGTTGGCAACTATGCTTATTCAATAAATAATCTTGTTTATGGAGGCGCTATAGCTAATGGCAATTCTTCATTAGGAGGTTGGGAACATAGTGGCACTATAAAAAATATAAACAATAGTGTTTTTATAGGAAATTATGCTTTATCAGAAACTGATAGAGCTTTTGGAGGTGCTATCTATTATTCTCAAGAGGGGAATAGTCAAGCTCTTACCATAACTAATAGTAGCTTTTATAACAATTATGCCAAAGGAAAAGAAGCACAGGGTGGAGCTATTTATAATCAAGGATTATTAAACATTGTTGCTGATAATGGTAACAGTATCTTCTCCGGTAATTATGTTGAAACTATCAAAGATGATGGAACTACAACTAAAAAATCTAATGCTATTTTCAATTTAGCTACAACCAATTTAACTTCTATAAACAATGCGTTAATACAATTTGATGATAAAATAAATATGAACATTCGGGATTTATATGAAGCATACGGTATTCAAATAACCAAAGATGAGAACGGTAATTATGTACTCACATCTCCAGATGGTTCAGAAACCTTAACCTCTCACAAAACACCTTTTGGCGATTTTTTAACACTTATGGAACAAACAATATCCTCTGAAGAAGCAGCTACATCGATAGCAGAATTAGAAGCTCAAGGAATCCCTTTTTTTCAAAAAGGTAATGATTACTTTATTTCAGTTGATGGTGCACAAGTTATTCTAACCCAACAACCGGATGGTAATTATTTGGTAGAAACTGGTCTTTCTACTTCGGGAGGAATAGGTAAAATCAACATCACCGGCGACCAAAGTTCACAAGTGGTATTTAATGAAACTGTCGGTGCTGCTATGATAGACATCTCTGGCACTAATGTCTTTGCCAACAAAGGCTCTTTTGCAAGATCTACTACCCACTCCGGCGGTATCTTAAACATCGGTGCTGATGCGGTATTGGAAGATTCTATTGTTGACAACGGCGGTAAAGTCAATATTACATCCAGTGCCACAGCTGAACGTACAGAAGTAAATGATGGCGGAACTTTACATATAGCATCAGGCGGTACCGCTAATGATACAACTGTAAATAGTGGCGGTAAACTAGAAACCGAAGTATCAGCTAAATTAAACAACCTTCTTGCCAACGGCGGAGCTATTCTTGATATCGATGCCGGTTCCATATTAACCGGTAATGTCATTATTGATGCCAATGCTGAGATGGGCGGTACTTATGATTACTCCAAAATCTTCAAAGACGAAGTTCTTGATTCTGGTTCCTTAACCCTCGTCGGCGGTCTTAATAATGCTATGACTTCTGATTCCCTTATTAATAATGTGGCCGACAAAAAACTCAACCTAACCTCCGGTGATTATTCTGTTGGATATGGAGCTCAAACCGTTTCCGGTTGGGATAGTTTAACTATATCCGATGCAACGGTCAAAGTCGAAGGGGTTATTGATATGGCCGAAGCTTCTAAGGTAATTAATGTTACTTCTAATTCTATTCTGGATTTAGCCGGTCATTCGCCTTTGGTTACAACAATCATCGGTTCAGTCAATAATGACGGTACTCTAAACTTCCACCATGCAGACGATGATGCCGATGATATTACCAATATCTATGGTAACTATACCGCATATAACAATGCGCAAATGATTATCGATGTAAACCCATCAACCAAGTCTTCTGACTTGATGATTGTTGATGGTGATGTCGCAGGTACAACCAAAGTAACCGTATACAGAATTACTGACGGAACAACTACCGATTTAATCAAATTTGTTGATGCTCTTAATGATGATACTTCTACCGGTGCTTATTTCACCGTTCATCGTGTTTATGCCGAAGCTTTGGACATTACCGACCAATGGAAGATTGTTCATCAAGACAATGCTTGGCACATTACATCTGTTGATACTCCGACTAATTCCAATGACGGATACGGAACATCCGATACCGGTGATTTGGATGTTGATATTGTTACCGATGTTACTTTGCCCAATAACTTCCCGACATCTCCGACCATTAAGCCTAATACATCGACAAACAATCAAACATCAAACAAATCTTCTAAGACTAAGTTGGTGTCAGAGGCTTTGGCTTATATATCATTACCTAAGGTTGGTTTGGAACAGGTACGTGATCTTGTTCGTATTGTCTCCAACAAAGTTGCATCATCTAAAATCAAGAGCGGACGTTGCGGTATGGCTGAATGTGAATATGACGGACAAGCCGTAAACGGTGCATGGATAGATTTGGGACACAAAAAGTCTGAGATTGATGCGCCGGTAGCGGTTGAGGCTAAGATAAATGCCGTTGATTTGGGATTTGATATTCAAAAAGACTTACATAATCGTTTGGGTATATTTGCATCATATCGCCAAGGCGAATATGAGCTATCCGGTGATGGTAAAGACTATTATGCTAAAAAAGGTGCTAATATAGATATCGATAGTTGGATACTTGGTTTATATCATCGTTATGACAAGGGAAGATTATGGACTATGTCATCAATTTATGGCGGTATCCAAAAAGTTGATATGAGTACTGATGACGGAGTAAGTTCTGATACTGACGGCATACAGTTTGGCGGAAGTGTTGAGGCGGGATTGGTATTTGAACCGCAAAAACGATTAACCATCGAACCAAGTATCAGATTAGGCTATAACTTCATCAAATATGATGATATGTCTGATAGTTATGGCAAAACAGCTGAGTTTGACAATGTTCAAAATATCGAGGCTGAAGCCGGTGTTAAGGTTGAAAAGACCTTCTTCCACAACAACCGTCGTGTAATCAGTAAGATTTATGTTAAACCGAGTATTATCCAAAACTTTGGTAAAGGTGATGTCAACATAACCTCTCTTGATACGGTTGAAGGACTTGAAAACGAAACCTTAATCCGAGGCGAGATTGGCGGAAGCTTTAACTTTGGCAACGGATGGAGCGGATTTGGCTCACTGGGTTATACCTATGGTTCTGATTACGACGCAACTGACTTTAACATAGGTATCAATTATAATTGGTAAGTAAGTAAAAAGCTCTCTTTTGAAAAGAGAGCTTTTTTGCTGACAACTATTCTACAACTCAGGTATTGAAGCCTTTGTTCTTTTTTCTTCAGCCACAGGAGCATCTCCTGATTTGCTAATCTCTTTTCCGGCAAGTAAATCCTTAATTTCTTCACCGGTCAATGTTTCATATTCCATCAACGCCTCTGAAAGCTTTTCCCAGTCTTCTTTATGTTCTTGCAAAAGCTTTTTAGCTCCTTCATAACCGCCAACAACCAACGATTTTATTTCAGCATCAACCAATTTGGCTGTTTCTTCACTCATATTTTTACTCTGAGTTACCGATTTTCCTAAAAATACTTCTCCCGTATTTTCGGCATACAAAACAGGACCGAGTTTCTCGCTCATTCCCCATTCCGTAACCATAGAACGAGCCAAATTCGTTGCTGCCGCAATATCCGATGACGCACCCGAAGTAATTTTTTTCGAACCGAATTTTAACTCCTCGGCAACACGTCCTCCCATCATTATAATCAACCGAGAAAGCATCTTAGTCTTAGAATATGAATATTGATCTTTTTCCGGCAACTGCTGTACCATACCCAAAGCACGTCCACGCGGAATAATGGTTGCCTTATGAATAGGATCTGTTTCTTCTACAAACAATGAACAAATTGCATGTCCGGCCTCATGATACGCCGTCAGCTTTTTCTCATTATCATCCATAGCCATAGACTTACGCTCTGCCCCCATCAAAACCTTATCTTTGGCTTCATCAAAATCTTTTGATGTTACCTTTGTCTTATTTTTTCTGGCAGCCAACAACGCAGCTTCATTTACCAAATTGGCTAAATCAGCACCCGAAAACCCCGGAGTCCCTCGCGCAATAACCGACAAGTTTACATCTTTAGCCAATGGAACCTTTTTAACGTGAACTTTCAAAATTTCTTCACGTCCTTTCTTATCCGGATTCGTAACAGTAACCTGCCTATCAAAACGTCCGGGACGCAACAATGCCGGATCCAAAACATCGGGTCTGTTGGTTGCTGCAATCAAAATAACATTTTCTTTTTCTTCAAAACCATCCATTTCAACCAATAGCTGATTCAAAGTCTGTTCACGTTCATCATTTCCACCGCCAAGACCCGCTCCACGATGACGTCCGACAGCATCTATCTCGTCAATAAAAAGCAAACACGGAGCATTTTTTTTGGCTTGTGCAAACATATCCCTAACACGCGATGCACCAACACCGACAAACATTTCAACAAAATCTGAACCGGAAATCGAAAAAAATGGTACATCAGCTTCGCCGGCAACAGCTTTTGCCAGTAATGTTTTACCTGTTCCCGGAGGTCCCACCATCAAAACACCTTTCGGTATCTTACCGCCCAGTCTTTGAAACTTCATTGGATCTTTCAAAAAGTCGATAACTTCTTCCAACTCTTGTTTAGCTTCATCAGCACCGGCAACATCTGCAAAAGTAATTTTTTTGGTATTTTCAATCAATCTTGCACGAGACTTTCCAAAGCTCATTGCCTTATTATTTCCGGCATTTGCTTGACGCATAAAAAACACCCAAACACCAATAAGCAACAACATCGGAAACCACGAAATAAACATTCCCCACAAATTATCTCCGGTTGTATCTTCCGGAGCAGCCGTTACTTTAACATCATTCTTACGCAAGTTTTCAACCATTGTCGGATCATACGGAGCATATGTATAAAATTTTGTTCCGTTAGTAGCTGTACCATTAATACTTGCACCACTTATTGTAACTTCTGAAATTTGTTTATTTTCAACTTTATCCATAAAATCAGAAAACGCCAATTTTTCGGCACCTGTTTTTGCAACTCCACCACCGACAACACTTGTTATCAATGATAATGCAACAAAAACACCAAGCCAAATTAAAAAACTTTTTCCCATTCCCATAATATCGTTATCCTAATAAAAATTTATAACTTTAAATATATATAGTTTTTTAATTCTCAAAACACAAGCTTTTGTTCAATTCATTCCAACAAAAAAAGCTGTCCTTTTCAGAACAGCTTTTTTCTCTAAAGACTCAAGCAAAATTATTTTGCTGCATCAATAGCTTCTTGAATAACATTTGCATCAAGTGTTTGCAAAATTTTGTTATTGAATACCAATGTCGGTACACCGCCAACTTGAATTTTGCCGGCTAATTCAGTAACAGCATTCAATGTTTCTTGAACTTTTGCTGACTTCATATCTTCTTTCAATTTTGCCATATCAACACCTGTCGCAGCAACGATTTCATCAATTTTACCTTCGTTAAGTCTGCCGTCAGCTTCAAACAAACCGGCATAAACTTCAGCAAATTTACCTTGTTCTGCAGCAGCTAAAGCAGCCTCAGCAGCATATTTAGAAGCCGGAGACAAGAAAGCCATCGGCTTAGCAACAATTTTAACATCCGGATTCTTAGCTGCAACTTCTTTCAAAGCCGGATAAATTTTGTGGCAATATCCGCAAGAAAAATCAAAGAATTCAACCAAAACAAGCTTACCTTCCGGATTAGCAATAACCCCATCACCGGCGCGATTATACAATTCTTCAGCACTTGCTTTGATATTTGCTTCAACAGCCTTCATAGCTTCTTCTCTTTGTTTTGCATCATATGCTTGCATTGCATTGAAAACGATTTCCGGTTTTTCCATCAAAGCTTTTTCAACACTAACTTCAGCACCACCTTTGCAATTTACCAATGACATAACCAAAGCCGCTACTGCTACGACTAAAGCTGCCAAAGATACATAAACAGCATTAATTTTACTCATTTTCTCTTCCTTATAAATATTATAATATTTTTAAAAAACACCATTATATTAATCAATCAAAATATTTTTACAAGATAAAAATAAATCTTATTGATAATATAAGAAATATAGTTCATAAATAAACCTATCAGCAAAAAAAATAACTATAGGATATAAAATGTTCAATATACATATTTCATTATTGTCAAAAACTAAAGCTCTCGAAAACGAAATAGATTCGTTTCATGATAAACTTATAGATGCCTCTTTAACCTTTAGTAAAGCAATAAAAACCTATCTTAAAGAACAAAAATGCGAAGAATTTAAGAAATATTCCAAACAAATAAAAAAGATTGAACACGATGCCGACAAGCTTCGCCGCAATATTGAAAGCAAACTTTACTCGCATAACCTGATTCCCGATTTGCGTGCCGATGTTTTAAAATTAGTTGAAAATCTTGATAAAGTAATCAACAAACTTGATGAGATAGTATATATGTTTTACGCAGAATGTCCCAAAATTCCGGAAGAATATAAAAGCTCATTCAATGAGCTTGGCAAGTTGAGTTCTGATTGCGCCGAAAATATGTGCAAAGCATCGCGAGCCTTTTTCAGAGATTTAACAACCGTTCGCGATTACTCTCAAAAAGTCTATTTTATTGAACATGAATCGGATGTATGTTCTCGCAAACTGTTGGAAGAAATTTTTGCCTCATCTAAACCTCTTGCCGAAAAACTTCAATTACGCTATTTTGTAAATGGTATAGCAGACATTGCTGATGAAGCCGAAGATTTTATTGATCAACTTTTAATTTTTGCCGTTAAGAGAGATATTTAATGGATCTGCTATTTCTGTTTTACATAAGCTCTGGCTTATTTCTTGGATGGTCACTAGGCGCCAGCGATGCTTCTAATATTTTCGGAACAGCCGTTGCTACAAAAATGATTCGTTTTAAAACTGCCGCCATAATCGGATCTGTTTTCATAATTATTGGCGCTGTTTATGCCGGAGCCGGAGGCGCTGCAACACTCGGAAAACTGGGGGCAATTAACACACTACCCGGATCATTTATGGCCGCTTTAGCTTCTGCGATTGCTATATCTTGGTCTGTCAAAATTTCCATGCCTGTATCCACATCTCAAGCTATTGTTGGAGCAATTATCGGTTGGAACTTTTATTCCGGATACCCGACAGATATAAATACTCTCACTCAAATCGTCGGAACATGGGTTATATGTCCGATTCTCGCTGGCATAATATCAATAATCCTATACTCTCTAATCCAATTATATTGCCGCAAATCATGTATGCACTTAATCAGAAGAGACCAATACACTCGCATAGGTCTTATTTTGGCCGGAGCATTTGGTGCATATGCACTGGGAGCAAACAATATTGCCAATGTTATGGGGGTTTTTGTTTCATCCAGCCCTTTATCGCAACTGGAACTTCCGTTCGGATTAATTTTAAACAAAGCACAAATACTGTTTTTGCTTGGGGCAATCGCCATATCAGTTGGCATTTTCACTTACTCTCATAAGGTAATTCATACTATCGGAAACGGTATAATGAAAATGTCTCCCCTGATGGCTTTTGTCGTGGTTATAGCCCAAGCTTTAGTATTATTTCTTTTTTCATCACAAGATTTATACAACTTTCTTGAAAATCATAATTTACCCACAATACCCTTGGTTCCCGTCTCAAGTACACAAGCCGTTGTAGGGGCCGTAATAGGAATTGGGATAGCTAAAGGCGGCCGTTCCCTGAATTGGAGCATATTAGGAAAAATTGCAATAAGCTGGGTTCTAGCTCCTGTTATATCTGCCCTAATCTGCTATATATCCCTATTTTTCCTCCAGAACGTCTTTAACATGGTGGTATACAAATGAAAATAACTATTCTAGCTATAGGTAAGTGTAAAAAAAATTCACCGGAAGCCGCCATAATTGAAGAATATGCCAAACGTTCATCTTGGCAAATAATTATTAAGGAAAAAGACAATTCCACTCAAAAAGACGAGGCAGAATTTTTATCGTCATCAATACCAACAGGCGCTAAAGTAGTTGTCCTTGATGAAAGAGGCCTAAACCTCAAATCAACAGAACTTGCCGCCAAGATTGCCAACTGGCAACTAAACGGATGCTCTGAAATTTGTTTTCTTATAGGCGGAGCTGACGGACACCTTCAATCAACTCGTGACAAAGCTGATTTAATTTTATCATTCGGCAAACTAACTCTACCACATATGCTTATGCGCGCTGTTTTGTCTGAACAAATATATCGCATTCAAACTATAATATCCGGCCACCCCTACCATCGCGAATAAAACAGATTGACAATAACGTGTTTTTTGTCTATTTTTATCCATAGATACAAATCTAAAAAACAAATAATTATGAAACACATAAGAATTTGGGATATCTTAACCGGAAAGGTCAAAACCCAACAAGAAATTGACATGTTCTCACAAATTAAAAACGGAACAGTCATAGCAAAATGTAGTGAAGTAACAACGACACCATTTATTTTTCTGGAAACTTTGAAAAAATATTTCAAAGATGCAGATTTAAGAAAAGTAAGAACAAAAAACATCTGCCTCATCAACATAATTGGTGATAATGGTTGCAACAAAGGAACTGCTTTTGCTGTTAAACGCCCATCGGGAATTTTTTATTCCTTGATCGGCAAAAATGAAATCGTTTTCGCACGAACAGACAGTCTGAAAATCATAACCGAAAAATATTTCAGGTTATACCAAGGACATAACACTTTCTATCTCTGTAAATGGACAGGCAAAAAGGTTATTGCATTGGACTATAGAGAAGAACGACAAGATCTTGACGGTGAATACTACTGTGTTCATGCGAAGGCTCCAAGGCAACTACCTTGCGAATATTAAGCAAAGCCCCTCAACTATTCATCTAGTGAGGGGCTAATCTCTTTATTTACGCGTTTTTATTCCCATCGACCACATTTTTTCTATACTATAAAATTCTCTAACTTCCGGTCTAAAAATATGAACAATAACATCATAAGCATCAATCAATACCCAATCCGCTTTTTCTAATCCCTCTGCCACAGATTGACATCCGTTTTCTTTTAATTTTATTTGCAAATTTTCTGCTAATGATGCAACATGACGATTCGAATTACCGCTAGCTACCACCATATAATTAGCTATCGAAGATTTTCCCTCTAAATCAATCACCGCAATATCTTCAGCTTTTCCATCATCCAACGATGTTTTAACAATATCTAAAATGCTTTTAGCATCATTCTTTTTATTTTTTATTTTTCCTGCCACTTTATAGTTCTCCTTCTAATTATAACGGCGACCAAGGTTTTTCAGCAACAACAATTTGTTCTTCAACCACTTCGTCTTCTTTACGTCTTCGATCCCGAGTAATATATTTATTAACCTCTAACAAACAATCAAACACACCCTTTTTAGCAATTGCCGAAATCGCAAAAACTTTTTTACCTATTACTTTTTCCAACTCTTTTTGTTTTTTGGCAACTTCTTTATCGTCAAGTGCATCAATTTTATTCAATGCCACCACTTCCGGCTTTTGAGCCAATTTTTCATCATAAAGTTCAAGCTCTTTTCTGATACTTTTATATGTTGTAACCACATCATCAGAAGTTGCATCAACCAAATGAAGAAGCGCAAAACATCTTTCTATATGCTTCAAAAATCTGTCACCCAACCCGATTCCTTCGCTTGCCCCTTCAATAAGCCCTGGAATATCGGCAATAACCATCTCATAATTATCAACCCAAGCGACTCCCAAATTAGGATGAATTGTCGTAAAAGGATAATCAGCAATCTTTGGTCTGGCTTTTGTAACTACAGATAAAAAAGTAGACTTACCGGCATTTGGCATTCCCAACAAACCTACATCTGCAATAACCTTCAAACGCAACCAAATCCACATTTCTTGTCCTGGCCACCCAGGTTCTGCATATCTCGGAGCCTGATTCGTTGATGACTTAAACTGAGCATTACCTCTTCCACCATCACCGCCCTTCGCAATCAAAAATTTTTGCCCAGGTTCAATCATATCAACAATGAGCGTTTCTTGATCATCTGCAAGGATTTCCGTTCCGACGGGGACTTTAATAACAATATCCTCTCCTTTAGGCCCGGTTTTATCAGATCCCATTCCGTTACGACCTTTTTGAGCTTTAAAGTGTTGATGATAACGAAAATCAATCAGCGTATTAAGATTCGGCACAGCCTCAATCCACACACTACCGCCTTTACCGCCATCACCTCCGTTAGGCCCACCAAATTCAATATACTTTTCTCGACGAAAAGACACACAACCGGCTCCACCGTCTCCTGACTGAATAAAAATCTTAGCTTGATCCAAAAATTTCATTACCCTTGCCTTTTCGCTATTATCTATTAGAAAATAAAATACTTCATTTTTCAGAAAAGTAAAGGGGATGCTACAGCAACCCCTTCAAAAACACTTAAACTGTTAATTCTCAAAAGCTTATTCTGCAACAACAGAAACAACTGTTTTGTTGCCTGCTTTTTTAGAGAACACAACCTTACCTTCGCTAACAGCAAAGATAGTATGATCTTTACCCATACCAACATTTGCACCTGGGTGGTATTGTGTACCACGTTGGCGAACGATAATGTTTCCCGGAATAACAGCCTGACCGCCTGATTTTTTCAAACCCAAACGGCGACCGATAGAGTCGCGTCCGTTATTGGAGCTACCACCTGATTTCTTATGAGCCATTATAAATCTCCTTCTTACTTACCGATTACATCAGTAATTTTAACTAATGTAATATCTTGTCTATGGCCGTTTTTACGACGATAATTTTGTCTTCTCTTCTTTTTGAAGATAATAACTTTAGCATCTCTGGTTTGCTTTAACACCAAAGCTTTAACCGAAGCGCCCGACACAAGAGGAGTACCAATTGTATCACCTAAAGCCAAAACTTCGTTAAAAACAACTTCTTTACCTTCTTCTCCGGCTATTTTTTCAATTTTAACAACATCACCGGATGTAACGCGGTATTGTTTTCCGCCAGTTTTAATTACTGCATACATTTTTTTCACCTTTATATTTAAAAACATAAAACGTTGCTTTGCAATATACATAAGTTTTTTCGGCTGTCAACAAGATTCTCTACATTTTTTTATTTTTATTAAGGTTTTCTCGGCTTTTCTGCAAAGCTCTAAACAATTCCGGCCTCATAAATCGTCCTTGCCATATACCTGTTGCATTATTTTTAGCCTTTAACTCTTCATCTTTATATCTTTCACCATAAGAAACAGCCCAACCATGCAAAACCATCTCACTATTAACACTTCGTCCGTTTTCCAAATAACATTCCATCAATGAGCGCTCATATTTATCTTTTCCTAAAAACACACAATCAACAATCTTTGAAGACATCTTTTGTAAATAATCTTTAGCAACCTTACCACATTCATATTCACGATTACTTTTATCATAACAATTTTGGTACAACTCCGGCGCATCAATATCATTAAGGCGGATTCTTATATCACCCTTTTCTAAGCTGTCTCCATCAACCACCTTATACTCGCCGGATGCAAAAGACACTTCCATCATAACAAAACCGACCACTACAATCAAAATCTCTAACACATAAAAAATTTTCCTTTTCATTATTTCACAACCTTATTTACTGAATAAACAGATATTATCTCAAAAAAACTATAGAATAACCGCAAAAAAAAGCTTTGTATTTCTTCTCTGCTGTCTTAGTATATGCTATATTTATATAAATAGGGTACTAAAATGTCACGCAAAATATTTCATACACTTTCAGTCTTAACAACTATTTTTGCTCTTTGTGGTTGTGAATTTATGCGAAACCACACTGCGCAAGACATATTTAGTGGCAACTGGAACACTCCGGAGACTGCACCCACGGGATATCAGCATTATGAAAGCAATGTTCCGTTAATCAAACAACCGTCATCCATTGTTGTTTGTCGCTCGCATCAATGCGCTCCGGCAAAATTATCCATGTCGCGTGAATACATCTACAACTCCCTGTTTCAATTATTCGACAACAATAACTACCAAAAGCTTCTCATTTGTCAGGCCGATCCTAATACACATACCTGTCTTGAGAACTACATAACACTTCCTATTACTGTTGGCGTGGTTCCAACCAATGCATATATTGACCATACCAAAATAACTGATGTTATAACAGGGAAACAAGGTAATTCGCTCAATATAATCATGAATTACAATATAACCTTTGGCGGACAAGTTGCCGAATGCACACCTGCTCAATCTTTATTATTTGCACGTCAAGTAAATCACGTTATTTTGGAAGATCCCGGCTACAATTGCAAGATGACAACAATCGGCGTTACAAATGTAAAAACAGTTTTCGCAATTGACTATATTGATTTAGATTACGGATACATCGGCGGTTATTATTCAATAGGATTTTCCGGACCGGCATTTGGTGGTGGTAATGGCTATATGTTATTAAGATTGCCCAAAAACGCTTATCCGTTATCACCGGCATTACGCGCTCCTAAAAACGCACCCAAACAAACATTTGCCGGTTCAAACGCTGTAAATACCAACGAACAAACAGCCGGCTATGCTAGCGGGGTACAAGTATTTCCTATTGAAAAGAAATAACATTCAATCAAATCTTTGCGTTTAATGGTGAATCAAACATTCACCATTTTTTTATTGCATTTCAATTTTTTATTTGATAGCGTAACTTTGTACCAAAAAAAGGTGCAGAGCCTTGAACAGCTCTTATTTCATACGGTATGATGAAACCGTTAGGCTTTGGTTTTAAATAAAAGCCACATCAACCCTGACTTTAAGGTCGGGGAGCTTGTGGTGTATGTTCAAAAACCATGCTATCTCTTGACAATATGGTTTTAAAGACCATAAGGATCATTTTATGAAATATGATTGTTCAACTCCCTGACCACCTTTAATTTTTGGTGGTCTTAATTTTAATATATATGGAGTTTGAACTTATGGAAACTAATAAATTAGAACAAATCGAAAAACTAAATGAACTGAAAGAAAAAGGCATTTTATCACAAGAAGAATTTGAAAAATCTAAAAAGGATATTTTAAATAGTGGTTCTTCATCAATACCAACAATGCCACAAATTGTAATCCAAAATTCTGCAGCCGCTGCATTGGCTAATTCAAGTGGAAACAGTAACAATATAAACCGATATTCTAAAACAACGTCCCTTTTATATTGTTTATTTTTAGGTTGGTTAGGTGCTCATCGTTTTTATACTGGCGATAATGTGCTTGGTATTCTTTATCTTTGTACGTTTGGATTAATGGGAATTGGTGTTTCTATTGATTTTCTTTTGATTTTATTTGGTGGATATAAAGATTGCAATGGCAATGCACTAGTTTAATAAACAATTCTCACTTGCAAAAACAGCGATATATCAAATATATCGCTGTTTAATTATCAAGTTTTTCTATAACTAAATAAAAACAAACACAACTGTACTTGATTTATACTCCATAAGAAAAATATCTGACTCGCTCATAAACAACTATTCTTTCAACACCGGAAAACATTAAAGATGTTTGTCCATAAACGATACGACCATCAGAACTCGGAAGTCGACCATTTCTAATTTGATATTCTCTGACATCACGCAAATTCATAACAACACCATCAGAAAATTGAACTTCCCATCCGTACGTATCATATCCGACATTAACATGTATAGCCTTGCATTCTTCATTAGCATCAAAACTGCCGCTTTCAGAATCTCTTCCAAACTCAAAAAAAGCATCTTCAGCTCCTCCGCTATACCAATGCAAAAAGCCATAATTACCTGTTTTTTTTATCGTAGCTAACGGAGAATAATCATCGAGATAATTATAACCAACATCATTATTCCCAAATCTTTCTTCTTCCGCATTACTGTATTTTTCCTCTTCAGCAAAATAATCATCATGTGCTATTTCATCAGCAACAACAAAATCATCCTCACTCTTATCAGTAACTTCATCTACTGCATCACCAGAAACTATTTCATCAACAAACATCTCTTCTTCGGCTGTTTCATTTTCCTCAATATCAGCAAAAGCAAAACCTTCTCTTTCAACAGTTTCATTACGCATCAAGCTAAATTCATCATTTTTTGCCAAAACATCATCTGCAACATCTTCTGTGATATCATCAACTAAACCATAATTATCTTTATCGGATAATCCCATATTATCTGAATTATCATCAAACGAAACTTCTTCCGAAAATTCCTTAATATCAGCTTCATTTTCAAACACATCATCTTCATTCAATGCATTATCCGCTGTCTCCTCAGAAAAAGCACTAACATTTTCAACGACATATTCATCCGACACCCCCTCTTGGAAATCAGTTATTTCATCTGAAACACTTGCTTTCTCAAAAAAAGGCTCTTTTCTGTCATCATTCACCACACTTTCATCTGGCATCACATCTGAAAAAAGTTGTTCATCAACAACCGAAGATGTATCTACATCATCCTTCTCTTGCTCATCCACTACAGATAAATCATCAAAAACAGAAGCACCATCTTGCTCTGCCTCAAATTCAGGTAAGTTATCAAAATTAAATTCACTCAAATCTATATCTTCAATATCTGTATCTGTTTTATTTTCCATTTACAACAATCCTTTTTTATTAAAAGGGCAACTCTACCAACACTCTTAAACCACCCAAATTACTGTCTTCCAGAGTTATTTTTCCACCATGTGCCGTTATAATATCCTTTGTAATCGCCAAACCAAGCCCTATTCCTCCGGTTTCTTTATTTCTTGAATTCTCTAACCTGTAAAAGGCTCTAAATACTTCTTCTCGCTTATCTTCAGGAATTCCCGGTCCATTATCATCAACAATAATATTTATACTCTTACTCGTTTTCTTTAACGAAACCTCTATTTTTTTCCCATATCTGCTGGCATTTCCGATTATATTCGTAATTGCTCTTCGCAAAGCTTGCTCTTTTGCTACAATTTTTTTATCTTCGCCATCATCAAATAACTTAATTCTAATTTTCTTACTGACAAACCTTCCTACAATCCCTCCTATCAAACTTTTAACATCAACATCAGATGCTTGTTCTTCTCCTTCGCCTCTGACAAATGCCAAATATCCGTTAAGCATTTTTTCCATTTCATCAATATCCGATAAAAAATCTTGCTTATCAGCATAATCATCCATCATTGTAACCATAAGTTTCATACGTGTCAAAGGCGTCCTTAAATCATGAGAAATTCCTGCCAACATCTGTGTACGTTCCATAATCTGACGCAGAATTCTCTCCTTCATTTCAATAAACGCCGTTCCGGCTTTTCTTACCTCTGACGACCCATACGGTTTGAAACCATCATCATCAATCCCTTTTCCAAAATTTTCTGCCGTTTGTGCTAAATCAGCAATAGCTCTGACTTGAATCCTCAAAAACAACACCGAAACCAAAAACAACAAAACTGATGTAGCGACCATCCAAACTACAAACATAAAAATCGATGAAGAAAATATTTTTTTCTTTGGACACTCAATCTGATAAACACCCCCCGAACGTTCTACCCAAATAACCAAATTATTTTTTGTTCCTCTTTTATCGTCTATTAATATTCCCCACTTATCATCGGGAAAAACTCTGGTTAACGCTTCTTCCAAATAAGCAACCACCATCGGATTAGGTTTTATTTTCTTTTCAAAATCATTTTTACTTGTTTTGTCATAATAACTAAATCTGATATCAAAACTGTCTGAAGCCAAAGCTTCAAGAGCATCAACCGGCATTCCCTGCTCTTTAAGGTTTATCAATACATTAATGTCATCAACCAATCCATCAGACAAACGCCGTCCCATACGGCTCCAACTTCCGTCAAAAAACACCACAACAGACACAACTTGAACAACAATCAACGGCACAAAAATAAGCAACATTGTTCTAAAAAACAACGTTCTCGGCAACAACTTATGGCGCCAAAACTGCAATCTTCTTTCCCATTTTTTAGGCAATTTAATCCGCATCAAAATTCCTTTTTAATCAGACAACAACATATATCCTTTACCTCGCAAAGTTTGTAAATAGCGAGGATTTTTGGAATCCTTTTCAATTTTCTTTCTCAAGCGCGTAATTTGAACATCAATAGATCTGGGCGATTGACCGGCACCCAATATTTCAGATAACCTTTCGCGAGAAAAAACCTGCCCTGATTTTCCACCCAATATTGCTAATAAACTTTGTTCAACCGGAGTAATATGCATTAACTGTCCCTGCTTCGAAACCAATTCTTTAGTTTGCATATCAAAAACACACAAACCCAAATCAAGCTTCAAATTCTCTTTTTTCTGAATTGGAGTTCGTTTCAATATACTACCAATTCTCAACAACAATTCCTTCGGTTCAAAGGGCTTTGCCATATAATCATCAGCACCTGTTTCCAACCCGATAATTCTATCTTCGACATCCCCCATAGCCGTAAGCATAATAACCGGCACACCATTTTCTTGACGCAACCGAGACAAAAACTCAAAGCCATTCTCCTTTGGCATCATAACATCAACAATCAATAAATTAAATTTATATTGTTGTAACATCACTCTGGCTTCTTCAGCATCTTTTGCCGTAGATACCAAAAAATGATTTTCTCGCAAAAATCTCTGCAACAAACCTCGTAAACGAGTGTCATCATCAACAACCAAAATATGTTTTAGATCTTGTTCCATAAGCAAACATATCCAACATTAATCAGACTTTTTCTTTGCTTTTTTAGCAGAAGCTGTTTTCTTCGCAATTTTTGTTTTTTTCTTAGATGACGTCACTTTTTTCATAATAGCTGACTTAGCCATTTTAATTTTGGGCATCGCAGGAATCTTTGCACACTTTTCCGTTTCGCAAATATAATCCAAACTTTTTTGAAAATATTGATATCCGGTAATAAAAGTAAGAACACCGGCAATCCACAGCAAAATTTCACCTATTCCGCCCCAAAGCCAAACACCCTTCAAAAGCATCATCGACAAAGCCGTCATCTGAAAACCCGTTTTCCATTTGGCTAATCTGGTCACAGGCATCCCAACATTTACCTCTCGTAAAAATTCACGCAACCCCGAAACCAAAATCTCTCGGCATAAAATAACAATAACAGGTATAAAGCTCAACTTTGTAACAACCATATCAGGCTTAGCCAACAACACAACCAAAGCAGAAGTAACCAATAATTTATCCGCTATAGGATCTAACAAACGCCCCAAAGCAGATGTTTCTCCTCTTGCTCTGGCAAGATAACCATCAAAATAATCGGTAATAGATGCAACAATAAACAAAATCGCGGCCACTACTGCCCACCACATAGAGGTTATATAAACCGACAAAAAAATTGCCGGAATGACTACAATTCGAGAAATAGTCAAAATGTTAGGAAGATTATACATGTTCTTATATCCCAAAAAAGTTAACTTTACACATCAGTATAAATATTATTTTTAATAATGGAAGTAGCTATAAATTTTTTCCGCCGTTTTTTTACTAATTCCATCAACTTTTTGCAAATCATCTAATGTAGCCTCTGCAACATCTTCAACAGAACCAAAATGCCTCAACAAATCCGCCTTTTTTTTAGCTCCTATTCCCTCTATCTCATCAATTTTTGATTTTCTAATTGATTTAGAGCGTTTTTTTCGATGAGTTCCTATTGCAAATCTATGAGCCTCATCACGCAAATTTTGCAAATAAAAAGCCAGTGGAGATTGATATTCTAACTCAAAACTATCTTTATCTTTCATATGATAAAATTCTCGACCGGCATTTCTGTCCGGGCCTTTTGATATTGCTATTATATCAATACCTCTAAGATCATAATCTTTCAACGCATCATATACAGCATTTAATTGTCCACGCCCTCCGTCTATCAATATAACATCAGGCTTATTTTCTATTGTCATTTTATCAAAACGCCGCAATAAGACCTCTTTCATCATCGCAAAATCATCATGAGTATTTTCAGTATATTTTATATTAAATGTTCTATAATTTTTTTTATCAAAACCATCCGGCGTAGCAACAATCATTGCTCCGATAGCATAACTTCCTTGAATATGAGAATTGTCATAAACCTCGATTCTATGAGGAATTTTTGATAAAGAAAACACCTTCAAAAATTCATTTAAATTATTTTTTACAGATGCATCTAAAGCTATTTTGCGACGAATAGCATCCTCGGCATTTTGCTCAGCAAATTTAATAAGCTTAAGTTTATTTCCGCTTTTGGGAAATACCATCTTTGCCATCAAAGCATCCTGCCAAAAATCAACATCAATTTCTTCAACAATTATAATTTCTTTTGCCGGTTGATGATGAGTATAAAACTCTCCTAAAAATGCTTCTAATACTTCCTTTTTGTCCGCACCTTCTGTTTGTTTCGGAAAATAAACCGAATTACCGCAATTTTGCCCCGAACGAATAAAAAATATTTCAACTGCATAAACATTATTAATTTCTGCAATTCCGATTATATCAGCGCTTTTTAATCCTGCATATTCAACATTATGACGAGACTGAATACTACTCAACGCTCTAATCCTATCTCGCAAAACCATTGCCGTTTCAAAATCAAGCTTCGAACTGGCTTCTTCCATCGCTACAGATAATTCTTTTTGAATATCCGCATTTTTTCCTTCTAAAAAATCAATGGCTTTTTTTACCAATTTTTTATAATCATCTACACCTATTTTTCCTACACAAGGCGCTGAACATCTTTTTATCTGGTATAATAAACACGGTCTTTGACGATTTTTAAATACAGCATCTCGACAACTACGCAGCAAAAAAACTTTTTGCAAAATATCAACCACCGCATTAACTGCCGCGACACTGGCAAATGGACCGAAATATTTGTTTTTATCCTTTCTTATCCCTCTATATTTTGAAAGACGCGGATACTCATCTTCAATATTTATCATCAAATGCGGAAACGTTTTGTCATCTTTCAATAAGATATTATATTTAGGTGAAAACTGTTTAATAAGCTCATTTTCTACCAACAAAGCTCTGGCTTCATTTTCCACCACAATAAATTCCATTTTATCTATTTGAGCAACCATCTGTTGAAGACGTTTAGGCAATTTATCTAAATGAGAATATGAAGTAATACGTTTCTTAATATTTTTAGCTTTTCCGACATATAAAACCGTACCAAAAGCATCTATCATTCGATACACTCCGGGTTTCTCCGGAGCAATTTTTATATATGTTTTTAAATTTTCCAAACCTGACTTTAAATCGAACAACTTTTAATCTCCCGCTCGCAAAAATCATATTAGTATGTTTTTATTTTATTTCAAGAGTTCTGACATTCAAAAAGCGGAAACCGCCGGATTATTTTTTCCGACGGTTTCTGGCTTCTAAGTCATAATCTTTAATATAAACAATATCATCATATTGCCCATAAAGGATGCCTTCCAAACTTCTTCCGCCCATAGCCTTTCGAAGTTTTTTGCACATTTTTTTCAGCAAAAAAACAAGACCGGCCAGGATTAACATAAGTACCATAGATATCAAATATTTACACATAAATACTAAATATTATAAGTCCCAAACATCGCTCTATGTTCTTGACGATACATGTGAAGTTTTTTCTTTAACTTTTTATTTTGCACCCAAAGGCACAAACAAACTATCAACAACACTACGATTATCGACAGCATCAAAATCTCTTTTACCATAGGCTATAATTTTTAAGTTATTTCTTCATAATTAATTCAATGCACTCATAATACACAACTTAATTAAAAAAAAGCAACCGAAATTTTTTTTAATTCCCTCAAAAAAAGGGAGACGATTTTCATCGTACTCCCTTCTTTTTCTCAACTCTTATTAATCTATTCTTCAGAAGAATTCTCAATCTGAGCTGCCTGCATTTGCTCTTCTTTCAAAGCTTGAATTTCTTTGTCATTTTGAGCAGCAACTTTCTTCAATGCACGAAGTACGGTACCCGTACCGGCAGGAATCAAGCGTCCGACAATAACATTTTCTTTCAAACCGCGAAGATCATCAACCTTTCCTTCAACAGCCGCCTCTGTCAAGACACGAGTTGTCTCTTGGAATGATGCTGCTGAGATGAATGACTTGGTCTGCAAGCTTGCTTTAGTAATACCCAAAAGAACAGGATCTGCTTCAGCCGGTGTTTCACCTGCTTCCAAAATCTTAGCATTCTTTTGCATAAATTCATCAGCATCAACTTGTTCTCCGACCAAGAATGTAGTATCCCCGGGATTAGTAATCTCAACTTTACGCAACATCTGAGATACAATAACCTCAATGTGCTTGTCGTTGATTTTAACACCTTGTAAACGATATACATCTTGAACTTCTTTAACCAAGTATTCAGCCAATTTTTCAACACCCAAGACACGCAAAATATCATGAGGAGCAGGTGTACCGTCAACAAGGGCATCACCCTTCTTAACAATATCTCCATCTTGAACTACCAAATGGCGTCCTTTAGGTATCAAATATTCGACAGGATTTCCTTTATCCGGAACAACTGTAATACGTTGTTTAGCTTTGTAATCCTTACCAAATTCAACTTGCCCGTCAATATCTGAAATAATTGCCGGATCCTTAGGTCTTCTGGCCTCAAACAACTCAGCAACTCTCGGCAAACCACCGGTAATATCTTTTGTTTTAGAAGATTCGCGTGGAATTCTTGCAATAACATCACCAACTTTAACTTCTACGCCATTATCAACCGATAAAATAGCATCTGCAGACATATAGTAACGAACTTCTTTACCATTATCAAAAGTAACTTGCTTACCTTTAGCATCTTTTAAGATAATGCTTGGTTTCAAGCCTGCACTTGACGAATTTGAACGCCAATCAATAACCGTTTTAGAAACAATACCTGTTGTTTCATCCGTTACTTCTTTTACCGAGATATTATTGATAAGATCAACAAGCTCTACCTTACCGGCTTTTTCAGTAATAACAGGAACTGTAAACGGATCCCATTCAGCAACTTTTTGTCCTTTCTTAACCTTATCTCCTTCTGCAACCAATAACTTGGTACCATAAGGTATATTATGACGAGATTTTTCACGTCCCTGTGCATCAACAATAACGATTTCACAATTACGAGAAAGAACCAAACCATTACCTTCAGAGTTAACAACAATATGTCCATTATCCAATTTCATAACACCGGCAAACGGAACTTCAACAGATGCTTGTTCAGCACCCTTTTGAGCGGCACCACCGATATGGAATGTTCTCATGGTTAACTGTGTACCTGGTTCACCGATTGACTGAGCAGCAATAACACCGACAGCTTCACCGACATTAACCGGAGTACCTCTGGCTAAATCGCGACCATAACAAGCTGCACAAACACCATGTTTAGATTCACAAGTCAAAACAGAACGTATCTTTGCTTGTTCAACTCCTGCAGCCTCAACTACTTCCACATCATTTTCATCAATGAGTTTACCTTTTTTAACCAAAACATCACCTGTTTCCGGATGAACAATATCCTCTTGAATTGTACGCCCCAAAATACGTTCACCGATAGAAACAATAACATTACCGCCATCAACAACCGGACGAACAATAATGCCACGTTCTGTACAACAGTTTGTTTCCGTTACAACAACATCTTGTGCAACATCAACCAAACGACGTGTCAAATAACCTGAGTTTGCAGTTTTCAACGCAGTATCAGCCAAACCTTTACGAGCACCGTGAGTAGAATTAAAGTATTCTGACACCGTCAAACCTTCTTTAAAGTTTGAAATAATCGGTTGTTCAATAATTTCACCCGACGGTTTTGCCATCAAACCGCGCATACCAGCCAACTGACGCATTTGAGCTGCCGAACCACGCGCACCGGAGTGAGCCATCATATATACTGAGTTGATATAACCTTTTTCGGTTTTTGAAATGTTTTTCATCATTTCGTCAGCAATCTTATCGGTACAAGCAGCCCAAATATCAACCACTTTGTTGTATTTTTCACCTTTAGTGATAAGACCGTTTTGATACTGTTCTTCAAACTCTTTAACCTGAGCTTCTGTCTCTGCAATCAAAGTCTTCTTAGCTTCCGGCACAATAAGATCATCTTTACCGAAAGAAATACCTGCTTTACAAGCATTTTTAAAACCAAGAGCCATTATTTTATCAACAAATAAACATGTCTCCTTTTGACCGCAATGACGATAAATTATATCGATAATTTCACCGATTTCTTTTTTACGCATCAATCTGTTAACAAGAGAGAACGGAACATCTTTATTTTTCGGCAAAACTTCTGACACCAAAATACGTCCAGGTGTTGTTTCGACCAAACCAAACTTAACATTGCCCTCATCGTCAACATATTCCATACGGCATTTAATCTTTGCATGAAGATCAACAACTTTTTCATGCAAAGCAAGTTGAACTTCATTAAAGTCTGCGAAGACCATACCTTCACCAATCATTCCCTCTGCTTCATATGTGAGGTAATAAATACCCAAAACCATATCTTGAGTAGGAACGATAATCGGTTTACCTGATGCCGGAGACAAAATGTTATTGGTAGACATCATCAATACACGAGCTTCTAATTGAGCTTCTATTGACAACGGTACGTGAACAGCCATCTGGTCACCATCGAAGTCCGCGTTAAAAGCTGTACATACAAGAGGATGTAAATGAATAGCTTTACCTTCTACCAATACCGGTTCAAAAGCCTGAATACCAAGTCTGTGCAATGTAGGAGCACGGTTTAACAAAACTGGATGTTCACGAATAACTTCTTCCAAGATATCCCAAACTTCCGGACGTTCTTTTTCAACCATTCTCTTAGCAGCTTTAATTGTTGTAGCATGACCATAGAGTTCCAATTTTGCATACACAAACGGCTTAAACAATTCCAAAGCCATTTTCTTTGGCAAACCGCATTGTTGTAATTTCAATTCCGGACCGACGGTAATAACTGAACGACCTGAATAGTCAACACGTTTACCAAGTAAGTTTTGACGGAAACGACCTTGTTTACCTTTAAGCATATCAGACAAAGATTTCAACGGACGTTTATTTGTACCGGTAATAGCACGAGCTCTACGACCATTATCAAACAATGCATCAACAGATTCTTGCAACATTCTCTTTTCATTACGAATAATAATGTCCGGAGCATGCAATTCAATCAATCTCTTCAAACGATTGTTACGATTGATAACACGACGATACAAATCATTCAAATCCGATGTGGCAAATCTACCGCCATCTAATGGGACCAACGGACGCAACTCAGGCGGAATTACCGGTAACACATCCAAAATCATCCATTCCGGCTTAGTATTAGATTCCAAGAAAGATTCGATAATCTTCAAACGTTTAACAAGCTTCTTACGTTTTGCTTCCGAAACATTATCTTTCAACTCAGCTCTGATTGTTGCTCTTTCAGCATCCAAATCAATCGCGGCCAATATTTCCTTCAATGCTTCAGCACCAATACCTGCGCGAAAAGCTTCTTCACCATATTCATCAATAGCTTCTTGATACTGATCTTCAGTCAAAAGCTCATTAACCGCCAACGGTGTTAATCCCGGTTCAATTACAATGTAGCTTTCAAAATATAAAACTCTTTCCAAAGCCTTCATCGGAATATCTGTCAACATCGAAATACGGCTTGGCAATGATTTCAAGAACCAAATATGAGCCACCGGAGCCGCTAATTCAATATGCCCCATTCTTTCGCGTCTGACCTTAGATAAGGTAACTTCAACACCGCACTTTTCGCAAACGATACCGCGGTATTTCATTCTCTTATATTTTCCGCACAAACATTCATAATCTTTAACCGGACCAAAAATACGAGCGCAGAATAAACCATCTCTTTCAGGTTTGAAAGTACGATAGTTAATAGTTTCAGGTTTCTTTACTTCCCCATAAGACCAAGAACGAATTTGTTCAGGAGAAGCAATTGAAATTTTGATTTGATCAAAAGCTTCAGCAGACACTTGCTGACCAAAATATTTTGCAATATCATTCATATTAAACTTACTCCTTTACCTTAAATTTCTTCGTTCAAAAGTTCGACATTCAAACACAAAGACTTAATTTCCTTAGTCAAAACATTAAATGACTCAGGAATACCCGATTCGAATGTGTCCTCGCCTCTTACGATAGCCTCATAAACCTTGGTACGACCGTTAACATCATCAGATTTAACTGTTAACATTTCTTGCAAGGTATACGCAGCACCATAAGCCTGCAAAGCCCAAACTTCCATTTCACCAAAACGTTGACCACCGAACTGAGCCTTACCACCCAAAGGTTGTTGAGTAACCAAAGAGTATGGACCGACAGAACGTGCGTGCATTTTCTCATCAACGATATGGTGCAGTTTAATCATATAAATGATACCGACAGTAACTTTACGATCAAATTTTTCACCTGTACGACCATCATACAAATCAATCTGACCTGATGTAGGCAATCCTGCCATTGACAACATCTGATTAATATCATCACCTGTTGCACCGTCAAATACCGGCGTAGCCATCGGAATACCGTTTTTCAGATTCGGGATCATCAGATCCAAATCTTCAGAACTCATATTCTCGATTTCACGTTTATACTGTTTTTCACCATAAACTTCTTTCAATTTTGCACGAAGTTCAGTTTCTTTCTTTTCACCGGCCTTAACTTGTTCCCACAACTCATTAACTTGTTGTCCGAGCTTCTTAGCAGCCCATCCCAAGTGAGTTTCAAGGATTTGTCCCACGTTCATACGTGAAGGCACACCCAACGGGTTCAAAACGATATCAACCGGTGTACCATCTTCCATATACGGCATATCTTGCAATGGCAATACACGAGAAATAGTACCTTTGTTACCGTGACGTCCGGCAATCTTATCACCTGATTGAATTTTACGTTTTGTAGCAATAAACACTTTAACCATCTTCAAAACGCCGGGCAACAAATCATCACCACGTTGAACTTTTTCAACTTTATTATCAAAGTGTTGTTGAACTTTTTCTACTCTTTGATCAAAAGCGTTCAACAATTCTTCAATATTAGCCATAACAGCTTCATCTTTAACAACAATTTTACGCCATTGCGAAGATGGAATACTCTCTAAATCTTTTTCTGAAACAGTTGCATTTTTAGCAATAGTTCCCTTAGGAGCATCAACAACTTTTTGTCCCAACAGCATTGTTTTCAAACGAGCTTCAACGTTGCGACGAATAATAGCAATTTCATCATCACGATCTTTAGCAAGTTGAGAAATTTCTTGTTGTTCAATAGACAAAGCACGTTCATCTTTTTCAACACCACGTCTTGAGAATACGTGAACATCAACAACAATACCTTCAATACCAGGCTGAACACGCAAAGATGTATCACGAACATCCGAAGCTTTTTCACCAAAGATTGCTCTAAGCAATTTTTCTTCAGGAGTAACCGGAGATTCACCCTTCGGAGTAACCTTACCAACCAAGATATCACCGGCTTTTACTTCAGCACCGATATAAACAATACCGGCCTCATCCAAGTTGCGCAAAGCATCTTCACCGACGTTTGGAATATCGCGAGTAATTTCTTCTTGACCGAGTTTTGTATCGCGAGCCATAACTTCAAATTCCTCAATATGAAGTGATGTAAATACGTCATCACGAGAAATTCTTTCAGAAAGCAAGATAGCATCTTCGTAGTTCAAACCGTTCCAAGGCATAAATGCAACCAAAACGTTTTTACCCAAGGCCAATTCACCCATATCAGTACATTGACCGTCAGCCAAAATATCACCCATCTTAACTTCATCGCCAACTTTTACCAATGGAACTTGGTTAATACATGTATTTTGGTTAGAACGACGGAACTTAGACAAACGATAAATTTCAACACCGGCATTTGCAGAATGTTCTTCCTTCGAGCGAACAACAATACGATTCGCATCAACAGCATCCACAATACCATCAGCTTTACAAACAACGGTAGCACCGGAATCTTTAGCTACAACAGCTTCAACACCTGTACCAACGAGCGGAGCTTCCGAACGAAGCAAAGGCACACCTTGACGTTGCATGTTTGATCCCATCAACGCACGGTTTGCGTCATCGTTTTCCAAGAACGGAATCAAAGCTGTAGCAACGGAAACCAACTGTTTCGGCGAAACATCGATAAAGTTAATTTCTTCCGGTCTTGCATATTCAAATTCACCGGCCTTACGACATGCAATCAACTCTTCAACAAAATGTCCGTTGTCTTTAACTTTTGCATTAGCTTCAGCGATAATAAATTTGCCTTCTTCATTAGCTGACAAATAAACCACTTCCGAAGTAACCACACCATCAACAACTTTACGATAAGGACATTCAATAAAGCCATATTTATTAATACGAGCATATGTTGATAAAGAGTTAATCAAACCGATGTTCGGACCTTCAGGAGTCTCAATAGGGCAAATACGACCATAGTGTGTCGGATGCACGTCACGAACCTCAAAACCGGCACGATCACGGCTCAAACCACCGGGGCCCAATGCAGACAAACGACGTTTGTGCGTAATTTCTGACAACGGGTTGTTTTGATCCATAAACTGTGACAACTGAGAAGAACCGAAAAATTCTCTGATAACCGAAGCGATTGGTTTAGCATTAACCAAATCTTGCGGTTTAACATTGTTCAAGTTTTCGGAAGACATTCTCTCTCTGATTGCTCTTTCCATTCTTAGCAAACCCATGCGATATTGATTTTCCATCAATTCGCCGACAGAACGAACACGACGATTACCCAAGTGGTCAATATCATCAACTTCGCCTTTGCCGTCACGCAATTCCACCATACGTTTTACAATACGCAAAATATCATCTTTACGCAAAATACCATATGTATCCGGAGCATCTTCAAAAGATATATCCAAAGCCGTATTAATCTTAACACGTCCCACAGATGACAAATCATAACGATCCTTATCAAAGAACAAAGCCTTAAACAAAGCATCTGCAGCTTCATATGTCGGAGGATCACCCGGACGCATAACACGATAGATATCAAGCAAAGCTTCTTCACGGCAAGAATTCTTGTCAACAGCCAAAGTATTACGGATATATGGTCCGACATTAACACCGTCAATAAACAATACATTAACGACATTAACCTTTGCTGAGGTCAATTTTTCAAGCAATTCTTCGGTAATCTCATCACCGGCTTCAGCCAAAACTTCTCCGGTTTTAGCAACAATCACGTTATTAGCCAAGAACTTACCCAAAATTTTATCTTTAGCTAATTTATAATAAGCCAAACCTTCATCAGCCAATTTTTGAGCCGAACGAGATGTCAATTTTTTACCTGCATCCCAAACTTTTTTACCTGTTTCGGCATTAACCAAATCAAACTCAAACTTAACTCCCTTAAGGCGTTGCGGTTCAAATTTAACTTTCCATTCTTTTTTATCGGCTTCATATGTATCAACATCATAAAAATAAGCCAATATTTCTTCTTTATCCATACCTTTAATTTCGGCCGGATCAATATGCTTACCTTCTTTTTCGAGCTTAGCAATTTGCTCCATTGTTTCTTTTGAATACAAAGAATACAAAACAGAAGTAACCGGCAACTTACGACGACGGTCTATACGAGCATAAACCAAATCCTTAGCATCAAATTCAAAATCAAGCCAAGAACCGCGATATGGGATAATACGTGCTGCAAACAAATATTTACCGGAAGCAACTGTTTTTCCCTTATCATGATCAAAGAACACACCGGGAGAACGGTGCATTTGTGAAACAACAACACGCTCTGTACCATTAAAGATAAAAGTACCTTTTTCGGTCATAAGCGGAATATCACCCATATAAACATCTTGTTCTTTAATATCATGGATTGACTTTGCTCCGGTAGCTTCATCTGTATCCCAAACAACAAGACGAAGAGTTGCTTTAACCGGTGCTGCAAATGTCATATCTCTTTTAATACATTCATCAACATCATACTTAGGAGTTTCAAGTTCATATTTTACAAACTCTAACTCGCCGTTTCCGGAAAAATCTTTAATTGGGAAAATAGATTTAAAAACTTCTTCCAAACCAAATTCACATTTTTCAGCACCATTAGCTTGAATAAAGCTATTGTAAGAACCGGTTTGAACCTCGATTAAACTTGGCATCTCTGCAACAGCATCGATTCTGCCAAAGTTTCTTCTTACACGTCTTTTGCTCGTATAAGATTCTTTCATTTTGCTCTAATCCTTTTTTAAGTTAAATTCTGCGACAATACCATTGGAAAAAACCAAAACCCGACCGCAGAAGGTTACACATCTTTATATTTGTAAAAAAACGAAAAACCGCCAAACCATAAGACTCTTGGGATCCCCTTGGCGGAAAGCTCAAAATAATTGCATGCAATTGCTACGATTCGTAGCCTAAATTCGCGGCATAATAGACTCCTTTTTTCGATTCTTGCAAGCAAAAAATATCATCAGCCGAATCTTTTTTATCCCTTACTGAGACTCGATTTGACTCAAACTGAATCTACACACCGAATTCCGTTTTTTTTACTTTTTTTCTTTTTAATAACGCTTTTTCATTATCCGGTAAAAAACATCTCTCTGATATTCATTTCTACCGCTACATACTATTTATAAAAATCTTTATTTTCATTAAATCTATTTTAACTTTTCATGTGTTAAAAGCATAAATTAGATGAGTCTATGTATCAAAAACGGCGATTCCTTTAGATGCTGATATCATACGTAGTTATCCCTTTTTAATGGGGCATTCCTCATCAAAATCAAGGGATCACATCAAAAAAACAAAAAAGTTTTGCTAGTAACGTCAAAACGTGATATAATGAAAGATATTTTAAGGACTAAAAAAGGAGGATATCCTCATGTTAAAACAGAATGTTAACATTGTAACCCGTTGTATTTCCCTTAAAAACTCATGGGGGGGTAAAGCCTCTTTTATATAGTCTTGCTTTAGCTACAACACTCTGCACACCCGCATTTGCAAACACCACAACTCCTGAAATTAATACTGATTACTTAAACGAATTAACCGGTCCTAAGGTAACTTGGGAAACCGCAACTGAGTCTGACTCTGATATTGTCCTTATTAATGGTGCTTACTACAAATATACCTACAACAAACCCGATGATTATAGCGAAACTAGTACTCGACTAGATGATAACCTTAACGAAACTAACACTCAGTCCGTTGTATTTAAGAATATTGCATATACTGATATTAGTGATATTACTTACAATACCTATGGTGGAGCTATTTATAACCTTCAAAATTTTGACAAACCTATAAATGCTGATTTCATCGGTAACTATGCTCATAATGAACAAGCTTATACCAATGGCGGGGCTATTTATAATATACATAGCAACACCAATCATATTACCGGCGATTTCATAGGTAACTATGCTTATGGCGGACAAATGGCCGGAGGCGGAGCTATTACTAATGATTACGAGGTCACAATAGACAATATCACTGGCGACTTCATCGAAAACTATACTTATAGTGAAGGAGAAGCAATAGGCGGGGCTATTGCTAATAGCCGTATTAATGTAATCATCGGCGGTATTACCGGCGACTTCATCGGCAACTATGCTTATGGCGGACAAATGGCCGGAGGCGGGGCTATATTTAATCAAAGCTTAGCGCTCCTCACCAACAGCAGTTTCTACAACAACTATGCCAAAGGCATGATGGCATTCGGCGGTGCTATCTTGGATGTGCAAGGAACTCTAAACATCACTGCCGACAATGGCGAAAGTATCTTCTCCGGCAACTATGTTGAAACAGATATTGATGGTGTATTTACTAAAAAATCTAATGCAATCCATTCTATGGCAGGTACAATCAATCTTAAAGCTGTTAACAACGGAACTATTCGTTTTGATGACGGAATTATCCTTTCTGACGGAAGTGAAATGGGAGGAAGTCCTGCGGGAGCAGTAGCTTCTATAAATATCTCTGGTATTAGTGATTATATTTTTGGTGAAAAAACTACCGGAGTTTCTCAAGATGATGTATCTGCATCTATTGATTTTTGGAAAGAGAAAGGTGCAATTGTAAATATTGATGACAATCAGTATACGATTATTAAT
>JAZUAM010000027.1:0-28169 GCA_045637985.1 Alphaproteobacteria bacterium
TATTTTAATCAAAACAAATTTTGCTATTATAATAGCTATTTTATTTCTATTATAATTATATTATAGGAGCAAAAAACAGCTCTCAATCCCTTGTGTATAAACAGTTTCGACAAAGTGCGGCGGAAATATCTGTTTCCACCAGTGGAAATATCCATTTCCGTATAAGGAAATAACCGTTTCCACTAGCGGAAATATTCATTTCCATTTGGCGTTTTAGTGGAAATATCCATTTCCGCTGCGATTTTAGGTGGAAATATTCATTTCCAGCAGCATTTTTGTTAGAATTACAAAACGTAAAATTTGCTGATAAATACTCATGTTAAAACACATATTAAAGGAATTAAAATGAGTGAAAGACAAGGAAAGCTCACTATTACAGAGCGTTTAATATTAACCTATATCGGTTATAAAACAAATCACAACTTCAAATTTTTTATGAATAATGAGACGCTGGCAAAGGCAATTTGCTGTAAAACTTCATCAACCAAAGTTATGGTCAATAAACTCGTCAGAGAGGGCTATTTGATAAAATCCTGTGATGAGAAGGGCAGAAGACAATTATCGCTCTCTGGACGTGAATTTATGCCCCTTGATGGTGTTAATATGGGAAACATTGAAAAGAATACCCTAAAACACGATGCCCAAGACCAAGAGCAATGGGCAAACTACTATAAAAATGAGCTAAACGAGGCTCAAATCCGTATCAAATCCCTAGAAAATGAACGAGATAGTTACAAAAATGCATTAGAAACTATAATGTCCGTTTTAGCATCAAAAGATATTGATTTAGATGATGTGGTTAGGATGTTGAGCATTTATAAATGAGGCAATAATAGGTAATCAATTACAAGATGTAATTTCAGAATCGTAATAAATCCGCTATTTTATCATGATTTTGTTTTTTTCGCCTTGTGCTTTTCGTCCGCATCCCATTTTAAGCGGCAAGTAAACTTCTTATTAATTGGACTTGTTCTTTCATTTCCAATATTTCTGAACGGTGATTAACAAGTATACAATAAAGTTGGGCTGATTTTCGTTCTGCGTAATCCCCATCCTGCCAGCCAACATCAAAAAAGTCGTCATTTTGACGACTTTTTATTATCCTTGTTTCTACGCAAACGCTGCTGTTTTTCTTTCATCTTAAGCGCTCTTTTTTCGGCTTTTATTTTAGCTTTTTCCGTAAAACGAGATTCTGAAACTTCTTGTTCTTTTTTTATTCCGTCTATTTTTTTCTTTTCTGCTTTTTCTTCGGCTGCTTTTTGAAATCTGGAAGCTCTCTCCTTTTTTCGTTCCATTATATCATCATATTTTTTCTCTCTTTTTTCCGTATTTTCAATAGCCTTTTTCTTAAAACGATTCGTTTCGTTTAATCTTTCTTCCGCTATTTCAGCTTTTCTTTCTACTTCTCGTTCTTCTTTTCTGCTACGCCAAACAGGTTCCTCTGCTTCAGGAGTTTTATCCTGCAATATTTCTTCTTTTTTTTCATCATTTTCTACACTAACAACTTCATCTTTCATAACATCTTTTTGTTCTGCTTCTCGTTTTTCCTTTGCTATATCTGATGCACTGACATAATTACCCTCGGGTAAAGCTTCTTTCATAAATTGAGCATATCCTGCTTTACAAAACATTCCGCCGACCAGGCACAAAACAACCAGAATTTTTTTCATACCCCCTCCTAAAAAACATCTCACAAATAAAATTACACATAATTATTTGACTAATCAAGATATTGAATGATATAAGTGCAAAAAAAGGAGTTTTTTATATGAAAAAAATCATTGTAGCTGCTGCAGCTTTAATCCAAAACAACAAAATTTTTATCGCTCAACGTCCTGCTGACAAATTACCTCCTTTAGTATGGGAGTTTCCCGGAGGCAAACCGGAGGCTGACGAAACCTTGCAAGAGGCCCTTCATCGTGAGCTTATGGAAGAATTACGTATAGATACAAATATTGGTAATTTTATAACAAAAACAAAACATCTTTACGACTTTGCCGAAGTTGAAATCAATTTGTTTTGGGCAACAATGAAAAATCCTAATGCCACCATCATTGATGATGAACATCCGAATACGGCATGGGTCTCCATCGAAGAATTTGACAATTACAAATTTGCCGATGCCGACGTTCCGCTAGTAAAATACTTAAAACAAATAGGCATCAACAATACTGCTTGCATATAAACACATTTTTACAACAAAAAAAAACGGTCGTCCAAACACGCCGTTCAAAATATCTGCCAAAGACGGAAAAACAAAAATCTGGGGCGGATGATCGGATTCGAACCGACGACATCTGGTACCACAAACCAGCGCTCTAACCAACTGAGCTACATCCGCCATCAATTACATTGTAAGCTTTTACCCATATTATCAATTAAAGTCAAGCTAATTTTAATAAATTTTTTTTCATTAATAATTTATTTTCTTTTTATCGATATACTGAGTTAAATGGTGCATTTCTTTATTTTTTGATGAGGATACTATGAAACTTGGTTTTATTGCCAAAAACTTATTTTTGTTTACGATAATACTCACAACGTGTATTACGCCCGTTTATGCTGCTCCTAAAACAACCTCATCCATAGTTATAGATGCCCTCTCGGGAGAAGTAATATCCTCATCAAATGCTGATGAACGCCGTTATCCTGCATCTCTTACCAAATTGATGACTCTTTATATAACTTTTGATGCTCTGGACAAAGGAAAAATAACTTTTGATACACCTCTAAAGGTATCTCGCTATGCGGCCAACCGAGCTCCGTCTCGCATAGGTGCAAAACCGGGAGACACCATTTCTGTTAGAGATGCTATCCTAGCATTAATCGTAAAATCCGCCAATGATTGCGCTGCCATAATAGCCGAAGCACTTGGCGGAAGCGAAGAAAATTTTGCTAAAATAATGACACAGACGGCAAAAGAATTAGGAATGAAAAATACTACATTCAAAAATGCATCCGGTCTACCTCATAAGGAACAAAAAACAACCGCCCGCGACATGGCCATTTTAGGAAGTGCCGTATATCACCACTTTCCGGAATATTATGATTTGTTTTCAACAACCAAGTTTAAATACAAAGACAAAACATACTATACTCACAATCATCTTCTAAAAAATTTCAAAGGAACAGATGGTATGAAAACAGGTTATACTGCCGCTGCGGGATACAATATTGTAACATCTGCCCAACAAAACGGACGACGCGTTATTGCTGTAACCATGGGACACAATAGTATAAAAAATCGCGACTACAAAATAGCTTCTCTTATGAAAAACGGATTGAAAAAACTCAACCAAATAAACAACTCATCATCTCATATGATTGCTAAACTTGACATCCCCTCCCTCAACAATGTTTCTCAACAATCTGATGATAACAACTGGGGAATACAAATAGGCGCATTTTCAAATTATATCAAAGCAAGAAACTATGCACTTGAAATTCAAAATCGTATACACTTACCCTATGCTGCAAAAACAGAAATAAATATTGAACCTGCAACTAACGGAGCCGCAATAGTATATCGCTCACAATTAACCGGATTAGCAAAAAATGAAGCGGATAAAACTTGTTATCGTTTGAAAAAAGCAAACAAGTCTTGTATAGTCATCGCAACTGAAGATCAACAACAATTCGTAATGGCGGACAAATGAGTGAAATTTCTACAAAAGCCCACATTGTGGTAATAGGTAACGAAAAAGGCGGAACGGGCAAATCAACAATCGCAATGCATTTGGCTGTGAAATTAATGACTGAAAACTTTAAAGTCGCCGTAATCGATTTAGACGGACGCCAAGGTTCTTTATCAAAATACATATGCAACAGACGTAATTTCTGTACTAAAAACAATCTTCATCTTCCAATTCCCGTTCATTATATATATGAGCCGGTAAAAGGCGAAACCAACACTACCGAAATTGAAACTCTTATAAAGGATTTATCTCTGCGATTCGATGCTATAATTATTGACACCCCCGGTTCAAAAAATTATCTTTTCGAATTGGCTCATAAATTTCCTCATACCCTTGTAACTCCGATATCAGACAGTCTTGTTGATTTGTCTGCCATTGCGGATATCAATCCTGACAACGGAGAAATAATCCAATCAGGACATTATGCTGAATTTGTGTGGGAAACCAAGAAAAAATTAGCCGCCCAAAACCTTCCTTATTTAAACTGGATAGTGTGCGGCAACAAAATTTCATACACGCGTTCCAAAAACAAAAACGTCGTATTTAACAAACTTGAAAGCCTGTCAAAACTATATGGTTTCCGATTTTCTCAAGGCTTAAAAGATCGTGTTATATATAAAGAATTGTTTTTAGACGGATTAACTGTTTTAGACTTAACTTTTCCTGAATTACATCGCAGAATGAGCCTATCTCACATAGCTGCCAAAATGGAAATCAACGAACTTGCCGAATTTATTTTTCAACAATAGAGTGTGATAACTTTGTTATAACGCTTGTATTTAGAACCGCAAATGATAAATTAGTTTATATTAAATATTAAAATATCATTTGAGGGAACAACATGACTACAATCATAAAAACTACTCCGTTTACAGATCAAAAAATGGGAACCGCCGGCTTGCGACGCAAATCAAAAATTGTAATGCAAGAAAATTATATAGAAAATTTTATTCAAAGCATTTTTAATGTTATTGGCAACTTGTCGGAAAAAACTTTTTTGGTGGGTGGTGATGGACGCTTCTACAATGATATTGCTATTCAAAAAATCATCAAAATTGCCGCAGCAAACGGCGTAAAAAAGCTATTTATTGCACAAAATGGCTACATATCAACTCCGGCAGGATCGGTTATAATCCGAAAAAATAAATTAAACGGTGGCCTTATTTTATCAGCATCTCATAATCCCGGAGGTGAAAATGGCGACTTTGGCATAAAATATTCTAATGAAACCGGCGGACAAGTCCCTAGTACCGTGACCGATGCAATATATCAACAAACTATATCTATTAACGAATATAAAATTTGTAATGCGCCTGATTTTGATATATCTGCAATTGGACAATATGAATATTGCGGAATGCAAATAGAAGTTATTGATCCCGTAAAAGATTATGTCGAATTGATGCAAACCATTTTTGATTTTAAGGCTATAAAAGATTTATTTGCTTTCGGCTTTACTATGCGCTTTGACGCAATGAATGCTATCACAGGACCATATGCCACAGAAATATTTGAAAATATTCTTGGAGCAAAAAAAGGATCTGTTGTTAATGCAACACCCAAACCTGATTTTGGTGGTTTACATCCTGATCCGAATTTAGTTTACGCCAAAGATCTTGTCGATTTCATGTTTTCAGATAAAGCAACAGATTTTGGCGCAGCTAATGATGGTGATGGCGATCGCAATATGATTTTAGGAAAAAGTTTTTTTGTTACACCAAATGACAGCTTAGCAATTATTACAGATAATTTTAATTTGGTTCCCTACTATAAAAACGGCATCTATGGTGTAGCCAAATCAGCAGCGACATCAACCGCTGTTGCTCGTGTCGCTGAAAAACACAAAATTGCCTATTATGAAGTCCCCACCGGCTGGAAATATTTTGTAAATCTTATGGATTCTAATCGCATTACTTTTTGTGGAGAAGAAAGTTTTGGAACAGGCTCTTCTCATATACGTGAAAAAGATGGTATCTGGGCAGTTTTGTTTTGGCTTAATATTTTGGCTTCAACAAGAAAAACCGTTGAACAAATTACTGTTGAACACTGGAAAAAATATGGCCGTAGTTACTATATTCGTTTTGACTTTGAAAATATTGACACTTCCGTTGCCGACAATCTGATGATTAATTTGGAAAACAAACTACCATCTCTATCAAATAAACAATTCGGAGATTTTATGATAAAAGAAGCCTCTCCCTTCATCTATAATGATCCGGTTGATAATTCAACTACCAAAAACGGATTGGTAATATATTTTACGGATGGCTCTCGTATTGTATATCGTTTATCAGGAACAGGCTCTTCCGGTGCAACATTGCGAGTATATCTTGAACGTTTTTCTCCAGATGATATTCTGCAAAATCCTATCGAGATGGTATCTCCTCTGGCAAAAATAGCACTGGAAATAGCTGAAATAACAGCAAGAACAGGAAAAGTTGAAGCAGATGTCATCACTTAGATATAACCGGACATTATTGATTGCCATAACAATATCTGTAATAGCTGTTTTTTCCAAATTAGCTTATGCCGGTTTGCATGGTTTTCATCAATATAATCCCTACACTAAAGAAGAGCGGATACTTGATTTAAGCGTTGTTCCGGATACTATCCACAACTATAGAGCTGATATGCGAAATAATTTATTGATGCTCATTCGTTATGCTAAAGAACAACGCCCCGATTTCAAAATAATAGCTCATGAAGGCCAAGACTTATTAACAAAAAGCCTTTGGGAATATGATCGTGAGGGATACAATCGAGCCCGTCAACAAGATAATGCCGAAGATGATTCGTTTTTATTTCATTCAAATTTTTCTGAATTAGAACCGGAAAGATATACCCCTGCCTACGATTATCTTAATTCCATTGATGCCATAGCCATCAACAATTTTTACTGTCATCAAAAAAAATCTAAAGGACGTGAAAATAACGTAACAAAAAACCATAATCTTGGATTAATAACTATTGAACATTGCCAATCACAAGAAGATATTGAAGATGCCCGCATAAATTCAATGATTGATCAAAAATCTTCATATTTTTTCACAAACATATCCGATGCTTTTAATAATACTTTCGACCATAATAATATCAATGATTCATCGAAAAATATTTTTAATGTTTCAGATGCTCAAAACGTACTGATAATAAATGACGATTCTCGTTACAAAACCAAAGAAGACTTTGTAACTGCTTTGCTTAAAACTAATTATGATATAATAATAATGAAACCTCTTTTTGCCAACACTCTTCGTTTTTCCGCTGATGACATCCAAAAACTGCGTTTCAAAAAAAACGGAACCAAAAGATTATTAATTGCAGAATTTAATGTATCGGAAGCATCTCCAAAAGATTATTATTGGAATCGAGACTGGAAAATAGGCACTCCCGAATGGCTTGCTCGTCTGTCATTTTCCAGCAAAGATACAATTATAACCAAATTCTGGTATCCGGAATGGAAGCAAATAATGTCTCGCCACTTTAAAGATATTTTAGAAGAAGGTTTCGATGGAATATTCTTTACGGGTATCGAAAACTATCAATACTTTGAACAACAAACACCTTTAGAGTAACAATACTATGAATGAAGCAGAAATTTTTGAAATAACTAAAGATGCAATTTTTACCCTCCTTAAAATTGTCACTCCTATTATCGGAACCGCTCTCGCTGTCGGGTTGATAGTCGGTATTTTTCAAGCTCTCACTCAAATTCAAGAAATGACATTGGCATTCGTTCCTAAAATTATTTGTGTTTTTCTGGCACTTGTTATGTTATTTCCGTTTATGTACAACCAAATGCAAACCTTATCTGATTCTCTGTTTGCCAAAATTGCCGGTGGCTAAACAATATGACAGAACTATTCAACATAACCCTTTATAATTACTTAATGATTTTTTTACGTGTCGGATCAGTATTTATTTTTATGCCGGGACTTTCGGCTTCATATGTAAATATTCAAACTCGTCTTATATTGGCATTGGCAATGACCCTTGTGACAATGCCTGCCATTATCCCAATGCTTCCGACAGAACCCAAAGAATTTAGCATTATGCTTCAATATATAATAAACGAAATAACTACAGGTATATTTTTAAGTATTATATTACAAGTACTCTTTTTTGCTCTTAATCTAGCCGGTTCAATTGCTTCTCAGGCTATTGGCTTTTCAAATGCACAAATATTTGATCCGGCATTTCAAACACAAACAATGCTTATCGAAACGTTTTTTAGTATTATAGCCATAACTTTTATTTTTATGACTGATATACATCACCTTATGTTTGAAGCCATTGTGGACAGTTATTATTTATTTCGTCCCGGAGAAAGTTTGCCTTGGGGAGATTTTGCCAACCATATGACGGAAACAGTAAACAAATCATTTAGTATGGGATTTAAATTAGGATCACCATTTATTGCCTTCACGATAATTTTCTATTCAGGCATAGGTTTAGTTTCTCGCCTTATGCCTCAATTAAACATATTCTTTTTATCCCTGCCTTTACAAATATATTTAGGGATTGGAGTATTACTTTTAACTGCGCCCATCATCATAGCATTTTTCTTTCGTTATTTTGATGACAACCTGTACATTTTCACACATTAGAGGAAAACAGCATGGTAGCACCAGAAGATGATGATGACGCATCAAAAACAGAAGAACCTTCCGAACGAAAAATATCTAAAGCCAAAGAAGAAGGTGATGTTGCCGTATCCCAAGATGCCAAAAGTTTTATCATGTTACTCGGCTCACTTTTTATCGTATGGCTTTTTATTCCCTTAATGTTTAAATGGATGAAAACTATTGGAACATCTTTTGTATCCCGCGCTACAGACACCCATGTTGATGCGGGAAATTTTGTTGTATTATTGCAACAAGCCGTTTTTGGCTTTTTCAAATTAATGGGCATTCCTTTTGTCGTATTTATGATTTTAGGTGTTTTTGCATCCATAAGCCAAACAGGTTTCATATATGCACCCAAAAAATTAGAACCAAACTGGAATAAACTAAACATTTTTGCAGCTATTCCCAATTTTATAAATAAACAAAAAATAGTTGAAAGTATAAAAGGCATCATAAAAATTTGTGTAGTAAGCATCTTAACATATTTTGTATTAAAACCATATATTCCTCGAAGCGAACTTCTTCCAACCATGGATAACTATGCTATATTGGATTATATTCATCATATTGTTGTGATACTTTTATTTACTGTCACCATTGCCGTTCTAATTATTGCAGCAGGTGATTATGCCTGGCAAAAATATTCTCACTTGGTAAAATTACGAATGACTAAACAAGAAGTAAAAGAAGAATACAAACAGATGGAAGGCGACCCATTAATAAAATCTAAAATTCGCCAAATTCGAATGGATCGAGCTCGTCAACGTATGATGGAAAATGTCCCCAAGGCCGATGTTGTTATTGTCAACCCGACTCATTATGCTGTAGCATTAGAATATAAAATGAATGAAATGCCGGCACCTAAAGTAACGGCAAAAGGTGTAGATAACGTTGCTCTTCGTATCAAAGCTCTGGCAGAAGATAATGATATACCTATTGTCGAAAATCCACCATTGGCTCGTGCATTATTTGCGTCAACAGAACTTGACCAAACCATTCCAACCGAACATTTTCAAGCCGTCGCAGAGGTTATTAATTATGTTATGCAACTTAAAAACCAATAACAGACCTGATAAAAAATTACAAAATGCTTTGCTAAAACTGGCATTGGCTTTAATTCTGTTAACACTAAGTCTTATTTGGTTCTTCTTGACTCCAAGTCACCTGTTATATACAACAACAACGACGTCTTTCATTACCATATACTGTCTTATAACGGCAATAAAAACTCTTACAGCAGGCGAAGCGGCTATAAGTTATGGTGGTTTCGCTAATGAAATTATACACAATGATTTTAAAATGCGAAGAATTGAAAATCCTTATGGTGAATGTATTATTGAAAATTCTCCGGCAAAAGAATTAATAAAAAATACCGATGTACTATCATTTTTAAATAAATATATTGCCGAAGGAGCAAATAACAAATCTGCCTTGTATCGATTACAAACTGCCACACAAAATCTCAGCTCGGAAAAAGTCACTCTATCATTATTATTAAAACAAAATAGCACCAGAATTTTTAACGATCTTGAATATTTTGAAGTATCAATACGTCCCATTTACCTAAAAAAACCCAAAATTTTTGACGGAGCATTTTCTGTAAAAAAAATAAAAAAAGAAACATATTTTTATTGGACATTGAATAACATTACCGCAAAACAAAATATGGACTATGTTTTTAAGGAAGAATGCTCATCTCTTCACAACTTCTTGGACTATATGCCTGTTGGTCTTTACACAATAGATAAGGATTATGTAATAAACTACACAAATCATAATATGGCTTCCTTCCTTGGACTTAATCCTCATCAACTTTTAGGCTCTTCACTACATAATTTCTTAACTTCGGACTCAACTCTTCCGCTAAAAAAAGATTTTTGGCATGGCCCCCTTCATTTCATTAAACATAATGGAGAAGTTGCAGAAACATATGTTTTTCAAAGCTCTTATCGAGAAAAAGAAAAAATAATGTTACGTGGCGTAGTAATACATCAACTTCCAACACCTTCTGATTTACAACTCCAAATAAATAAATCTTTAGATGATGTAAATTGGCTGTTCAACAACTCTCCTATCGGCATTTTATTTATCAACGAACAAGGCGACATAATAAACAGCAATCCTAAAGCTTCCGAATTATTCAAAATATCAATCGATAACAGCAACCTGCTGACAAAATTACCACCTGAAAGCGCAAAAACACTTCAACAAGCATTTCAAAAAGCTAACCAATGTCAAACTTCCGTCTCTGTAGAATTAAAAACAGAGGAAACATCTCTCAATATTTATATCAATGCTTTACATCACCTTCACCAAAAAAATACCTCATTAGGAACACAATTTATTATTTACGCAATTGACGTAACCAAACAAAAAAATCTTGAAATGCAATTTGCACAAGCTCAAAAGATGCAAGCCGTAGGTCAATTGGCAGGAGGTGTGGCCCACGATTTCAACAACCTTTTAACGGCAATGATTGGTTTTACCGATTTATTACTTCAACGACATGGTGTAGGAGATCCATCTTTTGCCGATCTCATCCAAATCAAACAAAATGCCAACAGAGCAACATCTCTGGTTCGCCAATTACTTGCTTTTTCACGAAAACAACCATTATTGCCAAAACTCATAGATATCACAGACAACTTTGCTGATTTAAGCCAGATGTTAAAACGTATTTTAGGCGAAAAAATAAAGCTGACTTTTAATCATGGCAGTGATTTAGGATTTGTAAAAGTAGATCCTAACCAATTTTCACAAGTTATCATTAATTTAGCGGTTAATGCCAAAGATGCAATGAATGGTAACGGATCTCTTCATATATCAACATCGACATATCACTTAAACGAAAAATATATTTTTGGTGATGATACCATTATGCCGGGTGATTTCGTTGTAATAGATGTTACTGATACCGGATGCGGAATACCTCCGGAAAACATAAGCCGAATATTTGATCCGTTTTTCTCTACTAAAGAAAATATTGTCGGCTCAGGAACGGGGCTCGGTCTTGCCATGGTTTATGGTATTGTTCGCCAAACCGAAGGTTTTATAAAAGTTGCTTCTACCATTGGTAAAGGAACAACTTTTTCTATCTATCTTCCTCGATTCGAAAATGGCCCCGAAGAAGAAAATTCCATATTGGCATCCCCAATTATAACCGATAGCTCCGGACAAACGATTCTTCAAGTCCAAGAAACTTTATCTGCTCCGGCTAACATAAACCAAAAAATAATTATGGGGCTAAATATAACAAATACCATAGACAGAAGCCACACTGCTCCGGCAAAAGGAAGTCGCCCTGCTCGTATTTTATTTGTTGAAGATGAAGATTCTGTAAGAGCATTTGGAGTACGCGCTCTCAAAAAGAAAGGTTATACTGTAATTGATAGTAATTCTGCGGAAAATGCTTTGGATATACTGGAAAAAGATACCGATTTTGACTTATTGTTAACAGACATGGTACTTCCCGGAATCAGTGGAGCCCAACTAACAAACAAAGTTAAAGAAAAACTTCCGCAAATCTCCGTAATTCTGGCATCAGGTTATTCCGAAGATATTGCTCGCAAAGAAGTAGATAACATAAATGAATTTGAATTTATTACCAAACCATATAGTCTGGGAGACTTGACAGCTAAAGTTTTTGATGTTCTAAATAGGAACCAAGATGGAAAATAAAAAAAATATAACCCAATTAGCTCTTGATTTTCCCCATCGACCAAGTCTTGGACGAGAGGATTTTATGGTAGCCGGATGTAATATAGAAGCTGTATCAACTATTGATTTGTGGCCTTCTTGGCCCTACTTTTCAATATGTATATACGGACCTTCCGGCTGTGGTAAAACTCATCTTGCCAATGTCTTTGCCCAAATGGTTGCCTTAAACACACCTCATCCCTACAGAATACCTTTTATCAAAGCCAATCAATTATCAAAAGACATGGTTCATTCTATTTTCGATATCAGTAAACAAATAGTTATCGAAGATTTACACACGCTTAACAATCAAGAAGCATTATTTCATTTATACAATACTTATAGAGATCTTGGCGGAAATATTTTATTTACTTCAGAAGTGGCTCCGGCTCGCATTAATTTTTCTTTACCGGATCTTCGTTCTCGTATGAATATTGTCCCAGCTTTAGAAATAAAAGCCCCCGATGATGACTTGCTTATGGCTCTTTTAGTAAAATTATTTATGGATAGACAAATTACCCCATCTCAAGAGCTTATAAATTACCTTTTAAAAAATATTCAACGCTCTTTTTCTTACACTCGTAAAGTTGTTGAGGAAATAGATAATATATCACTGGCAAAAAAAAGAGCCATCAGCATAGCTATCGCCAAAGAAGCTATAGAAACACTTAACTCAGATCTCCAATTCAACCTCTTTTAGCATTATACATAAAAAGCCGGAAGTACTAAATATACTCCCGACTTTTACCGTGAATAAAAAATCTGTTATCTACGCCTTAAAAATGACGGTATTTCAAGATTAACCTTATCATCAACATCATCCGCAAAATTAGGAGCCACCGGCTCTTGAATTCTTGGAGCTTGTCTTTGCTGATTTTTCTTAGCTATAGATCTTCCTGTCATAATCTCAATAAAACTACGACGTTTTGGTTCGCCATCACTAACAATCAGTTGTTCAACTTCTTCAACAGGTTTCGAAACTACCGGTGTCGGATTATGATTCGGAAATAATTCCGGTTCTTCTTCCGGCATTCTCAATGCTGTTTTCGGAACAAAAAATCCTTCTTGAGAATTCAATGCTTCCGCAATCTGTTCAACTTGAGTATCTTTTTTTTCTACAACAACATCTTCCGTCGTTTTGTTTATAATAGCCTTAAACAAAGAAGTTGAATTAGGCATATCACTCATAACTTCCGACTTAGCTAAATTATCAAAATCATTAAAAGAAGCCTCTTGTGTAGGCATTACTATTTCTGTATTTTCCATAGGAGTAACAACAGCAGTTTCAACAATTTGTTCAACTTCTTGTTTATCGTTTAAGATATCTTGTGACATCTGCTGCAAAACTTCTTCCATTTTACTTACAACAGGTCCTTCAGTCTTTTCATTTTCGACCACTACCTCATATGAAGGTTCAACAGCTACTTCAATTTTTGATATCTTTGGTTGCTCGTTTCTTCTAACCGACTCAGAATGCGTACGAACTCTATCATCAATACCTGTAGCAACTATTGACACTCTTATCTTACCATCCAATGTTCCATCAAAACTGGATCCGAAAATAATATTGGCATCTTCATCAACTTCTTCTTTAATTCTGTTTACGGCATCATCAACTTCCATCAAAGTAATATCTTGACTTGCGGTAATGTTAATCAAAACACCTTTAGCTCCTTTCATTGAGCAATCATCAAGCAACGGATTCGCCAAAGCCTGTTCGGCAGCCTTAACAGCTCTATCCTCACCTTCTGCTTCACCTGTTCCCATAATTGCCTTACCCTTATCTTCCATAATTGCCTTAACATCAGCAAAATCAAGATTAATAAGTCCGGGCATAATCATCAAATCGGTAATTGAACGAACACCATCATACAAAACATTATCACACATAATAAATGCATCAGACAATTTTGTATTTTTATCAGCGATACGAAATAAATTTTGATTAGGAATAACAATAATACTATCTACTTCTTTAGTAAAATTTTCTAATGCAATCTCCGCAGTTTCTGAACGTTTTTTACCTTCAAATTGAAATGGTTTTGTAACGACACCAACGGTCAAAATCCCTTTTTCTTTAGCGATTCGAGCCACAACCGGAGCTGCACCGGAACCTGTACCGCCACCCATACCTGCAGTAATAAACACCATATTGGCACCTTCCAATTCGCGCTCGATATCTTCCAAAGCTTCTTCAGCAGCTAACTTACCAATCTCAGGTCTTGCACCGGCTCCCAATCCTTTAGTTGTTTCCAAACCAAGCTGAATACGTCTCTGCGTTTTTGAATTTTCCAAAGCCTGAGCATCCGTATTTGCTACAATAAAATCAACACCTTCAAGCTTTTGAGTAATCATATTATTAACAGCATTACCGCCACCACCACCGACACCGATAACTGAAATTCTGGGTTTTAATTGAACCATATTCTTTTCAGGTACTGCTAACTTGATGCTCATAATATTATTAACTCCTTCAAATTCTTACAAATTAAGCCTTTTGATAGAAGTATAATACAAATACCTTAAGTTTTAGTTACTATTACAAATTAAATTGAATAAAAATTAACCCCATAATGTCTTTAACCACATACCGACATTATCCCAAACACCACCACTGGAATTCAAAGGTCTGTTTACTATTTTTTTAGGACGACGCTCACTAAAATTTGCATCAAACAACAACATTCCTACACAAGTTGCAAATGAAGGGGTATACAAACTGTCCGGTAAATTCAAAATATTTTTCGGACGTCCTAAACGAACCTGCTTATCTAATACCATTGCCGCCACATCAACAACTCCCGGCAACTGAGAAGCTCCTCCGGTCAAAACAACCCTATGAGAAGAATCATTTTCCAAACCTGCCTCTCGCAACTTTCGATTCACCATCTCAAAAGTCTCTTCGATTCGAGGGGTTATAATGTCTATCAACTCCGAACGTGGAATCTGCTTAATACAACTATCATCTTCTTCACCCACCGGATATACATTTATTGTATCTATACTATCCTGTGAAGTCAAAAAAGCACAACCATGCAGTGTTTTCAAACGTTCTGCATGTGAAAAAGAAGTTGTCAAACCATAAGCAATATCATTTGTTACATTATTTCCGCCAACAGGTATTGATGCAAAATAAATAGGATGCCCATTTCTAAAAGAGGCAACCGACGTCGTACCCCCGCCCATATCAATAACGGTAGCGCCCATTTCTTTTTCATCATCAACTAAACAAGCCAACCCTGATGCATAGGAATCAAAAACCCTTCCTGCAATATCCAAATGAGCATTTTCAATAACGGTACTTAAATTTTTACAAATATGATCCGGAATAAGTCCCAACAAAATATTTATAGATAACTCTTCCGCAAACAAATTATGAGGATCCTTCAACAATTCACCTTTATCTAAACGATAACTGTTGTGTATACAATGTATTAAACTATATTCACCTACATTAACTTTAGCCGTTCCTTTTTGATAAACTTTTTCCAAGTCAGCATCACTTATAGGTTTATTTTTATTCAACTGTATCGATGCCGTCTTAAGCATACTACGTACTTTATCACCGCCAACACTGACTATGACCTTGTCAATGCGCTCATTTGCCATTTGTTCGGCATCTTGAACCGCATTACCGACGGCAATTGTTGCTTGACCGATATCAGTAACCACACCATTTTTTATTCCTCGTGATGCATTATATCCGTATCCTACAACATTTATTCTTTTGTCTTTTGTTATTTTCGCAATAACACAACTTACTTTAGATGATCCGATATCTAAAGCAGCCACAGTCATAGTTTTTCCAAAAGTATGTTGCAAACTTAAATACTCCTACATCTCATAATCAGATTTCTTCTCAACAGACCTGCTTTTACGCAGTTTAACCGTCACTTTACCATCTAATCTTAAATCAATGATAGTTAATTTACGCTTAAGAATTCCCTTAGTCTCATCTAACTTTAATAATTTTTTCCATGCCTTTTCCAAATTATCTTCCGGCAATTTAACCGTAACACCATTTCGAATATCATCCAAAATAATATTCCACCTTCTTTTTGATATAAAATTTGCAACCTTAATACGTTCTAAATATTGAGGACTTACTTCTTTTATCATTTTTATAAAAGGCAAAATATTTTCCGCAGCACCGGCTCCGACAACCAACAAAATAGGTTTATCCGGCCTATAATCCGCTTCAATAACATATCCATCCATATCAAGAGGATAAAATTTTTCATTCAATTGCCATATTGCCAAAATATCTTTTTCTTTAATTTCTATTTTTAATACATTAGGAAAAAAATTTATAGCAACATCAACATCTCTAACCCACGGTAAAAATTCCAATTTCCTTTTAATATCTCTAACATCAACAGCTAAAAGATTATCGCCTCTACGCAATTCCAAAACTTTATTAATTTCATCTATGGTGGTTCTAACACGTCCGGTTACAACAACATCTTCAAGAGCAAAAGCCTTATCCCCCACATAATTCAAAACAGAAACTTTAAACTCATCAATCTTTTTATTAACCAAGTCATTTTTTAAAACAACAATCAATATTGCTATAACAAACGAACAAAACAAAACAAACAACGTTGCCTTAAGCCTTGCCGGCCACTCACGAACCGGCAAAACAATCTTATCATTAGTTTGTTTTTGTTCATTTTCTTTTTGCATATTATTTAACAATACCAACTCTTTTTATTTCCCACTCCAAATCAATGGATGTTTTCTTTTTTACATTATCTACAATTTTATTACCTAAATCTTCTATATCCTTAGCCTTTGCATTTCCCTTATTTATCAAAAAATTGCAATGAACATCCGAAACCTCAGCATCATTTACCTTAAAATTATTACTTCCTGTTTTTTTAATCAATTCCCAAGCTTTTAATCCTTCAGGATTCTTAAATGTTGATCCGGCAGTTTTAACATTATGCGGTTGATTTTTCATTCTGTATGCTTTGTGTTCATCAATTATCTGTAAAGTTTTTTGTGCAGCCTGTTTTTCTACCTTTAATATCAACGATGTTATTATCCATTCCTCAGGAAAAAAACTGCATCTGTATCCTAAATTAAAATCACTTGCCACAACCTCTATCTCTTCACCCTCTGCATTTATAACCGTTGCACCAAGCAAAACATCTTTTAATTCCTTTCCAAAACATCCGGCATTAGTTTTAATTGCACCTCCGAGTGTTCCCGGTATTGACACCAAAAACTCCAAACCGCCAATTTCGTTATCTGTCATAATTTTTTTCAATTCGGAATTTTTCATTCCGGCACCACAAAATAACTTATTTTCAACCAGTTTATATTTTTTATAAAATTTCGAAGATAATTTTATGACAACTCCGGGAATACCTCCATCTCTTACTAAAATATTAGAGCCGCCACCAATAACAAAAACAGGCAAATTATACGGCTTTTTTTTCATAAAAACGCAAAGATCTGCATTATCTTCAGGGTAAAACATAACTTCTGCAGGACCACCTACCCCAAACCATGTATATTTATGAAGAGGTTCGTCGCAAATATACTTTCCTTTAACTTCAGGCAATATTTTTAACAAATCATTTTTTTTCTTCTTAAACCACAACATAGCCCTATCTCCTACAAACGCTATATTTTTTCAACGACATCAGCCAAACGTTCTGCAGCATCAACAATGGCTATTTTTTTTGTCGCAATTGACATTTCTTTTAGTTTTTGAGTATTTAACATAAAATCTTGCAAAATATCTTTTACTTTTTGAGATGAAAAATCTTTTTGTTCAACAATCAATCCGGCTCCTTCAACAACAAAATCTTTTGCATTATAATATTGATGATTATCTGCCGCTGTCGGCAACGGCACCAAAACAGACGGCAACCCGACTGCAGCAATTTCATATACTGATGATGCACCGGAACGAGATATTATTATGTGTGCTTTTTTATACAAATCAGGCATATTATCAAAAAATGATTTCACTTCTACCTCTGCTGAACTACTATCATACTTTGTAACCAATTCACTTTCTTCACCTCGTCTGCACTGTTGATATACAACCAATCTTTTTTGCTCCTTTTCAGACAACATCTTAATTGCATCCGGAACAACCTCTGCAAAAATTCTGGCTCCTTGCGAACCTCCCAAAACAACCAAGCATATTTTACCATCTTCATCGGGTTCAACATACTCTCTTTCAAATAATACAGCTATTGATTTTCTTATCGGCATTCCGCTCAAAAATGTCTTAACATTTGTTGGTGTATTTTTTACATTTCGAAAACTCTGAGCAACCACTGTTGCAAATCGTGCCAAAATTCGATTCGTTCTGCTCATAACGGAATTTTGTTCGTGTATTATCAACGGAATTCTCATAATGACAGCAGCAACCGCTGTGGGAAACGATGCATATCCGCCAAACCCTACAACACATTTTGGACGATACTTAATTAACAATACTATTGCTTGCAAAATTCCAAACGAAACCTTAAACAAGCTCATAATTTTTGTAATCATTGATTTTCCGACAACACTACCCGAACAAATTGACTTATTTTCAATTTCACCGAGTTTTCCTTTATAATTATTCAGCCCTCTTTTATCGGTAAACAATATTACTTTATATCCGCGTTTTTCTAACTCTGTTGCCAAAGCATCTGCAGGATACACATGCCCTCCGGTTCCTCCGGCCGTTAATACCACCAACTTACTATCCTTCGTCATCTCGATTCTCCGCATGAATATTTTTTCTGGTTAAAGCCAACAACATTCCCATCCCCATTGCCGCTCCGAGCAATGACGACCCACCATATGAAATTAACGGCAAAGCCATTCCTTTTGTCGGCCCTAATTGCAACGTCGAAGCCATATTAACTAATGCCTGCAAACCAAAACTCACAGCCAAACCACAAACCGACAAGACGATAAACATATTATCATCTTTTCCTGACAATTTCATAGACCTCAACACAATCAACGCATACGCACCAACAATCATCAAACAAAAAATCATTCCGAATTCTTCTGCCGCAACCGGAAAAATAAAATCAGTATGAGCATCGGGAATATGCCATTTAACAACACCTTCTCCAACTCCGACACCAAACCAACCGCCATTTTGAAATGCTTCTAATGATCTTTTTACTTGATATGACGGCTCTCCGCCAAACACTCCGCTCAACAATTGATCGACACGAATCTGCACATGTGGTACCACTAAATATCCAACTCCCACAACCAAAACAACCAATAGACCGAAAAATGTAACAATTTTCAAAGATACACCCGCCAAAAACAATTGTATGACCCACACCGCGGCCACAACAATCATCATCCCATAATCCGGTTGAGCAAATAACAACAAACATGTCAGAGCGCATAAAATAATACTGGCGACCATACCCGGAAAATTTTTATAGCGCCGTTGCATCTCAAATAACCAAGCCGTTATAACAACAAAAGTAGGTTTCAAAAATTCTGATGGTTGAATTTGTATACCAATATCTATCCATCGTTTTGCCCCTTTAATCTCAACCCCTAAAAATAAAGTAGCAAAAACCAGAACTAAAGCTCCGATATATCCCAAAATTGCAAGTCGCCTTATCCATTTTAACCCCAATAGCGAAAAAAACAACATACCACTTGAAGCCACACATAAATAAAACCCATGTCTGTAAACAAAACGATAAGTACTCCAATCATGTCCTTCAGCTACTGCCGGCGATGCGGAAAAACTAAGTATAACCCCGCAAGCTAACAAAAACACAATGGCGGACAACAACCATTTATCAATAGTCCACCACCAATTAGCAACAATATTTTTGCTTGAACGTGAAAAAGACAAAAACACTTTATCTCACACTCCCTAATTACTTGCAATACAAGCTAACCAAAGCCAAAACAGCCAAAACTATCCCAACCAGCCAAAATCTGAACACAACCTTTGTTTCCGGCCAACCTAATTGTTCAAAATGATGATGTATCGGAGCCATCTTAAAAAATCTTTTTCCACCGGTATACTTAAACCAACCGACCTGTATCATCACAGATATCGATTCCATTACAAAAACTCCGCCGGCAACAGCCAACAATAATTCTTGTTTCAACATAACGGCAACCAATCCCAAAAAAGCTCCTAACGCCAAAGATCCTGTATCTCCCATAAAAATTTGTGCCGGTTTTGCATTAAACCACAAAAATCCTAAGCATCCTCCAACAACCGCAGCACACATAACGGCTATTTCAGAACTTCCCGGAATAAATGAAACATTATATTGAGAAGCATAAACACCGCTTGCAACATACGCGATTATCATAAACACCACAAACACAAAATTCAACAAACCGGAAGCCAAACCATCCAACCCGTCGCTTAAATTAACCCCATTAGATGCACCGGCAATCACAATCATTGCAAAAGGAATATAAAACCACCAAATATCAATACTCCAACCGGAAATATACGGAACATTAACAACAAATCTGACATTTTCTGGAGTGTTATATGTTACCAACAAAATCGCTGCTATCGCTGTCGCAAACTGTAACAACAATTTCATTTTTGCCGTCATCGCATTAGACGATTGCTTTGTTACTTTCAAATAATCATCTGCAAACCCGACCAAACCATAAATAACCAATACGGCTATTCCGACCCAGACAAAAATATTTTTCAAATCACAAAACAAAACAAAAGCAAGAACAGATGCTCCCAAAATCATAATTCCGCCCATTGTCGGCGTACCTTTTTTTGTTTCCAAATGAGATTGTGGACCATCCTCTCTTATAGGTTGTCCTTTCTTTTGATGTTTGCGCAAAAAATCTATCAATTTTCCGCCAAAAACAAGTGTCAAAAACAATGACACAAAAAAAGCTCCAAAACACCGCAACGCCAAAGTGGCAAATACAGAAGAAACACCCAAAACATCAAACAAATAAAGCAACATCTTATCACCCTTATAAAAAATCCTGTTTAGATTAAACTATCATCCAATTCTAAACAAATACTAAATAGAAACAGATATGATTAAAATAATTACAAAAACATCTGCTTTTTTTTTCAGAAACAAAAGCTTCTTGCTTTTAAGTATGTTTGTTTCTATATTACAAAATACAAAAGGAGAAAAATATGCAAAATGGAGCCAGATATCAAGCTGTTCTAGAAATACTGACCGAAGTTTTCAAAAACGAAACACCGGCAGACAAAATAATTAATGATTATTTGCGCAACCGAAAATATATAGGCTCCAAAGACAGACGTTTTATTGTTGAACTTACTTGGAATATTATACGCAATCGACTAAAATTATCTTTTGATTCTCAATATGATGATCCAAGACATATTTTACTTTATGCTCTTCGCGATAAGTTAGAAGATGTTTTTGACGGTTCAACATATGGAATATCTCCTCTGACATCTGAAGAAAAATTATGGCTTAAAAAAGTAAAAGATATAAATGAAACTGTTTACCCTGATTATATTGAAGCAGAATGTCCATTATGGATTTTTGAAAAAATACAAAATATCGATTTATGCAAATCATTAAATCAACCGGCAACAACAGACATTCGTTCACACAACATCGGCCGTGAAGAACTTCAAAATAAGCTGGCTACGGAAGGGATTGAAGCGACTAAAGGGGGCTATTCTCCATACTGCCTTAAAATTAACGAACGTCTGGTATTAAACAACTGTATGGCTTGGCATGATGGTCTTTTTGACATTCAGGACGAATCAAGCCAAATTGCTTCTGTTTTAACAGATGCCAAACCGGAACACAAAATTATTGATTATTGTTGCGGAGCCGGTGGCAAATCACTTGCCGTAAGTAACATCTTAAAAAACAACGGCAATATACTGGCTTATGACATAGATGCCAAACGGCTTGAAAATATAAAACCGAGACTAAAACGCCTAAATGTCAAAAATATTGAATTAACCGATATAATTGCCGATTCCGATAAAGATTTTGACCGTTTTATTTTGGATGCTCCATGTTCCGGAACCGGAACTTGGCGTCGTTCGCCGGATGCTAAATTTCGCCTTACCAAAGAAAAATTATTCGGACTTACCAAAATTCAATCAAACCTATTGAATATTGCTGCATCCAAAACCAAACTTAACGGACACATAATATACATAACTTGCTCTATCCTAAAAGATGAAAACGAAGATATTATAGAAAATTTCTTAAATACAAATACCGAATTTTCCCCCATAAATATACGACAACTATGGAAACAAAAAATATCGGCTCCCTATCCTTGCTCTTCGGATATTTATCTTCGTATGTCTCCTCTTACAACCGGTACAGACGGATTCTTTGTCTGCATCTTAAAAAAGACATCCTAATTTGCACTATTTTTCTTGTATATATAAGAAATTATTTCAGCAACAGCAGCAAATGCTTCTACGGGAATTTCCTGATTGATGTCAACAGCTTTCAAAATCTGCAACAAATCAGCATCTTGTTTTATTTCGATTCCTTCTTTTTGGGCAATTTCAATTATTTTTTTTGCAATATCCCCTTGCCCTTTTGCCAAAACTATCGGAGCATTATCTTTATCTTGATTATACCCTAATGCCACAGCATAATCATTGTCTTTGCTTGTGGAAAAATCGGAAGCACCGTTGTCTTCATTTTCAAATATGCTATCATTATCTCCAGACATGCTGACTCCGTTTGTATTTTATCTGTATTGATAATATGTGTAACGAACAGAGTTTTCAAGTTGTTTTTTGGCATACAACTTGCATGTTGTTTAGATGAGGGGACATCTAAACTTTAACTTAGGGGAATATTGTATGGATTTACAAAATCTTACAGTTTTTAGTATGGCTAATCAAAATATGAAATATTTATCGGCAAAAGAGCGTATAATTGCCGCAAATATTGCTAATGCATCAACCCCTGACTATCTTCCGCAAGATATAACCAAACCGACATTTTTCAGCAATTTAAAGGTCGAAAAACCTTTACTGAACATAAAAACAACCCATAACAAACATATAGGTAGTCTGGTATCTCAAACAAAACCGAAAAATAACGGTCCGGTTATCTATACTCCTCAACCCACAAATGCACTTACCATTGATGGAAACGGAGTGGTATTGGAAGACCAAATGAACGAAGCCAGCAAGGCCAGTTCCGAATACAAAAGAATGATTACAATTTATAACTCGTACAAAAATATGCTCTCGGTAGCTAACACCAAAATTAGCGGATAATGAAAAATGGCTGGTAATTTATCATTAAGTGCAGATATCGCATCTTCCGGAATGAAGGCTCAAGCAGAACGCTTGAAAGTCATATCGCAAAATATGGCAAATGTCGATTCTGTATCTGCCGAACCGGGAGGAGAACCATATCGTCGCCAAGTGGTAAGTTTTCAAAACTATATTGATCCCGAAACCGGAGCGCAAAAGGTTCGTGTCGACAAAATAGTAAAAGATATGTCACCTTTTGAAAAAAAATATGATCCCAATCATCCGGCTGCAGATGCCAATGGTTATGTATCATTGCCCAATGTCAACACATTGGTTGAAATGATGGATATGAAAGAAGCTCAACGAGTTTATGATGCTAATTTAAATATGCTGAAAACAGCAAGAGAAATGAACTCCAGCGTATTAGATATATTAAAATAAAAAAGGGGAATAAAAAGTGGTTAACAGCGTAACTAATGCACTAAACGCATATCAAACAGCTCTAAACAGAATCAACAACACACCTGCAACACCCAAAGCTCAATCACTCAATGAGCCTAAAGAAACTTTTGGACAGGTTTTAAGCAACATTGTTGAAAACGCTGTAGTTTCCCAAAAGCAAGCAGAGATAACAACCATCAACGGCATTGCCGGCAAAGCGGATATTCAAGATGTTGTTTTAGCTATATCCAACGCAGAACAAGCATTAGAAACTGTTGTTGCTGTTCGTGATACAGCAATCAAAGCTTACAATTCAATTATGCAAATGAACATTTAATTTCTTGCATCATTTTTAAGACGTCATTCTGAACACACTTCTGTCATCCTGAACGCAGTGAAGGATCCCCCTTTTTTTCTTCTGTCATTCTGAGGAGCCTTTAAAAAGGAGTGGATTCCTTCGTCGCTATCGCGCCTCGGAATGACATAGGGGAAAAAATCTGCCTCGCTGCAACATAAAAAAATAAAAGCTGTCTCGAAACAATATAAAAATACTGTCATGCCTCCGAACGAAGTGAGGTCAGGGCATCTTCAATATTTCGCTCTTCTTAAAACAAACTCAAGATACTTTGTGCGGATTGCGATGCCAGCGACAATGAATTTGTCGCCAACTGCTGACGTGTCTGCAATGCCAAATAATTTGCCGATTCCTCATTCATATCTGCCAACACCAGATTATCAGCACCGGTTTCCAAGACATCAATAAGCGCATCGGTAAAATTTTGCCTTGTTTGAATCAGTTGATATTGACTGCCAAACATTGTGGAATAGTTTCTTAGTTTATTAATCGCTACAGTAAGCTCACTAAGTGCCTTTTCCACATCACCGGTATTATTCCAATCGACAGTTTCAAGCCCTATTGCTTCATATTTGGCATCAACTCCATCCACCACAATCTTATGCGAACGAGCCTCGTTCAAGGTAACAACAAGCCGACCTTCATTAAGCAAGTTTATTCCCTGATACGATGTATCTTTTATCATCTTATCATATTCGCTCAATATAAGATTATACTGTTTGCCATACACATCATCAACAGCAAACACTTCTCCGAACACATCACCGGAGCCGCCGCCGGCAGAGCCGGCGGATCCACTTCCTCCGGTTGCACCTCCGGTTACCCCTCCAACATTAATACCGCCGTCTACTCCGATATATCCTGTAAAATCAGGTATCGCATTTATATTAGTATACATATCATCACCTGTTGACCAATATGTATAGGGAGTCGAACCGCCGTACGGATTGTCGGCATTAAAATTGCCCGTTGAATTATTGTTGCTGAATGTCAAATCTTTAAGATTAACTATCTTTACCGAACCATCGTTATTTACTGCACATACTATACCGACTGCCGTTTTGCTACCGTCATAATCATCAGCCGATCCCCAAGTTTTATCACTGTACATAACATCGCCGATTTGTGGGGCAGCTCCGCTGCCACCGCCACCTCCGGTGCCGGAAAGGGCTGAAGGGTTAAAGCAATTTTTTAAAAGCTGGAAACAACGAACGTGGGTATTGGAGTCCTCATTGCCGTTGGGACGGCCCCCATTACTCGTAGTCAATTCCCAAGAAAGATTGCTAAAGTACTCGGAAGAGGACCAATAATATCCGCTCATCCGCGATGCAACACTCGAATCTTTTGCTGCCAAGGTTCCCAATGCATCGTTAATAAGCTGCATATTATCACCATCAGCACCAGTCGTTCCAAAAAAATCACCGGTAATAGCCGATGTATCCGTTCCATACATCTCCATCAACTCGCCTATCGCAGGCAAATACCACTTTCCTTGCCCAAAATCACCGGTCTTACTACCAACATAAAACTGATTCGCCGCTGTAGCTGCTAAACCATCTGCACCTATCTGATTAACTATCGCCTTTGTATAAGCTTCTCCGGCATATAATGAAGCATCATCAGCACTGGCTAAACTCGTCCCGACAGCCTTTATATCTGCGTTTATACCGCCCAACGTATCAATATTAACCTGCCCGCCCTGCATCGCTAAAATACCATAACCTGATGCATCTTCATTGTTTATCTTTACTGCAGATATATCTACAACCGTAGTTGCCCCCCCAACCACAACCGCCGCACTTACATACGGAGTTCCCGATGTAAAATCAAGCTCCAAATTCGATATTTTAGTACCGGTTGCCTGTATCATTATACCCATACCTTGACCGGAACCATCATTAATTGTCAACTTATGACCGTTACCTTCTATAATAACATCTGAAGCTCCTATCATTAAGCTATCATTCAACGATATATCTTCCGCCAAAACAACTTTAGCACCAGGAGCATTAATAAGATTGTTTATATCAGCTACGCTCATATCCGCTGTAATAACCGAATAACCGACAGCCTCATATTCGGCAACGTCTTTAGTTGTCAAATCAGGAGCTACTCCTCCTGAACCTTCAATACCAGCCTTTGTTCCACTCTGTGATAACGCCTGCTCCGCTACGGCTTTAGCTTGCTCTAAAAATGCTAAACCTTTCTCTATTCCCTCTGACGTAGCCGAAATCGTTTGAATTCCCTGCCCCATACTGTCTAACAATGAATCCAAATCACTCGCCCTGTTCGTTAACGCTCGTGCCTGATAATAACTACTCGCATTGTCTAACGCCGAATTAACATCTTTGCCCGTAGACAAACGCTCTTGCGTCTTATCCATTTGTGTCGAAATTGCCTTTAACGACTGCAAATTACTACGCATACTCGACGTTAATGCTATCTTGCTCATTAATAAACCTTTATAAAACAAATCCTCTTATATACACTAAAATATACATATATTATGTTCATTGCATATTTTTTTATAACTTTTGTTAACAGTTTTTTAATAAATATTATCCCTCTCTCCCCTCCCGTCATTCTGAACACACTTCCGTCATCCTGAGGAGCAAAAACGACGAAGCAGTCCATAAAACAAAAGACTCTTCGCGTTGCTCAGAGTGATAGAAATAGAATTGGAGGTGGATTGCTTCAGCGCAAAGCGCTTCGCAATGACTTTTCATTCTCTGTCACTGCGAGGAGTGACAACAACGAAGCAGTCCATAAAAAGGAGTGGATTCCTTCGTCGCTATCGCGCCTCGGAATGACATAGGGGAAAAAATCTGCCTCGCTGCAACATAAAAAATAAAAGCAGTCTCGTAACAACAAAAAATTGTATTACTCAAAAATAAACACCTATAAATTTGCGGATAAATTAAAAAAATAAATTTGTTTCTACAAAAATTATTCCATAATACAAAAGGCAATTTGAGCGGAGATTAAAAATAAGTATTCGCCGGAATTTTAATAATTATGGTTATTAAAAGTGAGCATCTTTTTATAAAAAAAGGGTCATTCACAGCAATCAAATGCTGTTAAGAACAATAGCAATGACAAAAAACTGTTTGGCTTGGTCCTCTTCCGAGTAAATTAGCAATAATTCTTGGAAATTGAATACAAGTAATGGTAACCGTAACAACAACAATAAGAACAACAATAACCACGTTCGTTGTTTCCAGCTCTTTTTATAAATAGACATCAGATACTAACAAACGTTGTAAGAAACAAATGACCTTATTTGACCTCGAAAATACTGCATTAACTTGTCAAATACCTCTTGAAGAGGTTTTTAATGCTTATTACGAATGTCGACGCAACAAACGTCGCACCATCAACGCTTTGGCATTTGAGCTTAATTTTGAACACGAACTGATCCGTTTGTGGCAAGAAATTAATACCAACAAGTACAAAATCGGCCGTTCAATTGCCTTTGTTATAAAACATCCGGTACAACGTGAAGTATTTGCAGCCAATTTTCGCGACCGAATAGTACACCATTTGGTTATATCTAAAATCAATCACCTGTTTGAAGAAGAATTTATCCCAACAAGCTATAGTTGCCGCGAGGGAAAAGGTGTTTTGTATGGTGTCAAAAACATCAAAGACCAAATGCGTGAATGCTCCGAAAACTACACCAACGATTGTTATATTTTAAAATTGGATATTCGCTCTTTTTTTATGAGTATCAACAAAAATATTCTTTATCAACGCTTACATGCATTTGTATCCGAAAAATATCATCAACCGGATAAACCCATCCTATTACGACTTATAAAACAAATAATATTTTATGCTCCTGAAGATAATTGCACCATCAAAGGAAAATGGGCTGATTGGAATGGGCTTCCCTGTTATAAAAGCTTGTTTTGGTCTGAAGGACATTGCGGACTTCCCATCGGTAATTTAACATCTCAAATATTTGCTAACTTTTACCTTAACAGTTTGGATAAATACATCACACAAACCTTAGATATAAAACACTATGGACGATATGTCGATGATTTTATACTGATGCATCAAAACAAACAAACCTTAATAGAAGCCCACAACAAAATTAAAAACTTTATTTCCTCAGATCTCAAACTTCATCTCCACCCTCAAAAAGTATATCT
>JAZUAM010000028.1:0-80939 GCA_045637985.1 Alphaproteobacteria bacterium
CTACGAAATCTGCTCCGCCTGCTTCTGCCAATACTTTGGTTATTGCTGCGGTTAATGTTGTTTTACCGTGGTCTACGTGACCAATGGTACCAATGTTGCAGTGAGGCTTATTGCGCTCAAACTTCTCTTTTGCCATTTTAAATTTTCTCCAAAAATAAAATTAAGTTAGTTAAATAAATTTTTTTAATACCAGATTTTCGCTTTTAACGAGAAAGACGGTGCGGCTTCTAGGAAAGTTGAAAATTCTAGTGTACAAAGAGGTACATGAATTTTCAACTATTCCGTAAAACCTCGCCAGATTTCCGTTAAAACGGAAATCTATGCGTTTTTAGCTTTTACCTTTTCAGCCACATCCTTCGGCACTTCGGCATAGTGATCAAACACCATAGTAAACTGTGCGCGTCCTTGAGACAACGAACGCAAAGTATTTACATAACCAAACATATTTGCCAACGGAACTTGGGCATCAATAACACGAGCGTTCGCACGTTGATCCATACCATTCACCAAACCACGGCGAGAGTTCAAATCACCGATAATATCGCCCATATATTCTTCAGGGGTAACAACCTCAACCTTCATAATCGGCTCTAACAACTTCGGATTTGCCTGACGCATACCTTCACGGAAAGCAGCACGAGCAGCAATTTCAAAACACATAACGTTAGAGTCAACTTCGTGATACGCACCATCATAAAGGTTACATTTAACACCCGTAACAGGATATCCGGCGATTACACCGGCATCCATAGCCGAACGCAATCCTTTTTCAACACCCGGAATATACTCTTTAGGTACGTTACCACCAACAACGGTATTTTCAAACTCAAAACCATTGTATCCTTCGATCGGTTCAAATTTAATTTTAACCCTAGCAAATTGACCGGCACCACCTGATTGTTTTTTGTGAGTATATTCGATATCACAAGGCTGTGTAATTGTCTCACGATAAGCAACCTGAGGCTCACCGACATTTGCTTCAACCTTAAATTCACGTTTCAAACGATCAACGATAATTTCAAGGTGCAATTCACCCATACCTCTGATGATAGTTTGACCGGAATCAGGATCAGACGAAACTTTGAAAGAAGGATCTTCCATTGCCAATCTTGACAAAGCCAAACCCATTTTTTCAACATCAACTTTGGTTTTCGGCTCAACAGCCAACTCAATAACCGGATCCGGGAACACCATGTTTTCCAAAACAATCGGTTTAGATTGATCACAAAGTGTATCACCTGTTGTAGTATCTTTCAAACCGGCCAAAGCAACGATATCTCCGGCATGTGCTTCTTTCAAATCCTCACGCTTATTGGCATGCATCAACAACATACGACCGACACGTTCTTTTTTATCCTTAACGGAATTATATACATAAGAACCTGCTGTCATTGTACCTGAATAAATACGGGTAAATGTCAATGATCCGACGAAAGGATCGTTCATGATCTTGAATGCCAAAGCAGACAACGGCTCGTTATCACTAGGATGTCTTTCTTCTTCTTTATCATTGTTAGGATTAATACCTTTAATTGAAGGAATATCCATCGGAGAAGGCAAGTAATCAATAACCGCATCCAACAAAGGTTGAACACCTTTGTTCTTGAAAGCTGTTCCACAGAACACAGGAACAAAATCTTGAGCCAATGTACCCTTACGAATACATTTTTTCAAAGTTTCTACAGAAACTTCTTTACCTTCAAGATAATCTTCCATAGCCTGTTCATCTTGCTCAACGGCCATTTCAACCAATTCAGCACGATATTGTTCAGCCTTATCCTTCAAATCAGCAGGAATTTCCTTAATTTCAATCGGTGAATCAGCTGTATTACCGGTATAAATGATAGCATTCATATTGATAAGATCAACAACACCTGTAAACTCATCCTCAGCACCTATAGGCAACTGCATAGCCAATGGTCTTGCACCAAGACGATCTTTAATCATATCTAAACAACGATAGAAATTGGCACCAATTCTATCCATCTTGTTACAAAAACAAATTCTTGGCACACCATACTTATCAGCCTGTCTCCAAACTGTTTCAGATTGAGGTTCAACACCTGCAACTGAATCAAATACGGTAATAGCACCATCCAATACACGCAAAGAACGTTCAACTTCCACTGTGAAGTCCACGTGTCCCGGAGTATCAATGATGTTTACTCTATGATCTTTCCAAAAACAAGTAGTAGCAGCAGAAGTAATAGTAATACCACGCTCCTGTTCCTGTTCCATCCAGTCCATAGTTGCAGCACCTTCGTGTGTTTCACCTATTTTATGGTTAACACCTGTGTAATAAAGGATACGTTCTGTTGTAGTTGTTTTACCGGCATCAATGTGAGCCATAATACCGATATTTCTATACATCTCGAGTTTATGTGTACGAGCCATTGTGTTATCCTTAAGCTTTAAAGGTTAAAATTTATAATGAGAGAAAGCTTTGTTTGCTTCAGCCATTCTATGAGTATCTTCACGTTTTTTAACGGCAGATCCCTTATTTGCCAAAGCATCTAACAATTCGTTAGCCAATCTTTCGGTCATTGTTGTCTCAGAACGCTTCTGAGCAGCATCAATAATCCAACGAATAGCCAAAGCCTGACGACGATCAGCTCTAACTTCCATCGGAACTTGGTAGGTAGCACCACCAACACGACGCGACTTAACTTCAACCAAAGGCTTTACATTCTCTAAAGCTTCTGCAAAAACCTTTAAAGCATCCTGTTTAGATTTCTTCGCAATGATATCAAAAGCTGAGTAAACAATTTTTTCAGCAACAGCTTTTTTACCATGCTCCATTACATTATTAATAAATTTAGCAACTACCTTATCACCATATTTAGCATCAGGTAGTACGATTCTTTTTTCAGCTCTATGACGACGTGACATTATCAAATCTCCTTATTTAGGTCTCTTAGCGCCGTAGAGTGAACGACGTTGACGACGTTTAGCAACACCTTGAGTATCCAAGGTACCACGAATGATATGATAACGAACACCAGGCAAGTCTTTTACACGGCCTCCTCTAATCAGCACCACTGAGTGTTCTTGCAAGTTATGACCTTCACCAGGGATATAGCTGATTACTTCAAAGCCGTTTGTTAAGCGAACGCGCGCAACTTTACGCAAAGCGGAGTTTGGTTTTTTAGGGGTAGTAGTATAAACCCTAGTACAAACACCTCTTTTTTGCGGGCAAGCTTTCAAAGCCGGAACTTTGTTTCTCTTGACTTTGGGTGTTCGTGATTTACGAATTAACTGACTAATTGTAGGCATCACAAATTTCCTTAAAGTATTAGTTATTAACAAAAAACTCACAAAAATGCGATTCCTCGCCTTTTTTGAGTCTCGGCACTCTAGACTCATAAACCTCTAAAGTCAAGAACTTTTTCCACAAAAAAAGGACTAAGACCTCGTTGATCTTAATCCTTCTTTTTCAAACATTTCTGAACAAATCAGATAAAAAGGAAAAACAATAAAACAGCAAGCATAAATACATTCAGTGCCAATTCTTTATACAAAGAGCATCTTTTTCTCTTGATAGCTTTTCGCAGAGAAAACTCACCGGCAATGAATACCCACTCATCATTCTTTCTAAGTACCGTAACAACTTGACCTTCTGTCGGTTTTTCTTCTTCATCCTTTGACAAGTTAAGTACTTTATCTACGGGAATCATATCAGAAAAAGTTAAATCAAATTGAAAATCAAGTTCATCTGATGTCTCGACCACATCAACTCTAGAAAGTAATGTTTCTTTAGATATTCCGTCAACATAGTAAAGATCCGTCCCTGTTCCTGCCGATGTAAAATAACGCTTTATTGTTCGTATTCTGGCAAAAACATCAGGTCTCCTTCTGAGCAAAATAATCTCTACCGCCAAACAAATCAGCAATAAAACTATTACCATAACAGTTACAATATCAGCCCATATGCCAATGAACCAATGTAATAGCATTCCCCAAAAGAAGTATATCTCGGAATACTCTCCTTCACGAACCCATGTCAATCCATTTGATGAATAACATGTTACAACCATTCCCTCGTACGGAGCATTTTGGTAATAATCACAGTCAACCGAACGAAACAATTCTACTATTCCGTTTTCATCAATACCTGCGATTTCAAAACCGGAACACCCTTTTGCAATCACTTCATCATTATCTAAATGCACCACAACACCGAGACACTGATGAGAATCAGAATACTGAATTTTTTCAACACTATAAACCGTTGGTTTATCACATGCCAAAATCAATGCTGCAACTAATGAAACTAATGCGGCACAGCCAACTGCCTTCCAAAACAATTTTCTCATTTTAAAAAATTTTTAAGTTATACAAAATAAATAATATTAAAAAGTTGCCTCATTATATATACATCGAACATAAACGCAATATTTTTTTACAAATATTTGCGGCTATTCTGGGCTTATTTTTTGCATAACTCACAAAAACAACTTGCTTTATTTGATTTAAAATCTTAGTCTATGCCCCATATATAATAAAGAATTGATTGGAGAATAACAACTCATGGAAAATCAAGATATATTATCCGCAAAAAAAACAATAGATAAAGAAATTGAAGCGCTCAGAGTTATGGAAAATCAACTTGATGATAATTTGACTAAAGCTCTTGATATTATTGAAAAATCAACCGGTAGAATTATCGTTACAGGCATGGGAAAATCCGGACATATTGCCAGAAAAATATCCGCTACTTTGGCATCAACCGGCACACCTTCTTTCTTTGTTCATCCTGCTGAAGCCAGTCATGGTGATTTAGGTATGCTTACCAACAACGATGTTATCATCGCCATCTCAAACGGCGGAGAATCAAAAGAACTATCCGACATTTTAGTATACAGCAAACGTTACGATATACCATTAATAGCCGTAACTAAAAACCCACAAAGTTCTTTAGGAAAAGCCGGCGATATACTTTTAACGCTTCCCGATGAAGGCGAAGCTTGTCCTCTCGGACTTGCTCCAACCACATCAACAACAGCAACACTGGTGCTTGGAGATGTGTTAGCGATTGCTCTAATGGAGCGTAAAGGTTTTACAAAGACAGATTACAAACAACGCCACCCCGGAGGAAAATTAGGAGCTATTTTACAAAAAGTATCTGACTTGATGCATACCGGCGATGCCTTGCCGCTAGTTTCAGAAAATACTCCCATGCAAGAAGCTTTGTTGGTTATGACATCCAAAATGCTTGGTTGCGTTGGGGCATTAGATGATAATGGTAAACTTTGTGGTATAATTACTGATGGTGATTTACGCCGTTGGCTTTCTGCTGATGTCTTATCCAAAAAAGTTCATGATGTTATGACACCAAATCCTAAAACAATTAATCCTGATGCCTTGGTTGCTGAAGCTCTAAAAGTTATGAACAACACAGGTAAAGGAATTACCCAACTTTTTGTTATTGATAACGACAAACCTATCGGCATCATACATATTCATGATTGTTTGCGCGCAGGAGTAGCTTAATAACTTGCTGGAACCCAAAGAAATAGACACCTATTTTAATGCTGCGGCCGGAGATACAAAAAATCCTTTGCCCAAGGTTGTTCGTCATACCCGAAAAGTAATGCTGGCCAAATTAGCCCTTCCCAGTATAGCTGCCATTTTGGCTCTTACATTACTGGTTTTACCATCCTTAAATAAAGATATCAAAGAATTTGGTATTGATTTTGCCATAGGCAAAGGAGATATAGAAAAACTCAATATTGAAAAAACAACACTATATGTCACGGATGAAAACAATAGGGTAAACAATTTTGTAGCAGAACGAGTAAATGAAACAGCAACCGGCTCTAAGTTATATGATTTGATAGCTCCTGAAGCAATGATGCCGACATCGGATACTGATTGGTTGAATATAAAATCACCCAAAGGACAATTTAACCAAGAAACTTCATTGCTTAAACTTTTAAATAATGTAGAATTATTTTACAGCAAAGGAATGAACATTCAGACATCCGAAGCCGTATTTGATTTCAAAAAATCATTCGGATATTCGCGACATCCTATAACCGGAGATGGTTTCATAGGACAAGTTCGCTCTGAAGGTTTTGAATTTTACGGTTCTGACAATATTTTAATATTTACCGGTCAAACTCACATCCTAATTAATGAAGAAAATTTGAAATAAGGAACATACAATATGCTCATAAAATCAGTAATTTTCAGTATTCTTCTCTTTTGCTCTTCCCATGCAATAGCTGGAAACATCCGCTTAGATGCTGACGAACAGGTAGAATATCACCAAAAAGAACAAAAACTTGTCGCCAAAGGAAATGCTGTTGCCTCTAAAGACGATCTAAGTATATCCGCAGAAACTCTAATCGGATATTATGCCCCTAAAAACAAAAGTAAAATATCAAAAGTTGAAGCCATCGGAAATGTAAAAATGACATCCCCGGAAGCATTTGCTACCGGCGACAACTTGGTATATCAAACAACATCTCAAACAGCTACTTTGACAGGAAATCCCGCCACAATCAAAACAAATGACACCACTATTTCTTCGGACGGACCGATAATTTATTATCAACAAGATCAAAAAGCTGTTGCCACAAACAACGTTATAGCAACAGATGCCAAAGGCAATAAAGTCTACGCCGACAGAATGGTTGCCTATTTTGATAAAACTTCCAACGGAAAATTAAATTTAAACAAAATTGACATAGACCAAAATATAAAGCTTGTAAGCTCTGATGCCACAATAACAGCCCTCAAAGGAACCTATAACGCAACAACCGGAAAAATTACTCTTTCAGAAAATGTAATCATTAATCAAAACGGAAACATTCTCAAAGGCTCAAAAGCGGAAACGAACTTAAACACGGGAGTAAGCAAAATTTTATCCTCCGGTTCAAATGGTCGTGTAAGCGGAATTTTCAAAGAAAAGAAAAAGAAGGAATAACAAGCATGTCTACTTTTCCATCAACAGCAAAGCTTGAAGTTTTTAACATCGGTAAACGTTATAAAAAACGTCCGGTTTTACGCAATGTATCCTTAAATGTTCGCCGCGGCGAAGCTGTTGGTTTGCTCGGACCGAACGGAGCCGGAAAAACAACTTGTTTTTATTGTGTAACAGGATTAATCACTCCCGACTATGGAGATGTTCACATCGATGGTCATGATATCACACATCTGCCGATGTATCGTCGCGCTCGCTTAGGCATCGGCTATCTTCCCCAAGAAGCCTCAATATTTCGCACACTCAGTGTCGAAGATAATATCAAAGCTATCCTTGAAATGGTAATTGATGATGAAAGCCAACGCGAAGATATGCTTGAGGAGCTTTTAAATGAATTTTCAATTTCACATCTTCGCAAATCACCGGCATTAGCTCTTTCCGGTGGCGAACGCAGACGTCTGGAAATAGCACGAGCATTAGCCAGTCAACCCAATTACATTCTTCTTGATGAACCCTTAGCCGGCATTGATCCCATAGCCGTCGGAGAAATCAGAAATCTTGTATCCCAACTAAAACATCGAGGCCTTGGCGTTTTAATTACCGATCATAATGTTCGCGAAACTCTTGATATTACCGACCGTGCATATATCTTACACGGAGGAACGGTTCTAATGGAAGGAACTCCATCAGAAATTGTAGCAAACGAAGAAGTACGCAAAGTATATTTAGGCGACAGCTTCACAATATAAATGTTTTAAGCTAATGGCTTTAACACCAAAACTTGAAATAAAACAATCTCAATCTCTGCTACTGACACCTCAGTTGCGGCAAGCTATCAGTTTGCTCCAAATGACAAATTTAGAATTAAATGAACTGATAGAACAAGAACTTCAAAACAACCCTCTTCTTGAAAGAGAAGATGAATATCTTGCCGAAACACAAGAAACCTTATCTCCCACAATCGATGATTTAAACAATGAACCGTTAAACCAATATCAAGAAACAACTATTGAAAACGATAGTGATTACCAAAACGACTTTGATGACTTTGGCTCTGACACTGAAGGCTATACTTCTTTTGAAAATGCAGAATGGTCAGATTACAACACATCAAAATCCAAACAATATGATGACGATGCGTTCGATTACTTTGAAAAAAAATTATCTAAAGAAAAGTCTTTACACGAAATTTTATCAGAACAAATATCTTTGCATTTCACCAATTCGTCTGATTGTTTAATTGCTCAAATTTTAAGCGAGCATTTAGATAATGCCGGATATTTTTGTGGCAACATCGCAGAAATAGCATCAAAATTAAAAACTTCGCCTGAAAAAATATCAAAGGTACTCAAAATTCTAAAAACATTTGAACCATCCGGAATCTTTGCGGAAAATTTAAGCGAATGTTTAAAAATACAACTTACGGATAATAATCTTTTAACTCCGGAATTAACAATAATTTTAGATAATCTCCCTCTTTTGGCCGAGCGCAAAATAAATACGTTAGCAAAGCTGTGCAACTGTCAACCTGACGATATTTTAAAGCATTTTTCGACCATAAAGTCTCTTAACCCCAAACCAACCGCAGATTATCTTTCTGACCGAACATCCTATATAATTCCCGACGTTTATGTTAAACGTTCAAATTCAGATGAATATCGCGTAGAACTAAACGCTATGTCATTACCCAAATTACTCATAAACCATACATATTACGCCGAAACCAAAAACAACAAAACTGCATCTCGCTACTTAAAAGAAAATATGTCTCAAGCCAATTTTCTTATAAAAGCAATGCATCAACGCGCAACCACAATTTTGCGAGTTTCCGAAGAAATAGTTTTAAGGCAATATCATTTTTTTGAAAAAGGCATCGAATTTCTCAAACCGATGACCTTAAAAGACATAGCCGAGGCTTTATCTGTTAACGAAAGCACCGTAAGCAGGGTAACTTCCGGAAAATATATGTCGACACCTCGTGGATTATTTGAATTAAAATACTTTTTTTCAACCGCCGCCGGCAGTTATATCGGCAACGATGACACCTCCACAACGGCTATCAAACACAAAATTAAAAATCTTATTGACAACGAAACTCCCCAAAACATTCTTTCAGATGACAAAATTGTTGATATATTGGGGCAAGAAGGGATCAAGATTGCACGGCGTACCGTAACAAAATATCGCGAGTCAATGAATATTCCAACTTCCGGTAAGCGCAAACGTGCTAAACGGGTATAACCCTATTGCAAAAATTGACATTTATATTGACTTATGTATAATATAATAGTATTTGGTTGTCCAAATGATACGGATGTTTATATTAATATCTGTTTTACTTTGTATTTAATTAGAATAGGAAAAAAATATGCAAATTTCACTTTCAGGCAATCAGGTTGATATTGGAGACAGACTCCGCAACCACGTAGAAGAAAACGTATTAAACTCTGTTAACAAATATTTTCCGGCTCCGATAAGCTGCTCTGTCAGCTTTGCTAAAGTTAAAGATGAATTTGTTGCCGAAGTAACAGTTCATCCGGCTAAAAATATTGTATTAAAAGGAACCGGAGAAGCCGGTGATCCGTACTCTGCTTTTGATGCCGCTAACGAGCATATTGCTACACGTTTACGCCGTCACAAAACCAAATTGAACGACCACAAAGGAAAAACAGGTCTTGCCGAAATCGCTAATGAAGCTGTTTTTTCTGTTGATGAAGAAGCCGAAGAAGTAGATATTGATGATGCTCCTTTAACAATTGCTGAACTGGAAGCTAACATTCCTGTTTGCACAGTATCAGAAGCTGTTATGTATATGGACTTGAACAATGAATCTGCTCTTATGTTCAAAAACGTAGCAACAAACAACTTTAACATGGTATATCGCCGCAAAGACGGCAATATCGGATGGGTTGAACCAAAATAAGAAAAAGCTAAACATATGAATATTTCTAATATTTTAACCGAAAAACATATCTTTGTGGGTCTTAAATCAGGCTCAAAAAGAGAGTTTTTGCAGGATCTTGCTCAAAAAGCATCAGAAGTAATAGGCATAGATTCCCTCACGATTTTTGATTCAATTCTTGAACGCGAAAATTTGGGTTCCACCGGCTTTGGTGGTGGCACAGCTCTTCCACACAGTCGTTTTGCCGAACTTGATAAGGTTTATGCATTTTTTGCCAAACCCTCTTATCCTCTTGATTTCGATGCAATTGACAACAAACCGGTAGATTTGGTATTTTTGTTAATATCTCCCGAAGGAAACGGAGCCGATCATCTTACTGCTTTAGCAATGCTATCGCGTATACTCAAAGATGAAAGCACCTGCAATAAACTTCGCCAGATGTCAAATCAAACGGGAATTTATGCTTTATTGAACGAAGCTTAGCTTAAATAAAAAAACGAAGTTTTCAAACTTCGTTTTTTTATTTATCATTTAGCAATAAATATCCTGTACAATATTCCATTATAAACCTTCTGAATAATGGAAAAGACCATGTTTATCAGCCTAAACCGCAAAATTGTATATTCAATCCTAAGCTTGTTTTTAACCTCAATTATCATATTTATTCTTGCTTTTTACTCATCATATTCGACAAAGATTGAAAAAGATCAACAAGCATCGATTCTGCGAAACCAACAATATACAGACTTATTATACCGCAACGCAAACCTGATAAAAGAATTAAAACAAATTTTGTCTGATAATCCATCGCTGAATATTGATAAAAATGACCATTTTCAAATATATAAGCTTATTTATGAAACCAACCAAGCAGACTTACTTACTAAAGATCAACAAATATTAATTGAACGTGTCAAAAGTTTTGACGAACAATATACAACAATCAATCGTGGTGTTAACATTATTCTTTCAAGTGCCGTAATTTTAGCATTATTTATAATACTAATCGGCTACTTAATAAGCCGTTGGGTACTGCAACCCATAAACCGGATATCCGAAATATCCGAACAAATCAGTTGCGGCAACCTAAATCTGCGGCTTCCACTCAGAAAAAACATAAAATTTTCTGATGAACTTGATAAATTAAGCTCAACATTTAATATGATGTTGGACAATCTCCAAAATATGATATCCGAAATCAAAGACAAAGAAAATTTTCTTCAAGCACTAATCGACAGTATTCCGGACGGCATCCGTGTTATTGATGAAAACTATCGTATAATAATTGCCAATAAAAGCTACTACAAACAAAGCGGCGATGCACCAAAATCTTGCAAAAAATGTTACGAATCATCTTTCAACCTAAATCACCCGTGCAACAATCAACACACGCCTTGTCCTTTACGTGAAATTTTACACAATAACAAAAAAAGCATCAATCTCATCCACCAATTTTCCAATGACCATAATCGCTATCTGGCCGTCAATGCCGCACCATTGGTTTTAGACGACAATCGCAAATATATTATTGAATCTATCCGCGATTTAAGTAATGCCATTGACTTTTCACACCAACAAAAAATTTCCTCCCTTGGTTTCTTATCATCATCTATCGCTCATGAAATAAAAAACCATCTGGGCGCTTTGCGTATCATAATGGAACACCTTATCGACAAATATTTTTCAACACTGCCCGATGATAATGAACAGAAAAAAATGATAAATATGATTCATTCCGAACTGGTTAATGCCGTTGGTGTTCCGGAACGCTTATTAAAATTAACACGCAATTACAACACCTCCGAAACTAAAATCGACTGTACTTCTGCTATCAATGATATAGTCGGACTACTTGACTACGAAGCCAAAAGCAAAGGGGTTGATATCATATTTACTTCTTCAACAAAATCTCCCAAACTTCAAGGAAACGAAACCGATTTCAAAATAGCCGTTATCAATATAATATTAAATGCCATAAAAGCCATGCCCAACAAAGGATTGCTTAAAATACAATTAACCGTATCCGCACAAAAAGAAATAAAAATCAGTTTCAAAGACAATGGTATCGGAATTGCCAAATCATCACTTCCCAACATTTTTAACCCCTATTTTTCTGACAACCATCAAAAAAGCTCTAATACATCCGGCTCCGGTCTGGGATTAGCAATTACCAAATCAATTGTTGAAAAATTCGGTGGTTCCATATCCGTAACATCCGTCTTAGGAAAAGGAAGCTGTTTTACAATGCAGTTTCCGACAAACAAAAAACTTGCAAAAAAATAAATCACGTATTATAAACATCTAAAAAACAAAACTACTTTTCAAGGATTTTTATATGAGTAAAGAAGAACTTTTAGAGCTTACCGGTGAAGTTATTGAAAAACTTCCCAATGCAATGTTCAGGGTAAAGCTTGAAAATGGCGTAGAAATTCTCGCCCATACAGCCGGCAAAATGCGCAAATTTCGTATCCGTGTTATGGTTGGCGACAAAGTCGATATCGAAATGACACCATACGATTTGACAAAAGGACGTATTACCTTTCGTCACAAAGACTAAAATAATAATAATCATTAAACCCCCGACTTTTACAAGCCGGGGGTTTAATACATACTTTGCTGAAATTTTCCCCGATTTACTGGGGAAATTTCCATTCTGTTAACATCTGCTACCACGCATCATCATAATCAAGAGACGGATCATTAACCGCTTTATCCCAATCCGCATTCTTGCTATATCCGTAACGATAATTATTCAGCTGGTCATATGTATCAACCGGTCCCTTATCACCCCATGTCCATTTACGTGTGGTTCCTGAAACTATCGGATGCCTGTCAAAATAGCAATAAACATTAATTGCCGCCGCCATATCTTGAGCATAAACCGGAAAGATATTCCAATAAACTTGATCCGATGGTAATGCATTAAATTCTGATTCAGTTACTATTCCGGCATCAATCAAAACAGTTTTATATTGTTTAGGACGATAAATAAATCCCATAATAGTATGCCACCCCATAAAACCTGAACTACTATGAACTTCTTGAATTGATGTATTCAACCATGTGTTTGTCTGAAACGTCAAAGGAAAACCTGTATAAACCCCATGCTTGTGCGAATCTCCGCCATCAGCATACAACTCAAAAAACGTTTCTCTGGGATTACTCGGTCTGTCATAATATTCAAAAAATTTATCACCATCCACAATCGATCTATAATCTGATGGCTTAGTTGTAACCCAATCCTCTGCTCCGTACAACGCATATGCTTCAGCCATACGCCATCTGATAGGATTTATTGTAATCACTTTGGCATAATTTTTCGGACACTGCGGAGCCGGAACAAATCCCAACCACGGCGAAGCAATACACGATGCATTATCACACGAAGCCGTTGCTCCGGTAACACTCCCATCACCATTGATAGCAACATCACTTTCCCACTCAAATGTAGCCCCGCCACTCTTTTTATTTTGATAAGTATTATCCGCAATATAAATTCCTTTATTAATAAAATCAGGCAATATATCACTCAATCTCGCACCACCGCGACTGGCTAACTTAATATCATTCATAACTGACGTATACGCCGGATTTACTTGATAATAATCGTACGGCTTCGTAACTGAACCACCTGTTGATGTATACCCTTTATATGCGTCACCGGTTGGATACGGAACATCACTGACCAGTCTTCTGGCTCGAATATACCCATCTGCAGCACCACTAGGTGTCCTTAACTCAATAATTCCTTTTCGACTGATTGTCACACCGGGATCGGCTTGTTCTTCAAAAACATCTAATGCTGTTTTAGTCCACGCTCCATCACTAATACTTTTATCCGGTAAACTAGTTCCATTTTCACTATTAATATAAATTCCACGTTCATCAATAAGTATTCCTCGTCCTTTATTATCCAACTTTAAAGCTCCACCTTCTAAATACAAAGACGCCGGTGTTGACGCATCAGCACCCTTTCCTGTTATCCCAATCTTAGAATTAGTTGCTTCAAATATCGATGTCTCCGAACCGCTTGCTCCAATCTTTAATGTCGCACTTGTTCCCTTCATCTGAAAACGCGCATTCGAACCCTGCGACAACAAAACACCATCTGATGAATTTATTTTAAAATCACCATTAGCATTCCTCAAAACCAACGAACCGGATTGAACCATCAACCCATCTTGCGATCCCATAGTTGCATAGTCAACACCAATATATGCTGATGAATCATTTGTATTAATCCTTTCCCCTGAACCAACATTACCACCTACAGCAAAATTATTCCCTTTTACAGCTGTACCGCTAGACGTTACTTCAAAATAATTTCCCGGTGATGTATTACCACTTTGGCCCCCAACCTTAATACCATTCTTTGCATATAACCAATCCGCCATAACTTTTGTTTCTTCTCCAACCTCCGGCACTAAAATAACATCACCATAAACCGTTACATCCCCACCAACATTTAAATTCTTTTCCATCGTTACATCACTTTTAAATGTCGTTGGCCCATTAATTGTGTTTCCGGCATCTTTATCAACCTCTACATAATTATCACCGGCTTTCATCGTAACACTCTTATCACCGACAATATTAACATTGGTTCCACCGATTGTTGTATTTCCATCTGCATCCATACTTATATCACCGGTTACATCAACCGTAAAAGAGTTCCCTGCAAATTTAGCAGAACCGCTATCCTGCAAAAAATCACCATTTACTGTTGTTTTATCAAGTGTCGTATCACCATCAACATCTAAATTACCGGCAACATTAACATTAGCCTTTGCATCAACATTTCCTGTAAGAGTACTTGTTCCGTTAACCAACAAATTTCCGCCCACGGTCAAATCTGTTCCTGTCGTAACCGCGCCAACCAAATTAGATGTTCCCGTAACCCATAAATTACTATCATCACCACCACCTTTTTTTCCGATATATACCGTATCATTATTCCCTGTTCCGGCAGCAGCAATCAATGACACAACCTCTTCAACATTATTTCCGCCCATATACAATGTTGTTTGCATTCTGTTTTTATCCAAATCACCTTCATAGGTTCTATACAATGCTTGATCCGAAGATACATCACCGGTCGCAGCTGAAATAGCATCCGTCGAAATTATAACCAGACTTCCATCTTTATAAGCACCATCTAACCCATAATCCCCTAAAGTTGCTTCCCATGTTCCTTGTACACCATTCAATTTGTGTTCTTCACCTATTTGTCTGTATACACCACCGTTTGCTCCAATCATTGATGCAATTTTCGAAGATCTTGCCATTGTCAAACTATCTCTTAGCGGTGCCAAAACCGCAGAAGTAAACACATTATGCTTAATCCCGTTTTTGTCCTCAACTTCTCTTTTTCTGACAGCAATTTCAAAATCTTCAAACATCTTAGATTTTTGAACATCAAACCCATGCGGCAGATATTCTTCTAACTTTGCTATCTCTTCAGCTGTCAATTTGAAACTTTCGGTCGCGTGAGCATCCCCGATTTCATAATAATTATCACTGATAAATTGATCAACCGCGCTTGACACCATTCTCATCTGGGTTGCCACATTAATATCTTGTAACTCCGTTGTTCTTTCGGCTGCTTTTTTATACAAAATAGGTGTAACCATAGTAATAAGACCAAGTAAAGCCAAAGCCTCAACCATCATACTACCTTTTTGCAAACTGTTTCTTACATCAAACTTTTTCATCGCAACCTCCTTACCGTCTGCTCATAAAAGCCAGACAGGTTCCAAAATCATTCACACAGTCTTTAAGACCATAATGACTCATTCCTATATTATCAACTATCGACGAAGGCACCGGATATTTTGTCCCTTCATAATTAACAATATACCAATTTCCGCTCTCAATAATAACATAACCGATCATATCTTTTTTACCAAACATAGTTCTAAATGCATCCATCATATCCGAAGACGGCTTTATATCATAACCGCCGCCATCAAGCAATGTAACATTTTGCCACTTTTCGGGAATAGGCCCATAAGTTATCAGCATCCGCGAAATCTTAGTATCATGAACCTTATCACAAGAGCCTGTCCCTGTCTTCAATACCGTCATATCATCATTCATACAATAAAGAGCCGTAACATAATCCGTATTATCTATAAACCCAAACGGCAAATAATCAGCCATCATATCCGACGTAATTTCGCCCGTAACATAGTCAACCTTTCTTTCATAGGGGTCACTGTAATACGGCCATGCCCGCTCAATCATGTATTGCGAAGCCGCTCTTTGCTTTGCTACTAATTGCATTACCTTTGCTTGAGCCACCGGCACAACGGTCTTTTCATGCATATCCGGTCTGATAGGCAATACATACGCGGCAATCATTGCCAAAAAAGTTGTCAAAACCACCCAAACATACATAAAAAAGCTCCTTATGCCACCTACTTATGTCAGTATAACACATAAATTGTTTCAAATATGTTAAATTATCGTCTTATAAATCTTTTTTTATTAAAACATTTAATAACTGACAAATTTGCATTTATTTATAAAAATAATAGGCTAAAATGTAACAAAGTTGGAATATTAATAAAAATGGCTGAAGTTTTATGATTGAGGATGAAGAACTGACCGAGGTTGAACAATCTGGCGACAATCAACCGCAAAAGCGCAAAAGAATAATGATTTTGTTGCTTCCGTTGTTAATTGTTATAGGTGTTTCTGTCGGAATATATTTTGCATTAAACAACAGTTACGATTCTTTAAATGTCGGATACAGCGTTGTTCAACATGACAAAGATTCGCCCGACAACATTACCGTTTTTTATGACCTTCCGGAACTGAAAACATCCGTAAAGGGCAAAAAACGTTCTCACGATTTGAGAATCAAACTCAATATTGAATTATCAAGTATTGAAGATATGAAAGTAATTGAGGCTCTAACCCCAAGACTAAGCGATGCAATTATCGGGCATATAATTGAACTAAACATCGATGAAATTGAAGGTTCAACAGGATTATATTGGCTTAAAGAAGAGTTGCTATATCGCCTAAACCTCGTAGCGGCCCCAATCAAAATAAAGAAACTTAATTTTAGTATTTTTGAACTACAAAAATAAATTCTGCAAAGGTAAACCACTGTGGCAAACGAAAATAATATAACGGAAAATGATGCTCAAGATTCTAAAGTGCTGAATCAGGAAGAAATCGATTCTTTATTGGGATACGGTATCTCTGAAGAAGACAATTTTACTCAAAAAAATGGCGTTCAGGCTATTCTCGATTCCAATATGGTGTCATATGAACGATTACCGATGCTCGAAATTGTTTTTGATCGTCTAATCCGTTTAATGGCAACATCTTTACGTAACTTCACACAAGACAATGTTGAAGTATCTCTTGATTCCATTGAATCTATGCGTTTTGGTGAATACATTGATTCGCTTACTTTGCCGACACTTATCAACGTTTTTAAGGCCGATGAATGGGATAATTACGGACTAATGTCTTTAGACAGCTCCCTTATATATTCAATGGTTGATGTCTTGCTTGGAGGACGTCGCGGTACCGCTGCAATGCGTATTGAAGGACGCCCGTATACCACAATAGAATTAAATATCGTCAAAGAAATAATCCAACTTATTTTGAGTGACTTATCTTCAGCTTTTGACCCGATAACATCTGTCGGATTTATATTTGATCGTCTTGAAACCAATCCTCGCTTTGCCACAATTACTCGTATGTCCAATGCTGTAATAGTCGCTCACTTGCGAATTGATATGGAAGATCGAGGCGGTCGCATAGACTTAATGTTGCCATATGCAACTCTTGAACCGATTCGTGAATTACTTTTACAAATGTTTATGGGTGAACGATTTGGTCGAGACACAATTTGGGAAAATCACTTAATGTCGCAACTATGGGATACCGATGTTGAAATTAAGGCTGTCATAAAAGAAACAGAAGCTTTATTAAGCGATGTTTCCGGATGGAAAAAAGGATCATTTTTACCTCTTGAAATTACTCCGGATGAAAACATCTCAATTTTTTGCGGAGATGTTCCTTTGTTTCAAGGTGTTATGGGGCGCAAAGAAGATAATGTTGTCATTAAAGTAAAAGGAAAGGCTGATAAAAAATGACAAGCTTAGAACTCATTATCAACATAATAATAATAGCACTATTAATTCCGACTATAATATATGCCTACCGCCTAAACAAAAGTTTAAGCGAGCTTCGCCAAAATCAAAAAAGCTTAGCTCAATTGGTTTCGGCTCTGAATGAAGCAACTTTTAAGGCTGAAAATTCGATTCCCAAACTAAAATCTGCCACCGAACATTCATCTGAAGGTCTCAAAGAAGTTGTAGACAGTGCCAAAGAACTCAAAAATGATTTGTTGTTCATCAACGAACGTGCCGACAGTCTTGCCGATCGTCTTGAAAATGTTATAAGTACGTCTCGCACCATAAAACCGGCTGAAGAACCTTCTCCTGTCACCAATCCGGCTAATGATCGTGCTGCAGCCGAACTTGAATTATTAAAAGCTTTAAGATCTATTAAATAGGGTAAAAAATGTTTAACAATAAAATAAAAATACGCCTGCTTCCAATATTTATTTTTGTTGCTGTTCTTTCTCTTAGCATTAAAATAAACAGCGTATACGACCTATATCGCCAAACAGAAAATACAAAATTAAGTATATCTGCATCTCAAGCAAAGGCAGAAGAAAAACTTAATAAAGAAACGTCTGACCTGACAAATGTTTTAAAAAACGGCAACCAATCCGGTGAAACTCAAAGCAATGTTTCTACGGCTTTTTCAAACTCCGAAATTTTGATTTTGCAAGAATTGGCCGAACGTCGTGAAAATTTGGATGCACGAGCCAAAGAAATCGACAAACGAGCTATTCAACTAAAAGTTACCGAAAAAGAAATAGATAAAAAAATTCAACAACTTAAAGAATATGAACAACGTCTGGCCAAATTGATAAACCAATATTCAGAAAAAGAAAAAGAAAACATAAATTCTTTGGTAAAATTATACACCTCTATGAAGCCTAAGGATGCTGCTCGTATTTTTAATACTTTGGATTTAGATATAACCATTGCTATTTTGAAAGGAATGAAACCATCAAACACATCTGCAATAATATCTCAAATGACTCCGGAAAAAGCTCAAGAAATAACAGCGGCACTAATAGGAAATAACTTTTAACCCCAAATATATGGCAACGATTTGAAACAGACGAAAAACATATCTTTATTAGTCATAACGGCAGGAATTATATTTGCCGGCATCTTATCAGTGTCAAAAGCTCAAACAATTGATTCCGGAATCACCGAATTTGGAATGGAAACTGTTCTTCAAGAAGACATCCACCTTCCACCATTAAACAAAAAACAATTGTTTAACAAAAACTCCATAATTACCAAAGATGAAATAGCCAGCTTGCGTTTTGTATGGAATGCGCCGGTAAATATAGCCACATTCAAACGTAATGATAAAATATGGATGGTTTTTGACAAACCCAACAGAGTTGATGTTGCCGCCTTAAAAAAAGAAGCCAAACATCTTGCTAAAGAAATCTACACTCTGCCTCATCCGGGTGGAACAATTGTCGTTGTTGTTCCGGCGCCTGGCGTAAAGCACTCTTTACGTAAAGAAGGTTTACTATGGATTTTAGACTTATACACGGGACGTCCGCCAAAGTTTAAAACCCAAAATATGACAATATTCACGCAATATGATAGCTTGAAAAACTCTTATCTTTTCATTCCGACAAATTACGCCGGAAATGTTTTGTCGTTTTTAGATCCTGAAATTGGTGATATTATTTCTGTAGCAACAACATCACAGCTTGGACTTGGCTTTGATTCTCCCTACAGATATCCCGATTTTGATATTTTAGAAACATCCCAAGGTTTGGCGTTTATCGTCAATGCTCCTGACATTATGTTAAACAGAGGAAATTCCGGTATAACCCTAAAAGCTTTAGGAAGAAGCTTAAACATTACCCATGACCTCGATGCCTTAAAACGTAACCAACGTTATAAGGTTTCGGATACTGAAGCAAGCCACATAAACGCTTTTAGTTTGCAAATCCCCCAAAAACTAACCACCCAAAACATTAGTGATGTTATAGATGATTTCAAAAAACAAATACTAGCAGCACCTAACGATCAAAAAAATCTTTTAAGATTAAAACTTGCACAATATTATATATACAACGGATTGGGAACAAACGCTCTCTATATTTTAAATCAAATGCAAAATCTTGATTTGCCCGAAACAAAAACAGATCGTTTTTATGCTCTATCCGGAATAGCAAACTTTTTAGCTCGACGCTATAAACAAGCTGTTAAAAATTTTTCCGAAGGAACCATTTTAAATACCGAAGAAGGTGTTTTTTGGAAAACCATAGCTCAAAGCGCATCCGAATACAAAGAAGAAAATAACAAAATCATATTTGCACATATTTCTTTAATGAGAGACTATCCTCAAGCAATTAAAGATGAGGTTGCCATTATTGCCGCTCGACATGCAATCGCGACAAACGACGATTTATCGTCTCAAAACTTTATTGATATTTTAAGAGCGGTTCCTGATCGTCTGCGCAATCTTGCTCCTCAGATAACCTACCTTACGGCTCAAAAACTGGAAATGCAGGGATATTTGCGTAATGCCATCAAAGAATATTCCAAATTACTTAATTCCGATTCTACAATGTTTTCGGCTTATGCTCGTTTTCATCATACTGTTTTAAGCCAAATGATTAATTTTATTGACATCCAAACCGCTATAACAGAACTTGAAAAATTGCGTTATGCTTGGGGCGAAAAATCTTTTAAAATTCGTTTGTTAAACAAATTGGCTGATTTTTACCTTAAAAACAAAGATTATTACAATGCACTGCGTATTTTAAACGAAGAAGGATTTATAGCTGACGGAGAACAAAAAACCGGTATAGCAAAAAAAATGGTCAAAATCTTTGAAGACATCTTTATTGGTAATCATGCTGATGAAAATCTCTCACCAATAAAATCTTTAGCATTATATCAAGATTTCAAATGGGTATCAGCATTAAGCCCAAAACAAAATATGATAATCCAAAAACTGGCTGACAGATTGGTGGCGGTAGACTTGCTTCCTCGCGCCCAAGAATTGTTAATGTCATTACTTCAAAAAGATGATTTGACACCAAACAATTATGCCCGCATAGGATCTCGTCTGGCAGTAATTTACCTTTTCGAAGAAAAACCTCAAGAAGCTCTTGATATTTTAGAAGCAACCGATTCTCCTTTTCTTACACCGGAAACTATTAATCCCAGACGTATAATAGCATCTCGCGCTCTATCGGCACTAAATCGCCCGGAAGAAGCTCTTGAATTGTTGGAAGATGACAACAGCCCCAATGCAATAATGCATAAATTCGAAATATATTGGAATGCCGGCGATTGGGATAGAGCATCTAATACCATAAAACAAATGATTGAAGAACCGACACCGGGCAAACCATTGTCGACAGAACAGATAAATTATATTCTTGATTGGGCAACAACACTCAAACAAGCCGGTAAAGAAACTGTTTTAGTCAGACTCCGCAACAAATTTGCCCCATATTTCAAAAACACACCATACCAAAGTGCCTTTAATGTCTTAACTAATCACCTTGAAAAAGAAAAAATAAGTATTAAAGATATAAAAACGATCATAACCGATGCAAAAAACTTCAATGATTTTGCAAAATTTTATACTGAAACATTAGAAGAACATAGCAAAGAAAAGCCAAACGAAGAAACCAATACATCAGAAAATGAATAGTATTTTTAAACTTACATCACCTTTTTCTCCGGCAGGAGATCAACCACAAGCAATTGATGAATTACTTAATGGCCTTAAAAATGGCATAAAAGATCAGGTTTTACTCGGTGTTACCGGTTCCGGAAAAACATACACTATGGCCAAAATAATAGAACAAAGCTCTCGTCCGGCGCTCATAATGGCCCCCAACAAAACATTAGCTGCACAACTTTATACCGAAATGAAAGAGTTTTTTCCGGAAAACCATGTAGAATACTTTGTTTCTTATTACGATTATTACCAACCTGAAGCCTATGTCCCCAAAACGGATACCTACATCGAAAAAGATTCTGCCATAAACGAACAAATCGATCGTATGCGTAACTCTGCAACTCGATCATTACTCGAAAATCGTGATGTAATTATCGTAGCATCAGTTTCTTGTATCTATGGTTTAGGAGATGTCGAATCTTATTCAGCGATGACTCTTCCGTTAAAAATCGGACAAACTATTAACCCTAAAGATATATATTTACGCCTGACAGAACTGCAATATGAACGCAATCAACAAAACTTTGTACGTTCAACATTTCGTGTCAGAGGCGATACATTGGACATTTTTCCTGTACATTATGAAGATAGAGGCTGGCGCATATCTTTTTTTGGCGATGAAATAGAAACAATAGACGAAATTGATACCTTAACAGGTAAAAAAACCGCATCTTTAAATGAAATAATTGTATATCCGGCAAACCACTATGTTACTCCTCGTCCGGCTATATCTCAAGCAATAATAAACATCCGCAAAGAACTGAAAACACAAATAGATACGTTTAAAAATGAAAATAAATTATTAGAAGCTCAGCGTATTGAACAAAGAACCCGCTTTGATCTGGAAATGTTGGAAACAACCGGACACTGCAAAGGAATTGAAAATTATTCGCGATATCTTACCGGGCGCGCACCGGGTGAACCTCCACCTACATTATTTGAATATCTTCCCAAAGATACAATCATATTTATTGATGAAAGCCACGTTTCTGTTCCTCAAATAGGAGGAATGTACAGAGGTGATTTTAACCGCAAATCAACTTTATCACAATATGGTTTTCGCCTACCTTCTTGCATTGATAATCGTCCACTAAAATTTGATGAATGGGATAAAATGCGCCAACAGACAATCTTCGTATCAGCCACTCCCGGAGATTGGGAACTAACTCAAAGCAACGGAACATTCACAGAGCAAATTATTCGTCCTACCGGACTAACCGATCCTATCTGTATTGTACGCCCTGTAGAAAATCAAATAGACAACTTAATGCATGAATGCAAACAAGTTATCAAACAGGGAAACAGAGTTTTAGTAACAACTTTGACCAAAAAAATGGCCGAAGATTTAACTGAATATCTTAATGATAATGGAATAAAGGTAAGATATTTACATTCTGACATCGACACTCTGGAGAGAATTGAAATAATACGAGATCTGCGTCTTGGGAATTTTGATGTACTGGTTGGTATCAATCTTTTACGCGAAGGTTTAGATATTCCCGAATGCTCTCTTGTTGCTATTTTAGATGCGGATAAAGAAGGCTTTTTACGTTCCTCTCGTTCATTGATACAAACCATCGGCCGTGCTGCTCGCAACTCTGACGGCAAAGTAATTCTTTATGCCGACAAAATTACCGGTTCAATGCAAACGGCTTTGGAAGAAACAGAACGTCGACGTAAAAAACAAATCGAATACAACATCAAAAACGGTATTACCCCTCAAACAATTAAGAAAAAAGTTTCAGGAGTAATGCAAGAAATGGCTGCAAAAGAAACCGACACATCTGATATACCTGTAAACGACATAAAAGACATTGATAAAAAATTACGTGAACTCAATAAACTAATGATGGACGCAGCTTCAAACCTTGATTTTGAAGCTGCTATATCATACCGTGATAAAATAAAAAGTCTCGAAAAACAATATCTCAAAAGCTAATAAAATCAGCAACTTCCTTCATCTCATCATCATTCATACAATGAGCTAATTTATCAAATTCAATATTTGTAAATTCAATATTCTGTTCTTCAAACCAATTTATCGTTGTCGGTAAGGTTTTATACTGAACAGTAACATCATCCTTTCCATGTAACAGTAAAAATTTTGGCTTTGAATTTATTTCATTCGGAAGTTGCAAAAATCCCGGAACAATTCCGGCAATACTGACAGCTCCACCGATTTTATTTTTTCTAAGCAATGAAGTTGCTATAGTAATCATTGCCCCTTGAGAAAATCCTATTATATATGTATTATTATCTTTTATTTTCCATAACTTTTGTTGTTCATCAACAAACTCATTCATCTGTTTAGCCACATTTGCAAAACTTTTCCACAGGCGATTAAATATATCAAATATCTCTTCAACAGATGCATCCGAAGCTCTAAACCGCACATTAGGATCTTCCGCATAAAAACTCAACCATTGCAAATTTTTCTCATCTTTTTCACAAGGAAACGGCGCTCTTGGAACAATAATAACAACATCTTCAATCTTTTCATATAAGCTTTGCACGGCATAATTTATCGATTCCGGAGATCCGTTATAACCGTGAATAAAAACAACCATTTTTTTAGGATTGCCCTTTTTGTAACATTTATTATTAAAATTTGACAACACTTTTTCCTTTTTTCTGCTATAGATTTCCTTTCAACAATTTAACGATGGAATAACAATTAATTCAAGATAAAAATAAAAATGAACAACAACCCGTTAGCAAAAGTAATTCGTAACGCATTTATAATAAATGTTGCAAATAAAGAAACATCTGAAGATACAAGCTATAGTACAAATACTATAGGCAATATTTTACGTCATAAACGTATTACCATATTTGAAAAAGCCATAAATAGATTTTTTATTTCTTCCGGTCTTCCTCCGGTAAAGAGACTTTCTCAATTTGTCGATGAAAAGAATCTTCTGACATTTTCTCTTCAGTTAAGCGGTTATATTCGCGATTCTCAAAAAGAATTAGCAAATTTAAGAAATGAAGATGCAACAGACCCTGATCTCATAAATTTATATAAAGCTGCAGCAAAATATTCTGCAGATTGCAGTCATAAAATCAAAGATAGCAAATATGTGTTCAAAGAACATTGTGATTACTGTTTTTATAAAGTACGTATTACCGATAAACTATCAAACGCCAAATTTGTCAATCATGGTTTTGTTATTAACCCTAAACGACGTAACCTAATACTATCCATGCCTTTTCACATCAAAAGTACTCAAGAAGAGTTACAATTTTGGTCAAATAAATATTTAAATGGCGTTCTTGATAAATTAGGAAGTGATGTTGACATATATCTGGCTCACTTTCCTATAGAACAACCCAGAGGAGAAAAATTTGCATTATCACTCCAAACTATTCGTAATCCGGAAAACTATTTCACTGAAGCTGATATGCATCTTGTTTCCAGATATTTATCTCCTTTCTTAGGAAAAGATTTAAAAATAGAAAACAATACTGTTATATCCGGAACCCCTCATGATAATAAGACATTCAAACAATATTGCCTTTTTACTATCGGAGGATACTGTGCCGGAGGTATTCACTCACACCGTTGGATCAACGCTTTTTCTCATCTGGCATCACAACTATATGATGAAAAAACTACCAACGAAGCCTTACAAAACATTTTTACGGATAATTATGCTCTTCTTCCTTTCGAACAAAAGAACAAAACTTCAGGGGTATATTTTTTAAGTAACTACGCTAATGACAATTTACGTAAAGAACCTTTTGTAAAAATGTTTACACCGCAAGCTTATGAAAAATACAAATATTTACCATCCCCTTTACCATACAGAATATCTTTATCTGATGATAATCAACAGTATATCGTAGCACTAAATCTCCCCGAAGATTTTGCTGTTCTAGGGCAATCCGGCAAAAAAGAAACATATCCTGATCTTGAAAACGGACATCATATGGGGGTTGTAACACAAAGAAATGTTAATTCACTGCTAAACAATCAACAAAACATTTTTAAAGTCGTCCTAACAAACGCTGTTAATGGCAAACGAGGGCCTGAAATATTTAATACAATATCCAATGAGCATAGACACATATTTAAGCCTTTGTCACCGATGCTTCAAAAACATTTTGAAACCAGACGCTCAAAATAGATAAGCCTCGCTTTATGCGAGGCCTATTTATTTACTTATATTTTTTCTTTTCTTTCAAAAAGACCCAAACTCCTACCGGAATAGAAACAGCATATATAAGTGTCATAACTCCTAATGTTACCCAAGGCATTGTAATAATAAACGAGGAAAACAACGCAACAATCAACATCATCGGCACCAACAAACAGGTAGGCACCTTAAGTTTTTTTGTCGAAAAAGTCGGAATACGACTAACCATCAAAAATGACACGACACAAAGCAATGACGCACAAAAAACATGCGACTTAACTATGTAATTCAATTCCGGAAAATCAAACGAAATCATCACAGGCATCATCGTTAAAGCCGCAGCGGCCGGAGCCGGAACCCCAACAAAAAAATGCTCCCAATATGTAGGCTGAGGCTCAGCATCAAGCATGGTATTAAATCTTGCTAATCGCATTGCCATTCCGATAGACATCAACAAACAAAAAAACCAACCAAATTTCGGCAAATCAAATAGCGACCACTGATATAACAAAATCGCAGGAGCAACACCAAAACTGACAAAATCAGACAATGAATCTAATTCAGCACCAAACTTGGTCGAACCTTTTAACATTCTGGCAACACGCCCATCCAAACCATCAAACAATGCGGCCAAAAAAATACAAAGCACCGCCTTAACCCATTCAGCAGAAATCGAATATCTTATAGATGTAACACCGGCACACAAAGCTAGCATTGTAACAATATTCGGAGCTATTTTTCGAAAAGGCAAACTTGTAAGTTTTTCCCTTGACAACTGTAATTTTTGATTAATTTTTTCCATTATCTCATAACTCCGTTCATTGCTTTTGCATCACTGCTCAAGTTAGCAATTACCGTTTCACCGGCAACCATCGTTTGTCCTAAAACAACCTGAGGCTCCACGCCTTCCGGCAAATACACATCCAAACGAGAACCGAAACGTATCATTCCAAAGCGTTCACCTGCTTTATAATCTTGTCCTATTTGAGCATCACAAACAATTCTTCTTGCAACCAAACCGGCTATCTGAACAAAACAAATTTCTTTTCCCGACTTTGTTTTCATGGCTAAAAGTTGGCGCTCATTATCTTTACTTGCCTTATCCAATGTAGCATTCAAAAACTTGCCCGGAACATAAACAGCATTTATAATACGTCCTTCAGCCGGCGATCTGTTAACATGTACATTAAACACACTCATAAAAATACTTACACGAGTAAATTTCTTATCTCCCATATTTAATTCTTCAGGTGCCGTTACTTTTGCAATCATCTGCACCGTTCCGTCAGCAGGAGAAACAACTACATCGGCCAACTCAGGAGTAACTCTCTGCGGATCTCTAAAGAAATAATAACACCAAATTGTTAGTACCAAACCAATCCATCCCAATGGTTCCCAAATCATTGCCAATAACGCTGTTACTGCAGCAAAAATTCCGACAAACCGCCATCCTTCGGTATGAATATTCGGTAATATGTAATTTTTCCATGAAATATCAAAAGTCTTGATCATTTTTCTTTCCTCTGATTTTTGCTTTCAAAAACCGTGACGCTGTCAACTGCCATTTTCAAAAGCGGTTACATTAACGAAATAACAAAAACACATTTTCCAATAAAAAACAACAATAAAATAAGATTATTCTTCTTATACAAAATTATTAAAAAATCTTCTTGCAATTAAATAAAAAGCTATGTATAAGAGTCCTCAGATTATGCGCTTGTGGCGGAACTGGTAGACGCTGCAGACTTAAAATCTGTTGGCCGCAAGGCCGTGCCGGTTCGATTCCGGCCTAGCGCACCATAAAAAAGCTCACCCTTGTGGTGAGTTTTTTTATGGTGTGATATAAAAGCTATATATTATCTTTTTACATTTGCATTCAAAAGTCTTTGAACATAACGCCCCTGATATAAATTAATACCAAGTGCATTACCAGCTTCAATCGCATTAACATCATCAATACGACAAAGAATAATTTTTGCTCGCTCAGCTTTATTCATATAATCCATAAAATGTTCATCTTCATTAAAATAATCTACCAACGACGGATGCCAAACAATTTTCATTAAATCACAGTCCAAATTTTTCCTATTCAAATATTTCAATTTATCAACTGTAATCCCATCAATACAAATTTTATACCCTCTAGCTTTTGCAAATGTTTTAGCCAGTATAAACGAGCGAATATCACTAAAAATATCAACCAATTGCATTTCTAATATAATACTTTGTCGCATTGAACCATTTATACTATCATCAAAGCGCAAAAAATCATCCGACAACACCGTTGACACATTAATATTAACACTAAAATTTCCGGCTAAAGAACCATCATCATGTCGAGATATAATTTCTAAAACACGTTTATCCAAAGTTTCCGTTAACGCCAAAAACAACCACGGGTTCGCCGTAATTTCCACTTCCGGCAAAAGAGAATCTCTCATATCCGGAATAGAAACAAACACTTCTTCAAATACACGTTGTGGAGCAGATTTTCCGATAACCGCACAAATAGCTTGCCTACGAATAAAACTTGAAAAATCAGCAACTGAAATAATTTTTTGAACTTTAGCCAACATATCTGTAGTAAGCTCTTTTTTATAGTGACGTCCACTGGTATTAAAAAAAGAAACTTTTCTCATATCCTGCGATTGTTCACTTTTTGTCGGTTGATTGTGACATCCTATTACAACCTTTTTAGAAAAATCAGCATATTCAGTCCCAAGGTCATAAAATGTTGCTATTCCACATTCTTCTAAGCCTCCAACAGCCTTAACCTTATCATCTTCATTCAGCAAAAATTTTATTCTCACTAAGCTTGATGCAACTTCATCCTTGACTTTCTTATCAAAAACAAGAACAATATCTTCATTCAATAACGTAAAAATTTCAGCCAATCCGCTTTTTACCGAAGGCATCAAAATCTCGACTATTGATTTTCTATTAGATACAGTTCTAACTTTATCATTCAAACTATGAACATTAATATATAAAGCCCTAAACATACTTTTATGAGGACAAAACTTGTTTAAATACTCAAAAACAATATCTTCTTTTTTTATTTCCTGTGTTTGTTTATCTGCCATATCTTACCCTGGTATTTTTTCCAAAAAATCTTTATATTGACACTCGTTTCTAAATTCTCCGGCAATTAATTTTTTTCTTTTCATACAATCTTTTGCCGAACAAATTCTTCCATTTGGACACTTAGCCCTAATCATTGCTGTTTCAATAGCATCTATATAAGGTCCTTGAAAAGCTCTAATACCATATTTAATACCCCATCGAACAGCCTTATCATCCAAACATTTTGCTAAGATTACCTTATCACATCCTATATTATCAATAACTTGTTTTATTTCTGCATTATTATCTTGATATTCTTCCATCAATGCATGCCAAAATATTTTTATATAATCCGGCTTCAAATGGGAAATATTCAATGTTTCCAACATTTCTGTACTTGTAGCGTCAATCAAAACTTCTCCTCCATTTTGATGCAAAATCTCTTTTGCATCAAAATATGAAGCTAAGTTATTCAAAATATCCATAACTTGGACTTCCGCAACAACCTTTTGCCCTTTTTCAGCCAAACTTTTTATAAAATCATCAAACTCCGGCAAAAATATTGTCGACAAATTCAAATTCAAACTAACTTTTTCTATTTTATTTTTAATATCAGAAAACAAAAACGAATACATGGTTTTCTTATCTAACGTTTGTGTCAGATACAAAAACAGCCATTTATTTCCGACCAAATCAACATTTTGATCAAATCTTTTACTTAAATCTTTTACCGCAACAAAAAACTCTTTAAACATCAATTTAAAATTTGTAGAACTTTCAAATCTTAAGACACTCTGATGTTTAATCAAATCAACAATATTAATTTCATCAATCTGGCGCTTAATTGCATCTATCTGACCGGCATCAACCGGATAACGATATGCCAACAAATCTACCGGCATATCTTCTTCCATTTGCGTTTCAATACGCCGATACAAATCATCAAATTCATCAGGAAAATACAAATGTGTAAACTCTGAAGAACTATGAGCCGTCCAGATAGGATCGGTTATCAAACCTTTCCTTAATTTTTCAACGGCATCAAACACTATTTTTTCAGTAATATTTTTTCCTAAAATTGCAAAATCACCATTTGCCAAAACATACATAGTACTATTTGCAATCGAAACCAAATCATCAAACAATCTGGTAATAATCTTAACAAACTTAGGATGGCGATTCTTTGGTTTCAACTTCGAAACATTAACATATAAAACCTTATACTCGGATCTGTTTTTAGCAATACGATCCAAAGTTTCCAATAAATATTTCTCTGTATCAAATTTACTGTAGCCAACCATTTATTTTTTACCACCTATATTTATTCTATTACTTCTTACCTTTCAAAAGCAAGCAAATAACTTCTTTTTTCCAATTTTAGTCTTTTCCTATGTTAATATTCCTATTTGTATTAACAGCCAATATAATCCCAAATCCGGTCATCACCGACAAAACCACCGTTCCCCCGTAAGATATCAAAGGCAATGGCACCCCGACAACCGGCAACAAGCCTAAAACCATCGCAATATTAATCATAACATATAAGAAATAACTTGTCGTCAACCCTATTGCAACCAATTTACCAAAATAACTGGCACTTCTCAAAGCAAAAACAAAACTATATGCTATAATCAAAAAATTAATAAATATAACCAATACGGCACCAATCATTCCAAACTCTTCAGACAACATTGTAAAAATAAAATCCGTATGTTTTTCCGGCAAAAAATTCAAATGGCTCTGTGTTCCGTTCAAAAACCCTTTTCCGAATATTCCGCCAGACCCCAAAGCAATTTTTGATTGTATTATATGATATCCCGTTCCTAGCGGATCACGTTCCGGATCCAAAAAAGTTAACACGCGATTTTTCTGATAATTATGCAAAAAATGCCACACTATAGGCAATGATATTATTCCTGTTAAAGCAACAACACCAAACTTCCATAATTGAACACCTACAGCAAAAAACATTGCTCCCGCCGTAAACAACAACATCAAAGCCGTTCCCAAATCCGGTTGTGTCATTACCAATCCCACAGGAACCATTACCATCAATAACGGAATTATAATCCCTTTTACAGTTTCAATACTTTGCAATGTTACCGAATTAAAATATCTGGCCAAAGCCAGCACCAAAGCTATTTTCATCAATTCTGAAGGTTGTAATTTCATAAACCCCAAATTAATCCATCGTTGCGCTCCCATTCCGACATGACCGCCCAGCTCAACAATAATTAATAACACCAAAACACCAAGATAAACCCAATAAGCATAACGCAAAAATATTTTGACATCCATAAAGGCCATAACCATCATTGCCGCAAACCCCAAACCAAATCTCATCAATTGAGGTCCTGCCCAAGGTTTCCAACTGCCATTTGCCGCAGAATACAACATAACTACACCAATTGCAGCCAAAACAATAATCATTAACACATAAGAAAAACTAATTCCCCAAAATTTCTCTTTAAAACTTAATTTATGATTTCGAAACCCTGTTTCATATGCTTTATACATTTTTTATTCCACCGGTTTATCTGTTGAATCTAATTTTAAGGCTTCCAATAGCATCTTTCCTGCCATCGGAGCTGCTACCGCAGAACCGGAACCACCATGTTCTACCAAAACTGCAATTCCGTATTTAGGATTATCATGAGGAGCATACCCGACAAACAAAGCATGATTTCTATATTTCCAAGGTAAATCTTCTTGTTTCAGAACTCCACTCTGACGTTCTTTCATACTAATACGCCTAACCTGTGTCGTACCTGTTTTACCGGCCATTTTTTTTCCTTCAAAATCAAATTTGGAACCAAATGCCGTACCTCCCGGAACATTTACAACCTCATACATCCCTTTTTTCACAATTTCTAAATGCTGTGATGACATATCCATTTTTTTGGGAGCAATTTTGCCACTTTTATCAACTTTCTTAAAAGTAGGTTCTATTTCATATCCGCCATTGGCAATTCTTGAAACCATCGTTGCCAACTGTATTGGTGTTGTCAAAATATAACCTTGCCCAATACCCGAAATAATACTTTCACCTTGCTGCCAAGGTTCACCAAAACGCTTTCTTTTCCACTCAATATCAGGAATAAGCCCGCTTTTTTCATTTTCAATACCGACATTTGTCTTTTTTCCCAGACCAAATCGCCTTGCCATTGCCGCTATTTTTTCAATACCAATTTTTTGAGCAATTTCATAGAAAAATATATCACAAGAATGCTGCAACGCTTGCACCATATCTATATAACCGTGTCCAATATCTTTCCAACAATGGAATGTATGATTCCCTAGCATCATTTTTCCGGCACAAAAAGACCTTGTCTGCTTACCGGCCATTCCACTCTCCAATGCTGCTAATCCGACAACCATCTTAAACGTAGAACCCGGAGAATACAATCCGGCTACAGTCTTATTTAATAAAGGCTTCTTCTCATTAGAATTGAGTTCTTTCCACTCATCAGATGATAAACCGCTGGCAAACATATTCGGATCAAATGCCGGAGCTGATGCAAAAGCCAAAATTTCTCCCGTATCAACCTTCATCATCACAATTGCCCCGCTTTCATCCCCCAAAAGCTCATATGCTTTTTGTTGCAAGCGCAAATCCAAACTCAAATCAACTTTATCACCAGCGACACCGTCAATGCGCTCTATCTCTTTCATTACGCGCCCGACGGCATTAACTTCCAACTTAAGGTTTCCTGACTTTCCTCGCAAATCTTTTTCAAATAATTTTTCGATTCCTGATTTTCCTATTTTAAATCCCGGAACCTCCAACAACGGATCATCTTTAACATCATTTTCTCCTACCGAAGCAACATACCCTATGACGTGAGCAAATATATTTCCATAAGGATAAAATCTTGAAAGTCCTTCATCAATGATAACTCCCGGCAAATCCGGCGCATTAAGCAAAATTTGTGTAACTTGCTCCCAATTTAAATTATCTTTAATTTTTACAGGAACAAAACTTCTGTTTCTACGTAAATCTTTTCTGATACGCTTTTCCTCATCTTCAGACAACGACATAATTTTTTTGAATGCATTCAATGTCTTATCAACATCTGTTGTTTGCTCTGCAACCATCAAAGCCTGAAAATTCTGTCTGTTACCGGCCAACATTGTCATATGGCGATCGTATATAATGCCCCTTGGCGGAACCAACAAACGTGTTGAGATTCTGTTTTCATCCGCCAACGTCCGATACTTATCCGCCTGATACACTTGAAGATAATAAAGTCTGAAAACTATCATAAACAGTAAAAACAACTGTATACCGCCTAAAAATAACGACCTTGATATTAAGATTTTACCTTTATCATTATCTCGATTCATAGACCGTCATCCTGAATAAATTTATTTTGCACAAAAGCTAACACAATAGACATCAAAGGATACAACGCAACACCGATAAAATAACTGAACATTAACATTGATATCGGCAAAAATTGGCTATAATAAACAGATACAACCATCCATTTAATCAATAATGTACTCAACGCCAAAGCCATAAAACCATACCAAATTACCACGAACGACTTAGCATTAAAAAACTTTTGTGTATTATACACCAACACATACATAACCAAATACGCCAACAACCCTGCTCCAGGCAATGCAGAGCTTATCGCCCCGTTTATCACCCCCAAGAATACAATTTCAGTAACTCCGAACAAATCCGGCCTATGTAACATCCAAAAATAAATACAAGCCAAACCTAAATCCGGCCTTATATTATTAAATATTGAAACATTTATTGGGATATAACTCAATAACATAAACAAAACAGACGTCACAAAAGGTAATAACCTTTGAAAAAGCGTAACAACTTTTTCATCAAAATCATCACTCATTTTGCACCTCTGCTTCAGCATCAATCAGACCGCCGATACCATATTTCACAATTTTAATATATTCCAATTTTTCCAGTGCCGCAAAAGGTTTAACCTTTATCTCATTTTTAGCCACCGCAACAACTTGTCCCACGGGCAACCCGGCAGGAAAAACTCCCGATACACCTGAAGTAACAACTCTGTCACCGATAGCGACATTTGCATCCAACGGAACAAAAATTAATTTTGGAACAACTGTATTATCACCACTCAATACACCTCTGACTCTGGTTTTCTCAATAATAACCGGAATTTTAGAGTTAATATCGGTAATCAATATAATCTTTGCATAAGATGAAGCAACTTTATCAACTCGCCCGACTACACCTCTGTCCGACAATACGACATCACCTTTTTCAACATTCTCATCTCCTATATATGCAACCATCGAATGAGCAAAAGCATCACTTTCTTCAGCAACAACACGAACAGAAATATATCGAACATCCGGCAGAGAAACATAATTTAACAATTCTGTTAACAATTTATTTTCAACTTCCAAAGCCTCATATTTATCTTTTAATAATTTAAGCTGTTTATTTTCAGCCAATAATTTTTCATTATTTTGCCTTATCGTTCCTAACTGGCTAAAAAAATCATATCCTTTTGCCAGAAGTTTTGCCGGCACGACCAAAACATCGACCAACACAGCAACTATCGTTGTCGTCGCTCCGGTTGCCTGCCCGACCACAGGATTATTGTTCTTACTGAAAAGCATCAACACAATTGCCGCCAAAAACAAGATAACCAGCGCAAACTTTTTTGCCAGAACTTTAAGTTGATTAAGATGCAAAAATAAACTTCTGCGGCGTTTCATAAATGCTTCCTCAAAAAAATTTTAGCTGAAAAACCCGCCTACACAATCACACAGGTTCTTCAGCTATTTTCAAACAAGATTTAGTACATAGACGATAAAACCGAATGTAACTTGCCGATTTCTTCCAAAGCTTTACCAGTACCCTTAACAACACACGCCAATGGTGTTTCAGCCAACGATACCGGCAAACCTGTAGCATTACGCAATACTTGATCTAAATTCGCCAACAAAGAACCACCACCGGTCAAAACTATCCCCTTGTCCACAATATCAGCCGCCAATTCAGGAGCTGTATGCTCCAAAGCAACCTTAACAGCTTCAACAATCTGCGAAACAGGCTCTGTCAACGCTTCTGCAACCTGACGTTCAGATATCACAATCTCTTTCGGCACGCCGTTCATCAAATCACGTCCCTTAATTTCGTAAGTGCGGCCATCACCTTTTTCCGGAACGCATGCCGAACCGATTTCTTTCTTAATTTTTTCAGCACTTCCTTCACCGACCAACAAATTGTGATTACGACGAATATACGAAATAATAGCATCATCCATTTTATCACCGCCGACACGTACCGAACGAGCATACACAATGCCACCCAATGACAACACAGCCACTTCTGTTGTACCACCACCGATATCAACAACCATTGATCCTGTCGGCTCCGTAACCGGCAAATCCGCACCTATTGCTGCAGCCATCGGCTCTTCAATCAACCATACTTTACGAGCGCCCGCAGCTTCTGCCGATTCCTGAATAGCCCTGCGCTCAACTGCAGTTGACCCCGAAGGCACACAAACAATAATCAACGGCATAGCAAAACGACGATGATTATGCACTTTACGGATAAAATATTTAATCATTTCCTCTGCAATTTCAAAATCAGCAATAACACCATCCCTTAACGGACGAATTGCATGAATATTTCCGGGAGTACGCCCCAACATTTGTTTTGCTTCATTTCCCACGGCCAAAACCTGTTTTTTACCGCGATATTCTTCAATAGCCACAACCGAAGGCTCGTTCAAAACGATACCTTTTCCCTTAACATAAACAAGCGTATTGGCTGTCCCAAGATCAATAGCCATATCTGCTGACAACCACCCCATCAATTTTGAAAGCATAAATAGATTCTCCGCACTAAAATTACATACTGTAACAGTTTTATATCCATATCCGAGTATGTGCAAGAACAAAGTTTTTTGTTCACAAGAAAAAAGAGGCGTTAAAGCCCCTTTTCTTAAGATTTTCTCTCCGCCGCAGATTTTAACGCCCCAAGAATATTGGTTAATTGTCTGTCTTTAGGACTGGGTACATAACCATATTTAGCTTTTTCACCTTTCACACAACCATAATATTGATCTTTATAACTGTAATGAAAACATTCATATCCGTAATTAACAAAACCTACTTTAGTCATAACATTATACAAAACCCGACGAGCATTCATATAACCAAGCTCTTTGGAATTTTTCTCTTCTTTATTTTCGTAGTGACTCGTATGAGTAACAGCATCCGGATTATCAAAATATCCTTCTCCCATATCAACCACTCTACCGCTTTTTTTATCGACCATACAAACATCAACAGCACCCCCGGTAGAATGAATAGTCCAAGTCTTGGGATCATTCGCATCAAAATTTTCGGCACTGGAACAATAATCCAAAGCAAAATTTTTAGCAGCCTCATCATAATAAGCTCTTTTTGTTTCCATAATTCCCTTATTTTCAGGTGTCATTTTATCTTTGCTTATTCCTATCTTTTCAAAATACATTTCCTTAAACGCCGCAAACAAAATATTTTGCGTTGTCGGTGAACGATGCCCGTCTATAACAACAAGCTCCAAACCCAAATTATCCAACATCTCATTTGTTTCAACTAATCGTTCCGCAGTTCCTTTTCTTACATAATTTACATCAGGAGCTCCTTTTATATTTCCTTTATATGTTTTATTCTCAGGATTTCCTGCCTGTTCTCTATAATATGGAACACTTTTTATCCCAAATTCTTTAACATCAACCAAAGGTTCCTTATACTCTTCACATTCCGCATCAGCTTCAACTCCTTTATATGCTCCGGCATTTTGTGTCGGCACTCCGACTAAAGGCTCCAGAAGGCCTAACTCACTAGCTTTTTCCTCTATATCTAAACTTTCAAAACTGATTTTATTTTTATCAACCCATATCATATCTCTCTCCATAACCAACATAACCAACATATGTACTATGCAAGAAATAATACCACTTTAGACAAAATTAGTCAACAATATACTCGGCAATATTTTTCAACCGATTCCTAAACCACGTCAGCTGTCTTTTTGCGTATTGACGAGTATGTAACTTAGCTACTGCGACCGCTTCTTCCAATGAACTTTTTCCATCCAAATAATCTGATAATTCCGGCACCCCGATAGCTTTCATAACCGGCATATTTTCACTCAAATCCAGCTCTTTCAACTTTCTGATTTCGTCCAATGCTCCGTTTTGCATCATTGAATCAAATCTTTTTGAACACCTTTCTTCTACATCACTCAACTTTGGCAATAACGCAACAACCTTAAAATCAGCTTCCGGCAAACAATTAACAAATGGCTCGTTAAACCATTCATCAATTGATTTTCCGGTATCCAAAAATATCTCCAAGGCACGTCGCACTCTTGTCGTATCATTAGGATTCACCCTTAAAGCGCCTTTTGCATCCACTTTTTTCAAATAACTGTATCCCCCGGATACTCCACCGCTTTCAAATATTTTGCGAACTTGTTGTTTTATCTCGTCTCCCGTTTCCGGTATTGGCGAAACTCCTTTAACTAAGCTTTCGATATAAAAACCGGTACCGCCTACTACAATCGGCAATTTACCTCTTTTCCAAACACTCCTGATTGCCTCAACAACAAGCCTTAACCATTCCGAAACCGAACCATTTTTATCTGCTTCAAAAACTTCATATAACATATGTTCCGCTTGTTGTTTATCTTCCAACGTTGGAGCCGCAGAAATTATCGGTATATTTTTGTATACCTGAGATGCATCTGCATTAATAACAACTCCATTATATCTTTTTGCCAAATCAATAGCCAAACCGGACTTTCCTGAAGCTGTTGGTCCGGCAATAACAACAACACTATTAGATTTCAGATTATTTAAATCTATCAATATTCAATCCTTAAGAATCAAATTTTCTACACCTAGCACCCTCAACCAACTTAGCACATAAATCAGCATAAGATATTCCGGCATACTTTGCCTGTTCCGGCACCAACGATAATGCTGTCATTCCTGGATTCGTATTAATTTCAAGCAAAACAACACCATCATCTTCATTCCAACGTAAGTCAACTCGTGAAACAGTATTACATCCCAATGCCTGATGCAATTTTTCGGCATAAGCCTTACAAATTTCCGAAACTTCATAAGGAATTTCTGCCGGCAACACATGTTCTGTTTTTCCGTTTGTATATTTTGCATTATAGTCATAGAACTCATTACCGGCCTTCAGTTCTGTAACAACATACGCCTTATCTTCCAGACACATAACCGTCAACTCATGTCCCGGAACATACTTTTCCACCAACACTTCTCTGTCAATATTTTTGTACTTAACTTTCAAAATATCCTCTTGTTCTCTGACAATAAATACACCAACCGAAGAACCGTCAGACACAGGCTTTACTACATATGGCATCGGCACTACCGTACCATTCTTAAAAAACTCCCTTGCCGTCATTTTCTGGCTTTGAGCTACTCTGATACCACAAGTTTTAGCAACATATTTTGTCAAATGCTTATCCATTCCTACTGCAGAAGCTCTCATACTGGAATGAGTATACGGAATCTGCAACAAATCAAGCATTCCTTGAATTGTTCCGTCTTCACCCCAGTTGCCGTAAAGTCCGTTAAAAACCACATCCGGTTTTTCTTTTTTCAACACATCAATAAACTTCCAAGTGTCCGTCAAATCATGTTCAATAATATCATATCCTTTACTTTTCAATGCTTTTGATATATCTTTGCACGCAGTCAAACTGACATCTCTTTCAGCAGAAAAACCGCCCATCAAAACCAAAACTTTTTTAGCCATTTTTTTAATCCTTTAAATTAAATTTTTTTATGTTATGGTATGCCTCAAACGTTAAAGAAAGAATAAGATTAATGAAAAAATTTACAACATTTTTTTTAATTACATTTCTGTTTCCCTCTGCTGTACGAGCTTTTTCGGTACAACATGACTTTTTTATTACCATAGGCGCTTTTGATGCCAGCTTAACACAATTTACCTACAGCCTAAATCAAACAGATTATCAAATAACATCTGATGTTTCCACTAATGGTTTCTTCGATTCTATTTATCCGTTTCAAGCCAAATACCATACCTCCGGCAAAATAAACAAATCAAAAATGAAAACTTCATCTTATGGTTATGAATCAAAATCGCGCTTTAACACCCGAAGCAAACAAGTCTTTTTTAATAACAACGGCGAACCGCTATATCAAATATCATCTAAAAACAACAAACCGAAAAAAATAGAATTTAAACAGAGTCCTACGCCTGCAGATACTTTTGATTTGCAAACGATTTTTGCCAAAATTGCCCTCCAGTACAACACTGTCGGATTCTGCGATTCTCGTCTGGCTGTATATGATGGCAAACGCCGATTCGATGTAATATTCAAAGACATCGGAAGTGAAGAATTATCTCCAAACAGCCACTCTTTTTATACCGGAAAAGCGAATAAATGTACAATGCATATTGATAAACTTTTATCAGAAGATGATGATACTTTGTGGGAATTTTCCGCCAATAAACCTATTTATTTTTGGATTGCCCGTGATGCAAAAACCAACTATCCGTTTATAGCCCACATCAGAATCAAAGATACTCCTCTTGGTGAATTGAACGCCTACACAACAAAAATTTCAATAAAGGAATAATCAATGTTAGATAAAGCCGAACTCTTACTGCCCGCCGGATCTCTTGTAAAACTTAAAACAGCAATCTTATATGGAGCCGATGCCGTATACGCCGGGACACCGGATATGTGCCTACGCGCTCAATCCAAATTTTCGTTAGAAGATCTGCAAGAAGGAATTGATTTTGTTCATTCTCACGGCAAAAAAATATATCTGACTCTAAATCTTTTTATGCACAATAGAGACATTGAAAAACTTCCGACTTTTGTTGAAACCTTGCGGCAACTCAAACCTGATGGTGTATTAATTGCCGACCCGGGAGTTTTTCAATATGTCAAAGAAAACGCACCTGAATTAAATTTATTTGTATCAACTCAAGCCAATATTTGCTCTTGGCAGGCTGTCAAATTTTGGCAATCCCAGGGTGCTAAACTTTGTGTTTTAGGGCGCGAAGTTACTTTCACTGAAGCAAAAGAAATAAGAGAAAAATGTCCTGATATCCTACTTGAAACATTTATGCACGGAGCAATGTGTATGTCCTATTCCGGACGTTGTCTAATCTCAAATTATCTGGCCGATCGCTCTGCCAATCAGGGAAAATGCGCTCACTGTTGCCGTTGGCATTACAAATTACATTTGCGACTAAAAGATGGTTCAATCAAAGAAATTGTTATTGATGAAAACAACAAAGATTCTTTTGAATTTTTACTTGAAGAAGAATTTCGCCCCGGCGAATATTTTGAAATTGTTGAAGACGAAAACGGCGGTTATATCCTAAATTCAAAAGATATGTGCCTAATGCCCCGTTTGCCTGATTTATTGTCAGCAGGTATAGATTCGCTCAAAGTTGAAGGCCGCAATAAAACTGAGTATTACGCAGGTATCGTTGCCAGAACATATCGCCAAGCAATTGATGATTGGTACCAATCTCCTGATAATTGGGATTACAATCAATATATGGATGAATTACATACATTGCAAAACAGAGGATACTGTCTGGGTTTTCATGACGGCAAATTAACCAATATAAGCCAAAATTATGAATACACTCGCACTCTTGGAGACTGGTTGTTCGCCGGTTCAATAATTGAATGGCAAGACGACGATGCTATCTTCGAAATTCGTAATTTCATTAATCAAAATGAAGAATTTGAATTTTTGATACCTGGAAGCCTTAAAAATATAAAATTAAAACTAACTGAATTCGAAGATGCCTCAACCGGAGAAAAATCGACCAAAGTATCTGCCGGTCAAGGTAAAGCCATCCGCATAAAACCAAATTGTTGGAATTTACCTATAAATGAAGTAAAAAAACTTTTACCGCAATACACTATTGCGCGTAAGTTTGCTCCTCTTACCGGCACAAACAAAACTATGCTTGATAACAAAGAGCATGAATTTTGCAAACTTTGCAATAAAGATTAATGTTTTAGTTTTGACGAATTTAGCAAATAACTTGCTACATTTTGCAATCGTTCCATTCGTGATGCATTTTCTTCATCACCTGTTTTGTTATACGCTTCATATAACAACGCAGTAATTCTTACAATAAGTTTGGCTTTATCATTAATCGGCATTTTTGATTTTTCTACCGCATCTAACATATCATTACCCAATTTAATTTTACCATACGGCGAATAAACCAAATTTTGTGCTTTTTGCCAAATATCCAGAGCCTTTTCATATTGACCTTCATCAATATTTGCCTTAGCTAATTTATTATAAGCCCAAAACAACAACGTTTTTCTTTTTACGGAATCATCATTAAAGCAAGTATCATTTTTTTCACAAAAAGAAACAACTTCATCAAAAGCTTCAACTTTTAATTCCGGTTCCAAATTTGATGCTTGTATTGCTAATTTATATGCTTCAACAATATTTTTAGGGGAATTTTCCAACATTATTATTTCCCCTCGTCTAATTTATTTGTTTTGTACAACTACACTTATTACAATCCAAACCCCCGTCAACCAAACAATAATCCTCTTTGTTTAAATTATTTTCGGCAAACACCTCACAGTCTTCGCATAAACACCCTTTATCTTCCTGAATACAATGGCTTTTTCCAAAAGCACAAAACATTTTTTCATAATGTTCAATATTTTCAACGCCATCTACCAACTTCATTAAATTAATCGGATAATTTTTAATTTTACACGTTTTTGTGTAAGACGGACAATCTGAACATAAACATTTTCTTAAATTATCAGACGTTCTTAATACCGGAAACATATTTTAACCTCCTATAAAATCATTACACAAACAAAATATTCCCTTCTTATTACCAAAACAATAAATCTTTAGTCTGCATACATAGTCTTTTTTCACTTGCTAATCATTTCCTTTTTATTTAAAATCACCACTGTTTTTTATTTACAAACGCAAAGGACATTACCATGACACATCTATTTACCAGTGAGGCAGTTTCTGAAGGACATCCCGATAAAGTTTGTGATGCCATCTCAGATGCCATAGTCGATTTATATTTAAGCTATGACGCTAAATCTCGTACTGCTATCGAAACAATGGCTACAACTAATCAGGTAATTATTGCCGGAGAAACATCATCCGCAATATCCATTTCTCACGAACAAATCGAAAATACGGTACGCCAAACCATAAAAAAAATTGGTTACGAACAAGACAATTTTTCGTGGGCCGACGTAAATATACAAAGTTATCTTCACAAACAATCTGCCGATATTGCCTTGGGTGTTGATAAAATGGGAGCCGGAGATCAAGGAATAATGTTTGGCTATGCCAAAAAAGAAACCGGTGTAGATACCGAATATATGCCTATTGCTATATATCTGGCTAACAAAATATTAAACGAATTATCAAACGATCGTCGCAATGGAGTTATAAAAGGTATCCTACCTGATGCAAAAAGCCAAATCACCGTAGAATATGATAACAATAATACGCCCATAGGCCTTAAAAAAGTCGTATTATCAACACAACATGAAGCATGGATGTCTCAAGAAGAAATTCGAGATATTGCCTGCAAATATATAAAAAAAGTACTCCCTTCAAACTGGTCAATTGACAACACAGATATTCTTATCAATCCTACCGGACGTTTTGTAATTGGCGGTCCCGATGGAGATACCGGACTAACCGGGCGTAAAATTATTGTCGACACTTATGGTGGTTACGCTCCACACGGAGGAGGAGCATTTTCAGGCAAAGACCCGACAAAAGTTGATCGCTCTGCCGCATACATGCTGCGTTATATCGCCAAAAATATTGTTGCGGCAGGACTGGCCGATGAATGTACTATGCAAATTTCTTATGCTATTGGAATTGCAAAACCATTATCCTTATACATAAATACTCACAATACCTCCAAAATTGATAATCAAAAATTGTTGAAAATAATTGAAGAAATGTTTGATCTTACCCCTGCCGGAATAATCAAACATCTAAAATTACAAAATCCCATATATCTTCCTACATCATCATATGGACATTTTGGACGTAAACCATCTGATGACGATTTTTTTACATGGGAAAAAACAGACTTTGCTGAGGAACTGAAAAAATGCTTTTAACAGATAAACCAAAATTTTACGGACGTCGCCAAGGGCGCAAAATCCGCAAAGCAAAATCCGCATTATTAGAAACCTTTTTACCCAAAGTTTCCATAAATCCCCAATCTTTAATTTCTAAAAACATTTTCGGATGCAATGTATCTGAAATATACTTGGAGATAGGCTTTGGTGATGGCGACCATCTCGCCGGACAATCATTAAAAAATCCGCATATTGGCTTTATCGGGGCAGAAGTATTCAAAAACGGAGTGGCAAATTTACTATCTCTAATCACAGGAATCAAAGAAAACAGTGATGTACCTGAAGAAATTAAAATACTCCCCTCCCGCAGTGATAATATCCGCGTTTGGAGTGATGATGTCAGAATTCTTTTCAAACAAATTCCTGATGAATTTCTAAGCAAAATATTTTTACTGTTTCCTGATCCTTGGCCCAAAAATCGTCATGCATCACGCCGTTTTATCAACCCTGACAACTTAAAAGAAATTGCTCGCATACTAAAAAAAGGCGGCATATTGCGTGTTGCCACCGATCATAAAGTATACAAAAGTTGGACATTACGTACACTTGCAAACAATACTGACTTTCGTTGGACAGCCAAATCAAGCAACGATTGGCGCAAACCTCCGACAGATTGGGTTGAAACCAAATATCAACGCAAAGCCATTCGCGAAGGACGTAAACCGGTATTTTTAGATTTTGAACGTCTTTAAAATACTAAACTCCTAACTACATTTTAGAAATAACTTTATAACACATGGTTAGGAGATAAAATATGACCACTTCCTTTAAACTAAGCGGAACCCTGATACTGGTAGCAATCATGGCCTCACTTGGCGGATTGCTGTCCGGTTTTGACATGGGAGTTATTTCCGGCGCATTACTTTATATTAATCAAACTTGGGAACTTTCACCTCTGGCTCAAGGATGGCTCGTTTCATCCGCAATTGTAGGATCTGTCATTGGTGCTGCGGCTAATGGTATCTTAGCCGATATTTACGGACGCAAAAAAATTATTATTGCTACTGCCATCATTTTCATAATCGGATCCATAATGTGCGGTTATGCCACCTCTGCAAATTGGCTTATTTTCTCACGCATAATTATCGGAATTGCCGTCGGTATGATTAGCTTTGTTGCTCCAATATATTTATCTGAAATTGCTCCGGAAAAAATCAGAGGTTCTCTGGTATCGTTATACCAATTAGCTCTAACTGCCGGCATATTATTATCATACCTTATTAATCGTATTTTTGCCAATTTTGAATTTAATTGGAGATGGATGTTGGGTTCCGGAGCAATCCCTGCCGTCATTTTGTTAATAGGAATTTTATTTCTTCACGACACTCCCAGATGGCTTATAAGCAAAAACAAGATTGATGAGGCGCGCGAAGTATTCAAAAAAATATATCCTGAAAATGATATTGAAAACCATATTAACGAGATTAAAGAAACTTTGTCATCATCTACAGAAAATAAAAAAGTAAAATTACAAAAATGGATGTTTATGCCCATATTTGTGGGTGTCGGTTTAATGTTTGTTCAAATATGTACCGGTATCAACACTATTATATACTATACCCCTACTATTTTCAATTTAGCTGGATTTGCAGACAATATCACTGCAATTTATGCCACAATCGGCGTTGGTATCGTAAATTTCTTAATGACTTTTGTCGCAATCGCCTATATTGATAAATTTGGGCGCAAACCATTACTATACATAGGATTAGCAGGGATGTTGATTAGTATGTTTGCCCTTTCAGGTTCATTTGCCATGGGCGATACAGGACGTTGGTTGGCTGTCGGATCTGTTGTATTATACATTGCTTCATTTGCAATGAGTCTTGGCCCCGTTTGTTGGATTATGGTATCAGAAATTATGCCCTTAAAAATCCGTGGATTTGCAATGTCTGCAGCAACGGTATCAAACTTTGCTTTTAACTTTATAGTTGTTTTAAGTTTCTTACCTATGCTCGAAATTTTAGGAAAATCCACAACATTTTTCATCTTTGGCCTTATCACAATATTGTCTTTATTTTTTGTATATTTCTTTGTTCCCGAAACCAAAGGAATTTCTCTTGAAAAAATTGAAGAAAACTGGCATAAAGGTATATCGCCACGTAAATTTTAAAACTTAATAAGGACTATTGATGAAAATATTGGTCGGGATGAGCGGCGGCGTTGATTCAACTGTCGCCGCACTTCTTTTAAAACAAGCCGGTCATGATGTTATCGGCGCAACAATGAGCATTTGGGATGATTCTGATACCTTCCGTCAACTAACCGGTAAAGGTTGCTTTTCTTCTCACGATGAAGACATATCTCAAGCCAAACAAATATGTCAAAATTTAAACATCCCTCACTTGATAGTCGATTGCACATCAGAATTCAAACAAATTGTTCTAAACAATTTTCGTAACGAATACAAAGCCGGCAGAACCCCCAATCCTTGCATCGTATGCAATTCAATGATAAAATTTAGTGTGCTTCCTAACAGCGCACAAAAACAGGGAATTGTTTTTGACAAATTTGCCACAGGTCATTATGCCGCCATTCAACAAAATGCTATAACAGGGTTATACCAAATATTAAGAGGAATTGACGACAAAAAGGATCAATCATATTTTCTTTATCGCTTAAACCAAGAACAATTATCTCAGCTCATCCTCCCCTTAGGAAATAAAACAAAAGCAGAAATAAGAACTTTGGCAAAACAAGCAGGATTATCTGTTTCAGACAAACCCGACAGCCAAGATTTTTATACCGGACCATTAAATGATATCTTGCAATTTCCTGCTCAACCGGGAACTTTCATCAATAAAGAAGGAAAAACACTGGGGCATCATAACGGTTACTGGAATTTTACTATTGGACAACGACGGGGACTTGGTATATCAGCCGATAAACCTTTATACGTTATTGACATCATTAAAGAAAGCAATCAAATCATTGTAGGATATGCTGACGAATGCCTTCAAACAACTCTTACTGCTTCAAACTGGGTTTGGCAAATTCCAACCCCTCAACAAACTTTTGATTGTCAAGCTCGTATTCGTTCATCTCAAACACCTGTTGATGTCAAAGTAACACCGATAAAACAAGATTCTTTTACCATAACTTTTTCAACACCGCAAAGTGCTATAACTCCGGGACAATCTGTTGTCTTAAACGACAACAACATTTTAATCGGCGGAGGAATAATAAACTAAAACCACGTCAAAACTACAGAGAAAAATATAGGTACTGACAAATTATCATCTATTTCTATTTTATCTTCATATACTTCTGCCAAGGTAGCAACTAAACAAGCCAACACATTCACCCAGCTAAACTGATAGACAGGCCAAAAAAGCAGATTAATACCAACTGCGGTTAAAAAGAATGCCAAAGTACCTTCAAGAGTTTTATTTTTATGTATCTTAAGCTTACCAATCGAACGCCCGACCAAAGCTGCCGCACTGTCTGAAATGAGCATAACCGTCAAAGCTATAGTAGCAACTTCCTTTCCGAAAAAACACATACACAAAAGCGCCGAAAACAACACATATATAGCTCCGGTAAATTGAAAATGTTCCCGAGATGTTTCTTTATTTCTTAACGTCCTGAAAAACAAAACTCCAAAAGATTTTCTTGCCCATGGATATTTTTTAAAATTACCATATTCTAAAATTATATTACCGATTAAAATAATCATCAAAATAGGAACCAGGACTATTTTCGGCATAAAATAAATAGCAGCGGGTATCCAAAGAGAACTCAAATGAATGGCCTTGCGAAACAATTCTTTTTTAAAAGCTTTATCCTTACATAACTGTTGGTATAGCAAATCAGCATTTTGCCAATTAGCCTCCCAATTCAGCTGCCGTTTAATTGATTTAAATACTTTATTATAATCAGGACGCCTGCCTTTTAAATTCCACATATCAACCCCATCTGGTAAACCATTGTATTTCGGATATTAAAAAAACAAACTCATAATCTCAAGAAAAAAACTGATTATGTGGAAAAATAAAAAAACATAACTATATCATATATCACACAATGGAGAAAAAACATGATATCAGAAAAACCTGAAGGCACAATTATCAAAGACTATTCCAAACAGCGCTACACAGACATCGATGACAAAGACTTTATTATCAAGCCTTTGAAATATATGAAACTTATCGATTCAATAACCGGCCTTGATGATGAGTGCGAATTTGAAAAAAATATGTTTAACTTTGGAGATGACGAAAATTTGCCTGATTCTGACAGAGCTACAGATAAACGATGTAAAAACAACTAATCATCATCATTCAAAACATCATCTTTACTGTGCAAATACTGGCTTTTTGACATCGCAACAACCAAATCATATACATGCTTTGCAGCTTGTCTGTTGGCTATTTTATAATATGCTCGTACCAACTCAAGTGTTTCTTGCTTTAGCATCGGATCAACATTAAATACTTCCATATCTTCGCTCAAAGCCATTTCGGCATCAGGATTGCTAAACATTCTCGGACTTTGTTTTGCAACAGTTTTATCCATATCATCATAAAAAAATGATACCGGTATCTCTAATACAACACTAAAATCCCATAAACGACTGGCACTAACTCTATTTAAACCTTTTTCATATTTTTGAATTTGCTGAAATGTAAGCCCCAATAAAGATCCTAATTTTTCTTGGCTCCACCCTAACAAATTACGACGAAGTCTAATTCTTTTACCAACATGAATATCAACAGGATTAGGTTCTCCTAGCGGAGTACGTCCTCTAGACGCCTTACAAGACATAGATTTCATTTTTTTGTCCTTACCATAAAAGCAACTACTATATTATATACTTTGACAACAACAGGTTATATCCATACGCAACATCAAAAATACATAAGAATATAGTCCCGAATTACTTAGTTCTTATCTTTATAAAACCTAAAAACAATAAAATCAAACAAAAAGTTAAAATTAACACATTACCAAATCGACTATACAACGTATTATATACCAAACCATCGTTAAGTTTTACATCCAAGACTCCTTTATGATTAAGCTTCATAAAAGCTTTTTCGCGTCCTAGGGCATCTATCATACCGCTGATTCCGTTATTTGCAGCTCTTATAATAGTAATACCCTCCTCAACAGCTCGCATTTTTGTTGCAACCCAATGCTGATGAGGTCCGGCGGAATCTCCATACCAACCATCATTAGTTAAATTCACCAAAAAATCTGGCTTGTTTTTATCATCAACAATATCTCCGGGAAAAATAATTTCATAACAAACAACTCCACCCAATGACGGCAACCCCGCTATCTCTATAGTCTTTGGCCCTTTTCCTCTACCAAATGTTCCTATCATATTAGCCACCGGCCTTATAAAATTCGGCAAATATTTTCTGAAAGGAATATATTCACCAAAAGGAACCAAATGAGATTTATGGTAATAATCAACTACTTTTCCTTCGGGATTAAACAAAACCATCGAATTATGAGGCAATACTCCTTCCATTGTATCGTGATATGATATCATTCCCGCAACCAAATAACTCCCTTTTTTCAAAACGGGCAAAATTTGTTGCAAATGATAATCATCTCTATCCAACATAAACGGAGAAGCTGTTTCCCCCCATATAATAAAAGAAGGAACTACCGATGCATCAATATCGGACAACCTAACATATTCCGAAAAATTTTCCTCCATCATCATACGATTCCATTTTAACGTCTGTGGAATACTTGGTTGTACTATTCTAATTACAACATCTGTTTCTTTGAACTGATTTACAGCCAACCGCCAACTTCCCCAAAAAAACAACACACAAAACAAAAACACGATTCCGACTGATATATAAATTCCGCTTTTAATGTCGGGTTTCTGCAACCAAAGTCCGCCAACGGTATATATCAAGATTGCAAACAATGACAACAAATAACTTCCGCCAATACTTGCGACCTGTACCATTTCATCAGAAAATGCAAATGTATAACCTAACAGATTCCAAGGAAATCCGGTAAATAAAAAACTGCGCAACCACTCAAAAACAACCACTGCTGAGCCAAAGATTATCCATTTTTGCCATCTTTTTTGCCCACAAACCACAAACATCGCAGGCAAAGCAAAAAATAACCCAAAAAATCCTCCTAATGCAATCAACGTAAGAGGGTACAACCATCCCAACTGCTTTACATCAATCAACAACGCATTAGCAACCCAACTAAACCCAAATGCAAAATGCGCAAAACCAAACCAATATCCTCGCACAAACAAATGCTTTACAGTCGTTGAATTTAAGAGCATGTAAAAAAGAACAGAAAATGCCATAAAATCCGTTATAATCCAAAACCACGGAGCAAAACCCAATACACTTACGGCTCCTAATACAAAAGCAAAAACATTGCTATGTTTCAAAATCATATTCTTCATTAATTTTCTGCGTTTATAGATATCTCATACTCAAAATATATTTATATTCATTCTTCATACGGATTATCGACATTCATTTCTTTCAATATTTTTATTTCAATATCTTCCATTTCTTTCGCATCGGCTTCATCCATATGGTCATACCCATACAAATGTAAAATCCCATGAACCAATAAATGCATAAAATGATTTTTTAACAAAATATTCTGCTCTTTTGCTTCCCTTTTCAGTGTTTCTAAAGAAACAATAATATCTCCAAGCTCAATATATTTTGTATTTCTTATATCATTTTCAAAACATTCATCATCTATTCTGGCAAACGACAAAACATTTGTCGGCACATTTTTTCCTCTAAATTCAGAATTAAGCTTCATGATTTCTTCATCATTACTTAACGCCAAATTTATCGAAACACTATGCTCCTTCCAACCATCAAAAGTCAAATTATTAACAACTAAGTATGAAACAACCGTAACAAAAACTTGTTCAGCCAGCTCTTCAACATCTGAAATTTCTACATTCCAACCATCATTATTAATAATGATGTTCAGCTGATTTTTATTCATCTCCATACTCTTTTTTGCTTTTTTCTTCATATGCTTTGACTATCTTAGCCACCAATCCGTGGCGAACGACATCCGCCGCTGAAAATCTTACAGACCCGATATTAGAAGTTCCTTTCAAAACATCCAAAGCATCTCTTAATCCTGAAATTACTCCTCTTGGCAAATCAACCTGACTCAAATCACCATTTACCACCATACGCGAATTTTCACCCAAACGAGTCAAAAACATTTTCATTTGCATCGGTGTCGTATTTTGTGCTTCATCCAAAATAATGAACGCATTAGACAATGTACGCCCGCGCATAAAAGCCAAAGGTGCAATTTCAATCTCGCCCAAAGCTATTTTTTTATCAACTTGCTCTGCCGGCAACATTTCATACAAAGCATCATATAACGGACGCAAATAAGGATCAACTTTATCCTTCAAATCACCCGGCAAAAATCCGAGATTTTCACCCGCCTCAACAGCCGGTCTGGACAAAATTATCTTATCTATTGTTCCCTCCAACATCATCGAAACAGCCAACGCCACAGCCAAATATGTTTTACCGGTTCCGGCAGGTCCTAAACCAAATACCAATTCATTTTGCATCATCGTTTGTATATATTCGGCCTGAGTTGCAGAACGCGGATAAATATGACGTTTTTTGGTTTTTAAAACAATATTACTCAAATCTTGTGCCGTTTGACTATCTACACTATCTCCACTCAATCTGACTGCGGCCTTAACTTCCTGTTCCCCTATTTCAATTCCGCGACTAACCTTATTATACAAAACATCAATAGCTGTTTTTGCCTGTTCAATCGATTTTTTCTCACCTTTAATCGTAATATTATTACCAAACGATACTATTTCAACACCCAGTATTTTTTCCAACTGCTTAAGATTAGCATCTTGAGCGCCAACCATTTGCTGAATCAATGTGTTATTAAACAACTCAAAAGAAATTTCAGCCATTTTCTACCCTTTCACAATTTTTCCTGACAACGAATTCATAGTTGCCGTTTCAATTTTAACATTAACAATTTTATTCAATAAGTCCTTATCCGCTTCCGCATGCAAATTTTGCATATATGGTGTCCGCCCTACAAGTTGCCCCGAATGTCTTCCTTTACTTTCAAACAATACAGGAACAATCTTACCGACCATTTCTTTATTAAACTTTAATTGATAATCAAATAATTTATCTTGCAAAACAGCTAATCTCTCCTTTTTTACCTTTTCCTCTATTTGATTGGGCATCAATGCTGCCGGTGTACCGGGTCGTCGCGAATACTTAAAAGAAAAAGCCTGAATAAATTTAACATTATCAACAACGTCTAACGTTGCTCGAAAATCAGCATCTGTCTCTCCGGGAAACCCGACAATAAAGTCCGAAGAAAAACCAAGTTTAGGATTCGCATCGCGCAATTTAGCTATAATATCCAGATATTGTTGAGAATTATGTCTTCTGTTCATTGCTCGCAAAACACTATCTGATCCTGATTGTATGGGAAGATGCAAATAAGGCATTAACTTTTCAATATTTTTATGACAATCTATCAACTCATCATCAACATCTGCCGGATACGAAGTAGTGTAGCGGATTCTTTTTAGTCCGTCCAGTTCATTTAACTTATTCAACAAATATGCTAAATTTCGCTCTTTCCCGTTTTTATCCTCACCGTGATATGAATTAACATTCTGCCCCAACAAATTAATTTCCAAAGTACCTTCTTTCACCAATTTCTTTGCTTCGGCAACAACATCCTCTATAGGTCGAGATGTTTCAATACCTCTGGTATATGGCACTACACAATATGTACAAAAGTTATTACATCCTTCTTGAATAGCCAGATAAGAACACCCGCCCTCACTTCTGTTTTCCGGTAAGAAGTCAAATTTCGATTCTGCAGGAAATTCTGTATCAATAAGAGCTTCTCCTCTTGCCTGTTCTATTTTAGCCAATACTTCCGGAAGTCTATGATACGTCAATGGTCCCAACGCAAAATCTACATAATCAACTCTTTTGTAAATCTGCTCATCTTCAGCTTGAACCACACATCCCAAAATTCCGATTATGGTATCCTTACCTTCTTCAGCTCGTTCCTGCTTTATAAGATTAAGCCTTCCTAAATCAGAAAATAATTTTTCTGTAGCTTTTTCTCTGATATGACACGTATTAAAAATAACTAAATCTGCCTGTCTTATTGACGGAGCAGACTTCATACCCAAATTTTCCAAAATAGTAGCCACTCTATGAGAATCATAAACATTCATCTGGCAACCAAAAGTCTTAATATAATATTTTTTCATTCTTATACTTATCTTTCTAACCAATAATCCGCTATTAACAATAAGTTTAGACGATTTTTTTGTTTTTTTCAAGTTGCTTGTCCGTTTTTAATTGAAAAGTTGGCATATTTTTGCTATTGTTTAATAAAACCTGACAAACAAACTGGGAGGAATCAATGTCTAGCTTTAATATGGAGTATCAAATGAGTTATGTGTCCGATATGACGGAAGAAGAAAAAATCACTTTCTTAAAAGTATTAGTTGCTCTGTCTTGCTCTGACAACAACTTTGACGATGAAGAAAAAGCTTTTATTCAAGATATCGCTTTGGTTTTTGGCATAAAAAAGGACAAAATAAATGATATTTTTGCTCCGATTACTGATGAAGATTTAATCAAAAATGTTTCAAAAATAAAAAATCGCCAAATAGCTCTCAATCTCATAAAAGAAGCTTGTTTGTTAGCTAATTCTGATGGTGATTTATCTGATCATGAGATTATTCTCATAGGAAAGATAGGACAAGCCATGGGAATTGAACTTGAAAAAATAGAACAAATAAGCCAATGGGTTATAGACCGCATTGTGTGGCTAGAACAAGGCAAAATAATTTTTGAACAAATTTAATTTCCCTATCAAGGAGAAATCCCAATGGAAAGAATGATTGTAAACCTCAAAGACGTAGATATAACAAAAAATAATAACTTCGCTCAGTATCTTGACTATAAAGAACAATTCAATTTTGAAACTGAAAATCGCCCCTTTGTAAGCACATACCTGCCACAAGAGGCTAAAAATGAACACCACGCGTTAATGGGTGCAACATCTCAAATTCCACCTCATAAACTACGCGAAAAAGCTGACACACTAATAAAAGCACAAGGTATAGAGGACAAATACGGAGATTTATTAGATCACCTAGTATCTAAAAGTAACGGAAATTATTCTCATTTTAAGTCTCTATGGTCTCCTATCATATGGCAAGCCAACGAAACCAACAGTAAACAACAAATAAAAATTGGTGACAAAGTTGTTGACGTTTTTAACCTTGACTATGCAATCGCCGAATCATTACAACATTTGTATTCATCAGAAGAACCTGAGGCTGAATACTATGATTGGATTCAACGTCAACAAAAAATTGAAATAGATATCAACACTAACGGAACAACTGAAGATGAAATCGTTGCTCGCAACAGCTTCATATCTTTTTTGGATGATCGTGAAACGGAAATTAAACGTATAACATATTTATATGCTGGAGCTGCATTTAATCCGAACTGTCGTATGCAAAATTCTGCTCAAGAAAAAATTAAATTTCTCACATTTAAGCTTAGTGAGTTAAGGCGCTTGCGTGAAAAAACCGCAAACACAAAATCCCATGCTGATGAAAAGGAATATTTCGAACTGGAAGAACGTCGACGCCAACGTGAAGCGATCGCTGCAACTGCAGGATTAACGGCCTTGGCCATCACTGATGAACAATATTCTATAGGTAGCAAACGTTTGGCTTCACAACACAATATCAACGAGCTTGAACAAGGCATCGGAGCTAATTTTGTACGTCTACGTCCGGAAACACAAACATTAGAACAAGCCAAAGACAAGATACGTTCAGCTTTAGAACATCGCGAACAATTACGCCAGATGTTTGCCGCAATGCGAAACGGTATGTCTAAAGAGGAATGGAAACGCTCTCAACGCACAGACCCTATATCCAGAAAACAAATCAACACCGAAATCCAAAATCTTCGCGGGTGGCAAATTGAACATTTCCGCGAAATAAGCAACGAAACATCTGCCTAAAAATTTGTTTATAATTGACATCTTACAAAACTTGCGTTATGGACTAACTTAGATGATTATTTTATTCTTAAACTGTTAAGGAGATACTATATGGTTATTTTTGACCCGTTTTTAGAAATTTTAGGGTTTATTGTCGACATTTACTTTAAAATTGTTGTTGTTCAAGTAGTTTTATACTGGTTAATCCACTTCAAAGTATTGGAGCCATCAAACAAATACGCTCAAAAGACTGTTGAAATTTTAGACAAAGCAACAACTCCTGTTTACGAAAAAATTAAATCAAAAATTCCGACTGTTTTTTCCGGAATTGATTTTTCTCCATTTATATTGTTGTTGATCTTGTACTTTATAAGTCGTTTAATTGCCAGCTTTCGCATTTTGATTGTCGGTTAAATTGTTTTATGAAGATACAAAGCAAGGAATTATTTTAAGAGTTAGGCTCACGCCTAACTCTTCTTGTTGTAAAATAACCGGATTATTCCAAACTCCGGAAGGAATGACCTTTCTAAAAATTAGCATCACAAGCGTCCCCGAAAAAGGAAAAGCAAATCAAGAACTGATTTCTTGGATTTCAAAACAACTGAAAATTGCTAAATCGAATTTATCAATTATTAGTGGAGAACTTGACAGATACAAAAAAATCCTTATAACAGCTGATAAGGAAAGTGTTTTACCCAAAATTACATCATGGATTACAAAGGAATAAAGATAATGAGCGCTCAAATAATTAATGGAAAAGATGCTGCTGCAATTATTCGTACAGATCTAAAAAATAAAATATCTTCAAATAACTGCAACGAAACTCCATGTTTAGCTGTAATTTTGGTCGGAGATAATGATGCCAGCAAGATATATGTCCGCAACAAACAAAAAGCTGCCGAAGAAGTTGGTATTAAATGCAATATCATAGAGCTATCCCCGTCAATCGGAGAAAACGCACTAACTGATATCATTAATGAGCTTAATAATGACAACCATACCCATGGTATAATTGTTCAACTACCTCTTCCTGACCATCTAAATCAACTCAAAATTCTCTCTCTTATAAACCCTACAAAAGACGTTGACGGATTCACTCCTTTCAATAACGGATTATTGGCATATAATAGTCCCGAAGCCTTAATCTCTGCTACACCTAAAGGCATTCTTAGTCTTCTAAAATCAACAAACATAGAACTTTCAGGCAAACATGCTGTTATAATCGGACGCTCAAATATTGTTGGAAAACCGCTCTCAATGTTGTTGCTTAACAATGATTGTACAGTAAGTATAACCCACTCCAAAACTCAAAATATTGAATCTATCGTCAAAATGGCAGATATTGTTATAGCCGCATGCGGACAAGCCAAAATGATTAAATCTTCATGGATAAAGCAAGGAGCAATCATTATAGATGTCGGAATTAATCGTTATGACGGAAAACTTTGTGGTGACGTCGATTTCGATGATGTAAAAGACAAAGCATCTTTTATCACTCCGGTTCCCGGTGGTGTCGGCCCCATGACTGTTGCAATGTTATTAGCAAATACCTACGAAGCATTTTGCCGACATATTCAAAATTCGACCACTTGTAAATGCAATAAAAACAACTGCTGTTGCCACTAAAAATTTTTGAATTAATGTTTATTTAAACTCCAGAAACAAACTTTCAGGAGTTTTAATATGTCAAACAAAGTTATTTTCATACTAGATAACGATAAAATTTTTTTAGAACTTTACACCAAATTACTTCAAAGCAAAGGATGGCAAGTATTTGCAACCGATAATCTGTTTCTGCTTTTAAAATACGCTCAAACGGCTTCTCCTGACTGGATTTTCATTGACGAAAGCTTTGCATGCAAACACGAAAAAGAAATCGTAAATATAATCAATAAAGGCATTCCCTTTAAACAACCGAATTATGCATTTATGAGCGCATATGGCTCCCATAAAAATTTTCCTGAAAAAACTAATATCGAAACAATTTACAAACCTCAAATTTTAGAAAAAATAATGCAAATAACAGAAAACTATTGCAATCCGCATTAAATTGTTTAGTATCCCCTCTTGCATACAAGTTATAAAACAGGAGATACAAATGCTTACGTGGTTTAACAGATTGGTTCAAAAAACTTACGATATTATGCTTGATCTGTCTGCCAAACCCAATGCTTTAATATTTTTATGTCTTGTATCTTTCGTTGAAAGTTCTTTTTTTCCGATTCCACCTGATGTTATGTTGATTCCTATGGTTTTAGCAACCCCTAACAAAGCTTGGCGCATTGCCGGATTTGCAACATTGTTCAGCGTTCTTGGCGGATATTTCGGATATGGAATAGGCGTTTTCGCTTTTGATTTAATAGCGCAACCGATACTTGAATTTTATAATGCTATGAAACAATTTCATGAATTTGAAAACTACTACCACCAATATGGAGCATGGATTGTTTTTGGAGCCGGAATAACTCCTTTTCCATACAAAATAATAACCATCGCCAGTGGCGTCGTCCATCTTGATTTAATGGTATTTACCGTTGCCAGCATATTGGCCAGAGGAATGCGCTTTTTCCTTGTAGCATGGTTACTAAAAAAATATGGTTCTCCGATGAAACTTTTCATCGAAAAACACCTCGGTATTTTATCAATTTTATTTCTTATTTTATTAATCGGCGGATTCGCTTTGATAAAATATCTATAAAAATAATTTTTTCTGATATTTTTTTGATAATAATAAAAAAACTCTGGATTTTTATTTTTTTTATGATATACAGAAAACATATTAGATGTGATTTTAATGAAGTGGGGCCGAAAGCTCCGCTTTTTGTTTAGGAGAAAACACAATGCAAAAAAAGCATCCTATCTATGATTTGGTTGCACCGACAATTGAAGATATGGGATTTGAAGTTGTGAGAATAATGATGACCGGAGTGCAAAAGCCAACACTTCAAATTATGATTGAACGACAAGATCGCAAAAATTTGGTTGTTGATGATTGTGCCGCCGTAAGTCGAGCTATTTCAGAAATACTTGACGAAAAAGATCCTATAGAGAGTGAATATTCTCTGGAAGTAAGCTCTCCGGGAATAGACAGACCTCTGACCACTCCGGAACATTTTGCTCGTTTCATCGGTTACGAAACAAAAATCGAAACAGATGCTTCTATAGATGGTCGCAAAAGATTCAAAGGAAAAACAACAACCATTGATACTGATAATATTATATCCATGGTTATGGAAGATAAAGAATACAAAATTCCTTTTGATGCTGTTTCAAAAGCAAAACTTGTCTTAACAGACGAACTTTGGAATGAATATATCCAAACTTGCGAAGAAGAATAATTTTTACGTTAACATGATTTTAATTTAGAGGAAAAAATGCAAACACAAGAAAATATGCCCAGACCCGAAATCGTTTTGGTTGCTGACACTGTAGCCAGAGAAAAAAATATTGATAAAGAAGACGTTTTGGAAGCAATGGAAATTGCAATACAAAAATCCGCTCGTTCAAAATATGGTGTTGAACATGATATAAGAGCGCATATTGACAGAAAAACCGGTGCAATTTCTTTGGCCAGATATCGTGAAGTTGTTGCTGATGACAAAAAAGAAAACGAAACTACACAATTAACATTAGATGAGGCTCAAGCCTATGAACCAAACATAAAAGTTGGAGAATTTATAATAGATGCCTTACCGCCGATTGATTTCGGACGTATCGCTGCTCAAACAGCAAAACAAGTTATTGTACAAAAAGTTAGAGATGCCGAACGCAACAAACAATTTGAAGAATATAAAGAAAAAATCGGTACAATTATAAACGGTACTGTTAAAAGAGTTGAATTTAACAGTGTTACTGTAGACATGGGAAAAACCGAGGCAGTATTACGCCGCGATGAAATAATTCCAAGAGAAAAATTCAAAGTAGGTGATAGAATCAGAGCCTATGTTTTGGATGTACGCCGTGAAAACAAAGGTCCACAAATTTTCTTATCTCGTACATGCCCTGAATTTTTAGCAAAATTGTTTACCTCTGAAGTTCCTGAAATATATGATGGCATTGTTCAAATAGTGGGTGTCGCTCGTGATCCGGGTTCAAAAGCTAAAATCGCCGTTAAAACAGATGATGTAACCGTTGATGCTGTTGGTGCATGTGTCGGTTTAAGAGGTATTCGTGTACAAGCTGTTGTAAACGAACTGCAAGGCGAAAAAATTGATATTGTCCCTTATTCAGAAGATAAAGCTCAATTTATGGTAAGTGCTTTAGCTCCGGCCGAAGTTACAAAAGTTGTAATTGATGAAGAAAATAATCGCATTGAAGCTGTTGTTCCTCAAGAGCAATTTTCAATAGCTATCGGTCGTCGCGGACAAAATGTTAAATTGGCATCTTTACTTTTAGGATGCGATATTGATGTTTTGACAGAAGAGCAAGAACAAGAACGTCGTTCAAATGAAAACAAGGTTCGTTCACAAAGATTTATGGAAGCCTTGGATGTTGATGAAATGATTGCACACTTGCTTATTGCCGAGGGTTTCTCAAATGTTGATGAAGTAGCAATGGTCAGCCTGAGTGAGTTAGCTGAAATTGATGGTTTTGACGAAGAAGTTGCCCAAGAGCTTCAAAATAGAGCTAAAGAATATGTTGAAAAACGCAACAAAGAGTTTGCTGAAAAGAGTAAATCTTTAGGAATTGATGAAAAACTACAAGCTATTGAAGGTCTTGATAAAGATATGCTTTTGGCTCTAGCCAACAACAATATTCGCACGGTCGATGATCTTGGTGATTTAGCCGCTGACGAATTAATTGAAATTCTGGGCGAAGATACTTTATCAACCAAAGAAGCTGAAAAAGTTATCATGGCTGCTCGAGCACATTGGTTTGAGGAATAATTTTAATATTCGGCCGAATGTTTTATTACATTCGGCCTCCCCTAAAAAAGGAAAAAATATGTCTAAAGAAACAACCCGAAAATGTATTGTTACCGGACAACTTGTTGATAAAGAGCAATTGTTGCGCTTTACTGTATTGCCCGACAATACGGTTGTTCCTGACTTCAAAAAAAAGCTACCGGGCAAAGGATTTTATATATTAAATTCGCGTTCCGTATTGCTCAAAGCTATTAACAATAATTTGTTTGCTAAAGCTTCAAAGAGTAATGCCAAAGCTTCACCAAGTATTATAGAACAAGTTGAGCATATATTGAATAAACAAGCCCTTGATATTATTTCACTGGCTCGTAAAGCCGGCATTTTAATACTGGGAATGGATAAAGTAAAGGAAGCTATAAAAAGAGGGAATGTAGCATTTCTGCATGAAGCTATAAATGCAGGAGAAGACGGACATAACAAAATATTAACAATAGCTAAAAACATCGAAATTTTTAACTTGTTTAAAATTGAGGAGTTAGATAAAGAACTAGCAAGAGAAAATACAGTCCATCTGGCCTTTGTTAAAAGCAATATGGCTCAAACAGTTAGAGAAACATTTGTTCGTCTAACTTCATTCTTAAACAATTAAAATATACTAAAAACGGAGTATCAATATATGACAGAAGATAATGCAAAAAAGAAATTAACATTATCGGGAAAATCAACCCTAACACTAAAATTAGGAAGTAAACATCAACCATCTGATGGCAAAAAAATGGTTCAGGTTGAAGTTCGTAAAAAAAGAATTATCGGACAAAATCAAGTCTCTGAACAAAAAACACCTCAAATTGATGAGGAAACAGCGGCCAAATTAAAACTCATCGCAGAAGCTAAAGAATATGATAATAAACGCCGTCAGGAAGAAGAAGAACGCAATTTGCTACGCCAAAAACAAAAAGAAGATGAACTGAAAAAACAACAAGAAAAAGAGGCTGAAGAAAAAAGAATTGCTGAAGAAAAAGCTAAACAGGAAGCTCAAAAAGCAAAATCAGAAACATTATCAAACACTCAAAGCGAGATAGATAATCGAGCTATCAACAAATTCAAAGAACGCCAAAAAAGAGATTTTGATGATGACGACGATGATGACGATGATAATATTCGTCCATCCAAAAAAGCAACTTCAAAAGAAGACATCTTTGAACAAGAACGCAAAAAACAAATAACTAAACGATCTTTTGAACCTCAACGTCGTTCCAATAAAGTAAGTATTCACAACATTTCTACAGACGATGATGATGATGACTATGGATTCGGAGGCCCTCGTCGTAGATTTAAGAAAAAACAACCCAAGCCGGTTGTTCAAGTTGCTCCAACAGAAAAAGTAATCAAAGAAGTTATTATTCCTGAGGTTATAACTGTTCAAGAACTGGCCAACCGTATGGCTGAAAAATCAGCAGAAGTTATTAAAAAATTGATGGCTCTGGGGGTAATGGCAACAATTAACCAACCTATTGATGCTGATACCGCTCAAATAATTGTTGAAGAATTTGGTCATAAATTTAAGCGTGTTGCAGATAGCGACGTTGAAGAAGGCCTCTACAAACAAGATGATTCTGATGATAAAATGTTGCCTCGAGCTCCGGTTGTAACCGTTATGGGACACGTTGATCATGGTAAAACATCTCTTCTTGATGCCCTTCGTGAAACCAATGTTGTATCTCGTGAAGCCGGAGGTATTACTCAACATATCGGTGCTTACCAAATTACCGTTCCTTCCGGTGACAAAATTACCTTTATCGACACTCCCGGTCACGAAGCATTTTCTGAAATGCGCGCCCGTGGTGCTAAAGTTACAGATATTGTCGTACTGGTAGTTGCGGCCAACGATGGAATCATGCCCCAAACAATCGAAGCTATTCGTCACGCTCAAGCTGCTGAAGTACCAATCGTTGTTGCTATTAACAAAATTGACCTTCCGGCTGCTGATCCAATGAAAGTAAAAACAAGTTTATTACAACATGGTATTGGTGTTGAAGAAATGGGAGGAGAATGCTTATGCGCCGAAGTATCTGCTAAAAAACGCATAAACATAGACAAATTGGTTGAAGCAATCTTACTACAAGCGGAAATGTTAGACCTAAAAGCTAATCCTGACCGCAATGGAGAAGGTGTTGTTGTTGAAGCCAAAATGGAAAAAGGTCGTGGTACCGTTGTTACCGCTTTGGTTCAAAAAGGAACATTAAAAATCGGTGATGTCGTAATTGCTGGTAAAGAATGGGGTCACGTTCGTGCAATGTTCAACGAACATGGTCAAAAAATGCAAGAAGCAGGCCCGGCAACTCCTGTTGAAATCTTAGGTTTACAAGGAACTCCTTCTGCCGGTGATGATATCATTGCCGTTGCAGATGAAAGTAAGGCTAAAGAAATTACCGGATACCGCATCCGCAAAGAGCGAGAAGCCAAGTTGGTAAAATCTGCTAAATCTGCTATGGAACAAATGCTCGACAAAATTAAATCAGGTGAAGTCAAAAACTTGCCAATCATAATCAAAGCAGACGTTCAAGGTTCTATCGAAGCTATTGAAGGAACTGTTTCAAAACTTTCCAATGATGAAGTTAAAGTTCAAATTTTACATTCTGCCGTTGGTGGTATTTCAGAATCTGATGTTACCTTAGCCAAAGCATCTCATGCATTGATTATTGGATTTAACGTTCGTGCTAATACTCAAGCAAGAGATATGGCTCGCAGAGATAATGTAGAAATAAAATACTACTCAATTATTTATGATGTATTAAATGACATCAAAAAAGGATTAGAAGGTATGTTATCGCCCGAACTTCGTGAAAAATTGCTTGGTTATGCTGAAATTCGTGAAGTATACAACATCACAGGTGTAGGTAAAGTTGGCGGCTGTATGATCACCGAAGGTATGGTTAAACGTGGCGCCAAGATACGCTTATTACGTGATAACGTAGTTATTCACGATGGCGCAATCGGACAGCTCAAACGCTTCAAAGAAGATGTTAAAGAAGTCAAAGAAGGATTTGAGTGCGGTATTTCATTCGAAAATTACAACGACATTCAAAAAGGTGACTTTATTGAATGTTATGAAATTGAAGAAATCGCAGCTAAATTATAAACTTTTCAGTCCGATAAAAAAGCGCTCATCAGAGCGCTTTTTTTATTAATTTAACCATCTTCTAAATGTAATAACAACGAAACAGCAATCAATGATGCAATACCTGTCGGCGCAAGAATTGCTAAAAACACCGGAATATTTCCGCTAATTCCCATTGCATATACTACTTGTGACAAAAAATATGCAGAAAAACCCGTTACGATTCCCCCAACAATCAAAAACATTACACCACCACGCCTATTATTAGGGCGCAAAGCAAAAACCGCCGCCATCAACACCATAGATACTAAAAACAACGGCGATATAAACAATGACCAAAATCTCATTTGGTGTCTTTGTACCGCAAAACCTGATTTATCATAAAACCGTATAACCCTTGGCAAATTCCAAAAAGATATAGCTTCCGGCTCAACAAAATTTTCTTCTATTTTATTCATATCGAGTCCTGTTTTATACTGCATTTCACTCAAATTATGAACAGGAGCCCCCGCCTTATAAATTTTTACATTTTGCAAATCAAAAAAACCTTTTTCTAAAACTCCGGCAAAAGCTTCTATGCGTCTTACAGGTTGCGATTTTTTATCCATTTCCAAAATTGTTATACCTCTCAATAACAAATTATCATTTTCCGGATGTAATGACTTCGCGTGTAATACCATAACCTTATCATCATCTATGGCTTCTCTGCTCCACAATCCTTGATCTGAAAAAGACATCGCTTGCATATTTTTTGTATCCATCCGCCTCTCTAAGGTTTCAAACAAACTATACAAATCTGCGGCTACAGGATTAATCAACGCAACATTAACAATCCCCACTATCAACGTTGCCACACAAATAGGTACTAAAAATCCCCAAATAGAAACCCCGGCAGATCTCATCACTACAAACTCACTGGTCTTACTTAATTTCCAAAAAGTAATCATAGCTGCAATCATCATTACAAAAGGAAAAACTTGTTCCACTGTTTTGGGCAACCTCGCAACAGCAAGTTGAACCGCAAACCATATCCCAAAATCTTCATGCCCTGAAATTCTGCGTAATCTTTCTACCATTTCAAACAAAAAAATTATTCCCAGAATTATCAGCAATACCGCCAAAAAATTAAATATTATTTGCTTTGTCAGGTAACGACCCAATATCGAAGTAGGTTTCATAAAACATCTCAAAAAAAACAATTAAACTTGTTCCAAGATTAGGAAAAAAAAGCTTTGATTGCAAGTCAAATTTTTAATCAAATTTTATTCTTTATCAATTAGACTACACCATATTACAAAGGAGGTTCGTCTTGCTAAAATGGCTTAAATCTTTGAAAATATATGCTGACCATCGTATGTTTATAATGTTATTGTTGGGTTTTTCCTCCGGACTTCCTTTTTTATTGGTATCCTCAACACTATCACTTTGGCTGAAAGATGCCGGTATATCACTCATTGCCATAGGTCTCTTCTCAATAGTCAAAATACCATACAGCTTCAAATGGCTAATATCCCCTCTCATTGATCAAATAAACCTTCCTATATTTAACAAATTCGGACGACGACGCGGATGGGCTGTATTATTACAAATAATGCTAATCATATCATTATTGTCAATGTCAATTACTCAACCGACCATTTCGCCGATTCTTTTTACAATATGGGTTGTTACAACAGCATTATTTTCGGCATCGCAAGATATTGTTTTAGATGCCTATCGTATTGAACGATTCAAACCATCAGAACAAGCTGCAGGTGTAGCAATCTTTGTTTTAGGCTACAGATTTGGTTTACTGTTTTCCGGAGCAGGAGCATTATTTTTAGCTGACTACCTAAGTTGGAATCACGTATATCAAATAATGGCTGCAGGTGTTTTCATCGGTTTAGTAACAATCTTATTTTCCAAAGAACCTGACAACAATCAAGCTTCACACCCCTACACTCTACGCGCAACAATAGTAAATGCCGTTATTAAACCATTTTCAGATTTTGCTAAGCGTAAAAACTGGCAATATATTCTTCTGTTCATTTTTTTATACAGAATGAGCGATGCCTATGTAGCCCCTATGGCCTATCCTTTTTTTGATGATATTGGCTTCAGCAAAATACAAATTGCATCAATTATCAAAATTTATGGTGTTATCGCTACAATAATAGGAACCATAATCGGAGGAGCCGTTGTAAATCGTATAGGACTGACAAAATCATTAGTAATTTGCGGTTTTCTTCAAGGTCTTTCAAACCTTGTCTATGTAGGACAAGTTTATGCAGGAAACAATACGGAAATATTGATACTTAATATATTTATCGAAAACATATCCGGTGGAATGGGAACCGCAGCTTTTGTTGCCTATTTGTCGTCATTATGCAACAAAAAATATACAGCGACACAATATGCTCTTCTTTCATCATTCATGAGTGCCGCACGTGATATTTTCGCTGCTTCATCCGGTTTTGTTGCTAAAGCAACATCTTGGCAGTGTTTTTTCATAACAACAACTATTATGGCAATTCCGGGTATGTTGGTTTTATGGTACCTTATTCACACAAAATCAATAAAAAACAACTAAACCTTATAGGGTAATTTTGAATATATAAATTCACTGATACAATTAGGCAATATAGAACCAAACCATGTTGCTAAACGCATTTGCCACGGAAAAGCTATTAACCCGACATTTTTTTCAATTCTCTTTGCAATAATTTTAGCTGCTTGATCTGCTTCCATAAAAAATGGCATAGGGCAGGTATTTTTATCTGTAATTCGAGACCTGACAAACCCCGGACAAATTACCGAAACATTAATCCCCAAAGATCTCAAACTCAATCGCAATCCTTCTCCCCAAGCTTTAACTCCCGCTTTAGTTGCAGCATACGAAGGACAAGTCGGCATTCCATGATATCCGGCAATTGAAGACGTAATCACAATATGTTTAATTTGTGAGGAAGGAGCTTTTTTAAACAGTTCAATGACCGGCAAAACCGTATTTACCACCCCCATAACATTAATCTCAAATGTTCTTCTAACATTATCTTCCGTTTCCTCCAATGTTGCCACGCCGGCATTTGCAAAAACCAAATTAAGCGGCTTTTTTTCATTTTGTTCATTAACCCATGTCCAAACAGCATCTTTATCAGTAATATCTAAAATTTTACTATCAACATCAGCACCAAAACTACGGCAAACATTTGCCACTAGCTCCAAACGCTCTTTATTACGCCCGCATAAAGACAAAAGCTGTGTACCATTAGATGCATAAAATAAAGCCAAAGCTTCCCCTATTCCTGAAGAAGCCCCTGTAATCAGAACATGAGCATATTTCAAATTGTTTCTCCTTAAAAACTTATTAAGTTTTTTTATATACAATGACCCAAAATGAACTTTATTTCATAAAGGAGTCGCACTTTGAGTATAGCAAGTATGACCGGTTTTGCAAGAATAAACGGCTGTTTATCTGTTGCTGAAGAAACTTTCTCTTGGTCTTGGGAATTAAAAAGTGTTAATGGAAAAAATCTTGATATTAAATACCGTCTTCCTACAGGATATGATGATGTTGCCATATCAACCAAAGCCATTGCTGCTGAAATCATTAATCGCGGAAACATCAGTGCTTTATTAGAAATAACCAACGACACCAAAACAAAAAAAATTAAAATCGACACAAATTTATTAAATGAAATAACTAATCATGCCATTGATCTTTGCAACCGCTATTATGGAAAAGTTGCTTTACCTTCTGCAGCTGAACTTCTCAATCTGCGAGGTGTCGTTGAAATAGAAGAAAATATCTTAGATGATGAAACTATTAATACTATAAAACAAAAAATAATTCGTGATTTCGCAACTGCATGTCAAAATCTTCAAATTGATCGTCAAAAAGAAGGTGAAAAAATAAAGATAGTACTTCAATCAATTCTGAAAAAAATTGAACACATAACTGATGAAATAGAAAAAACAGCAGAAAATATACCGGCAAAATTAAGAGAAAAATTGAAATCACAGATTGAACAATATAAAGATGATGTCAATATTTCAGAAGACCGAATAGCTCAAGAAATTGTGCTTTTAATTACCAGAGCAGACATCCGCGAAGAAATAGACCGCTTAAAAACACACATAAAATCAGCCTATAATCTTCTATCTTCAAACGGAAGTGTCGGACGCAGATTGGATTTTTTATGTCAAGAACTCAACCGAGAAGCCAACACTACTTGCTCTAAATCTTCTGACATTATAATCACCAATTATGGTATGGAATTAAAAGCATTAATTGAACAATTCAGAGAACAAGTACAAAATATCGAATAAAAAAGGAGCCTAAAATGGATGAAATAATCGATCGCCTACGCAAAGTAAGAAAAGGAGCTATGTTTATTATAGAAGCTCCATCCGGCACCGGAAAAGGAACCGTAATTAAAGAACTATTAAAAAATGATCCGAATATCAAATTTTCTGTTTCGGTTACTACACGTCAACCTCGTCCCGGAGAAGAAGAAGGTGTCGACTATTATTTTGTTACCGATGAACAGTATAATGAATTTATGGCGCAAGATGCATTTTATGAATACGTCGATTCGCAATATGGTTCTCGCTATGGCACCCTCCGCTCAGAAGTTGATAGTTTTATTAACGTAGGACAAGATGTATTATTCGATATGGACTGGGCCGGAGCAAGACAAATGCGCCAAAAAGCAGGCGATGATGTTGTGACAATATATCTGTTACCTCCGTCAATAAAAGAATTACGCAAACGTTTAGAAGGTCGAGGAACCGACAGTAAAGAAGTAATTGAAAAACGTATGGGAATCATCTTGGACAAAGTAAGCCATTGGGACGAATTTGATTATGTAATCGTTAACGTAAGCTTACAAGAAACTGTCACTAAAATACAAAAAATAATCTCCGGAGAACGTATGCGCCGTGTTCGCCAAGTAGGATTAAAAGGTTTTGTTAAAGAACTGGTAAAAGAAGCAAACGAAGACAATTAACGTCTGTCGCTAACTCTTTTTCGTTGTTCTTCATTCATCGATTTATACACCAGTAACGCATTTTTGTCTGCGTTTGCTACATTAAGCAACGCAGCTTTTTTATACAAATTAAATGCCTCAACAAAATCTTTAGAAACACCAACACCTTTAGTATACATCCAAGCTAAAACTTCTATTGCTTTAGGATCATTTTCTTTAACCCTCGTGGTAATATCCCCTAATTCAAAAGGAGTAACCTGATTTGACTTAACTGCAGCAATCGTTTTAAGCCACTGCAACTGTCTTGCTTTTGCCAATGCTGTTTCTTGTCCCCAAGTTTTCGACAACTTAAGTTCAATATCATCACCTTTATTCAAAACAACACCTTGAGGTTCAACTTCCGATAATTCGCTATCTTCAAGCAATACTACGGGAGCTTTTCTGTTTTTTACAAACAACGGCAAATACCCGCGATTATCTGATCTGATAATATCGCGATACAATTCATCAAGACTGGATGCGGAAACACCTTTTATATTTAAACAAAACAACATTCCGCACAAAAAGAAAAAACACTTAAATTTCATTTTAAAAACCCGACAACATTTAACGTTGCAATTATACCAGTTTGCTGTTATATCGGTCTATATATTTTTAAGCTTTATAAACAAATTTAGAGGATGTATTCATGCGCAAAATTTACGAATCGATTACTCAAATGATTGGTGCTACACCTATGCTTAAATTAACTGCTCTAAACAAAAAACTTTCACTTCAAGGAAACATTTATGGTAAGTGCGAATTCTACAATCCGCTATTTTCCATAAAAGATAGAGCTACTTTAAATATGATAAACCACGCGATAGAAACCTCAAATATAAATAACAATACCATACTTATAGAAGCAACAAGCGGCAACGTTGGAGTTGCTTTAGCAGCTATTTGTGCCGCAAAAGAATTAAAAGCTCTTATTGTTATGCCGGAAAACACCTCTTTGGAAAAAATTAAAATAATAAAACACTTCGGAGCTGATGTAATTCTGACCCCAAAAGAAGATGGAATGAAAGGTGCTATTGCCAAAGCTGAAATGTTGGCCTCCAAATCAAAAGATGTTATAATGCTCCGGCAATTTGAAAATCCCTCTAATGCCGAGGCTCATCTCTTAGGTACAAGCACGGAAATATTGACTGATATGAATGGATACGTAGATGTTATTGTTTCTGCCGTCGGCACCGCCGGTACTATTACCGGTATTGCCCAAGCACTCAAAACCAATAATCCTGATTTATACGTTGTAGCTGTAGAACCGATATCAAGCAACGTTTTAAATGGAGGTTCCAAAGGAACCCATAAAATACATGGTATAGGTGCAGGATTTATACCACCACTATATAAAAAAGAACTTATTGATGAGGTTTTTGATGTCTCTGATAATGATGCTTGGGATATGGCAAAAGCAGTAGCCCAAACTGAAGGACTACCTATCGGAATATCTGCAGGAGCAGCTATGGTTGCCGCTGTTAACATAGCCTCCAGAGACAAATTCAAAAACAAAAATATCGTTGTTATTTTTCCCGATTCTATTTTAAATTACATATCGGAATTATAAAAAACACGCTTTTACCTACTCATCACCAATTCGCAAAGCTTCAATAAATGCCGATTGCGGAACTTCTACTTTACCAAATTGACGCATCCGAAGTTTTCCTTTTTTCTGCTTATCTAAAAGCTTTCTTTTTCGTGTTATATCTCCACCATAACACTTCGCTGTAACATCCTTACGAAGAGCTGAAATAGTCTCTCTGGCAACAACTCTTCCGCCAATACAAGCCTGAATAGGAATTTTAAATAAATGCCTCGGTATCAGGTCTTTTAATCTTTCACAAATTTGTCTTCCTCGCGATTCGGCTTCCGTTTTATGACACAAAAAAGCTAATGCATCAACCGGTTCTTCATTGATTAAAATCTGCACCTTAACCAAATCAGATTCCTGATATCCTATAAGTTCATAATCAAAACTGGCATATCCGGAAGTTATCGATTTTAATCTATCATAAAAATCAAAAACAATCTCATTAAGCGGAATTTTATAAATAACCATCGCTCTTGAACCGACATACGTCAGTTCCTGTTGTTCACCTCGTCGTTCCGTACAAAGTTTTAACACGGCTCCCAAATATGTATCAGGCACTAAAATGGTTGCTTTAACCATAGGTTCTTCAATAGAAGAAATTTTAGTTGGTTCCGGCATATCTGCCGGATTATGCAACGTTATCTCATCTCCATTTGTCATATGTATTTTATATGCAACAGACGGAGCTGTCGTAATCAAATCCAAATCAAACTCTCGCCCCAATCGTTCTTGAATAATTTCCATATGCAAAAGGCCCAAAAAGCCACACCTAAATCCTAAACCTAGAGCTGCTGAATTTTCATTTTGATAATCAACACTGGCATCATTAAGCTTAAGTTTTGCCAAAGCATCTTTTAACGCCTCATATTGGCTTGAATCAACCGGAAATATAGAACAAAACACTACCGGAATTGATGGCTTAAACCCCTTCAACGGTTCTTCACAAGGCTTTTTATGTTCAGTAATAGTATCACCGACACTACAATCCCCCACACTCTTAATACTTGCCGTAATAAAACCGACTTCTCCAGGATACAAAGCATCCACATCTGTCATCTTGGGCGAAAAAACACCTACCCTGTCTACCAAATAAGTCGCATTATTTGACATCATCCGTATTTGCGTTTTCTTTCGCAAAACACCATCATTAACACGAACTAAAATAATCACTCCCAGATAACTATCATACCAACTATCAATCAAAAGAGCTTTCAACGGAGCATTTTCATCACCTTGAGGAGCCGGTAATTTAGTAACTATTTCTTCCAACAAATTATCAACACCTAATCCGGTCTTTCCGGAAGCTTCAACGGCTTCAGAAGTATCAAGACCAATAACATCTTCAATTTGTTGTTTAACTCTTTCAACATCAGACGATGGCAAATCAACCTTATTTAATACCGGTATAATCTCATGATTATTATCTATCGCAAGATACACATTTGCCAGTGTCTGCGCTTCAACACCTTGTGTCGAATCAACAACCAAAACAGACCCCTCACAAGAAGCAAGCGAACGAGAAACTTCATACGAAAAATCCACATGCCCCGGTGTATCAATAAGATTAAGCTGATAAACCTTTCCGTCTTTGGCTTTATAATTTAAACGCACTGTTTGTGCTTTAATCGTAATTCCGCGCTCTTTTTCAATATCCATATTATCTAAAACCTGCTCGGTCATTTCTCTTTTTTCTAAACCACCGCAAGTTTCTATAAGCCGGTCTGCCAAAGTTGATTTTCCATGATCAATATGGGCAATAATTGCAAAATTTCTGATTAAATCAATATTATGATTACTCATTACTTCTTAATCTTTCTTAAATCATATCGTTTTATATTAGCTCAAAATAACCGAAAATTAAAAATACGCAAGTATTTTTGATTCTTGGTATAAAGATTGACTATATCCGATAAAAAGCGCATAATAGACCATAATCTATTATTAAAAGTAAGAGGTGTGCCATGAGAAAAATAATTGATATCGATTTCGGTTCCAGCCGCTATGAACAGTTGGTCGAATTACGCTACAAAGTTTTACTTGAACCGCTCGGGCTAAAGTTTTTAGATTCGCATCGTGACAAAGAAGTTAATTATCTTCACATTGGTTGCATCGAAAATCTTGATGATAAACTTATTGGCGGTTTAATGCTAATTCCGCTAAATAATGATACTATTCGGATGATGCAAGTTGCCGTTGACAGTAAACACCAAGGAGAAGGAGCCGGACGAGAACTGGTTCACTATGCAGAACAACGCTCAAAAAAAGCCGGATATAAAACAATCATCATGCATGCAATGATAAACGTCATCGGTTTTTATGAAAAATTGGGTTATGTTCAAGAAGGCGATATTTTTGAAGAAAAAGGCATAACTTTTGCTAAGATGATAAAAAAATTATAAAAAGGCGGAATTAATTTCCGCCTTTTTCTTTTCTAAACTTCTCCAATTTTTTCAATAACATTTGCCTTTTTAATCTGCTTATTTTGTCAATATAAAGAATTCCATCCAAATGATCTAACTCATGTTGAACAGCAACAGCCAAAAAATCTTCCGCCAACAATTCTTGTCTGATACCATTATAATCCATATATTGCACTTTAACCGAAGCAGGACGCTCAACTTCAGCTCGCTGCCCTGGGACAGAAAGACAACCCTCCTCACAAACTTCCTTTTCATCAGAAGCCCACACTATTTCAGGATTAACCATAAAAATAGGATTCGGTTTTTCATCTTCATGAGCAATATCAATCACAACTACTCGCTTCGATACCCCAACTTGCGGAGCTGCTAAACCACAACCATTAGACACATACATTGTCTCCAACATATCATCTAAAAAAACTCGCATATCATCATCAACTTTTTCAACCTTTTCGGCTTTTTGCTTCAATATCGGATGAGGATATTCATAAAGTTTTAAAACAGCCATCTTATCTAACCTGTTTTGCTATTGAATCTAATAATGCATTTACCATTTTAGGCTCATTTTTTGTAAAAAATGCATACGCCAAATCAACATATTCTTTAACAATAACCATAGCATCAACATCTGTTGTATGAACCAACTCATAAGCAGCACACAACAACAACGCACGCAACGTTCCGTCAAATCTTTCAAACTGCCATCCTTCTTTAAGATAATTGCTCAAAGATTTTTCCAACATCTCTTTATTCTTATGAACATCACGAGTAAGTGTGGCAAAATAGTTGCTATCCATTTCATCTATTTCAACCATATTTTCCAACACTTCATAACCGTCACTTTCTTCTTCAATCACATAGCGACCGACCTCTCCATTGATAAAATCTTTAATTACTTCATCAACCGAAAGCTGACCATATTCAATCATATACGTAGCCTGCACTGCTGCCAGTCTGGCTGCTGATTTTTTCTTAATCTTTTCCGAAATAAACTTAGCCATTAATCTTCTCCCGTAACTTTGGCCATTTTTTCCAATGTTTCTAAAAACTCCTCAAAATCCTTTGGCTCTCTAAAATCCCGATAAACCGAAGCATATCTGATATACGCCACATGATCCAACGTAGCCAAAGCAGCCATTGCCAAATCACCTATTTTTGTTGACAAAATCTCAACTTCACCGGTGCTTTCCAACCGCCTTTGAATAGAGTTTACAATTTTCTCAACTCTCTCACTACTGATAGGTCTTTTACGAACGGCCAAATAAATGGAACGAGCAAGCTTATCTCTATCAAACATAACTTTTTCGCCATTTTTTTTCACAACCGTCAAATCACGCAACTGCACATGTTCAAATGTTGTAAACCTTTGACCACATTCAGGACATTCTCTACGCCTGCGTACAGCTGTATCATCATCAGCATTACGAGAGTCTTTAACTTGTGTATCATTACATCCGCAAAAAGGACACTTCATCTTTAATATTTACCTTTTTCCAACAGCTTATCCGTAACTTGATAAAGTTTTGAGGAATATCTTGCTCCTTTTATAAGAACAATATCATTATTTTGCAAGCACTTATTTAACAAAAAGTCTTCCAATCCGTCTTTGCTGTCAAAATAAAATTTTTCTTTACTATCATCCACTTGAGCCAACATATCTTTCATTTCCGGACAAATACCTATAACCACATCAACATCTGTAGCATTAACTGTTTTTCCGATTTCAATATGTCTTGCCATAGAAGTATTACCCAATTCGGCCATCTTTCCCAAAACAACAATCTTACGACCGTTATGTTTGGTTTTTGCCAACGTTTCAATAGCTATTTTCATAGCCTCCGGTTGCCCCGAATAACTATCATCTATCAATGTATAAATTCCGCCATTAGGCAATTTTAACTTGTGTTTAGCACCTCGACCGGCCAAAGCCTTAAAATCTTTCAAGTTTTGTGCTGTTTTTTGAACATCCAAACCCAAAACCTCAACCAATGTCAACACACACCAAGCATTATAAAAATTGTGTTCACCTTCATCGGATAAACTTAGTTTTACATCCGGATGTCTATTCTTACCAAATTTTACAACTTTGCCTCCATTTTCTATTGCTCTTTTTTCCAACAGATCTGCAAAATTTGTATCTTCATTAATAATGGCTGTTCCACCATTTTTCAACGACTTAAAAATCTCAGCCTTAGCTTCTGCAATTCCTTCAAAATTGTCAAAAAATTCAATATGCATAGGATACACATTTGTTATAATTGCAACATCCGGCTTAACATAGCTTACTAATTCCTCTATTTCGCCTTTTGCGCTCATCCCCATTTCAACTATTGCAAAATCCGCTGTCATATCAAGATTGCAAAGGGTAATAGGAACACCGACATTATTATTATGATTTCCTTCCGTAGCATAAATTCTACCAAATTGCGAAAGTGCAAATTTTATTTCTTCTTTTGTTGTTGTTTTACCTGCACTGCCGGTCAAACCGATTACAATTCCCTTAAATAACGAACGATTATAAGCTCCTATTTGTCCATATGCTTGCAAGGTATTTTTCACTATTATTTGTTGTTCTTTGGCAACACCTTCGATTTCATGATCAACAATTACTAAGGCTGCTCCCTGTTCTAAAACTTGCTTAACAAAACTATGCCCATCAAAATTTTCGCCTTTAATTGCAATAAACAAGTCTCCCTTTTTAACTTTGCGGCTATCCGTTACAATATTATCAATATCCACATTCGCAACATTACCGTTAAAACCGACAACCTCAGCTATTTTTTTTGCATTAATCTTTTGCATAATTTATCCTTTCTTATAATCCATAATACAAGCATTATATCATCAAAAGTTAAATTTTTTGTTTAAATTACAAAAGCGGTGTATGTTTTATCAGCTTTAAACATACACCGCCTTTACATTGTCAATTTCAATAAATCGGAAAATCGGCACAAAGTTTCATAACTTTTTTTGCTATCTCGGCTATAACCGTACTTTCATTATCTGTCCCTATAGCCTCAACAACATCCGCAATCCAATTTCCTATTTGTTCAAACTCTTTTTCCTTAAAACCTCTGGTTGTTCCTGCCGGAGTTCCTAATCTAATTCCCGAAGTAACTTTTGGCGGCATAGGATCAAAAGGAATTGCATTTTTATTACATGTCATATGAGCTTTATCCAATGCATCTGCAACAACATCTCCGGTTACATTTTTGGGTCTCAAATCCACCAACAACAAATGAGTATCTGTTCCGCCCGAAACCAAATCAAGACCTCTTTCCATCAACGTTTTTCCCAAGATTTTAGCATTACTGACAACTTGTGCCGCATATTGCTTAAACTCATCGGTCAAATCTTCTTTAAAACAAACAGCCTTAGCAGCAATAACATGCTCCAACGGTCCTCCTTGAGACCCCGGAAAAATAGCCGAATTTATTTTCTTTGCCAAATCTTCCCTATTGGTCAAAATCATTCCGCCACGCGGACCTCTTAATGTTTTATGAGTGGTTGTAGTAACAACATCAGCCCACTGCAACGGATTCGGATGCACCCCACCGGCAACCAATCCTGCAAAATGAGCCATATCCACCATCAAATATGCACCAACTTCATCTGCAATTTTTCTAAATCTGGCAAAATCAATTTGACGAGGATATGCCGACCCTCCGGCGATAATTAATTTAGGATTGTTTTCTTTTGCTAAGCGTTCCACTTCATCATAATCTATCAACCCGTTGTCCTTTTTAACTCCATACGCAACAGAGTTAAGCCATTTTCCGGAAATAGAAACTTTTGATCCATGAGTCAAATGCCCTCCCGCATCCAAACTCATCCCCAAAATTGTATCAAACGGTTGCAACAATGCCAAATAAACAGCCGTATTTGCCTGGCTTCCCGAATGAGGCTGAACATTAACAAATTTTGCATCAAACAATTTTTTTGCACGTTCTATCGCCAAACTTTCAATTCCATCAACAAATTCACAACCGTGATAATATCTTCTTCCCGGATATCCTTCTGCATATTTGTTGGTTAAAATCGATCCCTGTGCTTCCAAAACAGCTTTTGAAACAATATTTTCCGAAGCAATCAATTCCACTTGATTTTGTTGGCGATTAAATTCTTTTTCAATAAGATCAAAAATATCTTTGTCTTCTATTTGCAATTTTTCTTTAAAATCCATATCCAAGCCTCCCTTATCCAAGCTCCGCAATTCTACGACAATGTCTTTCTCCGTTTGAAAACGGAGTCGTCAAAAAAACATCCAAATATGCAAGAACATCTTCTTTTGTTTGTGTTCTGGCTCCAAAAACCGCTACATTTGCATCATTATGTTCCCGAGTCAAAGATGCCACATCTTTACTATACAAAATAGCTGCTCTAATTCCTTTATGACGATTTGCAGCAATAGATATACCGATTCCGGTTCCACAAATCAATACTCCAAAATCAGCTTGTCCACTGTTTATTACATCAACAAGCTTATCTGCAACCAATGGATAATCACACGATTCCTCAGAAAAAGTCCCAACATCAAACCAGCTGATATCTTGCCGTTCTGTTTTCAAAAATTCTTTTAACTCAAAACCACCATGATCCGCGCCTATTACAATTTTCATATTTTACCTTTCACAAAAACTCACAACTTTCACAATCATATAACAAAGTTGTGATAAAAAAACATTTTTTTTAAAAAATGTGTTGACGTGTGAAAAAATTATTGTATATATAGTCTCACCGATTGAGAGAACGGTAACCATGATTGGCCGGTTGGCAGAGTGGCTCATGCAGAGGACTGCAAATCCTTGTACATCGGTTCGATTCCGGTACCGGCCTCCAAAATATACCGTATTATTCCGGCTTAGCTCAGCGGTAGAGCAATCGGCTGTTAACCGATTGGTCGCCTGTTCGAATCAGGCAGCCGGAGCCAATAAAAAAACCGCCCTTTTGGGTGGTTTTTTTATTAGTCCTTGCTTGCCTGCGAACAGGCGGCCAACGGGAGCATTGTTCGGAGTGGATAGTTGGTGAAAACAAACATTGAGCTTAGCAACTTGCTTAGCGAAATGTGCAGTTTGAACCTTACGACACGAGGAGGACCCGCTTGCGGGAGTACCCAATCAGGCAGCCGGAGCCAAACCTGACCCTTTGATAAATTTAATAGTTTATCAAAGGGTTTTCTTATTGAAAAACCTATATTTTTTCCCTCTATTTCGAAGTTCGAAAATACATATTTTATTAATTGCCTTTTTTCTTCCGTTTTCGAACTTTTGAACAGCTCAGCAGCTCTCGCAGCCAAGGAAACCAAGTATTCTAGCGTAATTGCGAACTTTTCATCCGCCTTATTTATCTTGTTGAGTTGATGCTGTATATTCGCTTGATCTGTACGTAGCTCTAATGCTTTTTGGTCGTATACATCCTTTGCAATTCTCTTATTGCTTTCAGAACAACAAAGCTAACCCCTTAGAACAAACTCAACACAGATTGCGCTGATTGTGAGGCAAGCGAAAGTGAGTTCACAGCCAGTTGCTGTCTTGTCTGAAGCGCCAAATAATTTGCTGATTCCTCATTCATATCCGCTAATACCAATTTATCGGAGCCTGTTTCTAAAATATCACTCAACGCCTCTATGAAGTTCTGTCTAGTCTGTACAGCTGTATAATTATTCCTCAATTCACCTGCAAAACTTCTTAATGAGGCTATTGCTTCTTTAATCTCATTTATACTTGTTGCAATATCTTCATATGTCTCCCATTTTGCAGAACTTATACCTATCCCCGTTGAACTCATATCTTTGCCTTCAACTTTATATTTATGTGTTCTTGTCTCATTTGTCGTAAGCTCTAACTGTCCTGACTTCAACAAATTAACCCCTTGATATGAGCTATCTTCTATTTGATTATCATATTGTTCTATCATCTGGTTATATAAAGCCTCATAGCTTTCTGCGACTAAAGTTCCAAACTCGTTATTTAGGTTTTCTACGCTTATTACTGATACATTTGGATTAACGGCAAATATCAAATCATATTCTGTATAATTATCTATTCCTTGGATATCTTTATACATATTGCTACCTGTTGACCATCTAGTTGTTTGCGAAGCCCCTCCATACGGATTTGAGGGATCAAAATTTCCTTGTGCGGTCGCTGAACTAAAAGTTAAATCTTTCAAGTTCATAATTTTAACTGAACCATCATCGTTCACTCCAACCACAACACCAACAGCTGTTCTACCCTCAGTTGCTTTTTGATTATATGAAGCTGTGTCTGATAAACTCCAACTATTGTCATCATACATTATATCGCCTACTTTGGGAGCAACACCGTCGCCTCCGGCGCCGGAAAGGGTTAAAGGGTTAAAGCAATTTTCTATAAGCTGGAAGCAGCGCACGTAGCCAAGTACTGCTCTTAGTGACGTAATTACGGTAGCCAATAGTTGCGCTGAGCAACCAAGAGTCATTACTACTGCCCTCGGAGGACGACCAATAATATCCGTTTGTTAATTCTTTCGCATCAACACCAGCCAATCGCAAGGTCTTCAAAGCATTATTAATCGCTGTTTTGTTCTCTGTTGTAGTACCTGCACCACTATTACCAAATCCATTCGTCATTGCACTCACATCTGTTCCATAGGCTTCCATCCATTCACCTATTGACGGCAAGTACCAATCTTCATCTTCTTCTATAACATAAAATTTATCTGCAGCCCACGCTGCTGATGCTGCCTCACCTAACTCTGCAACAGCTGCCTTAGTATTAGCTTCGCCATTAAACAATCCATCTGGTCTACTAGCTGATCCAGCTACTTCTTCACCATCTAAGCCTTTTACAGCACCTATTACACCATAACTTCTTCCACCGCTTATCTTTGCCCCAATATTGCTTATTGTTACTTGCGATGATTGTGATCCGATAGCTGTATTTATACTTCCTTCTTTTCCTGTTATCTCTACACTTACATTATTTACGCTACTATTACCCCAGATATTAACGCCAGTCATTTGTTTGGCATCACCACTCATCTTTATATTAACATTTTCGACTGTACCGCTTCCTCTTATTTCTATTGCTGAAGTAATATAATATGTATTATTATATGTTATTTCTATATCTTTTACGATAGTATTGCTCGCACTGGAATATATTGCTCTTCCATATGACATTGATGTACCTGCTGTAATCTCCATTTGCATATTTTCAAATGTGGAATTGGCTCCATAGCTATATATACCTCTTGTTGTTAGCTTATGCCCACCTCCATTAAAGGTTATATTCTTACCACTAAAAGAAAAGCTAGATGAACTCAAGTCAATATCTTCAACCATTACTACTTTGGCATCATCTTGATTTAATATTGCATTGATCTCTGCAACAGTCATACTTCCATCTATTGCTTGATATCCTGCATCTAATAATGCCTGAACATTGGTATCATATATTACATCAACTTCTAATGGCTTTTTACCTGCTTCTACTATTGTACTCTCTGCCGTTACTACCATTTGATCAAGATATTTCGTGGCTATCTCCATCCCTGTGGTGGCTGCTTCTATCGTCTGTATCCCTTGGCCTATACTATCTAACAATCTATTCAAATCACTTGCTCTATTTGTTAATGCTCTTGCTTGATAGTAATTTGAGGCATTATCTATCGCTGAGTTTACCTTCTTACCACTAGATAATCTTAACTGCGTTTTATCTAACTGCGTTGCTATTGTCTTTAACGATGATAAATTACTTCTCATTGAGGCGGTTAATGTGATACTATTTACCATATCACACCTCCTTTAGAGAAGTTAGATCCTCTATAAGCATTGGAAATGTAAGGGGGAAAATGAGACCTTGCGGATACAACAAAACCCTTTGTTGTATAACCACACAAAGAGGTCGAATCCGATGCGTGTCGGCTATGTCTCAATTCTAAAAACAATTTCTGGTGCACCACTTTTAAATAGTAAAATAACGTGGATAGCTACTGCCACGTGTACAGATTCTTATCTGATGGTTAATAATATCTTAATTTTATTTTTTATACACAACATCCGACAGTTATACACATCTTTACATTCCGATACAGAAGTGGGTTAGATGAGAAACATTTTATTTATCACTTCGCTTCAAACTAGCATATTTACTTTTCATCCCCTCCCTCAAAACAACATTCACCCTCCCCGATCTAAAAACACCAACAAATTTGCGGATAAACCTTAAAAATCAATTTATTTTAATCTAATTAACCTCATAATATACGAGGCAGATTGAACGGAGATTAAAAACAAGTATCCGCCAGAATTTTAATAATTATGGTTATTAAAAGCGTGCATCTTTTTATAAAAAAAGGGTCATTCACAGCAAATAAATGCTGTTAAGAACAATAGTAATGACAAAAAACTGTTTAGTTTGGTCGTCCTCCGAGTACAATAATAATAACTCTTGGATGCTCAACGCAAATAATGGCAACCGTAACAACAACAATAAGAACAATAATAACTACGTGCGCTGCTTCCAGCTCTTTTTATAAATAGACATCAGATACTAACAAACGTTGTAAGAAACAAATGACATTGTTTGATCCAGAAAACACAGCATTAACTTGTCAAATACCTCTTGAAGAGGTTTTTAATGCATATTACGAGTGTCGACGCCACAAACGTCGCACGGTCAATGCCTTGGCATTTGAGCTTGACTTTGAACACGAACTGATCCGTTTGTGGAAAGAGATCAACACCAACAAATATAAAATCGGCCGTTCAATTGCCTTTATTATAAAACACCCCGTGCAACGCGAAGTATTCGCTGCAAATTTTCGCGACCGAATAGTACACCATTTGGTTATATCTAAAATCAATCACCTATTTGAAGAAGAATTTATCCCAACAAGCTATAGTTGCCGCGAAGGGAAAGGTGTTTTATATGGGGTCAAAAATATCAAAGCACAAATGAAAGATTGTTCCGAAAACTACACCAAAGATTGCTACATCTTAAAACTGGACATACGTTCATTCTTTATGAGTATCAACAAAAATATTCTTTATCAACGCCTCCATCTTTTTATATCTGAAAAATACCACAAACCAGACAAACCCATACTTTTAAGACTCATAAAACAAATCATTTTCTATGCTCCGGAAAACAACTGTACCATCAAAGGAAAGTGGGCTGATTGGAATGGTTTACCTTGTTATAAAAGCTTGTTTTGGTCTGAAAGCAATTGCGGTCTACCCATCGGAAACTTAACATCGCAAATATTTGCTAACTTTTACCTTAACAGTTTGGACAAATACATCACACAAACCTTAGATATAAAATACTATGGACGATATGTCGATGATTTTATACTGATGCATCAAAACAAACAAACCTTAATAGAAGCCCACAACAAAATTAAAAACTTTATTTCCTCAGATCTCAAACTTCATCTCCACCCTCAAAAAGTATATCTCCAACATTATAGCAAAGGTGTAAAATTTATTGGTAGTGTTATCAAACCTCATTGCATTTATATTGGCAAACGTTCAAAAAACAACCTATACAACAAAATTTATTCCTTATTACCCCAAATGGCTAACAGCGTACAAAATACTCTGGATTTATTACAACATTTCACCTCTAGCATCAATTCATATATGGGATTTATGCGACACTACAATACCTATAATCTACGATGCAAAATAACAAATCTTTTAGAAACAACTTTTTTGGGCAACATTTTACTGCAAACCCCTAATGCCTTAAAAATTGCAATTCATAAAAATTTTACCGCAAAAGAATTAAAAAAACGCCAATTGCGACGACAAAAACAATACCGAAAAAAATTAAAAAAACGTCTACAGGAGAATATTTATGGTCTTGTATAACCAACTTCCTATTTATCG
>JAZUAM010000029.1:0-63704 GCA_045637985.1 Alphaproteobacteria bacterium
ATCTGCATGGTGGAAGTTTAGGGTACCATCATTATTAACCGAACCGATTATAGTTGTAACCAAAGGGGAGTGACCTGCTAAATCCAGAGTAGAGTTAGAAGTAATATTGATAACCTTAGAAGCTTCGGCCATATCAATAACCCCTTCGACTTTGACCGTTGCATCGGATATGGTTAAACTATCCCAACCGGAAATGGTTTGAGCTCCATATCCAACAGAATAATCACCGGAGGTTAGGTTGAGTTTTTTGTCGGCGGTATTATTGATTAAAGTATCCGCGTTTATAGCGTCATTAAGTCCGCCGACGAGGGTTAGGGAACCGGAATCGGTGACTTCGTCTTTGAAGATTTTTGAATAATCATAAGTACCGCCCATCTCGGCATTGGCATCGATGATGATATTACCGGTTAACACCGAACCTGCATCAATATCAAGAATAGCTCCGCCATTGGCGAGAAGGTTGTTTAATTTGGAATCAACCTCAGATTCAAGCATACCGCCACGGTTAACGGTTGTATCGCTGGCAACAGCATTACTGTCAATATGTAATTTACCTCCGGAGAATACGACAGTATTATCAGCTTCGCCACCACTTTGAACTGATAATGTACCGCTATCAGCAACCATAGTTGATAAAGCTTTGGCGCCTTCTTTTATTTTTAATAAAGAAGATGAATTAATAATAGTATCCTTAACCACAGCACCGCCGCCGACATTAACAATAGATCCGTCTTTAAGATTAGCCCTATCAAAACCTTTGGCATTAACTTCGACTTCGGCATTGCTGACGGTAATTGTTCCATCATGTTCAATATCATCATTAAACACTACTTTACCGGTTCCGTCGCCGGTAATGTTAAACTCAACATCATTTACAAGATTATTATGAAATACGATTTCGCCATTGTCGTCTTGATAGAAAACTCCGCTTTCGCCGGCATATAATTTAGGAGAAATAGTCACTACACCATCAACTATACTAATTTCATCACCATTTGCTTTTGCATCAGCAAATATTTGTTCGGCGGTGTCTTTGTCTATTGTGTTGCCATTGATATCTGTATACCATTCTAAAACACTAATGTTGTCAACTTTTATAATAACATCACCATCAACAAAATAGTAATAACCGTCTTTTTCGATATAACTGATATTGTTGTCTGCAAAATATGATTTTATATCGCCATCAAAGGTATTAGTTTCAGACCAACCGGGAGTATCAGTCCATTCATCAAAAATCCAAGCGCCGCCGGCATCAATATCTTCTTTGAATATTAACGTTTCAGCTTCTGATAATTTTATGTAATAAGCTCCATCTTTAAACTCATAATCATTACCAAATTCATTTTCAATAAAAGCTTGCAAATCCCCACCATAATCATCTGAAGGAGCAAAAGATGCGTTTTCACTTCGGATTTCTTGAATATATCCGTTTAATTCATCGGAATAGGTTAATTCTGTTGTATAAGCATCATAACCATAATCATCGCCATATTTTTCTGTGATAATATATTTACCCTCCTTTTGTTCCCACGAAGCTTCTTTGGCACCCCAATCATTGAGAGCTTGATTAACATATTCGTCTAAGTAAGAATTTATTCCGTTTTCATATTGATCCGGGCTTAAGAAATATTTTTCACCGATAAATAATGCTGATGTTTCTGATGCGCGATTATAAGAAATTGAGTTGATTTCAAGAGCTGTGTTTTCACTTCCTGCACTCGCGGTTATTTTATCATTAAATATAATTTGTCCGCCATCAACAGCTGACAAATTTAATGTTCCGCCGGCCATGTGTATAGCATTTGATTCTTCAATATCATTGCCTTCGGTATCTTTGTAAATAATCTTATTACCGCTAAATATAGATTGTTTGCCATCGTTGGCTGTGATATTTAAGGTGCCGCTATTATAAATAGCACCTCCTTGGGCATTTGATTTGTCTGTTGAACCAGTTTTAGCATAATTTCCGTAAAATGAACTATTTGTTAAAGTTATGTTAGCTCCTGAATTATGGATAGCCCCGCTTTTTGCTTCGCCGGTTTCTGCTTGAGCATAGTTGCCGATGAAGTTACCTGTTATATCTCCTATAGTGCTAGTGTTATAAATAGCTCCACCAGAGGTATAATTACCTTTGGCGTAGTTTTCTACGAAGTCTCCGGTAATATCTCCTATAGTGCCTGTGTTATCAATAGCTCCACCGTGAGCCATAAAAGATTGATGTTGAACATAGTTACCATAAAAGTTCCCCGTAATATCACCGATGATACTCTTACCATTGCGAATAGCTCCACCATAAGGTTCGGTTGTACTATAATTACTTATGAAGTTACCTGTGATGTTACCAATAATACTTTTAAAAGGAGAGCTAGAACTTGAATTATGAATGGCACTTCCTGAATTGTTGATAAAATCTCCGACAATATTTCCTATGGTGCTGTTGATGCTGTTAGATCGGCTATTGTGATTATAAATAGCACTACCCATATTACCCAAGAAGACTCCATTAATATTACCTATAGTAGCCTTAAATCTGTTGTTAACAATATTATGAATAGCTCCTGACTTGTTATCGATAAAATCGCTTGTAATATCTTCTATAGTAGCAGATTTGCTCGCAGCAATATTTCTAATAGCGCTTGTAATTCCTGTAAAAACCATCTCATTGACACTATTTCCATCAAGATTGGAAAGTTGTGTATTCGTCTCGGTATAATTGTCCGGTTTATTATATGTATATTTATAATAAGCACCATTTATAAAAACAATATCAGAGTCAGATTCAGTAGCCGTTTCCCAAGTTACCTTAGGACCGGTTAATTCGTTTAAATAATCGACATCGATTTCAGGGGGTGTTGTGGTTGCAAAAGAGGTTGAAACAAAGAAAAATGACAAAAGCAGGGTAAGGCTAAATCGTTCTACCCCCCCCCCGTTTTTATTAAGGAATTACAATATGTTAGCAGTCTGTTCTCACCCTTTGTCATAACAACCTCCTGTCGTCATTTTCATTCAATATACTAATCATTATAACATTTTTTTATTTTATATTCAATGCTAAAATTTATTCTTCTTTTTCAAACACCGGCAAATATATTGTAAAAGTTGTTCCATTATACCCGTTAGAGTTAACGGTAATATTTCCCTGATGTCTGATGATTATGTGTTTTGCAATAGCTAGCCCCAAACCTGTTCCTTTAATATTTTGGTCTTTATGTTCTTGCAAGCGATAAAATCTTTCTGTCAGGCGCGCCAATTTTTCCGGTCCTATTTTTGGTCCTTTATTATTTACGGCAATTGCAACAGCCGGAGTATCAGCTGTTTTAATTGTTTGCGATGCCGGTATCTTATCAACATTACTGATTCTAAGAGTCACATCAGTTCCTTCAGGTCCGTATTTAATTGCATTATCTGTCAGATTTTGAACAATTTGCTTAATTTGGTGTTTATCAGCCTTAATCGAAGCAATATCTTTTTCTTTTACTACTTTGATTTTCATATTACGATTTTTGGCTTTAATTTTCATAGCTTTTGTAACATCATCCACAATTTCAACCACATCAACCTCATCTTGCGGGTGTTCATCTTGGTTTAATTCAATTCTGGATAATGATAACAAATTTTCAATCAGATTTGCCATATATTCTGCTTGTTCAGCAATAATTTTCAAAAAATTTTGTTGTGCTTCCGGATCATCTTTTGCCGATGTTTGCAATGTCTCAACAAATCCGGATATAATAGATAACGGGGTTCTAAGCTCGTGACTGGCGTTTGCCACAAAGTCCGATTGCATTTTTTCAACTTTTAGTGATTTTGTTAAATCATATATGGAAATAACCGCAACAGCTTTTCCTTTAGACAACCAGGGCAATTGTTTAATATGGGCATAAAGTTTTTGATCAATAGGTTCTTCGACATAAAATATCAAATTTTCAGATGCACTTTCCTTGTTTAAAACCCTTGATACCGCATTTATAAAACTGTGAGAATTAAAAACTTTATCAACATTTTTATCGGTTATTTTTTCACCAAAAGCCGTTCTTGCCGATAAATTTGCTCCCAATATATTGCCGGATCTGTCAATAACCATAATCGGGTCGGGCAAACTGTCCAAAACAGCAGTATCCGAGATTGTTTGTGCTTCCAATACATCGGTTTTTTGCGCCCAAAAATGATGCATATTATTAATTGCCGCAATCAAATCCTTGGTTTCATCTTCCGATAACGTCAACAGTTCATTATCAGAAATTTCTCCTTTGGCTAACGAAACAACATATTTTTTGATTTGTTGCAATTCAAAAGTCAGCGGAAACAACAACGCAATATTAAAAGCAACAACCGCAGCCAATGATATTATGGCCAAAACCGGATCAACCAGATTAAAAGCCGACAAAACCACAAATACCAAAGCAGTCGGAAAACTCAAAAACAATATTCGTTCAACAAATTGGGTATTTTTTTCAAAACCTAAAGAATTTCGTGATTTTTCAAACATAATCTTATCCCATATACCAAAAAAATGCACTTGAAACCATTCCACATTTTATAATAATATGAAACAAGTTTAAAAATACTAAATATTTTACTCTTGAGATAATAAATGGATAATATCGACCTTGAAAAATTGACTACGCTAACCCCGATGATGGCGCAATATGTAAAAATCAAAAAAGAACATAAAGATTATTTATTGTTTTATCGTATGGGCGACTTTTATGAATTATTTTTAGATGACGCCATAAAAGCATCACAAGCACTGGATATTACATTAACCAAACGTGGCAAGGTCGAAGGAATGGATATTCCGATGTGCGGTGTTCCGTTTCATGCCTATGAAAGTTATTTGGCAAAACTGATACGTCAGGGTTACAAGGTTGCCATATGTGAACAGACTGAAGATCCCAAAGAGGCCAAAAAACGAGGCGCAAAATCTGTGGTAAGACGAGAGGTTATTCGTCTTGTTACCGCCGGAACTCTTACCGAAGAACCATTGCTGGAAGCCAAACGCAACAATTTTCTTATGTCGGTGTCCAAAATAGGCCGAACACTAGGAGTTGCGTGGCTTGATATTTCAACCGGCGAATTTTTCACACAAGAAACAACATTGACGGATGATGACAAAGAAGAAAACATTTTGTCATCAATTATTATGCGTCTGTTACCTGTCGAACTCATTATTGCAGACGGCTATTTACATACCCCCGAAATATTTTCGGTCATAAAAAATTACAAAGAACAGCTTTCAGTATGGCCGGATGAACGTTTTAACAGTGAAAACGCTTGTAAGCACCTTCAAGATGTCTATAAAGTAAACAATCTTGATGCGTTTGGCAATTTTTCTCGAGCCGAAATCAGTGCCGCCGGTGTCTTGATTGATTATGTAGAAACATCTCAAAAAGGCAAGATTCCGCATTTATTACATCCGCAAAAAATAATTGATGAGCAAATTGTCGAAATCGATGCTGCTACACGTCGCTCATTAGAGCTTATTGATTCTATCTCGGGTGACAAATCAAGCAGTTTGTTAAAATCAATTGATCGTACCGTAACAGGTCCCGGCGGAAGGTTATTGGCATCGCGTATATCAAATCCTTTGCGAGATATAACCGCTATAAACAAGCGTCTTGATATGGTCGAATTTTTTGTTTCCAAGGCCGAGTTACGAGATGAAATACGTACACTTTTAAAGTCTTCTGTCGATATTGGACGCGCTGTTTCACGTCTCAGTGTTGCTCGTGGCGGTCCGCGTGATATGGCAAATATTAAAAACACCCTTGGAATGATACCTCATTTGCGCAGTTTGATACATTTTAATTCAAACGATAAAACTAAAGTTGTTTCTGAAATTCCGGCAGTCCTTCAGCAAGTATTATCAGATCTTGGTGAGCATTCTCCGTTGGTGGCAAAACTGGGCGATGCATTATTCGAAAATGATTTACCGTTGCTCAGCAGGGACGGAGGGTTTATTCGCGCGGGCTATTCAGCTCAATTAGATGAAATGCGCAACCTCAAAGACAATAGCCACAAAGCAATCATTGAACTTCAGTCTAAATATATAAGTCAGGTCGGTATTGCTAATCTGAAAATAAAATTTAACAATGTGATAGGTTATTTTATTGAAGTTCCTGCCAAATTTGCCCATATGCTTATGGGAGACACAACATTTATATTTCGCCAATCCGTATTGAGTGCTTCGCGCTTTACCACAGTTGAATTAACCGAACTTGAAGACAAAATTCGTGGCGCTGATGACAAAGCTCTGGCAATGGAACTACAGCTATATGATGAACTTCTTTCAGCAATCAAAGCAAGCTCTGATGATATAATAAAATGTGGCAATGCTTTGGCCGAGCTTGATGTCGCTGTCGGTTTGGCTGATTTGGCTGTTGAATACAATTATTGTCGTCCGGTGGTTGATAATTCGCTTTGTTTTGAAATAAAAGATGGTCGTCATCCGGTGGTCGAGCAATCACTTCGCAAAGAAAACTCAGGCCCCTTTGTCGGCAATGATTGTCAAATGGATGATAAAAATGGCAATTTATGGTTGTTGACAGGTCCGAATATGGCAGGTAAATCAACATATTTACGCCAAAATGCCATTATTGCCATAATGGCGCAAATGGGATCATACGTTCCTTGTCAATCCGCTCGAATCGGTATTATAAACAAAATTTTTTCTCGTGTCGGAGCATCCGATGATTTAGCCAAAGGTCGCTCAACATTTATGGTCGAAATGGTCGAAACCGCCGGAATCCTTAATCGAGCCGATGAACGTTCATTTGTTATTTTGGACGAAATAGGGCGAGGAACGGCAACTTTTGACGGCTTATCAATAGCTTGGGCTGTTGTTGAATATTTGCACGAAATCAATCGTTGTCGCACTCTTTTTGCTACTCACTATCATGAACTGACATCTCTTAGCGGTAAATTATCGCGTTTAAGTCTTCATTGTATGAAAATCAAAGAATTCAACGATGAAGTTATTTTCTTGCACGAGGTTATGAATGGTGCTGCCGACCGCAGTTATGGTATACACGTTGCAAAATTAGCCGGTCTTCCCAAAACTCTGATTAAAAGAGCCGATCAAGTTTTGCATAATCTTGAAAACCAAAACAAAGGGTTGTCCCCCAAAGATATTGCCAATGATTTGCCGTTGTTTGCATGTATTCGTGAACGAGTGGAAGAAAAAATTTCATCACCGGCGCTTGATGAACTTAAACAGATTAATCCTGATGATTTAAGCCCGCGTGAAGCATTAGAAAAACTTTATGAACTGAAAAAACTCATATAAAAAAGGCCGGTTAATCCGGCCTCTATTCAACTTCTCGTTCTTCAAAAAATGATTTGTCAACACCGCATATCGGGCAAATATAATCATCATCAAGTTTTTCAAACGGAACATCGCCGTCATATACATAATTGCAGACCGTACATACCCATTTTTTAGACATTGTTTTCTCCTTTTTTATCTGATTAAAAGATTTTATAACCAAGTCCTTTAATTCATCGCGATAATCTTGATATAATAACGGCAGTTTATCCGAATTTTTGATTGCCCCGACAATTTCGGCAACAAAAATGGTATTGCTTTCTAAAGAATATTTGTGCAAAACTTTGGCTTTAATAAATGAAACCGCTCCGCCTAAAACCGGAAGCCCCATAAAATATTCTTTTATCGCCAAATCCCATTTATTATTATCACGACTACTCTGAAACCCAAAAACAGCGATGACTGACGGTTCAATATCTTTAGGCAAAACAGACAAAGAAAATTCGTTTGTTTTTTCAATACATTGTTTGGTATAGCTTCCGTTATTACATGACAAAACCAAAGCACACGGCTTGTTAGCTCCAATCATAACCGCATCAACAATACTTCCGACATCTCTTTCATTGTCTTTTGCTCCCAAAACATACAATCCGAGCGAAATTTTGTAAAGAGCATCCCAATCAATCATAAACGTCTCTCCTTGAGTTTCAGCATAAATATAATATCAAATTATACTTATACAAGGTCAGTAATGCGGCGGCGGTGTTTCTTCCGATAACGGTTTTACAACATCTTTATCAACCATATCCAACAAATATTTATTAAGCTTAAGTAAGTGGTCGATTTTTTGTCCCTGTTCAAAAACGACCTTATTAAGTTCATCCAAAGTTTTTTCTTGGTTTGCTAAAGCCATTTCAATTTCAATAAGTCTTTCTTCCGTTGTCATATTTGTTATCTTTCCTTAAATTTTGTTATTGCATCAAGAAGCGATAAAATTTTGTGTCCTGTTTTGGTTCTAAATCTTACTTTTGCTTTATATCGTTTGCTCCATTCTTTTTCTTTAGGATTATTTCTGGCTCGTTCTCTAAGTTCAAGTCTGTTTCGCTCACGATATCGTCTTTTTATTTCTTTACGATTTTCCGCATGATTTTTTTCATAATCAAGTTGTTTCAACAATTCCGGATTTTCTTCTTTCATTTTTAATCGTTTAGCGGCAGCTCGTTGCGATATTTGTTTTTTATGGGTAGAAACATATTTTTGTTTGGCTTTTTCCAGTTGCTCACGTCTTTCTTCGGTCATATTTACTCCGCCTCGACGTTCATAATCTCGTTTATTTTCTTTTTTTTGATATTCCGGATGTTCCGCACGATATTTTGCCATTCTCAGTCGGCTTTTTTCACGTTTTATCAAAAGTTTTTTATCATCACCGATGTCTTTTTTCAGCTCATTAAGAATTTTCATACTCAAATTCAAACAAACGGTAGAATAATCGGCATTTTGCACCTTATAATTAAATTTATTAAATTCTTCCGGTCCGACCGTTATCTCACCCTTAGCCGTCTTAAATTTTAAAGGAATTGCATTATAAACAGTTTTAACGGCAAAGTCCGGAAAATAAGCAATATTTCGAATAATGGCATCAACATCACTAACATCCAAAAGCCATTTAAGCTTACTGTTATTTACAAAATCTCTGACTTCTGCATGGCTGTCCGGTTCTCCGCCCATCCAAGCCAAAAATAAATCAGACAAACTGTCAATTGTATCTTTTTTATAACTCTGCAATCTTTCCTCCAAATGTTTTGGCTAAATATATTGCATTTTTGTCTAAAACACAAGCAAATATTCTGTCATAGATTAATTTTTTCAATGTATAAAAAACAAAAAACCCGCAGAGCTTCTTTTTTATAAGAAGCAACTGCGGTAAAAAATCACATTTTCTAATTTTTTATTTCTATACGAGAAAAACTCGTTAAGCCGTTTGCGGTTCCATCGGTTAATACCCTGATTTTTGTGCCTTTATGGATACCACGTATTTCCGGATGCTTCTGCGGAGAAATCCCTAAAATACCTTTTTCTGTCTCAACAACATAGATGGTACTTTCGTGCAAAACTTCCTTATCCCAAGATATAACAGGTATAAAAACTTCTTTTTCAAATAAAAAGTCGTTCCTATTATTCATCTCAACGAATAAGCCCGTAATCATTATTATACCATATACGATAATGGATAATAATGAACCATTACACTTAGTTTTTTCACCTCCTATATCCCATCCGTATTCACTATTCGTAAATTTCATTTTGTAGGATAATTTGGGTATAATATCCGTATACAAAAATGTATTTACAAAAAGGGCAACCATGGTGCCGACGACATATGTATCTACAGGGTATTCGATAGTTCGTGGTTCAATTGAACATAATCGGCAGGTCGCAACGAAAACTGCAAAATTAATGCAAGCCCATGCAAATCGCACAATTTTACAGTCAATTTCTATATTTGCATACGGCAATCGCCAATAAACAATCAATGATGCCGCAATACCCAACCACAAGATTAGCTGGTTGCAATACAGAAATATACCGACCAATACTGCCGTTACAACGGATACAGCTAAGAACACAAAGTTCCCGTACAAACCCCAGAATTTTTCAAATTTTGAGCTGAAGCTTCCAAAATCAATTTTTTTCATAAGCTATGAATTTAAATAAGTTAACAATTATATTTTCTAAACTGCTCTTACCATACCACAAAAAATCATCATTGACAATACAAAATGAATCTAGCTTCTGCCGCCATTATTTTTTTGCTGAGTTTGTTGTTTGCCGCAAACTTCGGGTTTTCCGTAAAACATATCCAAAACCGTTCCGTCAGGAAGGCAAATACTGGGTTTTTTGTTAGCGCTAAATTGAGTCGTACGCTTAACTCCGTTTTGCGTTTTATGAATCACACTTGACAGCCTGCCAAAACGGTCTGTTCTCACAATATAATTAGGCACATGATTAAGCACATCTCCGGGTGTAAACGCAATAGGGCGGCCTTTATAAATAAATTTTTTGACCGTAAAATCATCCGAATCCAATAAAAGCTTAGCATTTTTTCCGCTTATATTATCATTAATAACCAAAGAAAAATGTTGAGGAGAGTTAAAATACAATATCGATTTATCGGCAAAAACCATCCTTCTGCTGTCATAATTTATGTGTGTTCCGTCAGGCAGATTTAAAGTATTTGCATTTGTTTTATCAGCCTCAATAGTCTTGTTTTTATTTTTTTCAAGCCGTTGAACAATATCGGTTCTGACAATTTTTCTTTCGGCAAAATCAACACTAACAACTTTTCCGTCAGGATGAGTAAATTTATAGATGTCTCCTTCAACCAACGTTCCTTTGGGCAATTTAGCCACCGCTTTGTTGATTTCTGTATATACATTATTTAATTCTGTTGCTTCCGAAGCAAAAGTTTCGGCCATTTCCGATGTAAAATAATTATGGCTTAATTTATTTCGTTTTGCTCGTATTTTTACGATTTTTTCATACAAAGATTTGTCCAAATCCTTTTTTTCAATCATAAGTTTGACCGAATCCAATGTAGATACGCTCACTCCATGAGCCAAACTATAAAGCCCCAACAAATTTTCCACTTCCTGATATGTGTGCAAATATGTATTTAAACGGCTATAATTTTCCATCTCACCGAAAATAGTCTCAATTTTAACTTCGGGATTATCAACGATTGAAGCTTCCGGAAAAAGTTTTTTGATATTTTTCATCATTTGGTCGCTTTTCGAATTTTTAGAATCATAATTCAATTCTAAAATAAGCTCGTCATCAGGATTTTTACGATGATAATCCTTAATTCTGGAGATAAATTTTGAAACACTTTCATCTTTTTTACGCGATATAAAGTTCGGATAAAAATGTTGAACCAACGGTCTGAAGTCATTCATAATTTCAGCATATGTATCCAACCTCTCAAACAACTCTTTATCAAACATTTGTTGATATATTTTCAAATACTCATTACGTTGATTTTTTCTGGTTTCGGACAAACTTGTCGTAAAACCGGCATAAGCTCCGAGAGAATCACATTGATGATGAATAAGGTGTCTTATTTTCAAATAGTTTCTTAAATTCTGAGCCGAAGGTATCAAGCCGTTTTCTTCAGCTTTGCGTATTGATTTTTTACTTTTATATATACTGCTGATTATATCTCTGCTTATTTCGGCATTTCTGGCCATTGCATTAAGTATAATAGTCTCAAGGGGTTGCACAAAGCGCGAAGCAAAAGCCTCGTTATGGATAAGATCCAAGCGGGGATTTTCATCTTTGCATTTATCCAATAATGTTGCCGTATACAGCATAGACTTAAATTTTTCACAAAAATCAACAGACTCAAAAGCTTTTGCTACGCTCAAATCGCCATCACCAAAAAGTTCTGCATTATATACTATCTTCATTCTGCCGTCTACAATAAAAGGCGTGTCCCGAAGCATGGCATCTTTTTCAAATGCCGCCAGATAATATTCATAAAGGTTTGGAAACATCAAGATATCGCTTCCGCTTTGCAAACCTTCCGGCAAAGAAGCAAAACACCCTTTTGTGTATGGATTATCAAAATTATATTTAACACTGATATAACACGCTTCCGGAATATTTTTTGCACATCCGTCCAACAAATCGCCAAAAGCTTTTCTTTCTTCATCAGATGCGGCACTCAGCTTCCAAGGAATCTGTTCCATCTCATCAAAAAATTTTCCATATTCGGTATAAAATTTATATCCTGCCAACGAAATTTTAGAACGTTCTCTCACATAAGCCTCAATCTTTCGAACATAACTTGAATATCGGGAATATGCGGCCAACAAATTCTTTTTATTTTCTTCTAAAGACGAATGTTCAACAATTTCAGTCATAAATCAAATCCGATAAGTGTAAAAAACCTTCCTCATCGGAAGGCATTATAAAACATTTTCAGTCAGATATCATATAAAGGAATCATTTTCAAGAAAAAAACTACATCAAAGAAATCGGTTATAAATGTTTTTTTAATTTTTCTATGTTTTAATATAAACTATAGGATAGTATTGTTTCAATAGGAGACTGCAATGAAACTGTGGCAAGAAATCGTCAGAATATTTTCTGATTTCAGACAAATTACGGACTTAGTGTTTTCTGACGGAATCATATATGAATATATCGGTTATGGTGCCGGTATAGCAACCGTTGCAGCATTTTCAATTCAAACAATACGTATTTTAAGAGCCAAAAATGTCAGTGGTCTGTCAAGTTATATGTATACAATGTACAGCCTAAGCCTTATATGTTGGTTTTCTTACGGTATTTATATTGATTCATGGACATTGGCTATAGCCAATTTATGTACATTCTTTTTCACGTTTATTATTTTACTTTTAATTTTGTACTATGATGAAGAAGATAAAATTGAACGTTATCGTCGCGATCCGCTGACTTGGATATTTAATAAAAAATATTATTACGAAGAACTTCCTAAAAAAATTGCCGATGCAGATACTCGCAAACAACCATATGCTATTATTATCGGCAAAATAAGAAATTTGGATGATATTCACGAACAAATGGGCGGAAAATATTACAATCGAGCTTTAAAATATGTTTCTCGGACACTTGAAAAAGCTTTGCGCGACAGCGACTTTATTGCACGTATAGATGATAATTTGTTTGCTGTTTATTTGGATAATGTAGAATCAAAAGTAGTTAAAAAAGTTGTTGAACGTGTACTAAACAGCGTAAATAATATTGAGGTTAAGAAAAATACCAAATTAAGCCAAAATATCCAAATGGCATTTGGCGTATGTCCGTCAACCGAAAAAGGCGACTTAGAAACTCTGACACAAAAAGCCGAAAAAGCACTTGCCGGCATAACTCCGAAAAGTCGTACCTTAATCAAAATCTATCAACCGGAAAAGAAAAAAGCGACTAAAAAATAGCACGCATTGATGAGGTTTCATCATTAAAATCAAAGCTTTTTATATGTTTTTAACAAAAAAATAAACGAGATATCGTACTTTTTCTTTAATACATGCTTTGCTGAAATCCCCCGATTTACCGGATAATTTCTATTTTTTGCACATTGCAAAAAAAGGTACATTTAAATTAAATCATTATACGAAGTATTAGTCGTTTGATTTTGCGTGGTTTTATTTTATTGCACTATATTGCAAAAAATGGTACAATTAAGTCATATACAAAGTCTTATTGTGGTTTATTTTTATTGAAAAGTTCATAGTTGTTTTCCGTTTTTATGGTTAATAATTATTTTCTTTTAAATAAAGATATTGAGGTTTAATTACCTTAAACCACAATAAGACTTTTTTATAAAAGAAAATATTGTTTAATTTAAAATAAAAAAATTATGAATTACATTTTATTTTCAGCCCTTTTGGGCGTAGTCGCAGGAATTGCAGCATTTAATAAAGAGAACAAAATAATTGCACCAATTGTTGGTGTAATTGCTTTTTTGTTCTTCGGAGCAATTAACTGGATGTTTATGCCAACCTTGGATTTCTGGGGGTATGATGGTGTATGGTTTGAAATTTTCTTAGCCACGCTCATCGGTGTAGGATTATCTTCTATAATCACTGAGGAAATCAACATCACCGGTGTAATAATGGCGTTACTATGCATTATCGGCTTCGGTGTAAGATGCTGTATCTCTTCTGAAATGTTCAACACAGAAGAATACAAAAATCTCCTCAAAGTTGAGGAGGTGCAAGATTCGGTATTCCAAAGCAACATTCATCCTATCCCGGTGGAAAAGATGATTAGCGTTAAACAAGCATATGCCGAAGATCTTGCTTCGAAACGCATCGAGAATATGGCATCACTTGGAAGCCGTTGTTATTTTGGTAATGCCGACATGATTAACCTCAACGGTACGTTCAGCTTTACCACTGCCGAAGGTCAAAAAATCACCGAAACCTTTGATAATGAGAAGGTGTGGGTAATGCCTTTGGAACACAAAGGATTTTGGAAATGGAAGAAAAATCAAACCACAGAGGGCTATTGCATCGTCAGTGCCCACAATCCGGGACGAATTTTCTTCATTACCGAACTCAACGGCGAGCCTTTGAAGCTCCGTTATCTGGTGTCAGGATGTTTCGGAGACTACATTGAGCGCCACGTTCGTACCAACGGTTATGCAAGTTATGGTTTGAATGAGTACTCAATGGAACTCGATGACAATGGCCGTCCTTACTGGGTAATCACCATTTACGAACCGACAATCGGTTTTAGTGGTGAGGATGCTATCGGCGCTCTTATCGTCGATATGCAGACCGGAGACATCAATGAGTACAGTATCGAAGATGCTCCTGAATGGGTTGACCTTATTCAGCCTGATGAGTTCCTGATTGATCAAATCAACGATTGGGGACAATATCAGGATGGCTACTGGAATGCATGTTTCGCTCAGAATGGTGTTCGTCAGGCAACTCCGGGAATGTCTTTGGTTTATTCTGAAGGACGTTCTTATTGGTATACCGGAATTCAAAGTGCCGGTGCCGATAAGTCATCTTCGGGCTTTATGCTCATTGATACCAAAACCAAAGAGTGCAAACTCTATCCGGTATCAGGTATCAACGAAGAGGCTGCCAAAGACGTTATTGAAGCTCAAAGTGAGTGGGTAAGACAAAGTAAGTTTTTTGCTAATGATCCTATTCTGTATAATGTTCATGGAGTGCCTACATACTACATGACTTTGACAGGAGACGGTGTCAAAAATGCAGGATATGCTTTCGTTTCACTCAAATCTGAGTTAGACTTCGCTGCAGCGGCTACTCCTCAAGAAGCTTTGAAAGCTTATCTTAAAGCCCTTCAGAATAGTAACCAGTTTACAATTTCTGACGGTGACAAGATTGATGAGAAGCTGATTGAGATGACAATATGTGACATAGTATATGAGAATGGTACATATTACGTATTGTTTAATGAAATCAAAGGAAAAGAGTTTACCGGTACAACCGATGCTTTTCCTGAGATAAAGTGGACTAAAGTAGGTCAAAAAGTCAAGGTTTCATACACTGATACCGAGGCTGATGTAATCAGTCTTAACAGTTATGATATTGTTGACTTTGAAATCTAGCAAAGTCCAAATTTAGAGAAAAACGCTTGTTATCATAACAAGCGTTTTTCTTTTTCTTATGTTCAAACCGATAGATAACACGTCATAATAAAATATTAACAATATATGGTTATAATATCCGACATATTAGTTGCAAAAAAAACGTAAGGAGACATAGGATGATACCTTTTGCATTAGCACCGATTGATGCCGGCTGTCGCAATCAGATTTTAGGCGCATTTGATGCGATAAACAGTCTTACCGGAAATGTCAAAACTCCGGATGAATTATTTGTTCTTCCTGAAGGTATTTTAGATTATATGGATATCAAAACTCCTTTGTGTTATTCTCAATTCAACAACTATGATCAATTCAAACAAGTTTTGTTTAAACGTTTAGATTTGTTTATGGCAAAAACTTCTGTTGTTCCGCATATTTTCATAACCGTATACAATCCAACCGAAAGTAATATACCCGGAAAAGATGCTGATAAGCTTTGTGCAGCCATAAAAGAATACTATAAAGACAACAACCTTGGCAATGTTCTGACTGTTGTTTTAACTTCGCGTTATTATAAATATAAATATGTCGATTTAATTAATATTCCCAAACACTTAATGACATTTTCTTTACGTATACGCTTATTAAGAAACAAAAATTTGCGCAAAAAAAATCTTATTACCGTCGGCACAATCAACAATTTTAATATCCAAAATGTTAAGAAAAAATTTGTTGAACTTAACAATACTTTTGAAAAACTTAAAGATGATGAAGACTTAAAAGACGTTATTGCTAAGTTCGAAAATTATAAACAAACATCCAAAAAGGTGGTTTATTTGTTGGGTGGACGTGTAGAAGGTCCCGAAATCGTATTTGATATTGATTATGCCCGAAAACTGTTTAATGATGCCAAAAAGCTTGCATCTGTGGGTTTTGGGGTGGTTATTGCCAATGGTCCCAGAACACCAAACAATGTAACAGACTTTTTATATGAAAAATCTTTGGATAATAAGGACATAATTTTTCACAACTGCAAAAGAATAGCCCAAAACGACGAAGATAGAGGTCTTTCCAAATGGCGTATTTATTCCGGCAAATATGAAGAACAATTCAAAAAATTGCAATTAATCGGCAATATTTACCCCGGAATTTTAGGCTATGAAAATACTTTGGTCGTACACACCATGGACTCTTATTCAAGTTGCGAAACAGCCAGTGCCGGCATTCCTACCGCCGTAAGCACCAAAGGCATTTATGTTGATCCTGTTGCCAGATATGATTGCCAAAACTTGGTTGAACTTTTGTGTCCTAGGTACGCCATAGACTTTGATGAATTTGTAAAAATTGCCTGCACAATGCAAATCGAACCCAAAAATTTGCAACCTCACATACTTTCAAATGTTTTGCGGGTATTTGCTGAAACAGTTATAAATAAATACGTAACTCTTTCCCAAAAATAGTCAGACATACATCAATAAAAATATCTTGTAGAAGGCTAAAAAATATGCTATAGTCTCAAGCATAATAAGTAATTATTGTGCCGTATAGATAATATATTAAACGCTTTTTAGAAATTACAGCACAATAAACATAACTAAGATTATTAACCCTAAAAAAATAAACAAAATGAAAAAGATTTTATTCTTTTTATGCGTATTGTGCGCATGTTCTTGCACCAACCGTGAAATGCAAGAAAAGAAGGCTATATGCCAAAGTCTTTGTGATAGTCTGTATGTTGCAGAGACAAAGAGTTTTAAAATCATTGAAACCCAAAATACCGAATGGCATGAGGGGCAAAGATCAATGATTGTTGTCGGAACAACACCGGTGCCGACCACAAGAACCGTAAAAGCAAAAGGCTCTCTGATGCTTTTAGAAACCGAAGAAGTTATTAGAACAAATTACAGCAATGTTCCTGTTGGAGCATCGTTTGTTCTAAGGCCGGTATACATTCCTCAAAAATTCAAGGATGGCAATCAAAAAAACTACCGTCCTGTTTTGCAAAAACACGAATATTTCATTCGTGCAGAGGACAAATACTATCCGGTAGAAGATTTTGACTTGTTCAAAGTTAAATAACAGAACAAGTCCCCTAAAACAAAAGACCGATAGCTTTTATAAAAGCCGTCGGTCTTTCGTTTTGAATCCGGTCTCAATATTTTCCGGTTACTTGGTTAAAGAAGTGTACTCCGATAATTGATATTTGCCACAAGCATCTTTTTTTGCGAACAGTTTCCTTGATAAAACCTTTTTCCAAAAAATGGTTATACATTGCTTCACCATGCTCTTTAACAAAATCAGACTTACTGCCATGATTACACTTTACGGCGTATTTTATTGCCAATTTGACTTTGCATCTGCTGAGAGGATTTTCCTTTTCTTTGATATAATCATCCCAAAGAGACAATCCTCCGTACATAACAGCCAAAATAGCAAAAATAACCACACTATTGTCTTCCAAAACCGTTTTGTTGAAGAAAGACCACACAAATATTGCAAATGTTATAAAACACGCAACACAAACCCCGATTTGCAATGTTTTGCAAATAATCTTTTGTTTTTTCATACTTATAGGTATTAAAAATTAAACATAATTCTTGTTTTGAATACTTTCTTATTAAAACAATATTCATTTAAAGTCAAATTTTGATTGAAACGCCAAAAAAAACAGCCCCTGCAAGTTATCAGAGGCTGTTCGCGGTTTATTTTTTCAAAATACGTAATATCAGTTTTTCAACTTCTATCCAGAGCAACAATAACAAACTTGCCCCCCCGATTGTTGCCCATGCTTTTAACCCGATAAACGATGTCTTAAAACAGAAATTAAAAACAGAGGTATAGGTAAACAATATTTGCAATATTACCATTCCAAATGCTCCAAACAACATCCATCTATTCTTAAGAAGTCCCGAAAACAGGGTGCTGCGAGTAACACTTTTGCATGCAAACATATTAACAATACCAAGCATAACCAACAAATTAACAACCGTAGTTTGAGATTGTGATAGCGAATATCCTTGTTGCATCATTGCATTAAACACAACAAACACAAACAATGTCATTAACGAACAAACGGTAATCATTCTGATTAACACCGATTTTGACAACAGCGGAGCTTTGGGTTTGCGAGGAGCGCGTGTCATAATCCCTTTTTCAATCGGCTCAAAAGAGAACATTGCTCCAAGCAAAATAGTAGTAACCATATTAATCCACAAAATTTGCACCGGAGTAATCGGCAACTTCCAACCAAAGAAAATAGCCAACATTACAACAAAAGCCTCAGCAAAGCTTATCGGAAGTGTCCAAAGAATAAATTTGATGAGATTATCAAGCACACCTCGACCTTCACGAATAGCCTTTTCAATAGAAGCAAAATTATCATCAAGCAACACAACGTCTGAAGCCTCTTTAGCCACATCTGTACCGTTTTCGCCCATAGCAATACCGATATTTGCTTGTTTGAGTGCCGGCGCATCATTTACACCATCGCCGGTCATCGCAACAATATTACCTTTTTTCTGCAATGCTTTAACCAAACGCAACTTATCTTCCGGCGAAACACGAGCAAAAACATCGGTTGTCGGAGCAATTTTCAAAAGCTCTTTATCAGACATAGCGCTCAATTCTTTGCCGTTTATTGCAGTCGGTTCTTTACCGTCTTTGGCAAATCCCATTTTTTGTGCTATGGCAACCGCCGTCAACAAGTGATCTCCGGTAATCATTTTGACATTAATACCGGCGGCATGACAAGTAGCAATAGCCTTAATTGCTTCAGGTCTTGCCGGATCTATCATTGCCTGAAGTCCGACAAAAATCATATCTGTCTTAACATCAGAATGCTGAATCGTTTTTTTCTTAAAATCAGGTTTAATACAAAAGCACAAAACCCTCAGTCCTTGTTTCGCATAACTATCGGCTTGTTTTTGTATCTCTTTGGCATTTATTTTCTCAAGTTTACCATCTTTGTTCATCTGATTTTTGCAAAGTGGCAAAACCGCCTCAATAGAACCTTTCATATAGATAGTATCATCACACAAACAAGCCATATATTGATAAACAGCCTCAAAAGGAATTGTATCCGAGCAAGGAGATTTTTCACGAAGTTGCGACGGTACAATACCATGTTTAGATGCCGAAACCAAAAGAGCTATTTCTGTCGGATCGCCTGATGGCTTAAAAGCGCCGGCATCATTCCACAAGTTGGCATCATTACACAAAACACCCGTCTGCAAACAAACTTGCAAAGCCTTATTTGTTTTGCCTTCCGGAGTAAAATTACCTTCCAATTGATATCCAAGTCCGGAAACATCATAATTACTTTCTCCGCAATAAATATGTTGTACAGTCATTTTGTTTTCGGTCAGAGTTCCGGTTTTGTCAGAACAAATAACTGTAGAGCTTCCTAATGTTTCAACTGCCGGAAGCTTACGAATAATAGCTTTGTGTTTAAGCATACGATTTACACCGATAGCCAAGATAATTGTCATTGCTGCCGGCAAACCTTCCGGAATGGCCGCAACAGCCATAGCGACACCGGCCATAAAAGTATCAACAATCGGCAAGCCTTTAAATATGCCTACAACAAACGCCAATACTGACAAAAACACAATCAACCACAAAAGTTTTGAACTGAAAATTTCAACTTTTTCCGTCAGCGGTGTTTTAATATCTTCGGCAGAGGCAATCATCTGAGATATTTTACCGATTTCCGTTTTGTCACCAGTAGCAACGACAACACCGGTAGCACTGCCAAAAACAGCCAAAGTCGATGCAAAAGCCATATTAAGCTTGTCTCCGAGCAGAGTTTTTTCAGGCAAAATATCGGCATTTTTCTCAGCCGGTAAAGATTCTCCGGTTAAAACAGATTCATTAATCTTCAGGTCATGAACCTCCAAAAGACGCATATCGGCAGGAACTTTGTCACCCGAATGAAGCAAAACAATATCCCCCGGAACAACTTCTTGAGATGGAATAACCACACTTTGTCCGTTACGCAAAACCGTAGTCATCATCGGAATATTCTTAGACAATGACGAAAGCGCCTTTAATGCCTTATCTTCTTGAACAAAACCCATTATCGCATTACCGATAACAACACCATAAATAACACCGGATTCAACATATTCACCCAAGCATAAGGCGATTGTTGCCGACAAAATCAAAACATAAATAAGAGGTTGATGAATTTGTAAGAAAAATCTGAGCCATGCACTTTTCCCTTTGGGTGGGGTTAGGGCATTAGCCCCGTATTTTTCAAGTCTTTTTTGAACTTCATTTTCACTAAGCCCTTGTTTAATATTCGTTTTTAGCTTCTGCAAAACGTCATCATTTGTCAATGCATGATAGTTGTTTTCCATAATATACCTCTTTTTTTATAAACTAACGAGGCATTATATCAATATCTCAGGTTTACTCAATATATTATACCGAATAATCCTCTTTTATTTTTTCTGCTATTGTGAGGCAATTTTTCCTTTCCCCATCACTGCGAGGAGCAATAGCGACGAAGCAGTCCATTCAATCACATTTTTCACTGACAATCATCTGACAAAAATAAACTGTAAAAAAAGCAAACCTCCAATCTGCCAAAACAGATCAGAGGTTTGAACTTTTTATACACCTTAATTATTTTTTAATCTCGGCGTATGCTGCTTCGATTTCTTTTGAGAGCAGCTCCATGTTGGTGCTCTCATCGAAACCGATACAACGGATGTTATATCCGGCAGCGCGGTATGCCGCTTCAATCTCATCCCACTTTTCCATACCTCTACGGTATAGAATCACCTGAGGTGTATCAGGGAAGCAGGATAATAAATACCATGTATGGGTACCCGCTATTCCCACACATGCCGACATCTTACGGTAGAAGTTCCAGTACATCTTGTGCTGGACACCTCTGATGCCGAATACCTCCTGATCCTCGGTCATGCCGGGGACGTAGAGGTTAAATTCCTCTGCCAACGCTTCCACCTTTTCAAGATCATTGACCTTGTGGAAGTGCTGTCCTAGGGCAAGATTTTCGCCCTTAAGGAAGTTGAACACCGCCGGTGACAGCGATTGCTGCTCGGCAGTTGCTCCACAAAGCCCATCACTAAACAGCTTCTGAGGAACGAACAGTGTCGCCCCTTCAGTAAGCGAAGCGAACTTCGGCAAACCAGCTTCACTTCCCGACAACGGGAAAAGCTTCGCAGTTGCCATTTCCCGCCAGTTTTCGACAGTGATATTGCCAGCGAGCAACTCCTTGCGGAAGTTAAACTCGTTGGCGTAGGCTTCACGGTCTTTCCATGAAACGGCTTTCATTGCCGGTTCGAAGAAAGATAAATTACTCATTATCTGATTTACCTGTGCGGTGTAATCAGATTCATCGTTCTTATCACTATACGCAACCGGTGTCAAACCGTATGCCTGTGCGTATAACAACGTTGCGAGGCCGTGGCCGAATGCCTCGGTAACGAGGCAATAATTAGAATTCATCATAATTTTCTTTCGCCGTTTTTAAAGAGGTAGGTTCTTACTCCCGCATTTTTCAGCCGCCCCTCTATTATGATTAATAAAAAAAAATTCTTTAACAAAAGTCTTATTGTGGTTTAAGGTAATTAAACCTCAATATCTTTATTTAAAAGAAAATAATTATTAACCATAAAAACGGAAAACAACTATGAACTCTTTAATAAAAATAAACCACAATAAGACTTTGTAATGAAAAGATTATACCATATTTTTCAATGTAGTGCAAATACTTTGTTTTATGTAAAATCAAATGATTAGCAAAATGTTGACAAAATCCGGTTACCGTGATAACGTCAAATCTCAAAACTTACAAAAGACATTTATTAATCAAATTTTTATAGCTTATGGAAAAAACTTTTATTTCAGTAGCCAGAGAAGCTGGACGTATAGATTCTCTTACGCCTCTCAAACGTGAAGCTGTTTTGCGTGATTTTGAAGATGTTGTATCTCAATACAATCAAATGCTTCAAAAAGAAAACCGTTCTAAGCGTTTTGATAAACCGCTAAGCATTTTCTACTACGCATCTTTGGCCGAAAATTTGGAACGAGTATGGAATTCGCCCGAATTGCCGACGTTGCAACAGGAGTATGATGCTTTGAAAAAACTTTGGAAAGAGTAAACAAAAGCAAATCTCCGCCTCTTTTGGTCGCAATAGCAAAAAAAACGCTATTGCGATTTTTTTATTCAATCCATAACAAGCCAAGTTTTTGACCGAAAATCCGGAATGTTATGCTTCATTTTAAGAGAAAATAAGAAGGTAAACTATTAAATAACATAAAAATAAATTGACTAATCGTAACACAAATGTTACGCTTGAACAAATAAAATGTTACGATTGGAACGAAAATGTATAACAAACGCCAAGAATTGATACTGGATTTTATAAAAGATAATCCTAATACAAAGCGAGAGGATATTGAAGTTTTCCTCGCTAAAATTGGTTATAAGACTACCAAAATGACTATCACCAGAGATTTAAAACTGTTATTAGAAAATAATGACATTGAAAAGTCAGGTTTGGCTAAAGCTACGGTTTATAACACGTCTATAAAAGCCGGTTTATTGAATGACATAAACATCGAAACTTATTTTAACAAAGACCAAGATGAACGGTTACCTAACAGCATAGGTTTTAATTTTGATGTTTTTTCGGCGCTAAAAGATTTATTAACTCCAAAAGAAAAGATAGAGTTGGAAAAGTTGAACAATACATACATAGAAAAAAGAAATAAACTTTCGCCAAATCTATTACAAAAAGAATTTGAGCGTTTAACTGTTGAGCTTGCTTGGAAGTCATCTAAAATAGAAGGTAATACCTATACACTTTTAGACACAGAGCGTTTATTAAATGAAAATATTTCAGCAAAAGGTAAGACCAAAGAAGAAACAAATATGGTGTTAAATCATAAAAAAGCCTTAGATTTTGTACTTAAAGCTCCGGAATATTATAAGAATCTGACTGTTGCAAAAATTGAAGAACTACACAAATTGCTTGTTGATGAGCTTAAAGTTGCAACCGGTATTCGTAATGGTATGGTTGGAATTGTCGGAACCAACTACAAACCATTAGATAATTCATATCAAATAAAAGAAGCGCTGAAAAATTTGATAGAAGTAATAAACAAAACCGAAAATCCGATAGAAAAAGCTCTTATTACTGTTTTGATGATTGCCTATATTCAACCATTTGAAGATGGTAATAAACGAACATCAAGAATTTTAAGTAATGCAATTTTGTTAGCTAACGGATATTGTCCGCTTTCATATAGAAGTGTTGATGAAATTGAATACAAAAAAGCAATAATCCTGTTTTATGAGCAAAATAACGTGTCATATTTTAAGGAGTTATTTTTAGAGCAGTTTAAACAAGCGATAAACAAATACTTTTAACTTCATAATAAACCGGTGAAACCAATGGCTGATTTTTTTATAATTTTTTGCTGTTGCCTCAAACTTTGACGTATAATCAATTGACTTTTTATCTCAAATTTTATATAACATCCTCAGAAAAATTTATTAACTAAAAATTATTTATATATATGGAAAAAGGTAAAAACAGCCAATTGGCTATTATAGAAAACGGAAGCTATCAAGAAATTGAAAATCTTCTTGCACAGGTGAAAGATATCGGTAATAACGATATTTTAGTTCCTCTTGCCAAACGTAAAGACATCTGTATCAAGCTGATAAAAGATGAAAAACTGCCGGAAACGACTACAAAAGAATTTATCAAAACTTGTTCTTTTGAAGAATTTCTACTTCTTCTATCTCGTTCTGACGAATATTTAACTTGTGGAATGCGATGTGCTTGTAGCACTCGAAAAGAGTATTTACAACAAATTGTTCAAAGCAACAATATTGAAAATATTCTCCGCATCGTTTGCATACCATATCTGCCATTAAATATTCAAATATACATTTTAACCAGTGGCAATGATGAATTAATACAATCATTCATCAAAGGTAGTGATGAATTTGATGAGACAATTGAAAAACTTATCATTTTCTCCAAAAACAAAAAGTGGTATCAATGGGCTACAGAAGATCGTGATTATAAGATGTACGTAGAACCAAGTGATAAATTCGAAAAAGAGATAATTGAAAGTAATGACGAAGACATTATCTGTTTTGCAATGGATGTCTGTTTGCTCCCTAATCCGTTAAAGATTATTGAACTAAATAATCCCAAATTGACTGAACATCTTGTATATTCATTTCCCTATAATGATGTTATAGATTGGGTTATCAAAAACAAACGAGAGGATTTGCTCTCAATTATTATTGAAGAACATTTTATGGATGAGAGAGTGCCCGAAGCTTTGCTCAAATTCAAAAAGCATAAATTTATGCAGCGTTTTATCCAAAAGTTGCAAGATTATGCTGCGAAACGACAAGCAGAAGATCAGGAAGAATAATTTTATGCTTTCGTCGTTAAATCGCTCATTAAAAATGATGATTGCATTACTTGATGTAAATCAAAAAGAACCAAGCAAAGATATGTTGACTATTGCTAAATTTGCAAAATTAGAATAGGGCGTTTGGTGTTGCCGCTTTAGAGTTATTGAATAGATTATATGAAAATAAAACATCAGAATGGGTTTTTCCTGCAACTATAACTGAAAACTACATCAAACAATTACATCAGACACTTTTGAAATATTCATCAAAAGATGAAAGACACCGTGGTGAATATAAAACAGATTCAAACCGGGTGGCAGCATATGATGCTTCTGGTAAGGAAATTGGAACTATATTTGAAACAGCTTCTCCTTTTGATACTCCAAGATTGATGAGGGAGTTGATACAATGGACTAATGATACATTTGATGACAAGTTTCTCCATCCAATAATTACTATTGGAATATTTATAGTGCATTTCTTATCAATCCATCCGTTTACTGATGGGAATGGCAGATTATCACGTGCTCTGACGATACTTTTAATGCTAAGAAATAACTAAGGAAATAATAATGGGAAATTACAATGTGCGCTTTAACCCGAGTTAAAGATGAAGATGAAATAACAAAATGGGCTGTTCTTAACCATGACAATGGAAAAGGTAATACTCCAAAAGACATTTTACCTCATCATCATAATCATGATGTGCGAGGATTAGAATTAATAAACAGTGTTAGTGATAGGTTAAGGATTCCAAACGAATATCGTAATTTTGCACTTTTGTTCTGTCGGGAACATATGCGTATATGTAAATTCCACGATATGAGATTGTCCAAACAATATGATTTAGTTAAAGAAATAAGTGACAATTTTCGTAATCGTAAGCGTTTGGATATGTTTTTACAGTGCTTCTATGCAGATTATTACGGAGAATGGACACTTAACGAATATTGTAGTGACTTAGAATTCAATAATCTTTGTGATGCTATAATACAAATTTATAACCTAATGGAAGGCATTACATTAAAAGATTTGCCGGAAGAATATCAAAGAAGCTTAGAAAAACAAAAAGGAACTCAATTTGGTATGGTTTATAGAGAGTATATGATAAGGCTTCTTAAATCAAAGCTGGAGAGCATTAAATGAAGAAAAATAACAACATTGCAGATTTAATACCATTTATAAAAAGCAAGTTTATTAAGTTTTTCAAAATACTAACCAAACATTTATTTGCATTAGTTATCTGTCTTTTTGCTTTTTATGGATTTATATCAATGTTTGTACGTTCTGATTTTGCAGCAATTGATAGCTGCTTGGATGAAGGTGGTGTTTGGGATTATGAATTTGAAACGTGTAGATTTGATTGTGAGACATGGACAGAGAAAACAGGTTGCGTTTTGATTACAGATGAGGAACTTGAAAGTTATGTAAACGGATATTGTTCCGGATATTGGGGAGGTCTTTATAGATGCGATCAAGCAAGGTTAGAATTATCTAAAAGAAAACTTAGAGATGAAATGCTTGCAAAAAATGGCAAAAAATAAAATTAAAATAATAAAAGCGTTTATTAAAATAGAGTTGCTCGGTATACTTATCAGCTCCATTATAGGCTTTATTTTGGTTTGCATTTTACTATAAGTTGTTTTATTTCCTTAATTTGGTTTACTGATAAAGATTAATCATACAAAATGAATTGGTATAGAGATTTTCCTAAAAGATATAAAGAATTTGGATTAAAACATAATCCTCAATGGGCCTTTTGGAAATGGTGTGTTGGAATTATGTTTGTAGGTTGGATTTTTGCAATCTCATTATTCATTTGTTTAGATTCTTTATGTGATTAGCTGTGTGATGAGGTGTTAAATAATAGCATATAGCACATACATATAAGAGAAAATACTGTTATATTTGTTACCTATATGTTACCTAAAATCAAAATCCAATATTTTAACAAAATAAAAACATTGAAATTCCCTAAGAAAATCAATGTTTTAGATGGTCGGAATGACTGGACTCGAACCAGCGACCTCTTCGTCCCGAACGAAGCGTTCTACCAGGCTGAACTACATTCCGATTTGTTTCGAAAGACATATTTATCACATTTTTTATATAACACAAGCAAAATTTTAAAAAAAATAAAAAAAGATTTTAACTTATCTTATACAATCTCACAACACCACTTGTTGCGCATAATATACCAATAAGAAATCGGAAACAAAATCAAATAATATGACAATTCACACATCCAACACCACATTAAATCAAGTCGCATAATTCCGACAACTAAGCGAATAGTAATTATATAGGCAATAGAACACCAAAACTCAATCCAAAACGCAACTTTTGTCTTTCCGGTTCCGTATATTGCATAAAAATAAATCATCCCCGGTAATGCTGTGAAGTATGTAAACATCATCGTATAAAACGGAGCAATTGATTGCTGTATAATATTAACATCATTTGTGTATATTCGTAAAAATAACGTTGGTATAAATGCAATCAAAACAAAAAATCCATAATAGGGAATAGCTGCAAATTGCAAAATTCTTTTGATTGTTGTGATGACTTCACGATCTTTGCCGGCACCAATCAAATTACTTACAACCGAAGATGTAACCATTGCCAACGCATTTGCCAATATAAACGGTAACGATGATAACGAGCGCAATATGTTTGACACCGCCAACTCATTTGCTCCCAATTTTTCAACTTCAATAAAAAAGTAAAACCATGCTCCCCAACTTAAAAGATTTTGCACTATAATCCAAATCGATAATCTGAAGATTTCATTAAATAATGATTGACTCCACAACAAAAATTTATGAAAACCGTATTTTCTCAATTTCACAAACAATAATATATACAAAACAAGATACAAAACTGCTAACCCTTCCGCTAAAACAGAAGCAATGGCAGCACCTTTCAATCCCATAGGTTCAACACCAAATCCGCCAAATATCAGCCAATAATCAAACACAAAATTAGAGGTCATCAATATCAATGCAGCAGGTAGCAATTGTTTCGTAGTTGTCAGCGCAATAAAAAAAGAACGCAGAGCTGTTTTTGCTCCCGAAAAAAATAATCCCCAACAACGAGACAACAAATAAACCAGCACCGCATTTTTAATTATATCAGATTCTACAATAAGGTCTAAAACAGAAGATGCGCCGAAATATATTCCGGCAATACTTATAATTGAAAACAAAACAACAAAACTGACTGTTTGATAAAATACTTGTGCAATTTTAACATAGTTTTGTTCGCCGTTTCGCCTAGCCATTATAATTTGCGCACCGACACTAAAACTTTGCGCAACCATAAAAATAAGCAAATAAAAAATCCCTCCGATAGCCGAGGCGCCTAATTCAATTTCGCCGACTCTTCCCAAAAAAGCCGTATCGGTAACCCCCACCATTACTTGGATTAACATTCCCAATACTAATGGTGAAGATATATTAAATATGTCTCTAAATTTATAAGTTATCATTTATTTAACCTTGTCGACATTATAATAGCAATCAACTTCTAACAAAAGATTAAGGTGTAAAATTGTTTTGGTTTTGCAATGACAAGGAAAAACAAAAAAGCAAGCTTTTACAAAAAGCCAACAATTTGTATTGTCAAAAAAAATATAAACAGGCAATAAAAATATACCAACGGATTCTAAAAACAGATCCATCACATTTTGCATCTTTAGCCAATATTGCAACCGCATATTTTGAACTTCAAGAATACGCTTTATCGATTCCTTTTTTTCAACAAACAATAAAGGCAGATTCTTCTAATCCCTGGTGGTATAATTACCTATCACAATCAGCACAAAAAATCGGCGATTCACCTACCGCACTTGAGGCTGCATGGAATGCTGTTTTATTAAGCAATGATGATGATTCTCATCATCTTAATATGGCCTATACAATATACGAAATTTCTGATGAGCAGGGGCGTAAAAATACAGATGTTTTTTTAACAAAATGGTATAATCAATATCCGCAAAATTCTATTGCAAAACAATGCTATAAATCATTTTTTTATGATAAGAATTTTATATCATCGGAACCTGAATATGTTGAAAAATTATTTGATGTTTTTGCAAGCGATTTTGATAATGTATTAGCCGAATTAAACTATGATTCTCCCAAAATAATTGCCGAAAATTTATATGAATTTATTGATAAAAAAACGCCCGAAAAAATGCAAATATTGGATATCGGATGCGGCAGCGGATTATGTGGTTTTGAGATAAAAAAACGATTCCCCGAAAGTCAAATTATCGGCGTGGATATTTCTGCTCAAATGCTTCAAAAAGCAGCAGAAAAAAATATATACTCCAAACTGATTAAAAGTGAAATAAATGATTATTTTTCAAGCTGTTGCAATGTATTTGATGTTGTTGTTGCATCAGATGTTTTAACATATTTCGGGTGCATTGATTCGCTGTTTAACTCTATAAAAAATATCCTAAATTTCAGAGGCTTTTTTGTATTCACCATCTCAACTGATACAACAAACAAATATGATTATTTTTTAATGCCGTCATCTCGTTTTGTTCACTCCGAAAAATATATTGAAAAAATTGCCGAACAAAACAATTTCAAATTAATCCAAAAACAGCAAAAAATACTCCGCACCGAGGGAGAAAAAAATATAAACGGAACCATATATTTGTTGCAAAAAAAATAAAAAAAATCCTTGCCGATAAGCAAGGATTTTTTTACTCTAACAATATGAAATTACTTAGATTTCTTTGTTGTTGATTTCTTTGTTGTAGAAGTCTTTTTAGCGCAAGAAGAAGTTTTTTTAGCGCAAGAAGATTTGCTACATTTTTTAGAGAGCTGTTCAACAGCCATAGACCAAAAATATTCGTCTTGACCAGCAGGACATCCGGCATTTTGCCAAATGTAATAAGCAGCTTCTCTGATTGCTTGTTCATTATTTGCCATAATCACTAACTCCAAATAAGTTTTAATAACAATACTTAATATACATACAAAATTTCATACGTCAATACATAATCGGAAACATTGCGTAAAAAATTTAATTTAATCATCTTGTTATACTCTTTTTGATGACGAAATTAATTAAATACTTGCATTTAAAATGATTAGAAATTATAAATATTTTACAAAGTTTTTTGTTCGCAAAACAAATGTTAATTATGTTGTTAAATTTAAGGAAATTTTGATGCAAAATTTATTATCTAAAGAAGAAATGGAAGCCGTTATAAATGGCGATCACAGCAATGTTTTTGCCGTGTTGGGTGTTCACAAAAACAAAGGGTCAAAAGAGGTATATATCAGGGCATATCAACCTCATTCAAATTCAATTGAAGTGTTAAAACACAATGGTGATTCTTTAGGGCAGATGACCAAACTTGATGAGCGCGGTTTTTATCAAATTGATTTGGGGAAGACAGAAAATTTTGATTACAAATTTCGTATAACCAATGACAACAATAATACCTACGAAGCCGAAGATGTATATCGTTTTACTCCGACATTAGGCGATATGGATGTTTATCTTTTAGCTGAAGGAAGTCACCTTGAAATGTACAAAAAACTCGGCGCGCATGTAATCGAAAAAGAAGGTGTGCGCGGGGTCAGTTTTGCCGTTTGGGCTCCTAATGCAAAACGTGTGAGCGTGGTAGGTGCGTTTAATAATTGGGATGGCAGAGTTAATGTAATGCGCAATCATCCTTCTTGCGGAGTGTGGGATATTTTTATTCCCGGTATAGGTGTTGGTGAAATTTATAAATATGAAATTAAGACCCAAAACAATGACATATTTCTTAAATCTGATCCGGTTGCTTTTTATGCCGAAAAACGTCCGAATACCGCTTCGATAGTATATGATATAAACCACTACATTTGGAGCGATGAAGAGTGGATGAAATATCGTCAGGAATACAATTCTTTTGATAAGCCTATGTCTATCTACGAAGTTCATCTCGGTTCGTGGCGTCGCAAAGAAGGAAACGAATATCTTACATATCGTGAGTTGGCAGATCATTTGATTCCTTATGTAACCAACATGGGTTTCACTCATGTCGAATTTTTACCTGTTTCGGAACATCCGTTGGATTGTTCTTGGGGATATCAGGTTATCGGAATGTTTGCTCCGACATCTCGTTTTGGTACACCCGACGATTTCAGATATTTAATTGACAAATTCCATCAGGCCGGTATCGGTGTTATTATGGATTGGGTTCCGGCTCATTTCCCGAAAGATGGTCACGGGCTTAACGAGTTTGACGGAACGCATTTATATGAACACGCAGACCCTCGCAAAGGAGAACATACTGATTGGGGTACAAAGATATATAATTATGGTCGTTCAGAGGTTTCTAATTTCTTGTGCGCAAGTGCAACTTACTGGTTAAAAGAATTTCATATTGACGGTCTCCGTGTTGATGCTGTTGCATCAATGTTATATCTTGATTATTCTCGCAAAAACGGTGAGTGGATTCCCAACCAATATGGCGGCAACGAAAACATCGAAGCAATATCATTCCTTCGTCGTATGAACGAATTGGCTTATTCTCAAACTGATGGAGCTATTACAATAGCCGAAGAGTCAACCGCATGGCCGATGGTTTCTCGTCCTACCACTATGGGAGGTCTTGGTTTCGGTTATAAGTGGAATATGGGCTGGATGAACGACACATTGCGTTACATATCTCATGAACCTATACACCGCAAATATCATCACGGAATGTTAACATTCGGTTTGCTGTATGCTTTTAATGAAAATTTTGTTTTGCCGATTTCTCATGATGAAGTTGTTCATGGCAAAGGTTCAATGCTTTCAAAAATGCCTGGTGATGAATGGCAAAAGTTTGCTAACCTGCGCGCTTATTACGGATTTATGTATACTCATCCCGGTAAAAAATTATTGTTTATGGGATGCGAATTCGGACATGATTACGAATGGAATTCAGAAGAAAGTTTGCGTTGGTTTTTATTGGATCACCCGATGTATAAGGGAATGCAAAATTGTGTGCGCGATTTAAACTTGATGTATCGCGGTAATGCTCCTTTATATCAACAAGATTTTGATTACAGAGGCTTCGAGTGGATTGATCACTCCAACGCCGATGACAGTGTTATCTCTTATATGCGTAAGGGATACAACAATGGTGATTATTTAATAGTTATTTGCAACTTTACACCGGTTGTTCGTGAAGGATATCGCATCGGTGTTCCGGAAGATTGCCAATATCAAGAAATTTTTAACAGTGATGATGTAAACTACTGGGGAAGTGGTGTAAAAAATGATGGTGCGCGTCAAGCCGAAAAGATTGAATGTAACTACAAGCCATATTCAATAAGTTTGCGTTTACCGCCATTATCAACCATTGTAATTAAACCCATCCGCTAGGAGCTTAAATGGCAAAATTCAAATCATATCGAGGAAACTCATATCCGTTAGGTTCAAACTATGACGGCAAAGGTGTGAATTTTGCCCTTTTTTCAGCTCACGCCGCAAAGGTTGAGTTATGTATTTTTGACGAAAGCGGTTCAGAAGAAATAGAGCGCTATGCAATAGATGAAAACGATGATAATATATGGCATATCTATCTCGAAGGTGCAAAACCGGGATTAGTATACGGTTATCGCGTTTACGGAATATATAATCCGATGGAAGGCTATCGTTTTAATCCTCATAAACTGCTTATTGACCCCTACGGAAAAAAATTGGTCGGTACACTCATTTGGAATAAGGCCATTTTCGGATATGACATTGACAGTCCGGATAAAGATTTATCTTTTTCGGAGTTAGATTCTGCCCCCTATGTTCCCAAATCTGTTGTAGTCGATGATAATGTATATGATTGGCAAGATGATACAAGATTATCTTATCCTTTATCTGAAAGCATAATTTACGAGGCTCACTTACGTGGTTCCACAAAACTTAATCCGTTTCTTCCGGACAGCAAGCGAGGAACATTCGCGGGTTTTGCCGATGATTCAACAATCAATTACCTAAAACATTTAGGTATAACTGCGGTTGAATTTTTGCCGATACATGCATTTTTTGGTAATCGTCATAAACGAGGATATATTATCGACAACTACTGGGGATATGAAAGTTTTAGCTTTTTTGCTCCCGAACAATCTTATCTTTCTGAAGATAATATCGATGAAATACGTGATATGATTAAGAAAATGCACAAGCACGGCATTGAAGTTATCTTAGATGTTGTATATAACCATACCGGAGAAGGCAATCATCTCGGACCGACATTATGTTACCGCGGAATAGATAACCAATCATATTATATATTAAATCCGGACAACAAACGTTTTTATCATGATACAACCGGTTGCGGTGCAAGTCTGAATGTCCAAGATCCCAATGTTTTACGAATGGTTATGGATTCATTGCGTTATTGGGTTGAAAAAATGCATGTTGACGGTTTTCGTTTTGATTTAGCTCCGACATTATGTCGTCGCAATAACGAATTTAAACAAACCAGCGGTTTTTTGTATGCTGTTGCGCAAGATGAAGTATTAAAAAAAGTTAAGATGATTGCCGAACCGTGGGATGTCGGTTATGGCGGTTATCAACTTGGTGCTTTTTTACCCGGATGGGCAGAATGGAATGACAAATATCGTGATAATGTACGTCGGTTTTGGAAGGGTGACCAATTTCAAATTGCAGAGATGGCAACAAGATTGACCGGATCAAGTGAAGTGTTCAATCACAATAATCGTACTATGTCATCAAGTATAAATTTTATCACGGCACACGATGGTTTTACTTTGGGGGATTTGGTCAGTTATAATGGCAAACATAATATTGCCAACGGAGAAAACAATCGTGACGGTACGGATACCAATTGGAGTTGGAACTCCGGCGAAGAAGGACTTTCAACAAATCAGATAGTATTAAAAAATCGTACGGACAGAGCAAAGGCAATGTTAGCAACACTTATGCTTTCATTCGGAACTCCGATGATTGTTTTCGGCGACGAATTTGCCAGAAGTCAAATGGGAAACAACAACCCCTATTGTCAAGACAACGCCATAACATGGATTGCCTGGGAAGGAATAACAGCCAAACAAAAATATCTCATATCATATGTTCGCAAACTTATACGCCTGCGTAAAAAAATAAAAATATTTAAGCGTCAGCGCTTTTTTACCGGTAAGATAATTGATGCCGACGGCAATAAAGATTTGGCTTGGTATACAGAAAAAGGAAGCGAATTTGCTTCGTCTGATTGGCACGATGGAAACCGTCGCAGTTTGTCATATTTGGTAAAAGACGGTAATGGTTTTATATTAAGCATTTTCAATGCTAATCATCAAAGTATAGATTGGAAACTACCCGCAATAAAACAAAACTTGTCTTGGACATTGTTGTTGGATAGCTCAGAACAATTACCCAAAGACATAAAAATAAAAAATGGCGGTGTCATTAAGGTTCCGGCTTGGAGTGTTTTATTAATAGAAATAAAATAAGGATAAAATTTATGGATGCCAACTTAAAAAAACTTGCTGAAAAACTTGGTATAGCAACATCATTTTGTGATGCGGGGCTAAAACGCAGGGATTATAACGTCAGTGAAAAAGTTATAAAATTTTTTGTTCGTGCATTAGGCTACAAAGCAGATACCGAAAGCCAGATAATAAATTCTCTCAATGAGTTGGAAAATAAGCGTTGGCGCCAAGCATTGGAACCTATTTATGTTCGTTCGCAACATCATATTATTATTGATGTTGTTTCATCCGACCTTTCATCTATATCTGTTACTGCCACGGATTGTTCCGGTAACAAATTTGATTTGCAATATGAATATATGCAAAATGCCCAACAAAACGGATTATTATACAAAGAAGATTTGCGTATTGTTACGCCGTTAGAAATCGGTTACTATGATTTAGAAGTAACAGTTTCAAACAAAAAATATAAAACAACATTGGCTGTAGCCCCCGATGGTTGTTATAATACCATTAATACATCAGAAAAAATATGGGGATATGCAATCCAGTTATACTCCTTAAAAAGCAAACGCAATTGGGGTGTGGGTGATTTTACCGATTTGGCAAATTTTGTAAAATTAACAGCCAAAGACGGTGCGGATATCATCGGTATAAATCCGCTTAATACGCTCAGCCACGACTATCCGGAAAATGCAAGTCCGTATCAATCAATTTCACGCCAATTTCTAAATCCTATATATATCGACGTAGAAAAAGTTCCCGAATTTTTACCCGATGATAAAAAAACAATAGAACCGTTATTACAAGAAATCAGAGAAAGCGAACTTATACAATACGGCAAAATATATCCTCTCAAAGTAAAAGTATTAGAACAATGTTTCAAAAGATTTCAACAAAACAAAGATAAAAAACGCACGCAAGAATATAAAGATTTTTGTGATTGTCATGGGAAATCTCTTGAAAATTTAGCAGTATTCCAAGCTGTTTATGAAGTACAAACCAAAAAAGTATGGGGTGGTTGGTTAGCTTGGCCTAAAGAATATTTATCACCTGATGCCAAAGGTATCAAAGAATTTATCAAAGACAACAAGGATAGGGTAGAGTTTTTCAAGTTTATGCAATTCGAAGCTTTTCGTCAGTTTGAACTGGCGCAAAAGGAAGTTGTTGCCAACGGTATGAAAATAGGTTTCTATCGTGATTTGGCCGTTGGTGTCGGCAAAGATAGTGCCGAATATTGGAGTTCACCCGAATTATTTATGAAAGATGTCGGAACAGGCGCGCCTCCTGATGCTTTTTTTCCTAACGGACAAAAATGGGGGTTGGGAACATTTTTGCCTCAGGTATTAAAGGAACAAAAATACGCACCTTTTATTCGTATTTTACGAGCAAATATGCAAAATGCCGGTGCTTTAAGAATAGATCACGTTATGAGTCTGATGCGGTTATATGTAATCCCTGATGCCGAAGATGAAGGTACATATATATATTATAATTTTGAAGATATGTTGAATATAGTGGCAATCGAAAGTCACCTTAACAAATGTATAGTTGTCGGAGAAAGTATCGGTAATGTTCCCGAAGGTTTTCTGGAAGCAATATCAGCCAAAGACATTCATTCTTTAAGTATTTTATGGGCAGAGCGTTGGGATGCCGGTTGGGGTGATTTTAAGCAACCGAATATTTATCCTCAAAATGCTTTTGCTTCCGTTGCTACTCATGATATTGCACCATTAAGAATGTGGTGGTTCGGTTATGATATTGAACTGAGTTATTCATTGGGTTTGATACCAAACGACGGAGAAAAGTTATCGGCATATCACAAAAGAGAAGTTGACAGAGCCAAATTACTTTCGGCTTTGGATATTGCCGGTGTGTGGCCGGAAGATAAAATTCGTTCGGGAGATTATTTATATGGTGAAAAATATCCCGAAGGAATAGAAGAAGCAGTTGAACGATTTATGGCCAAGAGTTCATCTCCGGTATTTTTATCTCAGTTAGAAGATATTTTACATGTTGAACAAATGCAGAATTTACCGGGAACAGATATCGATAAACATCCGAATTGGCGTCGTAAGGTACCTGTAGATTTGGAAGATTTGCCTAATGACATAGCCTACATTCGTTGTGTCAATGCAATCAAAAAAGAGCGTTAAAATGTTTGACGAAGTTTTGGTATTTGATCTGGATGCCACGTTATATTATGCCGGTGATGCGATAGAGCAATTGTGTGACAAAAAGGTTTGTGATTATTTTTCTGATAAATTGCAGATTACCGACGAGCAAGCACGGAATATGTTATCTGACATAAGAAAAAAATATCATTTTGAAACGGATGCCATAAAAAAAGATTGGCCTTTTTCAAAAAGAGAATTTGTTGAATATGTTTGTGATGTCGATGTCGGTATTTTATCACCGGATAAAGAACTTGATAATATATTATGTCAAATTCCTAATAAAAAATATATTTTAACCGATAGCACAAGCAAGCATGTAAAAGATACGCTAAAACAAATTTCTTTGAACGAAAGTCATTTCGTTGGCATTTGTGATGCTCATGATATGCAATATACATTCAAACACAATGTCGACGGCTACAAGATATTTTTTGATAAATTTTCACTAAATCCTACAGATTGTATAATATTTGAAGACAATATAAATAATTTGGAAGTTGCAAAATCTTTAGGTATGACCACCGTATTAATAAGCCCCGATGCACAAAACAAACCGTTATGTGCAGATTATTTGTTTGCAGATATTAAATCCGCTTTACGAAAATTATTTTTCTCAAAAGGCAAAAAAGAATTTTTAACCAAAGCAGTAAATGTTGCCAAAACATATGATGTAACCACATCAAAAGACAAGTTGGTTTTATATAGTATAAGTTTTTTACCGACCAAAGAAAATCGAGACAAAGCTTTTGCTTTCATTAAACAAAATCCCGAATATATGACAATAGAGAATACTCCATGCGGAGCCAAATTAGTCGAAATGAATCTTTCTTCTTCGGATAAAGGGCTTTCATCAAATGATATATCAACAATATGGGCAATAGCATCAGAACGAATGATACAAAAAGCAAAAGGAAATATAACAGCTTTTGTCGAGAATGCTGATTCAAGAAGCGTTTTTTGTAGTACAGAGCTTCCTGCAATTATGGCTAATTCTTCCATATCAACAATTAATGGAGAAGATAAACACTCTTTTGCAAAACATTTTTCATCTGACATATAATAAAGAAAGCCAAAATTAATTAACCACAATTTATTTTTTTTCTAAAAAAAGTTATTGATTTTTAACCAATATGATATATACATACCAACCGAATGTATATATATTAATAAGCAATAAGGTATATAAATGGCAAGAAAAACCAAGGAAGATGCAGAACAAACAAGATTGGCGATTCTCGATTCGGCATTACAAACTTTTTATGAAAAAGGCTTTTCTCGAACAACATTTGATGAAATAGCCAAGCGTATAAATTTAACCAAAGGGGCTGTATATTGGCACTTTCGCAACAAAGCGGATATTGTTGCCGCTTTAATTATGCACAAAGTAGCGCAAGACAATAATGTCGGTTTAGAACAAAATATAAATACAATCGAAGATTTAAAGTCAGCTTTGTTTCAAAGGGCTGAAATAATAGAACAAGATGCAGAATTAAAACGTTTTTTGTTTTTTATGATTTATCGAATGGAATGGTCTGAAGCAGTTTTGGATAATGTTTGGAAACAGGTTGGAGATATTATAGATATTCCTCGTAAAAAATTGTATGATTGTTTGTTGCATATTCAACAAAATGGTGCTATTAAGCCCGAAGTTAATATTGATGATTTGTACAATGTATTATTATGCTTTTGGAAAGGATGCGTAGACAACTACATCGCAGGTCGCGGTTTAGACGTAAACCTTTCAAATGTTATAATAAAAGGATTTGATTTTATAATGGCTGGCGTAAAAGTGGAGAATAATTAAAATGCAAGTAGTTAAAGTTCAAAAAAGAAAAATAGTATTAAATTTTGTTATTATTGCATTATCGGTTGCAACCGGTTGGTATATAAAAGCAAAACTTACTCCTCAAGCAACAGGAATGGCCGGAATGGGCGGTGGTGTTCCGCATGTTTTGATTGAAGAAGTTATTAAAACCGATGTTTCTCCGCAAAAAAAATATATTGCAACAGTTGAAGCCATAAACAGTGTAAATCTTATTCCTCAGGTATCAGGTTACATAGATAAAGTACTTTTTCAAGAAGGTTCTGTTGTCCAAGAGGGAGATATTTTGTTTGTAATTGAACAAGATCGCTACATTGCAAATGTTGATTTGACTAAAGCAGCCTTAGAAAGTGCTAAAGCAAATTTGGTAAAAACAGAAAGAGATTATAAACGCCAAAAAGCCTTAAGCAGCCAAAATTACGCCTCAAAATCAACCCTTGATACCGCCGAAAGCGCGTACCTTCAAGCAAAAGCAGCCGTGGCTCAAGCTCAAGCAAATTTAGAGCTTGCTCAAATCGATATGCAACATACCGAAATTAAAGCACCGTTTACCGGTGTAATCGGCAAAGCATTGGTAACACAAGGCAACTTTGTTTCATCCAATACACAAACTCTTGCTCGTATTGTTCAAAAATCACCTATTCGTGTTGCTTTTTCGGTAACCGATAAAGATCACAATTTATTCAACAATTTAGGTGTCAGCGGACTTAAAACACGTCTTTCTCTTCCCGGTAATCAAATGTTTGAAGAAGATTTAACTTCTGCTTTTGTAAACAACGAGATAAATCCTAACACAGCCACCATGTCAGTATATCTTGAATACCAAAACAAAGATCACAAACTGGTTCCGGGTAATTATGTTGATGTTATTATCTCATCAGCTGAAGAAAATCCCGCAATAATCATAAATCCGGCGGCTGTTATGCAAGATGCCAACGGTGCCTATGTTTTTGTTGTCGATAATGAAGGTAAAGTTACCGAAACTCGTGTTCAACTTGACGGAATGTTCAAAAGCAAACAAATTGTTTTGGCCGGTCTTGAAGGTGGTGAAAAGATTATTGTAAACGGTTTGCAAAAAGTTAAAGATGGAGCGATGGTTCGTGCCAGTTTAGTCTCAAATCAGGTTGAGGAGGCGAAATAAAAATGTTTTCTCGTATTTTTATTGAACGTCCGCGTTTTGCGATGGTTATATCCATCGTTCTTTCAATTGCCGGATTAATATCCGTATTTTCATTACCTATTGCACTATATCCGGAAATCACACCTCCGGAAATAGTTGTTTCTGCCGCATATCCCGGCGCATCTGCCGAAGTTGTAGCCCGAACAATTGGTATTCCGTTGGAAGAACAAATCAACGGTGTCGAAGATATGATTTATATGTCATCGTCCTCAGAAGATTCATCTTATCAATTAACGGTTACGTTCAAAGTCGGTGTAGATTCTGATATGGCTCAGGTAAAAGTCCAAAACCGTATTCAACAAGCATTATCACAATTACCCAGTGAAGTTCAACGCCAAGGTTTAAGGGTAATGCGCCGTTCATCAAATATTTTAGGTTTTGTGTCGGTATTTTCACCTGATAACAGTTTAACAACTCAAGAACTGAGTGACTTTGTACAAAACAATATGAAAAACAATCTCGGGCGTGTGCCTGGAGTTGGAGAGGTTAATGTCTATTCTGCTCGCTTAAGTATGCGTGTTTGGCTCGATGCTGATAAAATTGCCGCTCTTAATTTACCTATTTCCAGCATTACAGCCGCGATTGAAGGACAAAATTATCAACCATCGTTGGGTAAAATAGGCGCAATGCCGGGGGATGGTAAACAACAGATGGTTTATTCACTCCAAACACAAGGTCGTGTTAACGAAGTTAACGACTTTTCCAACATAATTGTACGTACGGCAGAAGAGGGAGGATTGGTTCTCTTAAAAGACATTGCTCGTATTGAGATTGGCGAAGAAAGTTATAAAGCGACATCTCGTTACAATGGTGTGCCGAACGTTGCCATAGCAATCCAACAATTAACCGGTGCCAATGCTCTTGATGCCATGAAAAATTTAAAAGCCGAATTGCAACGTATGAAAACCAACTTTCCCGAAGGTGTTGATTACTTAATAGGGTATGATTCAACCGAATACATCAGCGCTTCAATTGAAGAGGTTGTCTTAACACTAGTGTTAACTTTTGCTTTGGTTGTGTTGGTTTGTTATGTGTTTTTGCAAGATTGGCGTTCAACTTTAGTGCCGTCACTTACTATTCCGGTATCATTGCTTGCAACTTTTGCCGTAATGCTGGCATTAGGTTACAGTTTAAATATGCTGACATTATTCGGTTTGGTGCTTGCTATCGGTTTGGTGGTTGACGATGCCATTGTAGTGGTTGAACGTGTATTGGCACTTATGGAGCAAGAGGGATTATCCCCAAAAGCAGCGACAATCAAAGCAATGGAAGAAGTTTCCGGTGCGATTGTTGCAACAACTCTAGTGTTGCTGGCGATTTTTGTGCCTGTAGGGTTTATGGGAGGAATTACCGGTAAGATTTATCAGCAGTTTGCTGTATCCATTTCGGTTGCCGTATTCTTTTCTTCAGTTAATGCTTTGACATTGTCTCCTGCATTATGTGCCACTATTTTAAAACCTTTTAAGCTTAAAGAAAAAGGTCCGTTGCACTGGTTCAATTTAGCTATGAATAAAGGTCGTGATACTTATGCCGGAATAGTTGGTATTTTCGGGCGTAAGATTGGTGTTGTTGCTGTCGTTTATTTGTTGGCACTGGTAGTTATAGGTTTTATCCTTAACATCAGCCAAACCTCTTTTATTCCTTCGGAAGACCAAGGAGTTATTATGAGCAACATTCAGTTACCAGAAGGTGCATCTCGTGAACGTACGCAAAAATTTATCGATAAAATTACTCCGATAATCTTAAAAGAACCCGGTGTCAGTGAAATTATGACTATTACCGGTGTTAGTATGATAGGTGGTACCGGTGAAAATGTCGGTATGGCAATTGTGGTATTAAAGCCTTGGGGCGAGCGCAGTTCCGAAGAATATTCTACCAAAATTTTAAATCGTCTTCGTGCTAAGTTAGCCGAATTTCCCGATGCTGATGTTCAATTGTTTGAACCTCCGGCAATTATGGGATTGGGTATGAGCGGTGGTATGGATTTTCGTTTGCAATCACTCGATACTGATAATCCTCAAGCGATAGAACAAGCATTGATGTCCGTACTCGGACGAATGAATGCCTTGCCGGAGGTCTCTTATGCATATACAACTTATACGGCAAAAACGCCCAACATTTTTGTAGACATTGACCGTGTTAAAGCTGAAAGTATGAAAGTTGCCGTAGGGAGCATTTTTTCAACTTTACAATTTTATCTTGGTTCAGCCTACATCAATGACGTAAACTTTGGTACTCAGGTAAACAAGGTTATGGTACAAGCAGATTGGAAAAACCGTAAAGATGTTGAGGCTCTTAAAAATCTTCATGTTCAAAACCAAGAAGGCAAAATGGTTCCTTTAGGAAGTGTTGTTTCTTTGAGCAAGGTTTTATCACCTCGCGTGGTAAATCGCTACAATCAATATCCTTCAGCCACAATTACAGCCGTTCAAAATCCTGCCGTAAGTACCGGTGAAGCTATGTCTGCTGTTGAAGAACTTGCCAAAACATTGCCGACAGGCTTCGGTTATGAATGGTCCGGTATCAGTTATCAGGAAAAGAATTCACAAGGACAAATAGGATTTTTGATTTGCTTAGCAGTATTGTTCGGTTATCTGTTTTTGGTTGCCCAATACGAAAGTTGGGTAACTCCTCTGCCGGTGTTAACATCAGTTGCTGTTGCAATGTTGGGTGCATTATCCGGATTATTTGTAACAGGATTGCCTTTAAGTATTTATGCCCAGTTAGGATTGATATTACTTGTAGGACTTGCAGCTAAAAATGCTATTTTGATCGTTGAATTTGCTAAGGAAGAACACGAGAAAAACGGTTCAAGCTTAGTAAAATCTGCAATGGTTGGTACTAAAGAACGTTTTCGTGCTGTGCTGATGACTGCATTTACATTCATTTTGGGTGTGTTTCCGATGATTGTTGCAACAGGTGCCGGTGCCTCAAGCCGTATAGCCATTGGTGTTCCTGTGTTTTACGGAATGTTGTTGGGAACTGCATTGGGATTACTGGTAATTCCGCTATTATATATTTTGTTTGAAACAATATATGAAAAAACAGTCGGAAAAAATAAACAATAACTCAAAAAGCCCCGTTTTTCGGGGCTTTTTTTACAAATTGTTAAAAGCATTATCGAAATAGTTAATAAAAGGTAAAAAAATATTGCAAACATAGTGTATAATTATTATTTTATAAGCAAAATGCATTTTTAAAATATGGGATACGTGTATCAAAATGTTACGTTTACGCAATTTATTTTCTGTTTTAGCAATAGTCATAGGGATTAGTATATCTGCATATGCGGCTATTACCCCCATTACCGAGACTGAGTTTGGAGTTTCCGGAGCAACCGCCGCCGGAAGCATTGCTCCGGATGGAGGCAGTGTTGATGACGGTTGTAGTGTTGATACACTACCTTCAGCATATGGCAACGGTAATATCAGTTGCGTATATAACAATGCAAAAGATGGCAGAGGTTGTATTTCAACAACATATTGCAAAAACGGTTCAGAAGTAACGGTAAAAGAGTGTCCTTCAACGCTAAACTATTCCATAACAGATACCTCCGGTCTCAGCAAATTATCATCATTAGAATATTGTGATGGTTACCGCGATGGTAATAAGGCTGTCTATTTCTACGAAAATCCGGATCAATGTTCAATTCATGGTATTACAAACGAAACTTATCTTTCATCATTAAATGCCGTCGATATTTGCGATAGTTCCGCTTCAACAAAATCTTGTGTCAGATCAGATGGCACTTCGGCAAATTATTGTGAGCTGTCATCTACAACCGGATATCAAAGATGTCCTTCTTCCGATACAACATACAGTCCCTATCCTCATTCTTGTGGAGCTTCTTCAGACGGCGATGCTATAATATGTTATATAGAGTGTGGCGACGGAATCTATTGTGCCGGCTACACCTGCAACATTTCAAATTTGCCCGCTTGTAGCACTCTTGAAGAAGAAAAAATTGCCGAAGGTTATTACTCATCAGGTATAAGCGATTATTATGATGAAGGCAAAGGTTTCATACATCAATGTTCCGAAGATGGTGATGTCAAATATATGGGATTTTACTGTCAGGGCTATTATACTCAAGCTGATTGTACAAGTGAAGCAAATAACGGTACTGTCGGAAATTCTTGTTCATACGCAACAGCTTCCGGAAATGTTGAAACCGTTTATGAATGCACTTGCGGAACTTGGCAAACGCTTTCTGAATATTGTAATAATGATGCTTCGTGTATGAGTACTACCAGTGGTATCGGCAACCCTTGTTGGCTTGACAGTGCCAAAGCCAGAACTCGTGCCGTACCTGAGCCAAGATATGCATCTTTCCGTTCAGCAGATCAGCTGTGTTCTGTTTACAATACGGACTATGTTTGGTCTACTTCCAATGTTACCAGTGAATATCCGACAAGTTCTGTGCAGTGCTATATAAATGAAGGCGACGCAACTACAACAACAGCATATTTGTATTGTGGCGGATGTTACAAAACATCAAACGAAATGCAAACCATATGTGATGCATCCAATGGTGCCGGTTCAAGTACTGTTAGTTCTACCACTATATGTACTGCTCAAACAGCCGGAAATCCTGCTTATGACGGTAGTCCGATAACAACCTATTGCGGATGTGATTGTGATACAAACAAATTCAAGACAGTAGATGATTGGTGTGCGGAGTTACTTCCTGATGATGTAGCTACTTGCAAATTACAAGCTGCTTCAGCCGGTACTGAATGTCACACTCGTCCGAAAGCCGGCGGCGCCGGATATCATTCTGACGATACGGCTTTTGTTTCTGCAATTAAATGTTCATCAAATTATTTGTCTAAAGAAGATTGGTGTGTAGCTAATAACATATCTGATGAGGAGTGCAATAGTTATGTTGGTTATGGAAAATATTGCAAGATAGATGCTATTGACGACACAGGAAATCAAGATTTTTCTTTATACAAATACGAAAAATATGTAAAACCTTGTTCATCAGAAGTAGGATCAGAAGAATATATTAAAGATACAATAGATGAATGTAAAATTGGTGAAAACAGTCCTGCATATACTATATGTTATAAACGTGGAGAGGATGGTTTCTACAATAAAATTGCTTATGATTGCGCTTGTCCGTTTGGTTATGGTACAACCTGTAATGATCCTCGTCTTGTTCGAGGGGGAGATATTTGTAAATATGATCGCAATTCTGAAGGAAATAGCATTATAAAATATGCAAATTGTAATTTTGCTTGTCATTCAGAATATGCTAAAGAGGTGTCTGATACTATATATGATTGTCCTTCGGTTGGAGCATATACCAGTTATCCACGCCTATCTTCAGATGGAAATTATGCAAAATGTACTGATACGCTTACTGATCGTAGTGAAAAATATATATGTTCATGTCCAAGTATTTTTATGACTATAGAACAATATTGTGAAGCCAATTTTCCTGATAACATCTCAGCTTGTAAAACACAATATAAAGGAGTCGGAACACCATGCCTTTTAGACTTAGCCGAAGGAAGTGATACAGCGGGAAATGATATTATTGTATGGAAATATGCATCATTTGCAATTAGTTGTCCAACGGATGTGCCTTTATATTACAGTAGTGATGATTGTACTAATATTCACGGGGTTGTAAAGCAAGAGTGTATTGATGTAAATGGAGTAGAGAGGGTCGTTTGTGGTTGTCCGACATCTTATTGGTCAACTGAAGAATATGCGGAAACAACACAAAGTGAAATAGGTGATGATGGTGAAGAAATTATAACAGTTATTCCCAATGCAGGTTGTCCACCAAAAGAAATAGATGGCATTCAATATAAAACAGAAGCAACAGGAGAGGTTTGTGATTTTGAGGGTGAAAACAATCTTAGATATAAAGAATGTGCTATACATTGTTCTGCAATTGTTGGCAATAGAAATATAGTTGTTCCTTATGCATATACGTATGTTTCTGCTGATAATCAAACACCAACTCAAACATTATGTAATCAAACAATGGGTAATGGTGCGGTGTTAGGATTCGACGGACAGGCATTTTGTTCGCTCAACAATACCAAGATGTATCCTTGTTATTGTCCTGCAGGCTTCCAAGAATGCAAATCGGAAGACAATCTCATGGCCGCAGAAAATGCGACAATATGTAAAGCAAACGGTATAACCTATTATAGCGATTGTATTGAATCGGCCTGTGATGAAGAAAGTTATAATGTGGCTATAGTTGACACAGAGGAAGCCACTAAAAGTTTTGGTCCGGGAGCAGAGATTGTCAAATGCTCTCAAAACGGTACATCTAAATATCAGGTAACATGTAACGCATCGACATATAATGACAGTTGTGAATATCCTTACACTGCTCCTAAAGACTATACTTCCGTAACCGATGCTTCAAGTGTCAAATCTTGGTGTAAATATAGCAAAGACAAATCTAAAAAAATGGCAACAGAGGAAGTTCCTCACTTCAAATCGGGTGCTTGCAGTGTTACTAAAACTCTTGGTGAATGCGGTAAGAGCATAGCTCAAGCTCCGGAAGGTGCTGATTATACAATTTTTGTAGCATCAACCGAAAGCGAATGTACATCCAAATACGGTCCCGGAATCAAAACTCAACTTTGCGAATATGGCAAAGAACAAGGTTACAAAAGGGCATACAACTGTTATTATAATCCTGCCGATTTCAAATATACCACAGCCAATTGTGGTGTACGCCATAATTTAAGCGGAAATTATATCATTATAAAAGGCAAAAAATATTGGAACGAATGTAAATGTACATCGGCATATCAACATCATAAGTTTAATTGCGGCGGTATGCTTTCCGGAAATCCTTGTCAACAAGAAATAACCCAAAGTATGATCGATTCGGATTCTTCATTAAAAGAAGCTGTTGCTGATGGATATGATTTAGATGGTGTAACGTTACCATATTATCCGTATTGCGAATGTTCATCAGATTATACCGAAATCTGTGATGAAGATGGTTTCGGAAGATACAAAGGTGTTGGAACAGCTTGCAACGGCAAGTATACAGCTTGTGAATGTGTACCGGACAAATTGCCTGACAACTGGACAGATAACTATTACGGTTGCCCTGGTGGCAAAAAACCGACCGGCGTTTGGAAAGACAACGGATGCGGTAAGAAATATTATCAATGTACGGTTGTAGAGTGTACTTGGGAATATACTGAGATGTGCGAAGCTCCGCTTATTCCTGTAGGACAAAGTTGTCAGGATAACGAAGGAAACATCGGCGGATACAAGGCTTGTACATGTCCATCAGATTATGTCATCTGCGGTGCAGGTCAGGTAGGCGAGGGCGAACCATGCAATCTCAAAGGTGTTTCATATTACAAGAGTTGCAAAAGCCAAGAAACATGCAATTCATTATCAACCGAAACATGTACCGGACCGTTGCAAATAGGTGTAAATCCCTGTACCAGAGACGATATAACATATTTTGAAAGCTGTGTTTGCGCTAACGGCTATGATAAGATTTGTGGCGAAGGTGAAGTCGGTGTAGGTAACTATTGCGAAATTGAAGGTACTAAATATTATAGAGAATGTGTTGAACCCGAAGATAATGAATGTACCGAGAAACACGTAACCGCTTGTGATACCAACCAAGAAAGCTATTCGCCGTGTGTCGGAAGAGATGCAAACGGTAAACAAATTGTAAAATATTTGTGTCGCTGCCCGACCAACTGGCAAACTTGTAGCGAAACAGGTCCGGCACCCAATAGCGAAAAATGTACTTTCCCGAAAGACGGAACAACATACTACAGCAAATGTGACGCATCAGAAGGATGTTCGCCGTATCAGGACTTGACATACAAAGTTTGTACATCAGCCCAAACCGGAGACGGCGGAAGCTGTAGCTCAACGGTTATTGAAACTATTGATGGCGAAGAAGTCGAAACAACGGTTATCAAACATGCAACATGTAAAGATTCCGGCAACTGCTTAACCAATGGTTTCAGATATTCTTGTTCCGGTTATGATACTTCTGCCTTAGGTGAATCGTGCATTGATGATCAAGGCAATAAATTATATAAAGAGTGTCCATGTCCAAGCAATTATGTATCATGTGGCAACTCAAATGCAACCAAAGGAAGCAAGTGTACCCCACTGAAATCAGATGGTACTTTCGGTTCTACGGTTTACTCGTCCTGCATGTGTGATAAATCTAAGTATAAATATACTTGTACCTCAAATAGTTCAGATGACCCTTATAATTTAGGTATTACTCCTCCAAGTGGTAATAATAAATATTGTGAAACAGAAGAGCAAGTATATGTATACACTACTGACGAAGATGGTAACAGAGTTATCAAAACCGACGAAGATGGTAATAAAGTAACCACAACGGAAAAAGTGAAGTATTATTCTTCGTGTGATTGTAAATCCGATTATAGATATACTTGCAACGAAGGTGAAAACGGAGCTTGGCTTCCAGACGAATATAAGAAAGATTATTGCAAAATAAATTCAACAATTCTTTATAAAGGTTGTGGTTGTAACCCATCAATCTATAGAGAAACTGAAGTTTCTTGCAAAAGAAATTATAATGCGATTCCTGATGCAACCGGAATTTGCAAGGTAAGAGGAATGGTGTCTTTTTCAGAAAATTCAGCAGAAGATGGTATAACATCTACAATTCAAACAGATAATAGTGTATATTACAAATATTGTAAGTGTGGTGACAATTATAAACTGGATTGTAATGGAAAAGATCAAAGTGAATATGGGCTGACAGCATGTACTGCAAATGGAACACTCTTATGGTCTGCATGTAAGTGTGATGCTAATTATAGTTTAACTTGTGAAAAGATAGGATTGAATCAAGGTATACAAGGAAAAGCAAGCACTTTATGTAAAACTCAAGAAATGGGTAATAGTAACATTCCTGTAGAAACTTCGTATTATGGTGAATGCGAATGTGCAAATGGGTATGAATATACTTGTGATGGTAGTGGTTATATATTTGCAGGAGCTCCCTATTGTGATGTCGGAAACGGTAAAAAATATAAATCTTGTATGTGTGATGGTACGGTATTTGATATCGATAAAACAATTTCTGAAGATGAAATAAATAATATTGTTGGTTATTGTAATAGAATAGGCGGAGTAGCGCTGGATAATCTACCAACCACCACACATTGTAAGCAAATTGATGAAGATGGTAATGAACGTCTCTTGCCAAATAAGAATTTGTGCTGTTTTGGTAGTTCAGTTCCCGCGGGGTATATTTTGATAGACGGAGCATATCAAGCAACATCGTTAAGTGAGTTACTTGACAGTATTGGAGAAAGAGGTGTTTACAATATTATAGCAGAAAAATGTGGACATGGATACAATGGAAATTTAGCATTTGATTGTAATGGCAAAGTCTACTATAAATGCGCTGATTTAAATGTAAAAAATACTGCTTTATACACTAATAATGTCCGAGGTTATCTGACAAAAGATGAGTGTACTGCACTATCAGATAAATATGTTTGGGGTGAAAAGCTTACAGAAACTTATACCAATGGAGCCAATGATACGGCTAATGTTTCAACAGTAACAATCAATTCTGCAGATACTTGGAAGGGAACAACAATAACCCTAAAGAATGCATGTGATTGCTCATCTTTATACAATATTATTGATACAACATCATCTATAGCCGGAGAAGAAGATATTTGCGTAGAGTGGCGTAATTTTAATACAGGTAAGTTATTTTGCACATCAGATACAGATGTTGGAGGAAACGGAGTAAATTCTAGCAAAGAAGCTTGCAGAAAAGAATATTATCAATTTTATCCAAATCAAATATGTCGTAGTCGAGCAGGATATAATACAACTAACCAATGTGTATGTAAACGAGGAAGTAGAGATTATGAGTTTACATGCGGAGATAGTAGTTGTCGTATAACAAATTACTGTGATGACCCTTATAAGGGAGATAATACAAAAGCTTGTTGGGTAAATATGAAAGGACAAACTTTCCGAGTGTCAACAATAAGCAAGTCTGGGACTAAAACATATAATTGTCCTCTGGCATATAGAGAAAATGAGTTGAAAAGTTGTTCAGGAAGTGGAACCGGAGGAGATGACGCTTGTTCAACTATAAGACCAGATTGGAACTAATAATACAATTGATAGATTCTTTGACGGTTCTGTTGACTGTTAAGAAGAAACCAATTATCACATTAAGTTAAATAGACGCTAAAAATTGTGCATAAATATAAGCCTTACTTGTACTTTTTAACCCTATATCTTAACTTAAAGAAAAAGGATTTATGTTAAGAACTGGGAAAAAGGTTCAATGAATAAATTAAAACTTGGTCTGCTCTCATTGTTGTTGTGTCTTTTATTTGGTACAGCAAACGCTGCTTCATACGGCGATTTGTACAATGTAGAGTGGTGTCCTTGCAATCCGGAAGAACGTTATGATGCCCAAGGCTCTGTTGTGTTGGGTAAAACGGTTATGTGTCCGTGCGATTCTATGTACGACGGATATAAATCGACTATGGAAAAAGACTTACGCAAGATTCAACACAAAACCAAACAGACACTTAAAAAAGCTCGTAACTTTAAATATTATGTCGGTTTTGACTACAACAAATCTCAAGCATCTGCCTCCGGTAGCGATGTCAATTTTGATGATATACGTTTTTCGGATGTATCCGGTCTTGATATTCCTTCAGATAGCATCATTGATGATCAAGACAACATAGGCATTGTTATCGGTACACGTCCTCATTCAAACTTAGGAATAGAAGCTTTTTACAATCGTTCTTACAGCAAAAATGTTGTAACCCAAATTGACAACCGCACCATAAATAACAGCGATTATCATATGGTAAATACCTTTATTTCAAAATATCAGGCTTTTGGTGTCGATTTGTTGGGTTATATGCCTGTAACGGACTATTTTGATTTTATAGCATTTGTCGGTTTGGGACAATATATGTTCGACAACGAGGCAAAATTTGAGGTTCATTATCTCGAGGGGCTTAATTCGGCTGTAGACAAAGCAAGTTTTGACTTTGGCGAAGATGCTTTAGGCTGGCGTATCGGCGGTGGTATGCAAGTTAATATAGCTCGCGGTTTAGTCCTCAGAGCAATGTATCGCTACATAAAAATTCAAACAGATACAATCGACAGTTTGCAAGAGTTTTCTGTCGGTATCAGGTTCCTGTTCTAATAGTATGCAAAGGGTTTAAGGATTTAATTAATGAAGAAACTTAACTTTTTAACAGCAATTATAAGTATGATGCCGACGGTTGTTTCGGCGCAATACTATTACAATCAGGGCTATTATGGCAACACCGTTCCCACCGGCTACAATAACAGCGGATATTATGCATCTCAGGTTCAAGGTCAGCAGGCTCAACAAGCTGCACCACAGGTTCAGCCGGGTGGCGGAACATATTATGCACCACATACAGTTGCTAAAAAACAACCGCGAGATATTGGTTCTATATATGTCGGTGCCGATTATGTCGTAGGTTATGCTTCATATTCAGACACTGATTTTACGGTTGATTCGGCTTTAACCGGCGGACACGAATTTGTTTCTGATACCGGTTCGTTTGACCGCAATCTCAATTCAATGTCAATAAACCTTGGTTTTCGTCCGTTCCGCCATTTGGGAATAGAGGCTTTTTATCAACAATCGCTGGATGAAAACAAAGTTGTTTATACCGAAAGCTACACGCAATATCCCGAATTTGCTCGCGGAGAATACGAAGTATCTTACAAAGTTATGGGTATTGATTTATTAGGCTATCTGCCCATAAACGATTACATCGAATTTATAGCCTCTATCGGTGTAGGCAAATATGATGCAACTGCCGACGTTAAAGTTGTTGCTTACGAAGGACAAGCTCCAAACGGAAAATTGCGCTCCACCGACAAAAGTTTTGAAGATTCGGCAATGGCTTATCGTATTGGTGGCGGTATGCAAATTTGGCTCAGTCGTCACCTTACATTCCGTTTGATGGCTCGTTGGACACAAATCGGCGGCGACTTTATGGATTATATTACCGAGGTTAATGCCGGTGTCAGATACCATTTCTAAACAAATACCGGCTTTGTGCCGGTATTGAATTATCAATCAAAAAGCCAATCCAGGCTCAAGCAAAGCTTAAACATTTTCAATTCTTCGTTTTGCTAAATCGCAATATTCTTTTGTGTTATCAATTCCTACAAACGAACGTCCCAGTTTTACGGCGGCGACTCCGGTTGTTCCGCTTCCCATAAACGGATCAAATATAACATCGCCTTCTTTGGTTGAAGCCGTAATAATACGCTCCAAAAGAGCCAAAGGTTTTTGTGTAGGATGTCGTCCGAATTTTTTTTCATCAGGCGGAGTTGCCGCAATTGCCCAAACCGTACGCATCTGATGTTCAGGTTTTTTCAAAATATCTTTCGGAAAATCTCCGTTTTTCATTGCCGGATAGTTAAAATAATGTTTAGCCTTTTTATTCTTACGCGCCCAAACCAGGCTCTCATGACTGGCTGTAAAATATTTGCATGAAAGATTAGGGCTTGCATTAGGTTTAAACCAAATTACATCATTAAGAATATGATATCCCAACTGTTGCATAGCATAACCGCAAGGATGAATACTGTGATACGTTCCCGAAACCCAAATTGTACCATTAGGTTTAAGCAATCTCTGACATTCTTTAAGCCAACGTTTATGAAACTCAAAATTTGCTTCAACACCTTTGCAATAATCCCATTTTCCTTTATTTATCGAAACAAGTTTTCCGTTTTGACAGCTTGTTCCGACATTTGATATCATATATGGCGGATCCACAAAAATCATATCAAAACTTTCATCAGGCATATTTTGCATAACTTCAAAACTATCTTGATTATAAAGTTTATAGTCTTTTTTCATAAATCCGTTCTCCTATCAATCTTCAAAAGATTATGCTCTTAAAAGACAGGGGTTGCAACTTCAAAATTCCCATTACCCCAAACAAAAAAACAGCTACTTTTAACAGTAGCTGTTTTGTATGGGGTTATAGAGGTTTATTTGACTTCATCGAGGAGAACAATATCATCGTCAACAACCTCTACATGCTCTTTGGTCGCAGAATCATAAGGGACTGATTCATAGCTGACCTGAGAATAAGTTTTTGGTTCAAAGACTGTTTTACGAGTTGTCTTCTTATAAACAACTTCAACCGGTTCACGAGTCTCTGAAACTTTTGCATCACAAGAATTACATGTATTACAAGAGTTGCAGGCTGGTTTTACGTTTGCACAAGGAGTATGATAACCGCCACATTGACGATAACGCACCGGAGCAGGCTTAACAACCGGACGATTAACACTCTTATATACATAGCGATAACATGTTTTACCGTCAAAATAATCACAATTCATTGTCGGTTGATAATCAGCTCGATAAGTTGTAACCGGAACTTCATCTTCGCATTCAAAACAAGCACAAGCCGAAACCATAGCAGCTAAAGTAATGATAAAAAGTTTTTTCATGGCAATCCCCACAATATTAAATAAATTTTGTCTAAATTAGAAGTTAATTTTCGGTTAATATACACATTTTCATCAAAAAATCAACCCCTTTTTATTAAAATTTTGTCATTTTTATAAAAAAATAACGGGGATACATCCCCGTTTTGTCCATAATGACCGCTGATTATTTTTGCACCGGAGCCGGAAAATGCAATATTTTTTTTCGTGGTTTAACCGGAACTTTCGGTTTATATCCTCCTTCGGTACAAAGCAATTTATCGGTATCATAAATTTTGCATTTTACCGGTTTTTTTGAATCTTTCTCCACCAAATCATCATCTTCATCACGTTCAAACACAATGTTATTACACCCCAGCTGACCGCAATTAAATGGCGCATTCAATATAAATACGAAGCTTTTATCAGGATATTTTGCCACATAAAAATCATCAAACCTCACCTCTAACGGAAGTTCATCACTGGCCGGACCAAATTCTCCGTCAAATATTTTAGCAACTTCTTTTTTTGATATTCCAAGCTCATCAAGATTTTCACTTGTTCCGTTATAAAATAAATAAATTTCGCCGGCTGTTGCCTCAACGACAAATATCAAACTAAACAAAACAGCATACAAAAAACGCTTCATTTTCAATCCTTCTCTGTTACAATATGCAAATAATATCTGACAAATATTAAAAATTAAATACTTTTTTACAGATTATGCTTAAAAGTTAATATATGTACATTCAAACAAGAAGGAAACGGCAATGAAATTAAACAAAATGCTAAATGTCGACAGTGATTTGGATATCAAAGGGGTTACTGCCGATTCGCGTGAGGTTAAACAAGGTTTTTTATTTGGTTCGCTCAACAGTGATGAGTATGTTTCAGATGCTGTGGCAAAAGGTGCTGTAGCCGTAATCGTAAACGAAGATTTTAATCAGCAACTTCCAAAAGATGTTTTTGTAATCAAAACACCAAAACCCGGTTTTACATATTCTCAAGCAGTGGCTAAATTCTTTGGCAAAGTTCCGGCTCATCTTTCCGCCATAACCGGTACCAACGGCAAAACATCCATTGCTGATTTTGTTCGTCAAGTTTTAACCGAGATGGGGTACAAAGCATCCAGTATAGGTACTCTGGGCATTATAAAAGGCAATGATGCCCCCATACCATCACCTAACACCACTCCGAATAATGTAAGTTTACACCGTCAGTTAAAATCACTGGCCGATGATGATTATGCTTATGGCATTATTGAAGCCTCAAGTCATGGTTTGCATCAATATCGTTTAAGCGGTTTGGCTTTTGAGGTTGCCGGATTTACCAATTTAACACGAGATCATCTTGATTATCACAAAACACTGGAAGATTATTTGCGTGCCAAATTAATTCTTTTCAAACATCTGCTAAGTCCCGATGGTACGGCAGTATTAAATGCGGATATTGATGTTTACGGAAAAATAGCTGATGTTTGTCGTCAAAGAGGGCAAAAAATTATTTCTTACGGAACTCGTGGTGGAGATATAAAACTTTTAAGCAGCACTCCATTGCCGACAGGGCAACGTTTGGAAATAGAATATTTCGGACAACCGCAAACAATCGAAATAGGATTGGTTGGAGAGTTTCAGGCTATGAATGTTTTGTGTGCCTTAGGAATGCTTGCAGCAATTACCGGTTTACCTGATGATGTAATTCGTTATGTAGGCAAAATCAAAGGAGCTAAAGGACGCTTGGAGCATATTGCCGACACTTCATCCGGAGCTTCAATTTATATTGATTATGCCCATACTCCCGATGCGTTGGAAAATGTGCTAAAATCACTTCGCCCGCATACTTCCGGAAAACTTCATGTTTTGTTCGGATGTGGTGGTAATCGTGATGCCGGCAAACGTCCTATTATGGGGCAAATAGCTCACGATTTAGCCGATGTTGTTTATATAACCGATGATAATCCTCGTTTTGAAGAAGCCGAAGATATTCGAAACGATATAATTGCCGGTTGTTTGGGAGCATATAATATTGCGGATAGGGCTAAAGCAATAAGAATGGCAATTGCCAATTTAATGCCCGGTGATGTTTTGGTTTTAGCCGGCAAAGGACACGAAACCGGACAATATATCAAAGGCGAGGTTATCCCCTTTAGCGATCACGAAGAAGTTTTGAAAAATATTTAAAAAAAGCTAGGGTTCCGGTTCATGGCACATATGCCACAAACGGGAACCCTTTACATTATAAACTTTCCAACAATAAAGGAAGTGTTCGAAAGGCAAAAACCTTTCTAAAATCATCCTTTCCGTAGCGGATTTTAACTCCGCTTTTGTTGGCAACCAGCTTAATCCCTTCTTCCTCAAGTATTGTTGAGGTTGAAAGCTTAGCAATCACACTATCATTATACTCTCCCAGTCGGACAAACTGTCCATCATAAAGAGAGTATACATAATTTGCAATTCCATCTATCTCTATCGCCGGAGCGAAATAAGAAGGAATACTCTTGTCATTATATTTTCGCTTTATAATGACATAATTTAAATCTCTTACGTCCGCCTGCAGATGCTGCGCGAAAAAAGGCAGACCCAATTTTGTAACCATAATGCTTATCTTTTTAATATATTCGAATGTTCCCCCTTATATCATATTTTTTTGTCTATTTCAACAATTTTATTTGCAAAAAAAAATTTTAGCGCTATAATATAATAAAACAAAGAAAACTAAGAGGTTGCGCAGATGATGAATAGTGGTAAAGTTGTTTTATCGGCTGTCGATGAAGTTAATATTTTGTACAATCTTAAGGATTTGGTCAGGCGTTATCGTACCGGAGAAGCAAACGGCAAATTGGTTGAACAAATTTTCAAAGCCTATGTTCAAGCATTGCCTGTTGCGGCTCAAGCCAACAAACAATCAATTTCCGAGATATTAACCGATACCGTTCGTTCATCAAAAGACTATCTTACAACGCTGCTTGAAGGTATTAATGTTGAACAAATAAAACTTTCTCCTCAAATTGTTGATATGGCTTCACCTCAAACAATTACCGATTTTAACAACATCCGCCAAAAGATATCTTCCATTGATAAAACACTGAAAGAAAAACAAGAGCAACTTAAAAATATTGGCAAAACTTCTCCTGTCAAGACAGTCAAAAAACAAACTTCTTCAGATACAAAACTTCAAGATGATGAAATTGTCAGTTCAATTAAAGAAGAAATCAAAGCTATCATAATCAAAAAGCACGAAGGCGATAAAGCGATGTTAAAAGCTTTAGATACTTGTGAAAGTATCGGTGTTTCTCGCAATCGTAGCAGTTATACATTTACTGTCGGAACATACGAATTCAAAACAAGCCTGGCTGTTGAAGGAACTTGTTTTAGTAATGAAAACGGGCATATTGACAAAAGTATAAAATCTCGTTATCGCAAAATTACTGATGAGGCATTCAAAGAGCTGTCGGAAGTTAAAAAGAGTAAAAGTTTTGCAACCGCTATCGGCAAAGTTGCAGGTAAACAAGCCAAAGCCATAGCGCAAAAAGCTAAAAATGATAAGGCAAAAGAAGAAAAGTTGGCTCAAGAAAGAGAAGCCTTGACCAAAGAAATATCACAACTTATCAGAGAACGTGAAGATGTTGTCGGGACATTAAAAAAGACGGTTCAATCTATCATCAAAAATTTGGATAATTACAAATTGTTTGAGGCTTTGGCTTTAAGTAATTCTGCCGGAAAATCTTTATTAAAAACATTGTTACCGAAACAAAATACAGATGGTTGTCAAGACAAATTACGAAATATGGTTTTTGATGGAGCAATTTATTCTCCTGACGTGTGGCACCTTTACGAAACGCCGGAAAACAAAATGCAGAGTTATTACCAACGACGTATTGCCGAAGCCGTCGGAATCAATCGAAGAACAGAGATATCAAGCCTCGTAAAAGGATTTATGTCTGATTATAATGATAAATCATCAAATCAAGATGCCGTTATAAACCAAATAGCAGGGACTTCGCTTCCTCGCGAAATTGCCAAAGACATTTTCTTACAAGAGGTTTTTTCTCAGGGAATGGCTCTGGCTAACAAAGACAAATTTTTCAAAAATCAGTTTTTGGTAATGAATCAAATTATGGCTAAACACGGCTATCGTATTTCTTTCAAATATATTACCACAGAAAAAGAATGCCCCGAAGGAGCCAGAGAGGTATCAGGTGATATTTTAGATGATATGCGTAAAAAAGGTGGGTGTAAGAATAAGAAAAATAAACAAATAGCCTTACTTGCCGGAATAGGTAAAGCTTGTAAACTCGGACCTAAGGCAGATAAATCCCTTATGAATGAAATTTATAATTCTTTTGTTGATTGTTATTTTGACGGCAACAAAAAAATTGATTACAGATTGGAGTGGAAAAAATTTGCTCAAGAAAATAAAGAACAAGCGAAAAGGTTATATCAACATCTTGAAGCTAATGCTCCTTCGCCTAAGCATCTTGATAAATGGATAGAATCTCTTAGTCGAGGAGATTATATTTCCGGCAAAAATACCGTACAAAAACAAACCGATCATCATGTTGTTGAACGTAAATATGGTGGTTTATTCGATAATTGTAATAGTTTATATAATAATGAGGATAATGTCGCTTCCACCATAAGTTTTCATCCCAGTGACAATGATCCCCATCGGTTAGCTCATCTTTTTGATACTAAAGAGGTATATTTTACTTTTGCTGATGGGCGATACCAAAAACACAACAGTATCAAAACAGTCAGAAAAGAAAGCACATTAGCAATTCCGTTCCTTGAGATAAAAGGAAAAGACGGCAATTTTCATCCGGCAATAGAAAGCAACACTTTATTGATAACTTCGCAAGGCGAAACATTTACCCAACCGTTTGTTGCCGGTAGCGGTTTAAGAACAAACTTGTCAAACAGATGTTCCAAAACCCCTCCATCAAATGGCGGTAATGGTGGTAATGGTGGAAAATAAAGGTATTTAAATATCTTTATCTAAGATTATAAACTCATCGTCAGCAGCCATATTTAATACGACTCTTGCTCTTTCATCCAAAAGATCCGCATCCAAGCTCAAATCAGACAAGTGCTGAACTTTCATTTGCAACTGCTGCCGTTCAAGTTCGTAACGTTCTGCAGTCTTTAATGCCACGGCAATTTCTTTTTTTAATGCAAAATAACGATAAATATTACGTTCGCCGCAAAAAATATTAAATCCGAAATAAACCAAAATAAAACCACTGATTAAAAATAACCAGTTTCGCTTAAATTTTTGCTGTATTTCCAGTCCGAAATCCATTTTTTATGCCTTTTTTATTGTTATTATTCCTTACTGGAATCATAGACTCGTATTTTTTTCTGACGTTAAAAAGAGTCAAACAGATTAAAGTTAAGATTTAGTTTAATAAGGTTTATAAAATCATTAAAAATTACAATCATTACCTTGCCATTTCCACGCTACAATTTTTCCGTTTTGCAACATAAACAATGTCTTACATATATATTTTGCATTATATCCTATATCTCCCGGATTATTTGAAAAAAGATATGTATCCAAAAAAGGCGAAAACAATCCGTCCGTATCATTAACATAATCACCTTGGTTATAATTATACATTTCAGATGGAACAAAAACGTTATCCACCTTAGTATAAGCCCATATTTCGGTATTATCGCTAAATATTTTTTTTGCAGACGGTTTACCGAATTTAGCAATCAAGTCGCTTTCCGATTCTCCAATCATCGAATTGAGTTCCGTATTATACCTTTGCGGAGTTGCACATGCAAACAGCATAAAAATAACTATCAGTATAAACGAAATTTTTTCAACACTAAGCATCTTATACTCCTTTTTCCAAAATCCTGTTCCAAAGAGATAAGCCTTAAGATTAAAATTTCAATTAGTGATAATTTCTGATTAACGAACTCAAAATACCCTGAACTTTGACTCTTTCAGCCGGTAAACGCCTTGTTTCATACGTTTCATTTTTAGGAATCAACAACACTTCAGGTCCTTCACGTTTTATTTGTTTTAACGTTGCCTCACAGTTATCAACCAAAGCCACCACAATATCACCGTTATGAGCTGTATCGGTTTTTTTTATAATAACGGTATCTCCGTCCATAATACCGGCTTCAATCATCGAATCCCCTTCAATTGTCAAAGCATAATACTCACCACCGCGGATCATCTCCAGAGGGACATTAAATTTTTCTGTTTCATTGGCAATAGCCTCAATAGGAGTTCCTGCCGCAATTTTACCATAAAGCGGAATCTCAACTGTCGCACCGGCTAAGGCCTCTTCTTTTGCTTTTTCTTCGGCAATAATACTTGATGGTTTAAGTTTAGGCAAACGCAATACTTCCAAAGCTCTTGCTTTATGAGGCAACTTTTTTAAGAAGTTTCGTTCAACCAACGCATCAATTAATGCGTGGATTCCTGATTTAGACTTCAAGCCTAGAGCATCCTTCATTTCGTCAAACGAAGGGCAACAACCTGTTTCTTTAAGGGTTTTATTAATAAACATCAAAAGTTTATATTGCTTTGGAGTTAACATAAAATCTGCCTTTCTCGAAAAAATACCACTGATTTTTGTTCTACTTTAGTTCTTTGTATAAGTCAAATATTATTTTACACAATTTTTATTGAAAAAAAATAAACTCCGTGTATAGTGAATGCAAATTATTTGCAAAACAAAAAAATTAAGGAACTATAAATGTCAACAGAAACAAATATACATCGTGAATCTCGTTTGGTTAAACTGAAAAAACTGCAAGAATTAGGTTATAATCCTTATCCTTATAAATTTACGCCTAATGCCTATGCTTCGGAGTTACAGGAAAAATACAAAGATTTAGAGGCCGGTGTTGATACTGAAGACAGAGTTACTGTTGCCGGTAGAGCTATGGCCGTTCGCAACAACGGAATGTTTATTGATATCAAAGATAACAGTGGCAAAATTCAGGCATTTTGTCATAAAAATCATCTTCCGGAAGAACAACTTGAATTGTTAAAAAATCTTGATGTCGGTGATATGGTTGGTATTTCCGGATATGTTCGTCGTACTCCGCGTGGTGAATTATCTATTGCCGCCGAAAAATTTGATATCATTTCAAAATCTCTTCAACCTTTACCGGAAAAATTCCACGGTCTTACAGATGTAGAAGCACGCTATCGCCAACGCTATGTTGATTTTATCATGAATGATGAAAGCCGTGAAATTTATCGCAAGCGTTGTGCTATTACATCAGCGATTCGTCGTTATTTTGAAGAAAACGGTTTCTTAGAAGTTGAAACTCCCATGCTGCATCCGATTATGGGCGGTGCTAATGCCAAGCCGTTTATAACACACCATAACACGTTAGATATGGATTTGTTTTTGCGTATTGCTCCGGAGTTATATTTAAAAAAATTGGTTGTCGGCGGTTTTGATAAAGTATTTGAAATCGGTCGCAATTTCCGCAACGAAGGTGTCGACAAGACACATAATCCGGAATTTACGGCATTAGAAGCTTATCAGGCATATGCAGATTACAATGATATGGCTGAGTTAATTCCGTCATTATTGGCCTATGTTGCCAAGGCTGTTAACGGTACAACGATTATTAATGTTAATGGTACGGAAATTGATTTGGCACAACCATTTGTAAAAAAATCAATGCTTGAACTGGTTAAAGATGCCACCGGAATAGATTTCTTGGAGGCCAAAGACGTTGACGAAGCAATTGCTTTAGCCAAAAGCATCGGTGTTGATGCATCAGATTGTATTTCTTGGGGCAAGGTTGTATCAGAAGTATTTGATGAAAGAGTAGAAGCAAATTTAATACAACCGACACTGGTTATGGATATGCCGCGAGACATTTCTCCTTTGGCTAAGACTCATCGTTCTAATCCGCGTCTTGTTGAACATTTTGATGCCTATGTTGCCGGTATGGAAATGGGATGTGCATATTCTGAGTTATCAAATCCGTTGGAACAACGTGAACGTTTTGAAGCTCAATGTGCCGATAGAGAAAAAGGCGATGATGAGGCTCAGATGTTAGATGAAGACTTCATTAATGCTCTTGAAAACGGTTTTCCTCCATCCGGTGGTATGGGAATGGGTGTTGATCGTTTGGCGATTTTATTAACCGGCGCAGAAACGATTCGTGATGTTATAGCCTTTCCAACATTAAGAAGAAAAGATTAATTTTGTGAAACGTCCTCAACTGACACAAGCACAGCGTAAGTTTATACTTCTCAAAAGCATCCATCTTTTAGCTGTGCTTTTGTTAGTCGGTGGTTTGTTCATTTATTTTCACAAAGCAGTTCCTCAAGAAAAAACTATGCCGACAGTAATTCCGGAAGAAACTGTTGTCAGTGCAAACATTTCCGGATATGAATTTTTTTGCCAAAATAACAGTGATATGAAATGCGGTTATTCATTGACCGCAAAAGAGGCAGATTCCGCTATAATTTTGATGGATACTGACGAATTAAACGAAGAAATAAAAGAACAAATATCCAAAGTTGCATCAACCGGCAGTGATTTAAACATAAATCCTGAGGATATGAACACACTTCTTGATAGTTTGTATGAAGAAAAATTACCGGATGATATTATAGATATTAACCCAACTATCAAAAATCCAAAGATGAAAGGATTACACATTATTCCCGACCACAAACCTCCTTATTTTGGTTCCAAACCGGTTGTGGTTATTGTTATTGATGATATGGGAATCAGTCAGAAACGGACTGCCGATATATCCTCTCTAAAAGCTCCTCTGACAGCTTCTTTTTTAACCTATGGCCGCAGACTTGATGAACAAATACAAAATTCTATCAACAACGGACAAGAAATAATAGTACACGTGCCGATGGAAGCGCAAACTTCCGTAGATGTTGCTCCTGATGTTTTGACTACAAAAATGTCACTTTCGGAAATAAAAAAGAATTTGCTTACAATGTTGAAAAAGTTTAAGGGAATAAAGGGAATTAATAATCATATGGGAAGCAAATTAACTGAAGATTACAACAGAATGAAAGCGGTTATGGAAGTATTAAGAGAAGAGGGGCTTTATTTTCTTGATTCTAAAACATCACCCAAATCTCGTGCTGAAGATGCCGCAGCAGATAGCGGAATAGCATATGCGCACCGCCATGTATTTTTGGATAATAATAACGATAAGGCATATATCTTAGGACAATTAGCAAAAACCGAAAAACTGGCTCGCAAAAACGGCTATGCTATTGCAATAGGCCATCCCAAAACCCAAACCTATGCCGCGCTAAAAGAATGGTTGCCGTTAGCTCAAAAAAATGGCATCAAAATAGTTCCGTTAAGTTATGTAATCAGTACTCTGCATCCGACACTAGAGTAGATAAAAAACAAAAACGCTCAGTGTCGGTTAAAGCATGAATAGGTCGGTTTTTAGAAAAAAAATTAAATTTAATAAAAAAAATGCTTGACCTATAAAAAAAATACATATATAAACCTCTTGTCATTACGGCGGTCCCATCGTCTAATGGTTAGGACATCACCCTTTCACGGTGGTAATATGGGTTCGAATCCCGTTGGGATCACCAATTTGGAGAAGGCTGGCAAAATTCTTTGCTAGCCTTTTGTTTTTAAGGCTTTCAGCGAGTTCGTACGATTTTATATCCCCAATTTGTAGATTTTCGTTATCATTTCCTTGTAACCTTTGTTCTGCAAGGGATTGCATCGGTTCGTATGATTTGGTTGCTTGTGTCACCAAAATCTTACTATTAATAAACTCATTAAACGGAAATCTTAATTTATATGTTAATTCACCTTCAGTTAAAGTAAGGCTTTCAAATACAAATTTCAGCAATAATCTCTTTAGTTCAAGATTGTTGGATTTCTCAAATACATACCCTGCTTGTGTGGCAATATCTAATAATCCTAAAATTGTTTCATCAAAGCTGTTATCTGCTTTTTCATGAGCTGAAACCTTGTTTTTTAGACGGTTCATCTTAACTTGTATTTCATTACGTTTGGTATCAAATGATTCTCTATCCAGTTCCCCATCAAGTCTTAAATCAAACAGATTATTGAGCTTTTCTTTGAGTTTATCCTGTTCCGCACGGAGTTTTTTGATTTCTTGAGCATAAAACTTTTTCTCCGATGCTTTTGATGATTTTAATTCCTTTTGGAGTTCGATTATCACATTGTTGGGGAGTCTTATTCGGTTTAGAATGGAACTAATTTGTTTAATAATATATTCTTCTCTTATGTAACTCCTTGTTTTATTGTTCATCCAGCATACTATATAAGAAAATTTTCCTTTTTTAAATTCACAAGGACATGTCCTTCCTGTTATGCCGCAACGTACCATTCCTTTAAAAACCACTGGCTTCTGCGAATATTTACCTACATCCCCAGCTCTCAAAGCCTTTTGTTCTTGGCATAAATCCCAAAGTTCTTTACTAATTAAAGGTTTATAGATGTGTGGCATAACACCTCTAATTGTTCGCATTTCACCATAATAAAATGTATTATCCATCATAAAATATATGCTGTTTACTGAAATAGGAGTACCTTTGCGGCTTTTTAAGCCCATTATATTGGCATAATGCGCCAGTTCAGCAACGCTTGTGTTACCGAGAGAATACATTTCAAACATTTTTTTTATTATTGTTGCATCAGGTTCTTTTGGTCTGACAAACTTCTTTCCTCTTTCATCTACATAGTTTTCATATCCAAGTGGCGCCATGCCTGTAATTTCACCATTTTTGTTCTTTTGTTCATTAGAGCGGCGAACGTTCTCGGCTAATTGTAAAACATAAGCTTTCGCACCCATTACCGAGAAATCCCATCTCATAATATC